>NZ_JBIWES010000064.1:0-1071 GCF_044762665.1 Peribacillus sp. NPDC096622 | reverse complement strand
GTCACACCCGTTCCCATTCCGAACACGGCAGTTAAGCTCTTCAGCGCCGATGGTAGTTGGGGGTTTCCCCCTGTGAGAGTAGGACGCCGCCAAGCATTCATATATGGAGGATTAGCTCAGCTGGGAGAGCATCTGCCTTACAAGCAGAGGGTCGGCGGTTCGATCCCGTCATCCTCCACCATTTTTACACTTGCCGGTGTAGCTCAACTGGTAGAGCAACTGACTTGTAATCAGTAGGTTGGGGGTTCAAGTCCTCTTGCCGGCACCATTTTCATACAAGCTTGATATAGCATATATAAATAGTTTATATGAGCCATTAGCTCAGTTGGTAGAGCATCTGACTTTTAATCAGAGGGTCGAAGGTTCGAATCCTTCATGGCTCACCATTTTATTATGCGGGTGTGGCGGAATTGGCAGACGCACCAGACTTAGGATCTGGCGCCGCAAGGCGTGGGGGTTCAAGTCCCTTCACCCGCATGTTCGCGGAAGTAGTTCAGTGGTAGAATACAACCTTGCCAAGGTTGGGGTCGCGGGTTCGAATCCCGTCTTCCGCTCCACTATTTATTTATGCCGGGGTGGCGGAACTGGCAGACGCACAGGACTTAAAATCCTGCGGTAGGTGACTACCGTACCGGTTCGATTCCGGTCCTCGGCACCATCTTAATATGCGCCCGTAGCTCAATTGGATAGAGCATCTGACTACGAATCAGAAGGTTGTAGGTTCGACTCCCGCCGGGCGCACCATGTTTTTTCGGGAAGTAGCTCAGCTTGGTAGAGCACTTGGTTTGGGACCAAGGGGTCGCAGGTTCGAATCCTGTCTTCCCGACCATTATTTTTTGGGGCCTTAGCTCAGCTGGGAGAGCGCCTGCCTTGCACGCAGGAGGTCAGCGGTTCGATCCCGCTAGGCTCCACCAAAAAAACTTGACAAGCCGATTCGGCTATGTTATGATATGAAAGTTGATTCTTTAAGAAGAGTCAAATTGCTCTTTGAAAACTGAACAAAACAAAGCGCCAACGTTAAATTTTAAGTGAGCACACACTATCAAAAAAGCAAATGAGCAAGTCAAACAT
>NZ_JBIWES010000063.1:0-1075 GCF_044762665.1 Peribacillus sp. NPDC096622 | reverse complement strand
AGTTCAACAAGCGTAGTGTAGTCGAATGGTCAATGTTTCTAAAAAGATTAGTTATTGGTAAAATAAGTTAGGGTTTCAGAAGTAAAAGATCTAACGAGGAGAAACAGAACTATGCCAGAAAATAACAATGATTCATTTCGTGATATGAATATAAAAGAAAAGATGGCAACAGTTACCGGAGTAGCATTTCTCATTATCCTGGTAGTGGGCTTTGTATTGGGGCTTTATTTCTTTGGACTGGCAGGGGTTTTTGAACTGCTCGGCGTTCAATATGAATCTATCTGGTCATTGATTGGTTTTGTTGTCAGTTTCTTTATTTTAGGAATCATTGTCGAATTGTTTTCCAAAGCCATTTTCAAGCTGTCTGTCCGAAATATAACAGGGAAAATAAAAGTATTTTTTATCCGAATCAGTTTTGAAGGCACATCGAACTGGTTAGTCCTGTTCGCAGTGGATGAGTTTATGAAAAGTATTACACTCTCCTTGAAAACAGAGATTATTATTGCATTGCTACTTGCCATAATAGAAATTGGTTTCGACGATGATAAGGAAATCTCTTAATAAAAAAATTCACCTAAGTATAATTGGGGATTTTTTGTACCTCGGGTAGAGAATAATGGAATTGGGAAGTGCACAGTTCGAAAATAATGTGTAAAAAAGAGAAGTCTTGTTCAACTATCGGGTGCGTTAGTTGAAGATCGTTGCTGTCTTTAAAGGCAGCTCTTTCCTTATGGAACTTAAGGGGCAGGATAGTTGCAGAAGAAACTTTTAGCATAGTTATCCGTAGTATTTAATAACAGATTGCTTTTGGGGGGATATAAATGTTTAAAGTAATACCAAAATGTTCTGAATGTGATAAAGAAATAAAAGGGAATGATGTAGTTTTCATAAAGATGCGTTACCCAGAGCGAAAAGGTATGACTGAAATAAAAGCTTATTTGCAAAATGAAGGAAAACTAATTTGTGAAGATTGCTATAATAACAAATCTAACTAAATCTTTTGAACTAACAGGTGCCTTACTTCAATAAGAGAGGTTGCTAAGGCAGCCTTTTTCTTATGGCACTAACGGGGCAG
>NZ_JBIWES010000062.1:0-1233 GCF_044762665.1 Peribacillus sp. NPDC096622 | reverse complement strand
GGGGCAGCATTCCTGTTAGAAGGATGTTCGGGGTCTTGAAAGAAAAAGAGCCCTCTTGTATGATGCATGAGTGTCAACGACCATTGACCCAGCATCAAACAAGGAGGACTTCTCTATGCAGTTTAAATGGAATGAAAAAATTAATCAAGTTACTGAAAATACACTCGTTGTTGGTATGGATATTGCCAAGCGTGTTCATTACGCTTGTTTTGTTGATGAACGAGGGCGCGTGATAGAAAAAGCCTTCGCAGTACATCAATCAAAAGAGGGCTTTGAACACCTGTATGAAAAGATTCGTCAAACGATGAAGGAAGCTAAGAAAACAGAAGTAATTGTGGGAATCGAGCCAACAGGCCACTACTGGATGAACTTAGCTAATTTTTTAGATCATTACGGCATACCACTAGTCATGGTGAATCCAATGCATGTCAAACGATCGAAGGAACTGGACGATAATTTACCGACAAAGAACGATAAAAAAGATGCATTAGTCATCGCTCGTTTATTGAAAGATGGGCGTTTTAGCTATCCACGTTTATTAAAAGAAGTAGAAGCAGAACTTCGTATCGGATCTACTCTTCGTTCAAAGTTAACGGAAGATTTAGCGAGTATTAAAAACCGAATCATTCGTTGGCTTGATCGTTATTTTCCCGAGTTTACTCAAGTCTATCCGGCTTTCGGAAAGATGGCTCTAGCTACATTGGAAATGACTCCGTTGCCACAGGATATCGATGGAAAAAGTGCTGAGGAGCTTGTCTTTCTTTACCGTAAGGTAAAGGGAATGAGAGCCCCACAGCTACCAAAAGCAAAGCTACTCATTGAAGCAGCGACGAACTCCATTGGACTGACAGAAGGGACACAGATGGCCCGACATGAAATTGCCACGCTCCTGCGTCAATATCGCTTACTAGAAAACGAAATTGAATCTGTGAATAGTCAATTATCCGAAATGGCCCAAACAACTATGGAATATGAGCTGCTGGCTTCAGTTCCTGGATTAGGAGATGCAACCATTGTTGATTTGCTTTCAGAAGTTGGAAGCTTTTCACTTTATGAAAATCCACGCCAATTGATTAAACTAGCGGGATTAACATTACGGGAAAACTCATCTGGTCAACATAAGGGACAAAAACATATTTCCAAACGGGGAAGAAAGCGACTTAGATATATTCTTTTCAAAGTAATAGTACCACTCATTCGTCACAACGAGGGGTTTAAACAGCTTCATGAATA
>NZ_JBIWES010000061.1:0-1336 GCF_044762665.1 Peribacillus sp. NPDC096622 | reverse complement strand
GTTTGCCTTCGAGCCAAATCTTCAATTCTAAATCACAAAATTATGATTCGATAAAATCATTTATTACATAATCTTACTTTCAATCTACTTAAGCAACATTCGATACACTTACTTGCTTATCCTCAATGGCACAACCGATAGCCCAAATAAAACCAAGTAATTCTCTGGCTACTGCAACAACAGCTACTTTTCCACCTTTTCCTTTAGCAGAGATGCGATGATATTTCATATGAAGACGGTGTTGAGCTTTCCAAGCAATACGTTTTGCCTCTGGATCTTGACCTTCTTGACGTTTAAGCAATTCACCTTTAAGAGATGGTCGATGGCGATAAGACCAACAAACTTCTACTATGGAACGACGAATTTGGGAGTTTCCGGTTTTCGTAATGGAACCTTGCCAACGACTAGACCCACTCGAGTATTCCTTTGGAACAAGTCCAGCATAGGACATCAGTTGTCTTGGGTTTGAAAAGCGAGAAAACTGTCCAATTTCAGCTACCAAAGTAACAGCTGTGACTTCTGCGACTCCTCTTAATGTTTGAAGAGCTTGAATTACCGGAGCATGTTCACTTTGAAGGGCTTCTTCATGGATCTGAGCTTCGATTCGTTTCATACGATCTTCAACCTCATTGATTGCATGAAGATATTCTTGAAAAACAATACGTTGAGAAGCTCTTTCAAATGTTAATCGTTTTAACCATTCACGATGTTTTACGGACCAATTTCTAACTCCCTGCGGAGGACGTATTCCATGGCGAAGTAAGAAGTGAACAAGTCTCTGGCGAGAACTTTGTAAATCCTCACGAGCATCATGACGAGCACGAATTAAGTCTCTCAATGCTTCATGATCTTCATCTGGAACCCATACAGAAGTAAGCTCTCCAGCGCGAAGTAGCTGAGCTAATCTAATAGAATCTCTTTTATCTGTTTTCACACGATCGCCCGATCGCTTTGGAATAAGGGAGGGCGCGACAACCATACAATCAATGTCCATAGATAGAAGAAATCGATAAATTCCATACCCAGAAGATCCTGCTTCATAACATACTAATAGGCTTTCAGGCTTCCCTAACTTTTTCATCAATTTGCGAATATCCTCTGGTTTATTTTGAATAGTTCCATGAAATCTAGGTTCACCACGACCAGAATCAGCAATCGCAACAGCAATTGAATCTTTAGATACGTCTAAACCAACAAATTTTTGAACATCCTTCATAATATAGGCTCCTTTTCGTGTGTAGCTCTACACTTGGTTTTTTATTTTTGGTAGTAACATTATGACCAAGTGCAATCTACGTTAAGCGATGGGAGCCGTTTTCGTTCATTATGACTAACG
>NZ_JBIWES010000060.1:0-1496 GCF_044762665.1 Peribacillus sp. NPDC096622 | reverse complement strand
CCCATCCGTTAGTCTGACTCCAACGACCAAGGTGCACCACTGACTGTCGCTCCCTTACGGGAAGCACACATGGTAGATTAATCCTATTCTGGTTTTTGCACCAGCCTCCAATTGTATTGAGAGCCGTAGAAAGGATGTTTTCAATGGAAGTAGTCATTGAAAAAGCATGTGGTATGGATGTCCATAAGGACAATATTACTGCATGTATTATGACACCAGAAGGAAAGGAGATTCAAACGTTTTCAACAAAAACTGTTTTTCTAATACAGTTAGTGGATTGGATTAAAAAGAATAACTGTACTCATGTTGCCATGGAGAGTACCAGTGTATATTGGAAACCTATTGTTAATTTATTAGAAGCTGAAGAGATTGAGTTTTTAGTTGTGAATGCTCAACATATGAAAGCAGTGCCAGGGCGTAAAACAGATGTTAAAGATGCAGAATGGATTGCCAAACTTCTTCGTCATGGACTTCTAAAAGCTAGTTACATTCCAGATCGAAATCAACGGGAACTACGTGAATTAGTTCGGTACCGTAGAAGTATCATTGAAGAACGTGCTAGACAACATAATCGAATCCAAAAAGTGTTAGAGGGCGCAAATATTAAGCTAGGCTCTGTCGTTTCAGACGTTATGGGTGTTTCGGCTCGAGACATGCTTAACGCAATTGCCGAAGGTGAAGAAGATCCTGAAAAACTAGCAAACTTTGCTCGACGCACAATGAAAAAGAAGAAAGATGAACTAGAACTCGCCCTTAAAGGTTATATCAATTCGCATCAACGCCTCATGTTAAAAACCATTTTAAAGCATATTGATTTTTTAACTGAACAAATCGAGATGCTCGACCAAGAGGTCGAGGAAAGAGTAAGCTCCTATCAAGAAGATGTGGAACGATTAGACTCTATTCCTGGTATAGCTACAAGAATGGCTGAGCAAATTTTATCTGAAATTGGGACTGATATTAAGAAACAGTTTCCAAGTGCAGCTCATATGTGTTCTTGGGCAGGACTAGTTCCTGGGCATAACGAAAGTGCGGGAAAAAGAAAATCGACTAAAACAAAAAAAGGAAACAAGTATTTGAGATCAGCATTAACAGAAGCAGCTCATTCTGTAAGAGGATCTAAAAACTATCTCGGAGCACTGTATAGGCGTACAGCATCACGAAAAGGTAAGAAACGAGCAGGAATAGTAGTCGCTCATGCCATGTTACGTATCTCCTATTATCTCTTAACTCGAAAAGAAATGTATGTAGACTTAGGCGAAGACTACTTTGATAAACAGAGACAACAATCAATTTTTCGGCATTCACTAAGAAGACTTGAAAGTTTAGGATACACAGTTACATTACAAGAACCTGAAGCATCTTAATTCAGTCCACTTACCTACAATAAATCAGTAAATTAGGCGCTCTCCCCTTTTTAAAAAAACAATGAGCTGCGTCTTCTTAAGTATTGCCTTTTCCCCTAAATTCCAGAAGTCTATTTTCATGGTAGTTCA
>NZ_JBIWES010000059.1:0-1552 GCF_044762665.1 Peribacillus sp. NPDC096622 | reverse complement strand
TTGACACTCATGCATCATACAAGAGGGCTCTTTTTCTTTCAAGACCCCGAACATCCTTCTAACAGGAATGCTGCCCCGATAGTTCCATAAAGAAAGATCTGCCTTAAAGACAGCTCTGATCTTCAGCTAAAGCACCGTTATTGCTCTATTCTGACTAACCACTTCACCAAATGTTCTTTATTAAGCGAATCATCATTCTTGGTATAAACATTAAGATGTTCCAAGCCACTTCAAAAAAGATTGAATCCCTAAGCTCAATTAGGATTTCTTTAAAAAAGCCGTTCTGCTTTTCTTTTTTTCTTTTTTTATTTTTCATCTGTCTAACTCCCAATCACTCAATTCTTGTTGCAATAAATAGTTTGACACTCCTTTACTTCATAAATTAATCCATCAGCAAGGTCTCAATCTTTGTTTAACTATTCTGCCCCGATAATTCCATAACAAAAAGAGCTGCCAAAGCAACTCTCTTATTGAAGTAAAGCACCCGTTAAATCATAAGGAAAATTTACTGCAGTAACTTTGAGTCTTTTACAAGAAGTAGAAATCCCTTTTATTACTTTTTAATTATTTAAATTTGTCAGGGTGTTCTACATAGAACTCTAAATACCCACAGTTAGAACAAACATAAGGAGATACTTTGCTGTAAATTTGACTATCCGTGAAAAAACCTCTTGGTTCTTTATTTATCTGAAATTCTCCTTGAATTCCAGAAATATAGGCTCTCGTAAGTTCGTTGCCGCATTTGCTACAAGTTTCCATTGTTTATCATCCCTTATCGTTATCGTTTCCTACCCGTATTACTCTCTTTTATACGATTTCTAAATTTATAAAGTTTCAATCCTTAACAAACCTGTCCCGGTAGCTGCATAAGAAAATGCTACCTTAAAGAGAGCTTTGAACTTCAGCTAACGCACCCGTTAGTTAAAAATGACTCCATTTTTACTTAACATTCATCTGGCTTTTCATCAAGTACCCAAGGGATATCAGCCCCAAATTCCAACTGAACGACAGGATTAGGGAAGCATTCTGGCACAAACTCTAGGTCGTAAGAAAAACCTATTGTGAAGTTCTTTATACGCACTGTATTAGTATCATTCCAGGTAGACATTGTACACAATTCCCCTTCTAACACTTTGCCAACTAAATGATAAATACCTATGTATGCACGTATTCCGCATTCATTTGTAGGATAATTAGAGAGATGTCCTGGTTTAGTAGGAATAATTCCTAGTGTACTGAATACATTTGCTACGGAAGTATCTATATACTTACAAGCTGCCACAAAATTGTTGCAGTATAGACAACTACATACCTCTATACCTTTGTTATAAAATTCTCGGGTCTTATCAATATAAACTTCTAATAACCAATTCTGTATTTTAATCTGTTGCAGCATTTCGACACCCACTTCTTTGAAATCTCCTGATACACCTTTATTCGGTTAACATTTTAAAATACCTTGTTGAACTCCCTCAGTTTGATGCGAATATCTCTCGAATGCTCACTTATTCGCAGGATTTCACAACCCTTTTAATTAGACTTATGGGTAAAT
>NZ_JBIWES010000058.1:0-1582 GCF_044762665.1 Peribacillus sp. NPDC096622 | reverse complement strand
TAAACCAGCTAATAGGATGTCAATATCTTTCTCTAATATTTTCATTTCCCTTATGATATACTATTTTTGGCCATGCCAAATAACCCTCCAAAACCCTTTTGGAAGGATTTTTCTCTGTTTCACAAAACCGTTAATTAGGCTAAATCTAGGAACGTTTCTTTTCTGCTTAATAAAGCATAAATCCATTGAAGCAACTTATTCATACAGGCAACGATTGACACTTTCGCAGGTTTTCCTTCTGATTTTTTCTTATCATAGAACGCTTTAAGCTTTTTGTTCCTTGAACTTCTTATGCCGCATAGTACGGCAAGATACAGAGAATGACGTAGTCTGCTCGAACCCCTTTTGGTTATACGATTAATGGTTGCCGTAAACTTACCCGATGAGTGAACACTTGGATCCACTCCAGCGAAGGCAACCAGTTTTTTCGGGTGATTAAACCGATCGATTTCACCAATTTCAGAGATAATCGTGGCTGCGATTTTTTCTCCGATACCGGGAATCGATTGGATGATTTTATATTCTTCCATTTCATTTGCCAGGGACACTATACGATCTTCCAAATCAGAAAGATGTCCCTGGTAATGAAAAAGCAACTCAATATACATACGAAGATTGATTACGTGACTTTCATACACATTTTTTTGAAATGGATTTCGAGATGCGGAATCCATTATTTTTTTTGCTTTTTCCCATGCCCATTCACCCGATCGGCTAGGACAGAACTCTATTACACTCTCTGCTAGTCTACTTTCTCCGGCCGTTAATACCGCCTCTGATGTAGGATATTCCTTTAACATAAATAAAGAAACTTTCGAATATAGATCCCCAAAAACCTTCCGGTATTCAGGAAACACTTGATCTAAAATGGTGTGAAACTGAAGTTTAGCCTCCACATACATATTCGTTACGATTTCCTGTTGTCTTGACAAATTACGAAGGTCTAAAAGCTGAATTCCTCTAATTTTATGAGGTTCAAAATCCTCCTTGTAATACAGCACACACAACTGGTACGCATCGATTACGTCCGTTTTTACCTTCCGTAAACTGGACTTCTTTGCCTGATAAGAAATAATCGGATTTAGTAAGATATATAGAATCCCTTGTTCCTCCAAGTATTGAATAACGGGAGAATGGTAATGCCCTGTAGATTCTAAAATGACCATAGGCATATGCCCTGCCACCTCTTCAACTTCTTTTAGAAAGTCTAAAAATTGATCTAATTCCTCCTTGGTATGCTTCATTGAAAAGCTCTTCCCATACGGTTTAGATTGGTCTAAAAATGCCTGTACTTGGCTCTCTCCTTTTGCCACATCCAGACCAATTACTGGGTTCATTGTTTTTTCCTCCTCTACTTACTAACCAGTACCCTAGTCCTCGATGTAGTGTCATAGCTTCGCTTGTTATACGAGATCTACGTCCCAACCAGCCTCAAACATGTTTCTACAAGTAGGGGGCAGACAGTTTACTTCACGGGATCAAGTCCCACGCACCCGTACGTCCTACCCTGGCTACTGATATAATAGATTCTATTTAAAAAAGGTCAACCAGTAATTTTTACTGGTCGACCTTATAATACGAA
>NZ_JBIWES010000057.1:0-1589 GCF_044762665.1 Peribacillus sp. NPDC096622 | reverse complement strand
ATGCCGAGCTTACAATGATAATGGTTAATGATATGACTATGAAATCCGGTGAATTCTAGAGCAATCGTGAGATTGTGTTTAGTTAATTGAGGGAGTTTAGTTCCATAAGCAGAGAAATATTGAAGGTGTGATAAAATGGAAATTAAATGAAAATAAGGAGAAAAGGATGACGAAAAAGAAGAAACTATTAAATAAAACAAAGGGTAAAATTATACAAGGTAAGACAGCAGAAGATAGATTTAAAGAGATACATGGAATGACTATTCAGGAATGGAACGCAAAGCAAGAAGAAGAATTTAAAGATAAAACAGGAATGACTTACGATGAATGGTATGTAAATCAAGTAAAAACAACGACACCGATTGATTTTATTAAAGAACCTAAAGGTACTATTACAGAAGAAGATGTAAAGTTAATTAAGGATTTGCAAGAATTGGGACTGAAAGATGAAGTGATAATCGTTTTACTGCATTATGTTATGGTGGTCAGTAGAATGGGACTGGTACACTCCTTGGTTAAAGAAATGGGTAAAAGTTGGAACGAAATCAATCTAACTACTGTTGAAGAAGCTATTGTCTTTGTTAGGGAAGAACAGAAAAAATACAAAGAATCATCTGAAAAAAAACTAATATGATCCTAATTGCAAATTTCTTCTTTAAGTAACGGATGCGTTAGCTGAAGATCGGAGCTAATTTTAAGGCAGCTCTTTTGTATGAAAACACAATAGTAAAAAAGCCATGCTAAAATAAACCCTCCATATTCTCATTTTTTTGATGGGGGTAAATGTACTATTTCGTTATTTAACTGGTTATGCAGTTTGTTGTTCAGCTGGATCGATTGTATAGCCTTTCTTTTTTAGGTATTCGATCATTTTTAATTCTTTGTTATTTTGTTTCTCTTCAAGGTAATTTGAGCCTAGTTCATGATAAGGTTCTCCTGTTTTTAAGATGTTGTAAGTAATCGTTAATAGTAAATGGGCAGAAGCGATTCGTCCCTTCATTTTTCCTTGCCGTTTAGTAATCCTTTTTCGATGTGAAGCAATTCGATTATTTTGCCTTGATGTCGCTAATACACATTCTACGGCCATCGTTTTTAAAGCTTTATTTCCTTGTGTGGTTTTACTCGTTTTTTTTTACCGGCACTTTCGTAATTTCCAGGACTCACACCAGCCCAAGAGGCAAGGTGTTTAGCTGACTTAAATACGGACATATCAATACCCATCTCCGCAATAAATGTAGCTGCCGCAGCTTTGTTCACACCAGGTATACCATCCAATAATTCTACTTCCTTTAGGGGGACAGGAGTTGATCGATTTGTTTTTCTAATTCTACTATGGTTTGTTCTAAATAACCCATATGCTCCCAATGGAAACGCAACATATCACGATGATGACGGCGAATACGGCCATTAATTGCACTGGTAATGTCAGTAATACTTGCTTTTGTTCGCCAATCAACCATTTTTCGAAGACCATCGGTCTCTATTTTTTCACCATTTAGAATCGCTTCAAGGATACGGCGTCCCGATACACCAAAAATGTCTGATAGAACGGATGTTAGCTTGATATTAGCATCTTGAAGAATTTTGTG
>NZ_JBIWES010000056.1:0-1800 GCF_044762665.1 Peribacillus sp. NPDC096622 | reverse complement strand
CTCTACACTTGGTTTTTTATTTTTGGTAGTAACATTATGACCAAGTGCAATCTACGTTAAGCGATGGGAGCCGTTTTCGTTCATTATGACTAACGGGGCAGGATAGTTCATTAAGAAACGCAATAAAATCTTGGTTTTATTGGTGAACGAACAGAATTAAATTCCAACAAAGGTATATTTTATGGTAAAATAAGGGTTTGTTTGAGCTGGAAGGAAGGGTTGATGGAGTGTATTTGATTAATGGTAGTTTACTTATTGGAATTGGAGTTATATGTTATTTGGCTGGAAGAGGTATTTTAATAGGGTTTAAATTAAAAAAACAAAAACAAGTATATTGGTTAAGGGAAGTTATTAATTTTCTTTTTGTTTTATACATACTTATGGTTGTTTCCGTTACACTGTTTCCATTAGCTTTATGGATTGATTTTAATATGCAAAATATTAAGTTTGGCTTAAATCTCATTCCATTTGTTGGAATTATAAACGATATTAAACAAATAGGTATTGCATATGACGGTGATACCGTGTTTATGATTAGTCTAATTATTAGAAATGTGGGTGGAAATATATTATTATTGATGCCTTTGGGTGTATTATCACCGATAATATGGAATAAATTTAAGGGTTTTAAAAATATTGTTCTATTCGGATTTGTTATATCAATTAGTATAGAATCTATACAATTTATTGAACTAATAGCAGGTGGTCGGGGAAGAACAGTTGATATTGATGACGTAATTTGTAATGTATTAGGTGTTATTCTTGGATACTTCATTTATAAATTTACGTTTAAAATAGCCGATAAATTTCAGATCGAAATATTACAAAATTTAAATTCTGGGAATTCAAGTTTGTTTGATAACGATAAAGGAACTATAATATAAATTTTATTTAACAAACAGGTGCTTTAGCTGACGATCAGAGTTGTCTTTAAGGCAGCTTTTTCTTTATGGAACTATCGGGGCAGGATAGTTGTATAAGAAATTGGTTTATTATGGTGTTATATTTAGGTTATTGTCTTCAACACTCAATGTTAGGGTGGATAATTTAATCGTTTGAAATTTACATTCATCTTTTAGGAGGACATACCTTTGTTTAATTTTAAAAAAGTCACTGTAGGACTCCTGGTTATAGGAATCCTTGCTGCATGTGACAATGAACTAGACTTTAAAAATGAATTAGTGGATACTCCTCAACAAAACGAGGTTCAAGATTCCACCCAACAGAACATAGAGCCTTCTTACGATGCACCAAGGTATCATATGACGGGCGGTTGGACAAATGGTGAATACTACATAATGATTAATGGTAGCAGCGACATCACAGGATCTGCTAAGTATATACTGCAAAAAATTCCGAAAAAGGGAAAAGAGAAAGTCGTAAAGCATTTACAGTTAACCGAATCAACCGGAAATAAGCTAACTGCTATAATTTATAGTGAAGATTCAAATAGGACTTCATTTCTAACGTTAGAAATGAACAAGGAAAAAACTGAAATTACTATAACGATGCCGAATGAAAAACCCGTCACTTACAAAAAAACAGATATTATGCCATTCGAATTTAATCCTGAATATGTAAGGGGAGAATAAAACCAAAATAAAAATACACCTCATCAACCATAGTGGTAAGCTTTGTTATTGACCTAACGGTTGCGTTAACTGAAGATTAGAGCTGTCTTTTAAGGCAGCTCTTTTCTTATGGCACTAAACCAGCTAATAGTTAGTCAACATTTTTCAATTAAAACTTAAAATATTTCATGCTATACTAAATTTGTGCATGCCAAATAACCTTCCAATG
>NZ_JBIWES010000055.1:0-1891 GCF_044762665.1 Peribacillus sp. NPDC096622 | reverse complement strand
AATCGAGTAGGAGGAGGTGCCTAGCCTCCGACCTCTCACACCACCGTACATACCGTTCGGTATACGGCGGTTCAGTTTAAGTCTGACGTAGTTTTGTATATCGTTCATATAGATTTACTAACCCATGATGGAGCCAATAAACTTTATTAAGGGTTTTGTCTAGAATAGGACTATGCGCTATGCGCCAATAACCCTTTCTGCTATTTCCCCATTCATATGCTTTTCCAAATGGGACGCCTAATCCTTTGAGTTTCCTCACCCTCGTTCTTGGCAATTTCCATTGCTTCCATAGGCACATCCTGAGTCTTCTTCGCATCCATGAATCTAAATTCTTCAATACGTTCGGAGTATCAATGAGGGAGAAATACCCCATCCAACCTCTAAGGTATTGCTTTAACTTATTTATTCGGAGTTTCATGGGTATCGGTAATTTTCTCGAGGTCATTTCCCTGATTCGTTTCTTTACTCTCTTCACCGTTTGTTTAGCCAGTAGAACCTTCGGGTTCTTCTTTGACTTCGTAAAACTAAAACCGAGAAACGTTCTGTTCCAAGGGCGATCATACTTCGACTTCTCGTAGTTGACCTTTAGCTTCAGTTTATTTTCAATGAAGCTTGAGATATTTCCCATTGCACGTTTGGCGGCTTTTCGTGTCTTCACAAAGATAGTACTGTCATCCGCATACCTTACGAATCGAAGATTGCGTTTCTCTAGTTCTTTATCTAAATCGTCTAACATGATATTAGATAATATAGGACTTAACGGACCTCCTTGCGGAGTTCCCTCCTCACTTTTATGAAAAAGTCCGCCTATCATAATGCCTGCTTGAAGGAATTTACGAATCAGTTTGAGAACTCGTTTATCTTCAATTTTCCGCTCTAACATTCCCATGAGCTTGTCATGATTCACTTTATCGAAGAACTTCTCCAAGTCCATATCCACTACCCATGTATAGCCTTCGGTTATATAGGACTTTGCCTTTCGAACCGCCTGGTGCCCTTGTTTGTTAGGGCGAAATCCATAGCTATTCTCCGAAAAGGTTGAGTCATATATCTTGGTCAAGATTTGGGCAATGGCTTGTTGAATGAAACGGTCTAGAACGGTTGGAATACCCAATAGCCGAACTCCGCCGTTTGGTTTCGGGATTTCGATACGACGGACGGGCTGCGGTTGATAGGTACCCTGTAAAAGGGCAGTTTTCATGTTGTACCATTCGGTTGCGAGGTGCGGTCTCAGGTTTTGAACCGGCATTCCATCTACACCATGGCTTCCCTTATTTCTTTCTACACGCTTCAATGCCTGTATTAAGTTTTCCCTCTCTAGTATCTGTTCCATTAACATCGTTGATATCCTTTCCCTGCGTGGATAAATGGTCTATTTGTGCCTTTATCTGCTCCACCCTTTTGAAGTTCCCCGTGTATTCACCACTTCTTCCTTCAAATAAGTTCCGTTAGGAATTGTTTGTTTCTTCGCAGATAACGAACGCCTAGTATTCATCCTCCTTAATCTGTTCGGTCCTTCCTTATCTTCTCGAGTAGACAAGTACTATGACCTCTGCTGACTTCTGATGATTCAGCTGTCCATCACTGGACAGGTTACCAAGTGTACTTGGCTGTCATCAGACCTCCCCGGGTAAGAGAGCAATCTTTCCCTCCATCTATCTGCTTCATTTACTCTGTACCACCTTCGGCAGTAAGGACTTTGTTTTGTTTCGCAAACTCATCCAATGATACCTAGCCTTATATGAAGTTCGTGTTCCTCAGACCGGAGGTTTGCCGCTTGCTTCCTTCAGATTCCACGTCACCGTAGACACCCTTGCATTAAGCTAACCACTACTACTGCCTTCATGGTTCGGGACTTTCACCCTATAGATTGCACCCATGCCGGGCGCAC
>NZ_JBIWES010000054.1:0-1949 GCF_044762665.1 Peribacillus sp. NPDC096622 | reverse complement strand
AGAATTTCAATACTCTGTTTAAAAGTAGAATGAAAAAATAATTTCCCTAATACACCGAGTGGTGCAAATCGTTGATACATCAATGTTTATAGAGGCAGTTTAGTTCATCAAGAAATGGATAAAAATGTGACAATAAAAGAAGGAACGATAAATTAATAACATACCTCGATTCATATTAACGTCATAAGTGAGCCACCAATAGCTCCGGTTATTACTATAACCCAAGGCGGCAATTTCCAGTACACAAGCATACTGAATAAGATCGCAGCAAAAGCAAAGTCTATAGGAGCTATGATGGAGCTGGTCCAAATGGGATTATAAAATGCCGCAATTAAGATGCCTACAACTGCTGCATTTACTCCCATTAATGCCCCTTTTACTTTAGGATTACGGCGTAATGTGTCCCAAAATGGCAATGTCCCTAAAATAAGGAGAAATGCAGGTAAGAAAATAGCAATTGTTGCTAATAAGCCACCTTGCCATCCATTTATCACGGCACCAATGTACGCTGCAAACGTAAATAATGGTCCTGGAACAGCTTGTGTTGCACCATATCCAGCAAGAAATGTTTCTTTGTCTAGCCATCCAGTAGGGACAAATTCACGTTCAAGCAAAGGCAAGACTACGTGTCCACCACCAAACACTAAAGAACCAGACCGATAAAAGCTATCAAACAAAGCAATCCAATTTGATGAAGTAACTTCCCGTAAAATTGGAAGTAGAAAAAGTAACCCGAAAAATAATGCTAAACTAACAAATCCAACACCCCGCGAAATCGGAAAATGAATGTTAGATTCATAACTTTCGTCGTGTTGTTTATAAATTAGAAAACCAATTAATGCGGCCAGTATGATAATACCTACTTGCACATAGGCAGTCTGCCACATCAAGGTCCCAATCAAGGCTATTAATGCAACTGTTTTTCTCTTTATATCTGGAGTTAAATTTTTTGACATCCCCAAAATGGCGTGTGCAACTATGGCTACGGCTACTATTTTTAATCCGTGTATCCAGCCTGCATTTGAAACATCCATTCCTTGGAGAAATAATGCTAATATTATTAATGCTATCACCGAAGGCATTGTAAAACCAAGGAAAGCTAAAATTCCACCGATGATGCCTCCCCGCATAACTCCGACTCCAATTCCAACCTGACTGCTAGCTGGACCAGGCAAGAATTGACACAAAGCAACTAAATCAGCATAGCTTTTTTCATCCACCCATTTTCTTCTTCTAACATACTCATTCTGAAAGTAACCTAAATGTGCTATTGGTCCACCAAACGATGTTAAACCAAGCTTTGTTGAAACAAATAGTATTTCAAATAGTGACTTAAAACTTCTGTTTGTTTTGTTTTGATCCACTTCATTATTCCTCCTATTCTTTAATGTCTTTAAAAAAGTTCATAAGCTTTCTTTCTAGCTTCCATATCCTTTTTCAATTGTCGAATAATAACACTTCCTTATTTTCCCATCGGCGTTTCGTTCTCCTTTTACTAAAAGTTCATCAGATTCCATTGTGTGAAGAATCGGATATAAAGTACCCGAACTGATGTTATATCCGTGTTCTTTAAGTTCTTCGAGAATCCAAAGACCGAAGATAGGGTGTTCTTTAAAGAGATGTAAGATATGTATCTGTATAATTCCAATGTTTTACCTACTGACTATCAACACTATATGGCAATATCGATTATCTATATTGAAGTATAATTGTTAAAAATGTTTAATTTTAAATTCTAACAATAAATTTACACACTCTTAATATTTGATCATTTAAAAAATATTCCTTGTTGAACTAACTGGTGGCGTTAGCTGAAGATCAGAGCTGTCTTTAAGGCAGCATTTTTCTTTATGCAACTAAACCAGCTAATAGTTAGTCAACATTTTTCAATTAAAACTTAAAATATTTCATGCTATACTAAATTTGTGCATGCCAAATAACCTTCCAAT
>NZ_JBIWES010000053.1:0-3298 GCF_044762665.1 Peribacillus sp. NPDC096622 | reverse complement strand
ACGCACCCGTACGTCCTACCCTGGCTACTGATATAATAGATTCTATTTAAAAAAGGTCAACCAGTAATTTTTACTGGTCGACCTTATAATACGAAAGCACCCGTTAGCCATCCATGAATCGCAAAAATCGGCGATTCACCACAAAGAATGAAAATGGTTAGGAAGTGTCAATACTGATAGTGACCTTAATCCAGTCAACCCATAGACTAACTAATTAAAGCGCTCCTCTTTTTTAACGATTGAGGAGGGTCTTCTTAAGTTTTGTCATTTTTCATTTTTAAAGAAACTTATTTTCATGGTAGTAATATAAGCTCTTATTAAAGTCCACCATCTAAACCGTCAATTTTCACCCCTCTACTCCAATCACGAGTGATTTTTAATTCATTATCTTTAGTAGAGATAGTTAGCTCTCCTTCTTTATCATAAACTTTAGATGACTCCTCGTCATAAAGCTTAAATTTTATAGTGTATTTATAATCAATTGTACTATCATCATCATTTTTACTTTGTTCTTCAAGGTTAAGGTTTTGTACCTCAATACTTTTATTAACTTCCTTGGCTACTATTGATGGTATTGAATAATAACGGTTAGCTATTTGAGCATCATATTCATCTTTTGATAAATATTCTTTAACCTTGTTTGCAATTTCATCTGAAGACGGAGGATTAGAGGGGTCTTTAACGTTATATCGTTCCGTACTGTAACCTTTAACGAATTTTTCTATATCAGCCTCTTTCGCCACGTCTTCCTTGGCCACATCCTTGTTACAAGCAACTACACCAATAAACAATACAAACAAAAACAATAAACTAAGAATTTTCTTTATGATAGCCACCTCATTTCCTTCAAATGAACCTATACTCTACATATTCTATACATATTATGAATTACCCTTGTTCAACTAACCTGCCCCGTTTGTTGCATAAGGAGCTGCTGATCAGCTCCTGGTAATGAAGTAAAGCACCTGTTTGTTGAATAAACAATTTAAAATCCATTACCCTGGAATATTATTCTCATTAATTCGACGGCCATAAAGTAAACGAAACCAACAAATATACTAAGACCTAAAGCTAATTTTCTCCATAGTCCTTTCTCACTGAGAAAAGAGAAAGAGAAAGATATAATGATTCCACATATCATCAATACACGAAAAGTTGTTACCCCAGGATCAATTACTTGTGTTATATTTCCAGCAAAGAAGCAAATAACCAAGATAATTAAAGCAAACGAAATAACACCTAAATATTTTTTCATGATTCACCACCCTTCTCCTTCAATCAATTTTACCAAATTATAGTAAATATGTTTTTTAATTATTGAATTATCTTCCCCCTTAAGTTGCATAAAAAAAAGAACTGTTCACACAGCTCTCTAAAGAACTAACGCACCCGTTAGTTTAAGTACACCTATTCACAAACTGTGTTTTGTATGTATTAAAATAGATCAAATCTCATTAGCAGTCTTAAGCTTAAACTTTCTCCATTTAGTTAATTAAGAACATAATTTTTATTTGATCTCTTGCATATTATTTTTCAGGTTTAATATAAGGAACGATTTGTGCAGTGGCACCTACTGAAGCACCGCGGATAAAATCTTGATTCTCTAAGGCTTTGAAATTGTTTGTTTTTCCAGTGAGCATTACCCCTAAAATTTTCACTTCACCGAACTTCTTATTTTTATTTACCTTTAAAAATTCTTGAATTGTTTCATCATTCCCCTTTGAATCATACTCTTTAAGACCATCGACAAAGCTTGAATATAATTCTTTAGGGTTGTCGGAAAGTTCAAACCCATAAACTGGCATACCAGCTGGCCCCTTGCTTTCATCCCTAATTGGAGAAGCCATATATAACCATACGATGTTTAAAGTATCAGGGATTTTTGCTTGTATTTCCTGTAACGTGTATGGTTTATCAAAGGAAATGGCAACTTCTGCAACGTGGTTCTCCATTTCCGAAATTTCCCCTAATTCATTTTGTACACCATCATAGTATTTTTTTATGGATGGATGATAAAATGTTGCTGATTTACTCTTGGTCTGTTTATCATACTCATAGAACTCTGTATCAGACCAATGAAATCCTGGTACTAACTCGTTCGTGTCAATATTGACTCGTAACCAATCATATGAACTTGTAAGAGTGCTCCATTGAACTACATAACCATTAATATTCTTAGAACGGTTTGTAATAATGTTACCCCCAAACATCGATGAATTACTTGTTACTTGAGAGTCGATATGAATATTAGGTTCAGCAATGGCATTATGTAAAAAAAGCTTTTCGTGAAGTCTTGTAGAGCTTTTCGCTGCAAAGTAGTTGCCTGTTTTATAAAAGATAGGTAAGAGAATTAGTACTACAATAATTGAAGTGATGATAATTTTTAGTAGATGTTTTCGCTTAGCCTTTTTTAAAGCATCATTTAACGAAGATTCCATCAATGTTGTCCTCCTATTTTTGAGTGAATAAATTTACGTGCACGATATAATTTTTGCTTTACACTGTCTACTTGAATATCCAAAATAGTTGCAATTTCTTCATATGAAAAATCATAGTAATACTTTAAAAAGATAATTTCTTTGTATTCTTTTTTTATGTCTTTTAATAAATTAAAAATCTCATCTTTATTTAAAACCGTATCAAAATCGCAATCGATATGTGATAGCTTTGAATAAATTTCCTTAGTTAAGTAAATGTTCTGCTGCTCCTTTTTCCTTTTCAAATCAATATATTGATTAAGTGATACTCTAAAAAACCAAGGACGTATATTGCTCTCTGTTAATTTATCCAATAGCGTGTAAATTTTGTAGTAGGTGTTTTGAATTATATCTTCTGCATCTTCTTTTCTTGCTCCTCTCGCTAGTAATAGCTTGAACACTTCCTCTCCTAAATTGATAAGAAAGGAGGTTAATACATTTTCTTTTTTCATCTTTTGTCCTCCCTATACTTATACAACGAATGATTGATATTAGATGTATACACTTAGATGAATTAAATTTTAACTTTTTATGAATTGGTACTAAGATATATGATTCTTTTTCCGAAAATAAATAGCTTTATTATTCCTAAAATATTGTTTAAAGTAGACAACTTTAATAACCTCCCATCACAAGAGGGTACTGAATTTTTAAAACAAAACTAAACAACTTAATTATCTAAAAAGTAATATTTTTACCTATTTGAAAATACCTCTTATCAACTATCCTGCCCCGATAGTTCCATAAAATCGAGTAGGAGGAGGTGCCTAGCCTCCGACCTCTCACACCACCGTACATACCGTTCGGTATACGGCGGTTCA
>NZ_JBIWES010000052.1:0-4061 GCF_044762665.1 Peribacillus sp. NPDC096622 | reverse complement strand
AGGCGCTCTCCCCTTTTTAAAAAAACAATGAGCTGCGTCTTCTTAAGTATTGCCTTTTCCCCTAAATTCCAGAAGTCTATTTTCATGGTAGTTCATTAAGAAAACAAATAGTTGATAAGAAGTGAAAATAAATTTAAATAAAGTGTTAACTTTTTTCTATCTTGTACGTCTTATTTACGGGAGGACAGCGATGAACAATTCGAAGAAAATTAAAGAATTAAATGCCGAACTTAATATTGTTTATCGTTATCTACGTAAATTAGGAGTCTCACATGAAGATGCTGAAGATATTGTTCAAGAATCAGCCTATCGATTTCTTCTTTACTACGATTCAATAGATATATCTAAGACCCGGAGTTGGTTAATACGTGTAGCGTTAAATTTTCACCATGACCAATACAGAAAACTTAAACGAGAGGAACTTGATTTAAACCAAGAACAAATAGCTTTGTTATCTAAGGATTTACCAGAAGAAATAATATTACAGAAAGAACAGCGTTCAGAAGTTCAAAAAGTGTTATTAAAATTAAAGCCACAATACAGAGAGATGATTCTATTAAAGTATCAGTGGGATCTAAAATATGAAGAGATATCCCAGTTACTTGATATGAGTATTGGGATGGTAAAAACCAACCTATTTAGAGCGAGGAAACAATTTGTCAAATATTATAGGAGGAATAACAATGAGTAAAAAAAACACTACTGATGAGATTGATTTTACTAGTAAATCTTCTTTTCAAAATGTAATGAATAAGGCTAAAAGAAAACAAACTGTTAAATATTTCATAATAACAACAATTACAACAATATTTTTGTTAGCAGTAATTTATATAGGGAGCCAACAGATACTTGAAAAACGTAGATCTGATGATGATTCAGGAAATTATAGTCTAATTCATGGAGCAAATACTCATCAAGGAAGTGCAAGTCCTTCCGATTCAAATCTTTTTAGTTATACTGAGGAAATAACATATGTGAAGCAAATTGGGGATAGAGTCATATTGTGGGATACAGATAGTGTAACAACACCGTTATTTGGAAAAAGATGGATTGATGAAAATGGTAGTGAAACAAAAATATTTAGTGAAAGAGAAAATAGGTACGTGAATTTTAATCAGCTTAATGGAGAGAGAGAAATTGAATTTTACTTCCCGCAACTTACATATAGCTATCTTCCAAATGAGATAACTATTGCGACAGAATTAGGTAATAATAAGATAGTAGAAGTAGCTCTATCATTTAAAAAGCCTCTAACCCTTCATGAAGCATCAAAGATCCTTGGAACAAATAATGTTAATTGGTTGTGGGTAGACACATCTACTGATGCTCAAGTAAAGGAGTATAAAAAGGAAGCACTTATGAAAGAAAACGAAAGACATGCTATTACACAAGGTGGAGGATATGCATATGGTTTTAAAGTACTCGATTCGGATTTTGAAATAGGAGGACAATACTTTCTAAATATCATTAAAAAGCTTAGTCTGGAGGATGGAAACCATCAAAACAAGGTAAAGAAATTAGCTAATAGTATTAATGAAAAGTCATCACCAAAAGTTAGCGATATTCGTATTAGTGGAGCTGTAGTTACAGGGACACCAAAAGAGTTAGAACGGTTTAATAATATAGATATTATTAGAGCCTCTCTTATTGGGGCTACTGTTGATATTTATTAAATTACACACTTTTAACTAAGATAACTTTAGTTGAGGAAACATATTAAAGGATTTTCCAATGGAAGATCCTTTTTCATTATCGATAAAATCGATCTCATATGTAAACTCGCATAGTATTTTTGTTCAACGCCTCCTTTTTGGCGCTCCTTGTTGAACTAACCTGCCCCGTTAGTGCCATAACAAAAAGGCTGCCGAAGCAACCCCTGTTAATGAACTAAAGCACCTGTTAGTTCATTAAAATAATGTATTTAATTAGATTTTTATTATTTTATCTTCATCCCATATACGTTCCAAGATCACTTCATTATTAATATAGTTTATTTGAAAAACGTCAGGATTACTAAGACTTTTCCAACATTCGAAATCAAAGTCACTATTATAATTCTTTAAAAGTAAGGATATTATATTTCCGTGACTGACGATTACTGTGTTTTCACTCCTACTTTTAATGACTTCTTCTACAACATTTACGATTCGATTCATCGCTTCTTGACTTGACTCTCCTCCTTCAAATTTTAATTCCATATCATTAAATGTTGCTTTTAGTTTTTCATACCAATCAGGTAAGTCCGTTGTGCTTAGTGCGCGTTCTGAGAGCCGTTCATCAATCTCTATTTTAATATTTGTTTTCTCACTTAATGGTTCTACTGATTGAATAGCACGCAAAAACGGACTTGATATTATTCGGTCAATTTTTGCATCACTGAAGAAATCAACTAAGTATTTCGCTTGTTTAGAACCTTTTTCTGTTAATTGAGATTCCGAAGGTTGCCCCTGTGCTTCACAATGTCTCACAACATAAATCTTTTTTATCATACGAATATCCCCCAAATAAGTTGTAAAAACTTATTTCTACTATTCTCTTTAATTTTCCTTGTTTAACTAAAGTGCTCCTTTAGTTCCGAAGAAAAAAGGTTGCCGCAGCAACTTCAATTATTGAAGTAAAGCACCTGATATTTCATTAAGAAAAGTCATTCTTGAATAAAAATCGCTAAGCTGAAAAATGATTATTTTGGTTATTGCTCTCATAAATTCTTGAACTACTTCCCCAAGGATGGTACCCGTCACCTATGTAAGTGAATCCATATTTTTCATAGTACCCAATGTGGTCAGTACAAAGGAAAACTTTATTAAATCCTGCTTTTTCAGCATCAGCTTTAGCACGTAAGAGTAGCTCTTTACCTAAAGACCTACCACGATAGCTATTTTCAATATAAAGAGCACATATCCATGGCCATAAATCCATACGACTAATAAAATCATTGCTAATAAGACCTGCGCAGCCAATAATTTCACCAGCATCCTCCATTAAATACCAAACCGGAAACGAACTGTTCGTTGTTATGCTGTGTGTAATACAGTCCTCATATACTTTCATACTGTTTTCGTTTGCCCATTTGCACTGAATATTTAATTGCTTTTTCTTTATACTCTGGATGTTCTCTAACGTTAATAATTTGCATATGACTTTCCCCCATTAGTGGAACAAAATAAAGCTGTCGCATTGACAGTTCCAATCTTCTGCCTTCTTACCCTTTAGTTCAAGATCTTTATTTGACTTGACTACCCATCAAAATATCCTTTAACTGGCTTACACTTTTGACAATATGAGTAGGGTTAGAATGACTTAGTTCTTCAAATGAACCATATCCATAAGTTACTCCAATAGAGTTAATTCCAGTGTTATATGCACCAATAATATCGTGCTTCCTGTCGCCAATCATAATAAAGTCACTAAGCGTAAATTCCTTGTACTTATTTAGTATGTATAGAATTATTTCAGTTTTTGACGCTCTTGTTCCATCAAGGTTACTTCCGACAATAAGTTCAAAATATTGGTCAATATTAAAGTACTTTAGTATTTGTTCAGCAAATACAGTAGGCTTTGAAGTTGCTACAACTAAAGTAAATTGTTGTTCTTTTAACGATTTCAATAGTAATGCAATATTTGAATATAACTCATTCTCAAACATTCCCTTTTCTTTAAACCTCTCCCTATATAATTCAATTGCTTTTTGTGTGTTTTTCTCGTCTAAATCGTAATATTCAGCAAATGAAACTTGTAGTGGTGGACCAATAAAACATTCAAGTTTATCAATGTCAGGCTCAACAATGTTCATTTTTTGTAATGCATATTGAACCGATTTAGTTATTCCTACCTTAGGGTCTGAAAGTGTTCCGTCTAAATCAAATAAAATTACTTTGTATTTATCCATATTAAACTCCCTTATTATATCTAATAGTCACCCTAATTTTACCACAGTAATTACAAATAAGTTCCAACTCTTATAGAACTAACCTCCCTCTATAAACATTGATGTATCAACGATTTGCACCACTCGGTGTATTAGGGAAATTATTTTTTCATTCTACTTTTAAACAGAGTAT
>NZ_JBIWES010000051.1:0-2600 GCF_044762665.1 Peribacillus sp. NPDC096622 | reverse complement strand
CGAAGCGACCTGGAAAGGTCCGTCGAAGAAGGTAAAAACCCTGTAGTTGAAACTTCGTTCCCTCCTGAGTGGATCCTGAGTACGGCGGGACACGAGAAATCCCGTCGGAAGCAGGGAGGACCATCTCCCAAGGCTAAATACTCCCTAGTGACCGATAGTGAACCAGTACCGTGAGGGAAAGGTGAAAAGCACCCCGGAAGGGGAGTGAAATAGATCCTGAAACCGTGTGCCTACAAGTAGTCAAAGCCCGTTAATGGGTAATGGCGTGCCTTTTGTAGAATGAACCGGCGAGTTACGATTTCATGCAAGGTTAAGTTGATGAGACGGAGCCGCAGCGAAAGCGAGTCTGAATAGGGCGAATGAGTATGAGGTCGTAGACCCGAAACCAGGTGATCTACCCATGTCCAGGGTGAAGTTCAGGTAACACTGAATGGAGGCCCGAACCCACGCACGTTGAAAAGTGCGGGGATGAGGTGTGGGTAGCGGAGAAATTCCAATCGAACCTGGAGATAGCTGGTTCTCTCCGAAATAGCTTTAGGGCTAGCCTCAAGATGAGAGTATTGGAGGTAGAGCACTGATTGGACTAGGGGCCCCCAACGGGTTACCGAATTCAGTCAAACTCCGAATGCCAAATACTTATTCTTGGGAGTCAGACTGCGAGTGATAAGATCCGTAGTCGAAAGGGAAACAGCCCAGACCACCAGCTAAGGTCCCAAAGTATACGTTAAGTGGAAAAGGATGTGGAGTTGCTTAGACAACCAGGATGTTGGCTTAGAAGCAGCCACCATTTAAAGAGTGCGTAATAGCTCACTGGTCGAGTGACTCCGCGCCGAAAATGTACCGGGGCTAAACGTATCACCGAAGCTGTGGATTGACACCGTTGGTGTCGATGGTAGGAGAGCGTTCTAAGGGCGTTGAAGTCAGACCGGAAGGACTGGTGGAGCGCTTAGAAGTGAGAATGCCGGTATGAGTAGCGAAAGAAGGGTGAGAATCCCTTCCACCGAATGCCTAAGGTTTCCTGAGGAAGGCTCGTCCGCTCAGGGTTAGTCGGGACCTAAGCCGAGGCCGAAAGGCGTAGGCGATGGACAACAGGTTGATATTCCTGTACCACCTATACATCGTTTGAACGATGGGGGGACGCAGAAGGATAGGGTAAGCGCGCTGTTGGATATGCGCGTCCAAGCAGTTAGGCCGGAAACGAGGCAAATCCCGTTTCCATTAAGGCGGAGCTGTGATGGCGAGGGAAATATAGTACCGAAGTTCCTGATTCCACGCTGCCAAGAAAAGCCTCTAGTGAGATGTAAGGTGCCCGTACCGCAAACCGACACAGGTAGGCGAGGAGAGAATCCTAAGGTGTGCGAGAGAACTCTCGTTAAGGAACTCGGCAAAATGACCCCGTAACTTCGGGAGAAGGGGTGCTTTTTAGGGTGAATAGCCCAGAAAAGCCGCAGTGAATAGGCCCAGGCGACTGTTTAGCAAAAACACAGGTCTCTGCGAAGCCGCAAGGCGAAGTATAGGGGCTGACACCTGCCCGGTGCTGGAAGGTTAAGGGGAGAGGTTAGCGCAAGCGAAGCTTTGAACCGAAGCCCCAGTAAACGGCGGCCGTAACTATAACGGTCCTAAGGTAGCGAAATTCCTTGTCGGGTAAGTTCCGACCCGCACGAAAGGTGTAACGATCTGGGCACTGTCTCAACGAGAGACTCGGTGAAATTATAGTACCTGTGAAGATGCAGGTTACCCGCGACAGGACGGAAAGACCCCGTGGAGCTTTACTGCAGCCTGATATTGAATTTTGGTACAGCTTGTACAGGATAGGTAGGAGCCTGAGAAGCCGGAGCGCCAGCTTCGGTGGAGGCGTTGGTGGGATACTACCCTGGCTGTATTGAAATTCTAACCCGCGCCCCTTATCGGGGTGGGAGACAGTGTCAGGTGGGCAGTTTGACTGGGGCGGTCGCCTCCTAAAGAGTAACGGAGGCGCCCAAAGGTTCCCTCAGAATGGTTGGAAATCATTCGTAGAGTGTAAAGGCACAAGGGAGCTTGACTGCGAGACCTACAAGTCGAGCAGGGACGAAAGTCGGGCTTAGTGATCCGGTGGTTCCGCATGGAAGGGCCATCGCTCAACGGATAAAAGCTACCCCGGGGATAACAGGCTTATCTCCCCCAAGAGTCCACATCGACGGGGAGGTTTGGCACCTCGATGTCGGCTCATCGCATCCTGGGGCTGTAGTCGGTCCCAAGGGTTGGGCTGTTCGCCCATTAAAGCGGTACGCGAGCTGGGTTCAGAACGTCGTGAGACAGTTCGGTCCCTATCCGTCGCGGGCGCAGGAAATTTGAGAGGAGCTGTCCTTAGTACGAGAGGACCGGGATGGACGCACCGCTGGTGTACCAGTTGTCTTGCCAAAGGCATAGCTGGGTAGCTACGTGCGGACGGGATAAGTGCTGAAAGCATCTAAGCATGAAGCCCCCCTCAAGATGAGATTTCCCATGGCGCAAGCTAGTAAGATCCCTGAAAGATGATCAGGTTGATAGGTCAGAGGTGGAAGCATGGTGACATGTGGAGCTGACTGATACTAATAGATCGAGGACTTAACCAACGCTTT
>NZ_JBIWES010000050.1:0-4341 GCF_044762665.1 Peribacillus sp. NPDC096622 | reverse complement strand
TACGTCAGACTTAAACTGAACCGCCGTATACCGAACGGTATGTACGGTGGTGTGAGAGGTCGGAGGCTAGGCACCTCCTCCTACTCGATTTATGGTAGTAACGGGGCAGGTTAGTTACATAAGAACGGGTGTAATTTAGAGAAAAGTAGAGTGTAGAAACGAGAGGTAATTGCTTATTTCAGCGTATCAAAATATCAAAAAGAGCAAAAAAAGACCTCAAATAGTAGAGGTCATTTCATATTTTGTCTTATATTTTCTGGAACCATAACTACTTCCGTTTTTAAATCAACAGGTCTGAATGTTTCATCAATACATTCTTTCCAATACTCTAAATGCTTCTTATCTATCCAGTGGTCTGATTCCTGGACTTCTTGTCCGCCTGGACCCTGGACAGAGTACCAATATAAAAACTCATCACCATTTAGACGTTCTCTAAATATAGTTTCAACATACATTTTTTCGGCTTCAAGGGTTATCAGCACATCATTCATATTTTCGTTTAGAAACTTTAACCATTCATCTACCCGTTCCGATTTACCTTCCTTAATTCTAAATCTTGTTAGTTCTACATTCATATTTCTCCCCCATTTAATTAGTTATCTTGCTTACATTACATATTTTAACAGGTTTTAACTCAACAGATGAAATAAGGGAGTTGCTTTGGTACATCTTTGTCTTATGGAACTATCGGGGCAGTTTAGTTCAACAAACATATGAATTAATCTTAGGTGTCTGTTATTTTTTGGTATTAAAATTGCATGACCTAATATTGAAAAGTTTAAAATTGGGAGGAGAAATAATATGGAAACAGTAAATATTAGGACTGCTGCAAAACATGATGTCCCACAACTTCTCGAATTAATGAACCAATACATCGTTGATTTCTACAAGTGTCCTCGTCCAAGTGATGATTCACTCAAAAGATTGATCAATCATTTACTTGAAAATCCCTATGAAGGTATCCAGTTTGTTGTAGAAAAGGAACCGCATCACTTAGTTGGTTTTTCCACTTTATATTTTACTTTTAATACATTAGAAGTGAAACGAATGGCTTTCCTTCATGATCTATTTGTAAAACCTGATGTAAGAGGACAAAAAATTGGTGAAAAACTACTTCAGTCCTGTGTCACTTATATTAGAGAGAATGACTATTCTCATATGATTTGGGAAACAGCACATGATAATCTTACTGCCCAATCGTTATATGACAAAATTGGGGCACAAAAGGCAGTTTGGCTGAACTATGAAATTAAGTAATTTTATGTAGTTTTTATGTTTTTTTGAATACGTTATTCAAAGCGTATTAATATTTGATTATTATTAGGGTCTGATTTGCCTGAAAAGTTAGCATACAAGATTCCGGCATATGAATTGTTTTTCGAAAGGGGACGTTTGCCCAAGAAGAGTAGTCGCTTCTTGGGCTAATGGGCAGGTTCGTGGAAGAACAAAATATATTTATATTTTGAGAGAATTACTGTTTAAAACAACGGGTGCGTTAGCTGAAGATCGGAGCTGTCTTTAAGGCAGCTTTTTCTTATGCTAAAGGGGCAGGTTAGGGGATTTTCATACTAAAAGTGTAACTATTTAAACAAGAATTTGTTCTAAACCATATTGACACGTTTTGTGTATTATGGATATAGTACATCTATAAGGTGTATGAACCACTTAGTACATACACCTAGAAATCATAAGGATTAATAGGGAGGTGCTTTTTTGAAGGAGAACCAAGAATATAGAGTGCATTGGAAGTTTGTTACCTTTACATTTATCGTTGGTTTAATTGTTGCGATTTTTTCAGTTATTTCTGATAATTTAACGTTTTTAGGTGACGGTATAACAGTTCTTGAATTCGTCATTTCGTATTTTGCGGTAATGATTAATTCATTACCAATGTGGTTTATTTTAGCAATGCTTGTTGGCTATTTATTTGCGAGGAACATTAAGAAGGCTGCGTTACTTGGGGCCATTTATACAATCACTGCAATTACGTTTTATTTCGTGATTAGATATTTTTATATAGATGTACCAGTAACAGTAACGATATCATTTAAAGAACTGGCGATCTCATATGTGAACTGGTATGGGGCGTCAACCATTGGTGGTATCTCTGGTGGAATTGTAGGGTTTTTAATAAAAAAAACACCTTATGTACTACTGATTTTACTTGGAGGGTTAATCTTGCAGTTGTTTGTATATGGTACAAGTAGCTGGAGTGACATCGTTGGTATTGCACAAAATGTTACCTTTTGTCTAATGATTGTAAGTATTTTTATTTATTTAGTGATTGTGAAGAGAAATGATAGAAGTCAATATTTTGGAATGTGAAGTGATGTACTTAAACTCCCATGAAAATTAAAAAAGCTCAAAATCCAGAAAAAAGCACAACAAAATAGACCCAGTAAAAACGCTTTTTAAAAAAAGGCAAGCCTTAAGAGTAATCTGATTGAGTTTGGTAAATCGTTAAACAAAAACCTCCAATCATAGCAAATTAAGTAGAGGCTAGCGCGACGACCAAAAAAGGATTAATCTCCCATGAGTGCTACCCATAAAGGGCGCGACAGTCGGTGGTACACCGTGGTCGTCGGAGTCAGACTAACGGATGGGCTCAAAGGCACCATAGTTCAACGACCTTCTTCGCCAGCCATTAAAACATTATCGACATAGTGACCAATTTTCATTCTCTGTGGTGAAGCGCTGATTTTTGCGCTTCATGGATGGCTAACGGGTGCGTTAGCGCCATAAGAAGGCCGCCAAATGGCGGCCTTTTGAACGTATGATTCTTATACAAATCATACATTCGGCCTCAAGTAAAAAGCACCAAACAAATACTTTTAATTAACTATCAGGGCAGGCTTGAATTGAAGGTCAAGCTGCCGAACCAGACGGCTTTAAAGTAACGAAGCAGATTAAGTAAAAAATAAGGAAAAAAAAAGACACAGCTATTGCTAGTGTCTTTTTTGAGACGTTATTACACCTTCGTCTATACTTCACACTGTTGTTAAACATAATATATTGTGGACAACCTGAATTTACTTTTTTGTATCAAATTTTGAAAAAGACGGGAGAAGAAACATTAATGGACAAAGAAAAAGGAAGTAAAGAAACGAAAACAAAAGGGGGAGAAGTTTTGGGAGATAAAAAAGAAGTACAAACTCAAATGTTGGAACTACAAAGAGAGACAACAGAAACATTGAATAAAGTCTTAAATGAAATAACGCTATTAAATAGTAATCTGGAAAAAATGGGGACTGCAATTTCTTCGATGCAACAAAATGTACCTACTACAAATTCTTCAAACATACTTGCTAATCTTGATGCTGACACAATGTTAACCCTCTTACCGATTGTACGTAGCCTTTTTAAAGATACAGAAACGGGACCTGCTATGTATCCGATGTCTCAAGTTCCACAACCTAATTCTTTAAGCTTCCTTAATAATTTGGATATTGATAAAGTATTAGAAATCTTACCGGTTGTACGTAGATTTTTTAAAGGTACAGAAAATTTGGATAAAATCTTACCGGTTGCACTTAGCTTTTATAAAGGTACAGAAACGGGACCTGCTATGTATTCGATGTCTCAAGTTCCACAACCTAATCCTTTAAGCTTCCTTAATAATTTGGATATTGATAAAGTATTAGAAATCTTACCGGTTGTACGTAGCCTTTATAAAACTGTAGGCGAAAGTGAAGGCAAGAATGAAAATAAAGAATAGCAATGTAAAAGGGCAAAGAGCTGACTCCAAAAAAAGAGTCAGCTCCTTGCCCTTTGTTTACTTATTATTTACAGTCCTACTAAGATAATCACTAGTAGGATGAAAAGCACAAGGATCAAACCAATGTTTACACCATTTTCACCATTGCCCATATCTATCCCTCCTTTAAAAATTGTAAAGGACTGGAAAAGTATGGACAATAGTGGTTAAAAAAGAATTGCCCATACTACGCCCCCTTGTCCTCTTTAACAAGATATGTCTGTAAAATTATCTTGTATAGGACAAGCAATTAGGGGATATGTGGATTTTTCAAGAATGCTCATTTTACAAAAAATAAGGGAGTATGCTGTTTATCAAAAAAGAGTAGAAATGGAGCGTAAATCGTATCTGCGAAGACATCTCTTGATAACACAAAATAATCTACATACTATTTAACTTATAGGGTGTGGCCGCCAATTGGCTACACGATTTGAATGTACGATTTTTTACATAATCTACATTCAATTTAAAGTGAAAAAGTCACCCTTAATTAACTATCGGGGCAGGTTAGCATTCCTGTAGATCGTTAAATATCAGGTTTGAAAAAAATAGAGCCCCTCAGTAAGATACGAGTATAGAGTCCAATC
>NZ_JBIWES010000049.1:0-6185 GCF_044762665.1 Peribacillus sp. NPDC096622 | reverse complement strand
TTTCAATACTCTGTTTAAAAGTAGAATAAAAAAATAATTTCCCTAATACACCGAGTGGTGCAAATCGTTGATACATCAATGTTTATAGAGGGAGGTTAGTTCCATAAGAAAACCAGTCAATTTATTAATGGTTGAAGCTCAAACCTTATTATCCAATCCAATTTTACCGGATCGTTGATCTAAGGATTTGCGTCCATAATTAAATTCCCGTAACTAAACCCCAAACTGTTTTAAATGATGGTCAAGATGCTTATAAATTCCATGTCCCCATTGCTCAGAAGAAAGTTTTCCGAAAAAAGGATGTGGGTGACTTGTACAAGCCTCTGGTCCATTCTTTTGGAAGGTTGTAATATTTTCTTTCAATCTTTCTCTTTCTATTTCAAAATCTTTTTTATCGGTTATTAAAATGGTTGGAATAGTAGACATATTATGTGGTAGGGGCTTGTCATTATAAAACATGGTTTTTGCAAACCGACCTACTAGTAGCCCTAACCAACCTCTTGGAGGCATAGAATAGCCCATAGCAATGTCTTGGAAGGATGAGCAATGAGCTAACATTTGGGCGACATCCATTTTTCCCCATAATGGTTTTGAATTTGCGCTTAAGTTGTCGATACGTTTTAAAATTTCTTCTGTAAACAAGACCTCTAAAATATTATTCATTAGAATAACTCCTCTAAATTTTGTTGATTTAAAACAGTAATTGATTATTTGATGTATATTCAACGTCAACATCATTTTATCCTTCTAAGCTAAAGGGGGACTGTTCCAGGAGGGATTGAAGTCCTGTTGGTTGAGCTAATATGAAGAGGCTGCATTCCTGTGATAATAGAAATGGCAAATGACAAGTTTTGTGAAGGAATGTACTTAAACAAAAGGGTGCTTTAGTTGAAGATCACGAAGGGCTGTTTAGACAGTCCTTTTTATTATTCTAACAGGCAGTTTAGTTGAAGAAAAGAAGCTAACATTCCACTCGAATATATTTTTGAGGTCAACACATCAACACATTATGTAGAAAAGATTCAAAAGCAGAAGTGGAGCAATTGCTCTTCTTCTAAAAAAAAGAACGGTAAATAACCGTTCTTTAAGTAGTAATCTATAATTTTGTTTCACCATCAATAACAGTTAGGAATCTATTATTCCAAATAGACTCATGATGATTAATAATATCACTTGCATTTAAAATTACACCATTTAATGTACTATGTGTCTCTTTCAAAAGTAGATTTTTTTGATACCCTAAACTAAAGGCAGCTCTAATAGTTGTGTCGAGACAAAACTCAGTCTGTGCGCCTGCAAAAATGAGTTGTTCTATTTCATTGGTTCTTAAATAATCTAAGAGTTCAGTTTGATAGAACGAATCCCATTTTGATTTTTTGATGATTTTATCGGTAGAGGATACTAATAAATTTTTATGAAGTTTCCAGTCATTTTTCCCTTCAAAAAGTTCGTCTTTTTCGTTTTGGCTAGTATGTTGAATGAAGATAACTTGTATATTTTTTTCATGAGCTTGCTTAATTTGCTCATTTATATTAATAACTAATTGCTCATTATTAAATAAATAGTTTTGGGGATAATTAAAGAAAATTTCTTGCATATCAATAATTATTAGAGCCTGTTTCATCAAATAACACTTCCTGTTAGTTTCTTTTTAAATATAACAGGTGGAAATTAAATTTTGCAATAAAAGAAAATGTCCTTGTGGAACTATCGGGGCAGTTTAGTTTAAGAGTGTTGTTTGTCTTTACTCAACAATTGGGCCATTTAATGGAATAAGGCTTAATGAACGGTCAGTTGAAGAAAAAAGGTTATTTCGTTCTATTGTCGAATTTAGTCTATTTAAGAAGAGTAGATTTTCAAAGGAGAAAGAGTATGCAAAAAAAGGGGCAATTAGAAGTTTTTAACCTACACGAATTAATACAAGACCAAAAGGACTACACAAACTTTATCGTAAGTGAAGTAAATGACCACGCTCTTAGAATAGCTGTGATAAATGGAGAATTTCACTGGCATAAACACGACGATTGCGATGAATTATTTTATGTATTAGAAGGTGAACTTTTCATAGACTTAGAAAACAATGAAACAGTTTCTTTGAAACCAGGTGAAATATTTACTGTTCCTGCTAATACAATGCATCGTACTCGTTCAAACGAACGGACAGTTAATATATGTTTTGAAAAGGCGAGTATTGACATAAAAGGAAGTAACAGTGAGTTGTAATTATCTATGGGGTTATTTCACTAAAGGGGCGCGATTCTTTAATAAGAATCGCTTTTTTTAATGAACTAACGGGTGCTTTTGCTGAAGATCGGAGCTGTCTTTAAGGCAGCTTTTTTCTTATGGGACTAACGGGGCAGGTTAGTTGAACAAGATTTTAATATTTGGTCAAAGTCATTATAGATAAATGTTAAAATGTTCATATGATTTTGTGAAGAAATAGGTTAGCTATGTCAAAAAATGTGAAATGGGTTACAATTCTTATTCCTACTTTTTTTTCCTTATCCAGTTAATATTAAAATTTAATTATGATTCTAGTTTTTTACGCATAAAATTCATTGAGCTTTATATCAATTGTATTCCTATAACGGTTTGTGTAATATTTTTGATGAAAAAAGCGATAGTAAATAATTTTTATAAGTTAGTCATTCTAACTGCTTTTATTGTGTATTTATGCTCGTTACATCAGGTAGTTACCTTTATTTAGGTATGGCATTATTTGGAAGGACGAGTTATATCTTCAACAACTCCATTGCTAAATTTAGTTCCTTTTAAAACAATTCTAGCATCACAAATTACACAAATAATGGGTCCTTTATTAATGTTGACCCCATTATCTTTTGCACTAATGTCTCTTAGCATCTTAAAAAGTAAAAAAAAGACTATTATGGTTACAATGCTTATCTCTATTGGGATTGAACTAATTCAATTTATTGAAAATTCTACAGGGGCAGCGTTTTTAATTTATGCTCGTTCAACAAACATTGATGATGTCATTTTAAATATCCTTGGGGCCGTGATAGGGGTATATATCTATTTTTTGTTTAATCATTTTATAAGTAAGGAACAATCTGAAAGGTTACAAATTAGTAATTGATATTAATAATATTCTTGAACTAACAGGTGCGATAGCTGAAGATCGGAGCTGTCTATTAGGCAGTCCTTTCTTTATGCAACTATCGGGGCAGGTTAGTGCCATAAGAGGGAATATTTAGAAGGACGTTGAATTGGAAATTAAAGGGAGGGTTTCGAGTAACATAGCAAGTTCAGATATTATTCAATAATTTATATTTAGCTTTGTTGGGTAGTCTTTTTGCAGAAGGTTATCTCTTTTATGGAAAAATTTGCTAATCATTGTTTACTTAATGAATACTCAATCGTTAATAGTGTAGGAGGGTGGTCATGGATGAATAATTAAGCTTGTACCTAAATAAAAAACTGAAGGCTGTGTATTTCTTTTTGCTAAAAATGGGAGCGATCAAAGAGGATGCGGAAGACATTGTTCAAGAAACGGCTTTTCAATTTGTGCAATATCTAGATACTCTTCAGGAAGAGTATGTTGATGCGTGGCTTTAGATTAAAGGGTGCTTTTTACCGAAGCACCGAAGGCTATTGCTAACTATAAGGCTGAGATCGGCTAATATCGAAGTAGAGGAAGCGTTCCTTCGTGAGGAATTAGTTAAGTTTAGGAAAGGAACTTGCGGATAACCTTGCTTCCCAAGAAGTTGATTATAGAACAAATGGGGCATGTTAGTTGAAGAAGGAATGAGACTTCGCTTAATTTACCTGTGTAACCAAAACCACCACCGTTATTAAGCATCAGAAAGTTGTAAATTGGAAAAAGCCCACAACATTTAGGTTGGGGCTCTTCTTGCTCCTATTTACTGACTTTGGCAGCTAGTTGGCGATTTTTGTGACTACTAATGAGGGATACCTATATGTTACATTGGCAGATGCAGTAATAACTCTAATACTTAGCCTATCGTTTGCGGATAATCGACGTTGGATTGTTCTTCCTATCGTGTTTCTAGTTTCAACTTGCGATGGTTGCCCGCCTGGACCACCTGTAATTCGATTAAAGGATTCAAAAGTACTTTCAAGAACTGGGGTTGTGTCATTGATGAATAACCTGAACTGCACTTCGGTATTAAACGTTAAGTTAGAGGCATTAATTAGTCTAGCTGTTAAATCCATGCTAATCTCATATACCCCAGCAGTCAGAACCTCAATATCAGTATAAGGTCCAAGACCAGGAGGAAAAGGAACTGTTCCTAATAACGGCCCAGGAGTTGTGAAAACAACCTTCTGCCCCAGAGTAGGGGGATTTACCGTAGACACTGTGACAAAATTTCCAGACGGATCGTACAATGATCCATAAGCCAAAGCACCCCCTGGTCCTTGAGGTCCAGTTTCTCCTTGAGGTCCAGTTTCTCCTTGAGGTCCAGTTTCTCCTTGAGGTCCAGTTTCTCCTCGAGGTCCTGGAGGTCCTGGAAGTCCTTGAAATCCTTGAGGTCCTGGAGGTCCTGGAGGTCCTTGAGGTCCTCGAGGCCCTTGTTCACAATCCTTACATTTTTTATGATCGTTTTTATTAAGGAAATCATCGTTATTACACTTATAGGTCGTGTCAACAAATCTACGACCTTGAATTGGCTTTTCTATTTTACTCACCCTTTTTCCTCATTGTTCACTTTCCGAAAAGTCGAGCAATGAAGCTTATTTTTTATTTTTTCCGCGTCTCTTTCTGCTTTAATAGTTTCTATTTCCTCTTTAGCAGAGGATACAAGGGGTCCTATACGTTTTACAGTAAGTGACGGAGATCTATAAGAAACACTTCCACTCACATTTTGAATAAACACAAACACGTTTTCTCCTGCATTTAACTCCACTTGGACGGTCTCACCTATAGTGTTAAACCATGAAGGTTCTCCAGTTTGACATGTCAATCCTGTTACGATTTCGAAAGAGGAACCTGGAATGGGCCCTATGACACTTCAGTTAATCGTGAATAAGGCAGTTTCAAGTTCATTAGTAATAACAACAAGGTCGGCACTTATTTCATAGACATCACTAAGAGAGACAGTGATCTCATTTGTTTCCGGATTCGGGATTGTATTTAAACTAAATCCTGGGAAATCAAAATCTATACGGACACGATCCTGCCCTGTTCTAGTGCCTTCCCCATAAAACGAGCCAAAAGCTGGAGTGACACCAGGTCCTGGAAATCCTTGAAATCCTTGAGGTATCAGAAGGTTTTTAGGAGGTTAAAAAACACTTCCTTTCATCAGTATTATTACTAATATATGTAGTTTGGGATGAAAGGTTTGTACTACATAAAAAAAGCTTTTCCCCCCCTCTATTCGGTGGGTAAGTTCCAAATGTATTTAGCTAACTAAATTGGTGTAACTCCCTGCTTATTTTTTTGCCCTTCTCCTGGCGAGTTATGGCCACCCCACCGCAAAAATTTTTAGAGAGAAAACGGAATAAATGGAAACCTCGAAATTCCTAACCACCCCTTCTCCTGCATGGCTTCCTGTATTGAATTGAGTAGGGTAATTACCTGCATATCGATAGATAAATTGCCTAGAATCGCCTTCAGCGACATGCATTTAGAAGTTCCACCGTAATTCGTACCTCGATTAGCATTTTAGTGACCGGCTGCTGTTTATGGTTAGGGTTATTTACCAAATAATACCACTACTACATTTCGGAAATGGTGAGTCTATTTTCCGAGTACCAGTCACTGGGGGTAGGAGGGGGGATCCGATATTCCGTACCTTCCCTATAGGGAGCAGTTGGAGGGAGGGTTATATCCTGCCCACGTAGATCCTTGACTCTAATCTAATCCCTTTTCTCTTCTTCTTTCGTTATTCCTATTGTGCTAGTTAGGTTGTATCCTGCATTGTACATAGGTTGGGTATGAGGAGTGTACGGCCCCTCTAATGGGCTTCTATTGGATATATATATAAATGAGTTTTGAGCACAACTTTCATTATTAAACAAAACCAGCTAAGTTTGATTTAATACACTTAAACTAACGGGTGCGTTAGCTGAAGATCGGAGCTGTCTTTAAGACAGCTTTTCTTATGGAAATAAAGGGGCAGCATTCCTGTTAGAAGGATGTTCGGGGTCTTGAAAGAAAAAGAGCCCTCTTGTATGATGCATGAGTGTCAACGACCATTGACCCA
>NZ_JBIWES010000048.1:0-6981 GCF_044762665.1 Peribacillus sp. NPDC096622 | reverse complement strand
ATTTCATTTACCCATAAGTCTAATTAAAAGGGTTGTGAAATCCTGCGAATAAGTGAGCATTCGAGAGATATTCGCATCAAACTGAGGGAGTTCAATAAAACATAAAGAATTATAAAGCTAACAAGTGCCATACTTAAAGAAGGAAGTATGGTTTTTCTTGGTGAATTAAAGAAGTAGCATGGTTTAGAAGAATATATTATTACTTATATAGTGAATGGGGTTTTTACATTGACAGAAGTTTTTCATATACCATATGGGAATCATCCGTCTCAATTCGGTGTATTGCGTATGCCAGAGTTGTTTTGTTTCAAAGCTACATTAAGGTATAATTTGCACTTATTTTAAGTGCTATTTTGCAAGTATATTAGTACTATTATTTTTCATTTATTTTGTCGTTTTTTGTCATCGAAAAAGACGTACCACCAAAACTTCAGTATATTATACTAAGCAAACCCCAGCAAAAAAAGCCTTTTTCTGTACATTAGATATACCTTAAGAAGTAAAGGATGCAATTGACTTAGGTCTCAACTTATTAGATGCCATGAAGGGCATTGAAGAGGCTGGAAGAAACTGCAACGAGGAAACAACGTCAGCAACAACATCTAACAATAACTAAAAATAAAGGAAAAATCTGCATCGTAGTAGGGAAATGAGAGAATAAAATATTGGTGGATTGAACATTTATATTGAAAAGGGACTTTCTTCTGAAATAGAAAAAAAGCCTTCCTTTCTGTATATTCTACAAAAAGAATAGCTTTTTTTCATGTCAACTTAGATTGATGGAGGGCCAGGCGCAACAGATAAATGTACGTTTTAGAGTTGTTAGCTACTTAAAGTACAAAAAATTGTATAGTTGTCACCAATTTATTTGATATATACCTTTTCTTCCTCACCTAAAATGCCTTCTGTTTCCCATTGGTCTAAATACCTTTTAAATTTTTCAAAAGAATCATGTTTAATCTCTTTTGATATGTTATAGCCATTAATACCAGCTGATAAATTAGTTGAGTCGACTTCTAAAGTCTTCAAAAATGAAATAAGAGCTTCTTGCTTTCTCCCAAGAGAATTTAAACAATACCCCATCATAAAATGTGTATAGGTTATACGGGGAAGGCCAATTTCTTGTGCTTTATTAAACATAGTTAGAGCTTTTTCAAACTGTTCAGTATGCATATATACATCTGCCATTTCATGATAAGATATAGACCAATTAGGGTCTGTATCAATCAAATCTGATCCTGCTCGTTCTGCTTGTTCATACTCTTTTGACAAATATAGACGCTCTTTTAATTCTGATTCGTAACAAGTTTTGATTGCATTTAGTTTCCTGCATACTTCTAGATCATTTGAAGGTACAGCAGATTTTGCATAATATAAAGCTTTCTCCATTTCATTTCTAGTTTGTTCCACTAGCATTTCTTCAGCAGGAACCATTGCATAAGCACGGTGAAATGCGGAAAGAGCTATCTTTTCAGGGAATGTTTTTCCTTCTCCTAAAACCTTTACAGCATCTAACCCTATCTTTATGTACCATTTATAGAGATCTGAACTTATGGATTTTTCTTTTATGTGCCAAACAATAGCTTGAGTAGCAACTTTTAATAAGGCTACCTCGGAGAACGTTTGATTCTCAAAAATGTTTTTCATGTTTGAAAATTCTTCTTCACAAGATGCTTCCTCGGTTAATCTATTTTTCAAAAAGAAACTTAAGTAATAGTAGTGAATTAACTCTTCATTGATTAAATGTTTAATTTCAATGTTGCGAAGGATTTTTGAAGATAATTCAAATCGGGATATAGCAGCAAGACTATAAGCAACATTTAATACCTCTACTGGAGAAAAGTAAGAAACATTCAATATTTTGTCTTTGATATCCTTTATAGGTCCCTCCAATGAATAATCTAAATTTGATAAAGACTCTACAGGTATTTTAGAAACAGATGCTACTTCGAAAAGGGTAGATGGTTCTAGTAATTGTCCAAGACGGTATGAAGCTTTTGTAAAATCTTGTGATAGTAAAGAACGACAAACCGTTTTAGACCATATATTTGCTTGATTATCAGTTTCTTTAAAATACAAAAATGCTGATAAAAAGGCGTTTTCTGTATTTATCAAGTTTACTCCTCCTTAACGATTCTAGTATATATGTTAAGCCGTATTTTGACTTTATGACTTTATGTAAATAATAAGTGGATCCCACAAGGGGATCCACTATGTAACGCTTAATCATAGAACGATAGATCAAGTTTCAAATCCAGATGGTTTAATTTTAATGCTCGCGCTTTGGAATTTTAACATTCAGCTCACCTCCGTTTCCATTTATAACCTATTTATAATATAATTGGTAATTGATTACAAGAATATTCTGATAAAAATGGCGAAAAGGGGAGATATGATGCATAATAACAAATTATGGAATGGTAATTTTTTACTACTGTGTTTTAGTAATTTTTTTATGTTTACTAGCTTTTATATGTTGTTACCAACGTTACCTGTTTACTTAGTAGAGCATCTTGATGGTACAGAACGACAAGTGGGGTTAATTATTGCATTTTTTACAACAGCTCAGATATTTGCCCGTCCTCTTGCTGGGAAGTGGCTTGATGAAATCGGGAGAAAGAAAGTATTTTTGTATGCTCGTATCGCCTTTTTTGTATTAATGTTTCTCTATTTAAACATTCCGGGCATACTTTTGTTTTTCCTTTTAAGATTTATACATGGGTTTAGCTTTGGAATCGCTACAACAGCATCGGGAACAATGGCAGCTGATATCGTACCATCTGAACTTCGTGCTGAAGGAATGGGTTATTATGGAGCCTTCGTGAGCTTAGCACTTGTAATAGGTCCTTCATTAGGGTTATGGATTGTGAATAGTGGGAATTTTAATATTTTATTTATTTTTTGTTGTATTCTAGGTGGAATTAGCGCTTTCTTAGGAAATTTGATAAAGGTTGATGATCATACACAAAAAAAGGGTGGAAACCAAAATCGGTCTCTTATTGAAAAACTTATCGAACCTAAGGTAATACTTATCTGTATTGTTTCTGTCATGATCTTATCTGTTTATGGTGGTATTGTTTCGTTTATTTCTCTTTATGCAAAAGAATTAAAAATGGTAGAAGCATCGGGATACTTTTTTACTGTTTATTCACTTGTGTTATTAGTAATAAGGCCTATTACCGGTAAAATATCCGACAAATTCGGAGCTTATTTTGTCATCTATCCGGGAATGTTATTGTGTATCGTAGGAACGGTTGTGTTAAGTCAATCGAATACACTTACCATCTTTTTGCTTTCAGCCTTTCTCATAAGTCTCGGATTAGGATCTATACAACCAAGTTTACAAGCGCTAGTAATAGAAGCTGTGCCTGCAGAACGTAGAGGTGCCGCCACAGCTACTTATCATATGTCAGTCGATTTAGGAATCGCAGGAGGAGCCTTTGTCTTAGGTATCATTGCAAATTATATTGGATACACTGGTATGTTTTTGTCTTCTTCTTTATTTGTACTTGTGGGTTTAATCTTTTATGTAATATATCAGTTTCAGCAAGTTAAGATTCAAAACGAGCAATTACATCAAGACACTAAAAATTCAAGTACACTATAGCTGGGGAAAGTTCGTAGTTTAGATTTGAAGAAGATATTGTAAATTGTTATCACTTCATAATGCCACTTTATGAGATTACTCCATTTCAAAGAAACATTATCCCTGTTTTATTGTACAGAAAGTCGTAGAAGGTGCAATAGCTTAGTGATTGGACGTAAACCCAGCTTACCTTCTCATGTGAAGGTAGCTGGGTTTTAAAGTTGGATGTGCAATATAACACTTAAAATAAGCGCAAATTATCGGGAAAAATGACGGGATTAACCTTCCAACCCAGCTAAGAGCATAAACACTTTAATAAATAACATTCTGGCCTTGGAGGTAATTTTTCTTTTTCTATTTTTCAAAAGGTTTGTGCTTTTTTATCGCTCAGTTTGTGTCAACTCTACAAAAAGCCTTAATTCGGGTGCGTTAGCTGAAGAACGGCTGTCTTTAAGGAAGCTTTTTCTTTATTCACTATCAGGGGAAAATATTTGAATAAAACTTTACAGTTCTTAGGAAACTAAAGTGGGTGATAAAATGAAAAATTTCGCAGTAATGCTTTTGATATCAATATTCTTAGTAAGCTCTAATACGCCAGTTTATTCAAAAACAATAAATGAAGCTGATACGGAACTATGTGAAACACTTAAATATGCACTTATAAATAGTCTTAGACAACCAGTAGATAAAGCAATTGCTGAAATATATAAAGATGATAAAGATGCACCAAGTAATCTTACTTGGGCTTCGTATGACACAGAAATACTCAAAATTAAGCAACTGTACGGAGTTGGTGGAGAATATGAGATAACTCTAAAAGTCCAACCTTATTATGATGCCCATAATAGTTATGGAATAGATGAGGTTGTTGTAGATACAAGGGGTGAGTTAATAAATTATAAACACATAAAAACATATCCTTGAATTTCAACTAACGGATGCGGTCTTCATTAAGAAGGATCGCTTTTTCTTTTGGCACTAACGGGGCAGGATAGTTCATCATTTATACAATAGAACCCCCTGAAAATTTTAAGCAATTACTAACCTTATATGAATCTTTAGGATGGAATTCACTTAAATTAACAGTTAATGATTTGAAACAAATGTGCAATCAAAGTTGGTATGCAATTTATGCTTTTGATGAACAACAGTTAGTGGGTATGGGACGTGTTATTTCAGATGGTGTGATTACTGGAATTGTATGTGGAGTGTGTGTACTACCGAGCTACCAGTCCGAAGGAATCGGCAAAGAAATGTTGAATCGAATAATTGAACATTGTGAGCAAAATCGAGTAATTCCTCAACTTATGTGTGTAGAAAGTTTGAAATCATATTATGAAACTTTTGGATTTGAGAAGTTTACCATTGGTATGACAAAGAATATAAATCGATAAATTTAATTTATTGTCTAATTAACGGATATTTAGTTCAATAAGGAAGGTTGCTGCGGCAGCCTTTTTCTTAATGAACTAAAGGGGCAGATTAGTTGAACAAGGATAATTCACAATTTGTATAGAATATGTAGATAACAAAGAAATTTAAATAAAGGGTGTGCATCACAGATGGAAATTACCATCAAAAGAACAAGTTTAACTGAAGTAGATATGTTGTTGCCATTCAGAAAAAGGCTTTTGCAGAAGACTATAAGTTATACCAAGACCACGATACAACTCCTGTAAATGAGACACCTGAGAAATTAATCGAAAATATTGAACACTATATCCATTACACAATATGGTCAAATAACAACATTATCGGTGGAATAGATCTCCGTAAAAAAGAAAATATACTGTTATTAGATAAACTATTCATAGCAAACGAATATCAAAATAAAGGTCTCGGAACAAAGATAATGAAATTAATTGAGGCTGAATTTCCATTAATAAAAATTTGGCGTTTATATACTCCATATTTAAACAAAAGAAATCAATATTTTTATGAGAAATTTGGCTATGAAAAAATAGGAGAAGTTCAGCTAACTGAAAAGCTTTTGTTATTTAAGTATGAAAAATGTATTTAATTTAAGGCGAATTTAAGGTACATAAAAGGAACACAAGATGAGTTTCTTGTTGAACTAACGGGTGCTTTAGCTTAGGATCGGAGCTGTCTTTAAAAGGCAGCTTTTTCTTTATGCAACTAAAGGGGCAGGTGTTACTTTAGGTGATAATTTGCACTCATTTTAAGTGCTATTTTGCACGTATATTATTAATAGATTATTCAGCAATAAATAGTTCATTAGGGAAAAGTACCTGTTCTGCAATTTCAATCAAAGTAATTCAATTAAAAGGTTGTATATTAAATTAATGGGAATTAGTGGTAAGATTAATTGGTCAAAGTCAGGTTACTAAGGGGAGGAAGACCATGAAAAAAATATTGCAGCTTTTACTGCTTATCCCAGTTGCTGCCATCTCAATTTTTATTATTATTCTAATTGCCGGACAATTTGGTGTCTATAATTTTATAGGTGAAGATTATGATACAAGCCCTCCCACAGGCGAGTTACACGTTAATGGTTCCGGAATAATTATGGAACAAGGAAATGTAAACTGGGAAGTGAAAGATGGTGAATTTGTAAAAAAACGGGTGGATGATATAAAGACTTTTGCACAAAAAGAAAAAAAAATCGACCTACCATCTGGAGAGGATATAGGATTTTCATATATTGCAAATGGTACAGTTTTAGAAAGTGATATTACAGCACAGCTTTGGAATAACAATAAGAAAGAATCGATTACAATTGAAAATAGCACAATACATCTGCCAAATAGGAAGGGAACATTTATTTTAGAGATAAATTTAGTAGCTGAACAAGGAACTGTTCAATATATTTCTACTGTCAATTTAAATTAAGCATAATTTTGTAAATGGCTAGTAACAGAGCGTATTTCTGTTACTGGCCATTTTTGGGGTACGTCACATTGCCATCAAGGTAATGTTTTGTAGTACCTCCAGAACGAAATTTTGGACTTTCTTGTAACTGATAAGCTCAATTTATCGTTTTGGGGGATGACCTATTTTTGAAGTTGGATGTGCAAATAGCACTCAAAATTAACGCAAAATAACGCCGAAGTTACAGACAGGTTAGCAAGATTGTGAAGGTTTGTACTTAAACTAACAGGTGCTTTAGCTGAAGATCGGAGCTGTCTTTAAGGCAGCTCTTTTCTTATGGAACTAACGGGGCAGGTTAGCATTCCTGTAGATCGTTAAATATCAAGTTTGAAAAAAATAGACCCCCTCAGTAAGATACGAGTATAGAGTCCAATCTAACTCAAAGTCTTAAGGAGGAAGCCCTACTATGAATTTAAAATGCAAGACAAACAAAATCAACTAATAGAAAGAATTTCCGATACACATCTAATTGTAGGTGTGGATATAGCCCAACAATTACACGTTGC
>NZ_JBIWES010000047.1:0-7848 GCF_044762665.1 Peribacillus sp. NPDC096622 | reverse complement strand
TTCAGCGCCGATGGTAGTTGGGGGTTTCCCCCTGTGAGAGTAGGACGCCGCCAAGCCATTTAAAAAGATCAGCCATCCGGCTGGTCTTTTTTTGCGTTAAGAACAAATTATGAAGCCCTGTTAATTATATATGAAAGTTGTTATATCACCATGAGGGGCTGAAATCGAAAAGTGTTTATCATTTTAAATTTAGATCGTTTTGACCATCCTAAACTTAGGATATAAGCGACATATTATTGCAGCCTTACTTGGACATTGGGTTATTAAAATCGATTGAATAACTGGATAATTGGATTTAAATAAGCAGAAGTATATATATTTTAGCTAAAAAGAAATTTATTCAGAAATTGGTAACTAAAAAAGTGGGGGATATCATAATAGAAGGAAGCCCTCATAATAGGATAAAATAATTTGTGCCACTGCAAATAAAAGGTATTCTTCATCTTGTATGAACAGTAATAAATTCAAGGTATGGCTGAACTTTTAAGGTAAATGAGATCCAAAATGAGCACTTCGGAATTTAAAAATAATGAGTATGAGGAATCGCGCTATAGTTATTAAGGGCTGCTTCATGGGTTTGACACAATTAAATTAGCGCAGTATAATAATTCAGTAGAACGATATACTAAATAAATTTAACTAATTATCGTTAGCATAAGTGTTAATTCAAATACTTTTCTAATCGCTTAAAGTGTTAGTAGAACGATATACCAATTGGTTATTGGTAGAACGATATATTAGTCATGCTGAGTTAGTAGAACGATGTACTAACTTAAGCCGGTTTACCTAATGAAGTTTATTATTTTATTTAGTACGTAATTATGTTTCTTAAATTTATGGTATGGGGCAAGGGGGCAACTTCTGAAAGGCTTAAGAATCAAATTGCATTTCGATAATTTTTTTAATAGGGGTGTGTTTCATGAAAAATCCATTTATAAAAATGGCCACAGGTTTATATATTAGCTATTTTATTTTAGGCATGATCAATATTATCATTGGGTCAAATATGGAAAATTTGTCTAATCAATTAAATACAAGTGCCTCGGGGATAAGTTACTTGGTCTCTGCCATAGGAATCGGTAAGTTAGTTTCTTTGTTTTTCGCCGGTAGACTGTCGGATAAATTAGGAAGGAAACCATTTGTTGTTTCTGCATCTTTTATCTACCTGATTTTCCTCATAGGTATACCATTAGCTCCTAACTATACATTGGCATTTATATTTGCTGTATGTGCTGGTATTGCCAATTCATTTTTGGATGCAGGTACGTATCCAGCTCTTATTGAGGCTTTTCAAAAGAAAGCTGGTTCAGCTACCGTATTAATAAAAGCGTTCGTTTCGGTCGGTGCCGCACTTCTTCCATTTATCATGGCGTTCTTTATAGCTAGAGATATGTTTTACGGGTATACATTCTTCTTAATGGCTGCTGTTTATCTTGTTAATGGATTTTTCCTGCTTAAGGTTTCATTCCCGGATCATAAAGCTCAGAGCCAAACTCAAAATGATGAACAAGCTGTGCCGGTTCAACACCAATTCCTCTCAAAACCGAAGTTTGCTCAGGAAGGTCTGGCCGTCATACTATTAGGCTTCACATCAACTGCATTATTCATGCTGGTTCAAGTCTGGCTCCCGAACTTCGGACAAGATGTATTGGGGCTGACCCAAGCTAAGGCTGTTCAGTTGCTTAGTTATTACAGCATTGGCTCCCTTGTTTCTGTCATATTACTAGCAGTTCTATTGAATAAAGTAATTAAGCCCATTACCGTCATGATTATCTATCCGGTCATTGCAGCATTATCATTATTGTCACTCATTTACATCCAGCAACCATTTATAACCGTTTTGAGCGCTTTCTTCATAGGGCTTTCAACTGCAGGCGTGTTCCAATTAGCTATGACAATAATCACGGAATTCTTCCCTGCCAATAAAGGGACGATTACTTCATATGTAAACATTGCAGGTAGTTCAGCCTTTATCATCATACCTTTCGTTACAGGTATCATTTCCAAGAGTGCTGGGTTAACTGAGGTCTTCTTGTTTGATGTGGCAATTGCGGTAGTTAGTATTTTATTGGCCGTATTCGTTGCCTATCGATACAAAAAGGTAATTAAGGTTTCCAATTAAACGGTCTAACCGAACATCAGTGTGGCATGAACCCCACTGATGATAATGAAAAAGGGGGAAACATCCATGCAAACAATCACGATCAAAGACGTAACGATCGGAGAAGGGGTTCCAAAAATCATCGTTCCACTAATGGGGACAACTGAAGAAGAACTGCTTAAAGAAGTTGAAACGGTAAATGCGCTACGGCCGGATATCATTGAATGGAGAGTAGATGTCTTTGAACAAGTCGAAAGCTTAGAAGCTGTTTCGGATATGATTTCAAAACTTAGAAGTGCTGTTCCCGGCACTTTGCTGCTTTTCACTTTTAGAAGCCATAAAGAGGGCGGAAACAAGGAAATCAGCGATGATTATTATTTCCAACTTCTTCATACAGCAATTAAAACGAAGAATATTGATCTTGTCGATGTGGAGTTGTTTTTTGAGGAATCATCAGTGAAGGAGACTGTGAAGGTAGCTGAGGAAAATGGCGTATACGTAGTGATGTGTAACCATGATTTCGATAAGACACCAGCAAAAGAAGAAATCATTTACCGATTGCGTAAAATGCAGGAATTTGGGGCCCATATTCCAAAAATCGCTGTAATGCCCCAAACGGTTGGTGACTTACTCGTTTTATTGGATGCAACTTACACGATGAAAACAAAGTATTCCGATCGCCCATTCATTACGATGTCAATGTCGGGAACAGGCCTGGTCAGTCGATTATCAGGTGCGGTGTTTGGATCTGCTTGTACATTCGGTGCCGGAAAAGAAGCATCTGCACCAGGACAAATTCCTGTCACTCAATTAAGAGATGTATTGGAAATCATTGATCAAAATATTTAACTCATAATTCTTTCCAAGAAGGAATTCTTTCCAAGAAGGAATTTATATAATGTTTAAAAAACCAGGGGGAATAGATCATGGAAAATCTAGGAAGAATCAATGGGAAAACAGAATTAGTAGGATTGCTGGCAACACCTATCGGACATTCTTTATCACCTGCCATGCATAATTTAGCTTTCGATAAATTAGGCTTGAATTGCGCCTATTTAGCATTTGAGGTTGGAAATGAAGAGCTGGAAGATGCAGTCAAAGGGATGCGTGCATTAAATGTAAAAGGATTTAACGTATCCATGCCTAATAAAATGAAGATCCTTCCATATCTTGATGAATTGGCGGACAGTGCTAAATTCTCTGGGGCCGTTAATACAGTCGTCAATGTCGATGGAAAGTTCGTAGGGCACAGCACCGATGGAATGGGATATACCCGGAACCTAAAAGAACATGGTATTGATATTAAAGGCAAGAAAATGACTCTTATCGGTTCTGGTGGGGCTGCTACTCCAATTGCCATTCAATCTGCGCTGGAAGGTGTGGCGGAAATCAGCATTTTTGCTCGTGATGATGCTTTCTTCCCGCAAGCAGAAGAGAATGTACGAATCATCAATGAAGATATGAAGCATTTAAATGTGAAAGCCAATGTATACCCTCTTGAAAATGTTGAACAATTAAAGGCTGAAATCGCAACTAGTGATATTTTGGCAAATGGAACCGGCGTTGGCATGAAACCACTTGAAGGCTTAAGTGTCATTCAAGACGAATCAATGCTGCGTCCAGATTTAATCGTAACCGATGTTGTTTACATCCCACGAAAATCTAAATTAATGGAACAAGCTGAGGCTGTGGGTGCTACAGCCATTAATGGTCTTGGGATGATGCTTTGGCAAGGTGCATTGGCCTTTGAATTATGGACAGGCCAACAAATGCCTGTTGATTACATCAAAGAGCAATTGTTTGCAGAATAAAAAGATTCCACTCTGGAGATTTTCTCCAAATAGAGGTTTTTTTCATACTCATTGCATCTTTCGATAAATGATTACAAAAATTGAGTGCAGAAACCTCGGAGCTAAGAAATGCAGGGAGTGAAATCCCTTGTTTTTCTTAGCGTTTTTTTTTGAAAAGTGGTTTTCATCTAAATGGATAACATAAAGGGGAGGCTTCAATGTAATTATATTGTGCATTAAAGTGTTCTATGGGAGAAACACAACGTGATTTATTATAGGGGTGTAATAATGAAAAATCAGTATTTTAAAGCGGCATCTGGTATGTATATTAACTATTTTCTGCTGGGGATGGTTAATATAATTCTCGCGTCAAACATGCCCTCTTTAACAGAACAATGGGGCACGGACTCTACTGGCATTAGTTATCTTATTGCAGCAATAGGAATAGGCAGATTACTCACGTATGGTCTCACTGGAGTATTATCAGATAAATTTGGAAGAAAGCCATTAATCATTGTCTCTTCGGTTATAATGGGAGTTTTTTTAATTGGGATTCCATTTTCCCCCACATATGAAATGGCCTTTGTATTTGCATTACTTGCGGGAATTTCCAACTCAGCCATGGATGCTGGTACATATCCGGCGCTAACTGAAATGTTTCCTGAATCCGCTGGTTCCGCAAGTGTTATGGTTAAGGCTTTTGGTTCGCTTGGTGCTACCATCCTGCCATTCATCATCTTGTTTCTTACTACGAACCAATTATTTTACGGGTTTGCATTTTTATTACCGGCTGTCATCTATTTCATGAATATGTTTTTGGTTTTGTCCGCTTCATTTCCAAAAAGCAAAACCGATGCTGTCAGTCAAGAGGAGGATTTGCAGAGTAACAGGTTCATAACTGAACCTAAATTTTGGATCGAAGGAGTGGCACTGATCATAATTGGGTTTACATCAACTGCGTTATTTACAGTTTCGCAAATCTGGTTACCGAGTTTCGGCCAGGAAGTCGCAGGGATGCCATCTGCAAGTGCAATTAAATTATTGAGTTACTATAGTGTTGGATCACTGATTTCCGTCCTGCTATTATCCATCTTATTAAACAAATGGATTAAGCCCGTGACGGTGATATTGCTTTATCCAATGATTACCTTAATTACGGTAATCATCATATTAACGATTCATTCACCTATTGTCTTAAGTATTAGCTCCTTTTTCCTTGGAGCCTCGACAGCTGGGATATTTCAATTAACCATTGCGATAATGACTGAACTTTTCTGGAGAAAAAAAGGAACTGTAACAGGGATCGTTGCGACAGCATCCAGTTTGGCGAGCGTCATTTTACCAATTGCAACGGGCTTGATCGCTAAGAGTGGGGATATATCGCATATATTTCTTTTTGATTGCTTTATTGCTACCATAGGAATCCTGGCTGCAGCTTTTGTATATTACCGGTATAAAAAATTGACACAGCACCAGACCATATTTAACCATGGCTAAATATAAAGGATTTACTTAAAACTCCATCTAACTAGAATAAGGAGGGTGTTTTTTTTGGGGCTTATGAATTTTGGATATAGGTGTTTTGGAGTGAGTATTAATCAATGGCATACCCATGTTCCAAAAGCAAGGGTGTAATAATGACAGTAACTATATTATTATTATAGTAAGAACATGATAATAATAAGTACATCAAAAATACATTCAAGATGGTGATTGAACTATGAAACAATCCAAAAAAGGGCGGGTCACGCTGCAACAGGTAGCGAAACATGCTGGGGTATCCACATCCACTGCTTCCCTTATCGTTCGCAATAACCCTCGAATATCGGAAGCGACGCGAAAAAAGGTATTAAAATCCATGCATGAATTGGGTTATGTTTACGATAGAATTGCAGCGAACCTAAGGTCGCAGAGTTCAGATACTGTAGGAATCATTATTACCGACATATCAAATACCTTTTTTTCTGAATTCCTGATAGGGGTTCACGATGCATTGGATGAGGTCGGATATACAGTGTTGTTGGGGACTACTTTCGACTCGGTTGCCAAGCAAGATCATCTCCTTTCAACCATGATGGAACATAGGGTGGGTGGCCTGATACTTTGTCCTGTCTCTGAAAGCTCACAAGATACAATTGAACGGTTAAATGAAATTGACACGCCGATGGTGCTTGCTGTTAGGGAACTGCCTGGAGTGAATAGTGACTATGTAGGCATAGACTATCCAGAAGGAGCCAGAATCGCTGTTGATCACCTCCTTGGAAAGGGGCATAAAAGAATTGCGCTCCTTGGTGGCATCAAGGAATCTTCTACTTGGATCGAGAGAATGGAGGGATACCGTGAAGCTCTTTCAAGAGCTGGATTGGAAGTGGATGAATCGTTGGTGATAGATAGTGCCCCTACACGGGAAGGAGGGCTTGAGGCTGTTTTGAAAGTACTTGATAATCCCGATCCGCCTACCGCGATTTTTTGCTTTAGCGACTTAATTGCCTTCGGTGTTATGCAAGGATTAATGATGAAAGGAATTAATCCTGGAAAAGATATAGATATCGTAGGGTTCGATAACGTTCCAGTCGCAGAAATCTATCATCCTCCGCTAACGACCATTTCCTCATTCCCTAGACGTATTGGGAAAGAGGCGGCGAATCTCCTGTATCAGCAAATGGAGAAAATTGAACGTGAACAACAGCGAATCATATTGAATCCAGAACTGATTATTAGAGAGTCTTCCTAAAAAAGAAAAATAAAAAGGTGATTAGTTTACAGGAGGTTACGTATCCATACCGCTGTACCCTTTTCATCTTTTCTATTATTCTTTTATTGGGAACATTGATTACATATCAAAAAGTTTGGCCTTACTTAAGCGGTTCATAAATATCCCAGGCCACTTTCAATGAATCGACTATAAAGTCTGCCACTTCATCAACATCAAGATCATTGGTATTCACTTTTGAATGATGATAAGAGTATATTTCCTGTCTGGTGTAAAAGAGTTCTTCGATTTCCTCAAGGGACCGACTTTGTAAAACAGGTCTACTATCAATAAGCAAGCCTATTCTCTCTTTCCAGTATTCCCAAGACAAGTCCAGGTAAAAGACAATGCAATTGGATAAACAGATATTCCGTATATCCTCTTGTAAAAATGCCCCGCCTCCAACTGAAATGATTTTCAATTGTTGTTGACTAAAGCTTTCAATCACACTTTTTTCTTTTTCGCGAAAAGTTTTTTCCCCAAACTTCTTGAATATTTCCGTAGTGGGCATATTGAATTCCTTTTCAATTTCTTGATCTATATCAATAAAGTCCCTATATAATTTCCTTGCTACTTTCTGTCCGATCGTCGTTTTTCCTACCCCCATAAAGCCAATAAAAACGATACTTTGCATCCTCAAAGATGTGTTTTTATTAATCATTTATAAATCCCTCTCCCAACTATTTTTATAATGATTAAAAGTCTCTCCTGAAAATTTTAAAATATATTTATTATAGTACAAGAAAGTAAAATTGTAAAAAAATTTTTTAATATTTGGACAATGGAATCCCGTGAGTTAAATCAAACTATCCGAAAGGAGCAATCAGTTTTCAGTATTGGATTCATACATCTAAAGTTTCCTCATATTATCCAGTTGTTATTGCCATTACGATCACTTGCAGGCTTTATGATTTTGCCAAAGGCATTACTTAGTCGAAGGGGAGAGTATTTCAAACAGGGATTTGATTTAATGAAAATGGATGGGATAAATGATTGAATCATTTTTTTAAGCGGAAGCCAAGGTGAGAAAGGCACATTTATACCTCTAAATAATTAATTAAATCATTAAATAAGAAAATGCATGAAATGTGTTGACTTATTGGTAGGAAAGGATTAATATAAATAAGCACCAACTAAGACAAACGAAAAACTTCATCGCTTTTGGCTGATTGCTGAAAGAAATAATAACTATTGACTTCTTACTA
>NZ_JBIWES010000046.1:0-7949 GCF_044762665.1 Peribacillus sp. NPDC096622 | reverse complement strand
ATTTCAATACTCTGTTTAAAAGTAGAATAAAAAAATAATTTCCCTAATACACCGAGTGGTGCAAATCGTTGATACATCAATGTTTATAGAGGGAGTTTAGTTGAAGAAATAATTTTTAAAGGAACATAGGTTTAGTTGTGGTAAAATATGTTATTGGATGAGTTAGAAATTATTGGGAGGTTTTTATATGAAAGGGAAATTAGTTTTAACCCTTGGTTTTGCAGGAGTTTTAGCAGTATCAATCGGTTTTACGAAAGACTTGCAAAAGACAGAAGCATCGGAAGTTTCTTCAAAACAAACAGATACATACAAACATGTTACTAGAGAGGAACAAGAACGTAGAGAAGGTATGTTAGCTGAAGGAAAAGATGTTTACACGGTTATAACAGTAGAAGAGCAAGAAATGGTAGAAAATATGTCAGCTCAACGAGGGTTTGTTCCACAAGAAAATGGGACAGGTTTCTATTTCGAAAAAGAGAAAAAAAATTAAGTTTAGTTGTTAAACTAACAGGTGCTTTACTTCAATAAGGAAGGTTGCTGAGGCAGCCTTTTTTGTATGAAAACACAATAGTAAAAAAGTCATACTAAAATAACAAAGACAATTACGGAAATGCTCAATACCTTAAATAACTAGTGTACTACCTATGATTTTCTTTATGTAAACTATTACTAAGTGTTTATAGATGTTTTTCCATAATTGTTATAAAGTGGTACTGAGAGGTAGGGGTATATGGAACTGAGAGAACAGTTGCAAAAGTTAAGAGTACAAAAGAACATGTCTAGAGAAGAACTAGCTCAAGAAATGAATGTATCTAGACAGGCAGTTTATAAGTGGGAGAACAATAAGGGATATCCTGATATTGACAATCTTACAAAGTTAAGCGAACTATATGAGATTACATTAGATGCACTGATTAAAAATGATCGTACATTTCAAAAAAAAATAAATATTGAGGAGGATAAAAAAAAGGAGAATGATCTTACAGGTCCTGGCTTCGATATAGGTATTATATTCGTATGTTTTAGCCTTTTCATTGACTTAGGCTCCTATTCTATCGTTATTACCATTTTGGGATTTTTGACAATGGCGTTTTATGAAGACTTAAAAAAGATATTTTGGAATGTAAAGAAAGATTTTAACGAGCAGTAGAGTTTTAAGCAAAAAACCTGTTGTTTAAAGCATATGTTTGTCCTTTTAAAGTTTGAAGGAATGATTTGAGGTGGAATTTTGAGCCAATTTGCTATTTTAGTTATTTGTGCAGCATGCCTAATCCTAGGGGTGTTTGTAAAAAAGACGAATTCTTAAGACTACAAATCACTATGTATATCATATTCATATTTAGTTTACATAAACACTCCTATAGGAACCAAGCTTTAACAGACCCTTTTATATAAGGGTTTGTTTTTATTTTATCTAACTCATTAAAGTTTATTCAACTAAACGAGTTCGTTTAGCTGAAATCAGAGGGGTCTTTAAGGCAGCTCTTTCTTTATGCAAACTAACGAGGCAGGTTTATTAGGAAAGAGGGGGGATTTTTGAAGTTATCGAATGGGATACCAACCTAAAAAGGATCATACATATTAGAAGGACTAATATGTATAATCCTTTATTTGTTCACGCATAAATATAAAATTTACATATCTGGCGTATATACTGTCAGCAAATAATGAAAAATAGGAATGAAGTAATGAAAAAGGTTAGGATGTGTATCTTGGAAAAATTAGTTTATTTATTAACAGCAGTAAGTGCCATTATGACTTTACTGTTTATAGCACTTTTTCTGGTTGTTAAAACAAAGAAAATTAAAAACCTTTGTATAATCACTTCAATTTTTTTATTCATGATTTTTATAGGTGGAATTATGATGGAATATTATAAAATTATTTAATATTGTGAACAACAGGCTCTTTTTGTGAAATATTGTACTTGGAGTCCAGACAGCAAAACTCGGTAAACGTACGCTAAGAGTTGTGTTGCATTAATTTTTTAGTATTTCAGGTAAATTGTGTTGCGTAAAAGCGATAAATGGCACTTCTTCAACTATGTAATGCAACATAATGGGGTACCGCCACATGCCCATCAAGCTAAGCGCACAAGAGTTAATATAAAAGTGTGTTCTCTTTAATTTGCTATGGTAACACTAAAAATGCGCATGACAAAAAAACCATCAAATAGGTTTTTAAAAAAAATATTAGGCAGCTTTAAGTTTTTGTGACGTACAATCATACACAATACCTAAGATATCAAAGACCGTTTTCTTGTTATAACGATGACATTTCCGTCCGTTTTTCTCCAAAAGGTGAAACAAACGTAGAAAGATTTTTGATAATTCTTTGGCTTCCTTTTGTAATCCTTGATAAAACAATAAATAATAGTCTTTTATTATATAGATGGATTTATATTCACTTAACTCCTTCTTTTTCTTATCTAAAAGTAACTGACGCATTCTAAACATCGTAGATGAACAGAGTAAAATGCTAATAAGTTGCCCATACAAGTGACACTCTAAGCGTTCCCTCTTAATCTCTTTGCACTTGTCAATTTGAAAGAAAGATTTCCATGTCTTAAATAGAATTTCAATCTGCCAACGTAACGAATACAGTTCATGAATATGTTCCGTTGGAACGTCTTCTAAAGAAAGATTTGTAATATATACGTTCATTCCACTTAATCGTTTGCTTCGGTCTCTATAGGTAATGCCCTTCTTCTTTTCTTTTTTTGCTTGTTCTTTCAATCTTTTCTCTGTTTGTACCTCAGTTAGTCGATGAACAATCACTCGGGCGGGTAGTTTTTGATACTGCCCAATGTATGCTTCTGAAATTTCCAATGTTTGACCAGGTTGTAATTGATTCATAGGCTCTTCCGTGTCTAACTGAATAAAGAGAGTACCTTTCTTCACAGTCCCATTTCGAAAAAACTCTGGTTCATCATTCTTACGATATATACGAGAATTCAACTTCAAACGTGAGACATAGTAAGCACCTTCATCATTCATTTTCTGTAAGTCGTGTAAGTCGAAATACCCTAAATCCCTTATGTATAAGTCTTTCGGTTGAATGGTTAGTAGACTCGTGGAACCGAAGGTTTTATCATTTTCTCTCCCTTCTCCTACATAAACGTGGAGGAACTTCCCACTCAATAAGTCATATTAAAGTTGGATTTTAACACCTGCGGTATGGCTACTTCCGCCAGAACCTTGATAATGTGAAGCAAACTTATCTGGAAGTTGAAATGTTGTAGAATCTAGGATCCGAATACGTTTAAAAGTCGTGGAGTATGGATGAAGTATTTCTTGTGTTGAATGAATTCTATGAGTTAGAAGATTAGCTAGAACTTGTTGAAGAAACTGTACGGCTGAACCATTAAATCGTTGATTAAGCCCTTCGGGGCTCATGAGGACACCTGTTGATGCTTCGAGACGGCTACAAAATTGTGTGAGTGGTGTACTCGCGACCTGTTGACTAAGCCATACACATAAAGGAATTAATTCTTGTGCTTGATATTTACTTGTACGTTGAACAAAACCAACTTCTTTAGCTAATTGTTGTAGAGAAGACGGAGAAAAGTAGTTTTGAAGCTCTTGAGAAAAGAGATTCATTTCGTCTGAAACAGAAAAACTCATAGAAAACGCCATCCTTCCTGTATATTTCTACAAAAAGAATAGCGTTTTTTTCGTTATGATGATACAAATTCACCTTAGCTTGATGGCGATGGGGTACCGCCAACATTTTGACATAAAACCCACGCTAAGACAATAATTGAAAAATGAAAACTGATTTCTCTTACGATAAGGGAAATCAGTTTTTATTTTTAATTTTTACCCAAGTATTGACAATAAAATAAAATTACTAAATAATATATATAATAATTTAGTTAGTAAATTAAATATATTCAAAGGAGGGTTTGTCGTGAAAGTATTTATTACAGGAATTACAGGGTATATCGGATCAGTAGTAGCTCAACATTTTCTATCTCAAGGGTATCAGGTTTCTGGACTCGTAAGATCACAAGGGAAAGCCGTGCAGTTTGCTAAAATGGGAATCTCCCCGATTATAGGCAGTCTTGCGGATCTATCTTTGCTAGAGGAAAGTGTAAAGAAAGCCAACGGAGTAGTTCATACGGCAATATCGCATACCCCGGATATGGAAATGCTTGACGTATCCTCAGTTAATACAATGTTAGAAGGTTTAGAAGGTACTGGTAAACCATTCATTTATACAAGTGGAACCTTAATCTATAACGATACTTTTCAGAATGTTGTTGATGAAGACTCAAATTTGAATCCCTTACCTTTTTTGCATTGGAAAGTGGATCAGGAACAAAAAGTGCTGGCAGCTGCTCTACGTAATATCCGTACTATCGTAATCCGACCAACTCTAGTTTACGGACGTGGAGGCGGGTTAATTCAAGCAACTATTAAAAGAGCGAGGCTATCTCAATCTGCAAAATATATTAATGATGGACAAAACGCGTGGTCAACAATTGATATCGATGATTTGGCAAGACTTTATGTATGCGCTTATTCGCAGGCAAAACCTGGTTCGCTATTTAATGCAACTTCCAGTGAATTAATTACGACCAAAGAGCTTATGACATCTGTTGGAAAAATAGCAGGTGTAGATAAAATAGAATCTTGGAGTTATGAAGAAGCAGTAAAAGCAATTGGACCTGCTGCTTGGGGGTCCAGTATTAATCAAAGAATATCTGGATTACGAGCAGAACAACAATTACAATGGAGACCCAATGCTAACTCGATTCTCAAAGAGATCGAAGAGGGGTCTTACCAAGTTAACCCTAAATAAAACCATAGTCTGTAATCGGACTATGGTTTTACTTCATCACTATTTTGGTAAGTGCTAAGGAATCTTATAGATTTAGTTAAAATCCGTATGAGTTGTTGCGCATCATCAGCACCTAGATGTTCGCTCAAATGATGAAAACGTTCAAACAGCTCTTTCTCTCTTGCTTCAACAAAATCGTGTCCGTCTTTGGTGGCCGATAGAAGAATAGAGCGTCGATCACTGGGATCCATCGTGCGTGTAATATACCCGTTTTTTTCAAGTGATTGAATGACGTGTGTCACAGCTGCTGAGGTGATTTTCAGCTGTTTACTTAAATCAGAAACTTTGATGCCAGTTGTGCCTGGTGGACATAGATAGGTCAGGTAAACAAGCAAGTTTAATTCGCTCTGTCTGAGACCATTAGAGGGATTGAATACATGCCCAACACGTCTCAACTGTCCGAATGCGAGAGCAAGTTCTTTTGTTATGTTATCGATATTAATATCTAGATTGTTATTGTCTGTACTCATCCAATTCTACCTCCATCACTTTATTATAACAATAAATTGTTTACTAAATTAATTATTTTGTCAAGAAATCATGAAATGCAACATTTAATACTTTATTTTCTATAAACTAAGCCATTAGGAGGTATTTATGAATCAGGCTCACTCTGTTCAATCATTGTTTCAACCTTTTACGTTAGGCAATATGAAACTATCTAACCGTATTGTCATGGCACCAATGACACGAGCATTTTCACCAGGCGGGGTTCCAGGTGATGATGTTCTAAATTACTACAGGCGCCGAGCAGAAAATGGCGTAGGGCTGATCGTAACCGAGGGCACGGTGATTAATCACCCGGCTGCATCATCAAATCCTAACGTCCCCCATTTTCATGGTGACAAAGCATTAAACGGATGGGCAAAGATTGTGAAGTCAGTGCATGAAGCAGGTGGTCGGATTATACCGCAGCTTTGGCATGTTGGTACACAGCGTAGTATTGGTAAGCCGCCAAATCCAGAATCCTTACCGATTGGCCCATCGGGACTAACTGATGAAGGCCTTATAGTAAATGAGCCTATGACATACCGAGAAATCGATGCAGTGGTGGAGGCGTTTGCTCAGGCGGCGGCGGATGCTAAGAGGCTTGGTTTCGACGGAATTGAACTCCACGGGGCACACGGTTATTTAATTGACCAATTCTTTTGGGAGAAAACCAATCAACGCAACGATCATTACGGTGGTAACTTTATTGATCGTACACGTTTTGCTGTTGAGATTATTCAGGCGTGCCGGCGTGCCGTAGGACCGGACTTTCCTATTATATTCCGATATTCACAATGGAAAAGAAGACCATTTTCGGCTAAATTGGTCGAAACTCCTGAGCAATTGGCTCAATTTCTATTTCCTTTAGTAGATGCTGGAGTCGATATTTTCCATTGTTCAACCCGTCGTTTCTGGGAACCTGAATTTGAAGGTCACCTCTCAATCTTGCAGGTTGGACAAAGAAACTGACGGGTAAACCGACGATTACGGTTGGGTCTATCGGTCTTGATACAGAGTTTATTAGTTTTTTTGCAGAAGGCAAAGGAGCCCAAAATGTCAATATTGATGGCTTGATCGAGAGGCTTGATCGAGAAGAATTCGATTTAGTAGCTATAGGACGCGCTTTACTGGTAGATCCAGCTTGGGCAGATAAGATCCGTAATGGTCTTGTGGAAGAATTAGTACCGTTTACAGCTGAGGCTTCGAAATTTTTATTTTAAATATCTATACTATTACTTCTTAAGAATAAGGGTTCCTAACAACAAAACACGGAAACGTAAGTTAAGAAAAATGTTGAATCTTCTTTATTAAAAAGGACTGTAAAGTATTGTATATACTACACCTGATTCTTTTTCTAATTACCGTATATTGATTTAAGGAGTGATAATTGATGATAGTTCAGATAAAAAAACAAGAGTTTGATTCCTTAGCTGATGAAGCCTTGCTAAATGCTTGTTTTAAACCGTTGATTCTGGAATATAAAAAAAGAATGGCTAAACAACCAGAGAATAGCCCCATTTCAAAAGAACTTTTTTATAAAGAGCTAACCACTGGACAGAAAGCGTTGTTTGTATTTCATGTATATTATGATCATGCAAGTGAATCTCTGGCGGAGTTCTATTGGTGGAGTGCCTATTTTATGGCCCAACCTAAAATTTGGTCAGCAATCAAAGCTGGATTACAGTATTTTAAGGACGAATCTATGTACCTACTTTTAGAAGAAACAGAAGTAGTTCTCAAAAGACATAATTGTCCTAACACTCTAGAAGAATTCGCTGTTACTCGTAAGGACCTTGACAATAGTATAGAGCTTTATGCATCGATTAATCCTCTGCATATCAAATTTAACAAAACTGCTCCTTTTACTATTAAGAGAATATGTGATTTTATCCGACATAATTATGATGATTTCATAAAATTCGAGGACTAATTTATCACAACATTCTTTAAAATGACTATTTTTATTTATAAATGTTTAAGTGTTAGCTTCCCTTTATACTTTCTTATTTAAGGGGCGAGATTTTGAAGTAAATTCTCATTTATAACATTGAGAAATTGGGTTTTTAATATTAGATATTCTTGATATTGTAAAGCTGCATTCTTCTAACGCTATTTCTCCCTAAAATGAACGTTTTAGGGAATTTTTTTGCACGCTTATATTTACATATGTCACTTTAGGATTTATTTTGCACCTTTTTTAAGTGCTATTTTGCACATACAACTTTAAAACCCAGCTACCTTCACATGAGAAGATTAGCTGGGTTTCTTAATTATTTACATCCAATTATTTATAAGACTATTCGGATCAGACTAGTAAAAAAGCGACTGCTCATTGTTCAGCAATCGCGCCCTTTAATTGAATAACTAAAATCTGAAATCACTCATAAAATCACTTAATTCTTCTTAAACTAACGCACCCGTTAGTTTAAGTACATTACTTCACAATTTTGAATGGGTATAAATAACTTGAAATTTTAGTCGCCAACATAGAAAATGGCTTGAAAAAGACAAATGAAAAATTCGGGCTCTTGTATAGGGCATTCCTCTTCAATTTCTAAATATGTCTTGGACCATTCAGTAGTTTTCATTTTCCATCTTGCTACTTCTCTACCTTGATG
>NZ_JBIWES010000045.1:0-8125 GCF_044762665.1 Peribacillus sp. NPDC096622 | reverse complement strand
TGGGTCAATGGTCGTTGACACTCATGCATCATACAAGAGGGCTCTTTTTCTTTCAAGACCCCGAACATCCTTCTAACAGGAATGCTGCCCCGATAGTTCCATAAAGAAATAGCTGCCTTAAAGACAGCTCTGATCTGTTAGCTTAATATTAAAAGGTTTTAAAAATTAAATTTAAAACAATGAATAGAAAAATGATAATAGCAACTACGATTGCTTCAAGTGTGAATTTTTTATTCTGTTTCTATTGCTGTAATTTCTCCCTGTATTCCATTTGAATCTTTTTCTTTTTATCATCTAATTTCATATTGCAGGTAGACTCCTTAATGAAAATAATTAAGTTTATATTACCATAAAAAACCATATTTGTTATTAAGCTATCCTGCCCCGTTAGCTTAATAACAAAAAGGCTACATTGCCTGCTCCTCCTAAATTCATTCAGGTTCAACAGTAAAGTTTTTTACTGGCTTCACTATGACTTCTTCAATTGTAAAATTAGGAGAATCATATTTAAGATATATATGTCCTTTCCTTACGTATTCCTCAGCTTCCTCAATGGTTTTAAAGCGTTTAGCATAACCATCACCAGAGCACCTGTCCGGATAGCCTGTTGAACGTAAATCCTCATAAATATAGTATTTGAATTTATTTAAGTAATTGGACACTATGTACATTAAAAATCCTCCTTAAATTCCGCGATTAGGGATAAAATAATCTCATTCTCCTGTTAAAATCTCTATAAAAATAATGGTAATAACAAAAGCTAACAAAGAAAGTAAAACTCTATTAAATAAATGAATAGGCGTTAGACGTTCTTTTAGCTTAAAGTATCCATTTAACACGACGATTAGTATAGCAAAATGAATAATTATTGCTATTAAATCAGTGTAAGTAAATGGCTTGCTTATGTAACTATCTGAGTAAAACCCTGTTAGGATTATTACAGTAAATAGAATAAATTGGATTCCAAAATATTTAATAACATTCAAACTGCATAAGCTCCTTCTCAATTTCTCATTGTGTTTCACCATTATTGTAGCTGTAAGAAACAACTTTGGGAAACAGTACATATTGAGAAAACTTCTTCAACTAACCTGCCCCGTTAGTTCCATAAAGAAAAATCTGCCTTTTAAAGACAGCTCCAATCCTAAGCTAAAGCACCCATTAGTTGAAGAACTAGCTCTTAGTAAAATAAGAACTGTAAATATATTATCCCATTACATCTTTAAGACGTTTATTTTGTCTCATTAAGAAAATCCAAAATATCAAAAGAACACTAAATAAAGTAAATAATAATATCGGTGCCTGAAAAATACTCCACGTGCTTGGTCCGTAATAGGTTAATTGGTGATGTCTCTCAATAGTCTGTTCATACGAACTTTTATATTCATATTGAATGACCCACTCATTTTTCGCCATCACAACAGTTCCTAAATCGTAACCACTAGGGGTAATAGGCTCATTCTTCCTAACTATCCCCTTATTTCCAATGATGATGGAAGCTTCATTGTACTCAATAGGATAGATTGCTGTAGGTTTCTGTTTTACAGAAGCATTTTCCTGTAACCAATCTTCTATATCTGCTGCTGGAAAAACAGCTAACAAATTAAGTTTTTTATTATACTTATTAAATATTGTAAGAAGTTGTTTTTCTTCTTTTTCAGTCACTTCTGTTGAGGCTCCAAGAATATGAAATACATCATCCATAATGGCTTCTTTTTCTTGTTCTACTACTTCTAACTTAGTTACTTCTTTTCTATGTTCACTAAACTTTATAATCGAATGGAATAGAAAAATGAATCCAAACAGCAAGGAGAAAAGTGTTGCTAGAAGTAAATAATTCGTCAGTTTCTTTTGACCGTTGAAGAATCTGGATACTTTTTGGAATGGTCTCTTTACTTCCACTTTATAAACTTCATCTATCTCATCGGTAAAATCAACATCATTTTTCATACTTTCTAATACTTCTCTACATTTTTTACACGATTTCATATGTTCCTCAATAAAATGAATACTATCTTGACTGCACAAATGATCGATATATGATGGAAGTAAATCTCTCACTATATTGCATTTATTGTCCATTGTTATCCTTACCCCTTTCCCTTAATTTTATCTTAGCCCTATAAAAAGTAACTCTCGCCCAGTTTTCATTTTTCAGCTGAATTTCTCCTATTTCTTTGAAACTAAGACCACCTAAGATTCTCAAAAGTAAAACCTCTTTATATGGTTCTTCAAGTAAGTGTATTATTCGGTATAGGGCAATTTTGTCTTCCGAATGAATAAATTCAGCTTCAGGAGAAGTATGTAATGTGTCATCTTGAAACATATGTCTTTGTTGTTTCTTATTACGTTCAAGATGCTTATAATAGGAGTGCTTCGCTATTTGACAAAGCCAAACTGACATCTTACATTCACTATTATATCTATCAATGGATTTTACAGCTTGATAGAAGGTTTCTTGTGTTAGTTCTTCTGATAAATCTGCGTTGTAACAAAGACACATTAGATATTTGAATACTTCTTCAGCATAATTGCTATAAATTTCATCTAGTTCTCCCAAGCCTTTTCCTCCTTTCTCTATATATCCGATTCAAGGTAATTTCGTTACAAAAAATATTATATTTTTTATTAATTTTTTTATTGGCAATAGAAAAAAGCCAAACAAAATGGCGGCTAAAGTATTTAAAGTCAACATAATAATTAATATAACTCTATTGAACTAACCTGCCCGTTATTTGCATAAAGAAAAAGCTGCCTAAAAGACAGCTCCGATCCTCAGCTAACGCACCCGTTAGTTCAGAACTAACCTGCCCCTTTAGTATAGTAATATAGTAACTAAACTGTAAACGGATTGTTACGCAAATAGCATTGTTGAAGGAGACTTCAATATATATAATGAATACTTGATGTTAAGGAGTGTTGAAAGATGATAAACGTAACAGTAGATAAGTTAAAATTCAAGAAACAATTATCGATGCTTGAACAAATCACACTGAAAGATTTTCTGTATACCTGGGTAGGTAGCTCAAGCAAGGGATTGGATGATTTTTTTCACCTGGAGTACACAGTAGATGTATTTGCCAAAATGGAAAAAATGACGAATGACACCGATTTGTTGATTTCTGATGATGATTATTTCAGATACATAACATTGACGGAAGATAATCAATTTGTGATAGGTGTTTTAGATATGAATTCAGAATTAAAACATAGAATAATTTCACTAGATAAGTTTAAATAATTCTTCGTTTTCTTTAACCCATACAAAAAGAGGCAGCGTGGTACACTGTCTTTTTTTTTTGTTCTGCGACGTTACTGAATTATCCTGCCTTGATAGTTGCATAAAGAAAGAGCTGCCTTAAAGACAGCTCCGATCTTGAGCTAACGCACCAAGTTTAAGACTTTTTAAAACTAATCACCTATGGCAAATATATGTTTTTTTCGCTGTAACGCTTCTATGCAAATAAACTTTAACTCTTTAGCAAAACGTCTAACTTTTTGTTCTTTGTCCTCCCCTGTGTATTTATTAATTACGCCATCACATATACCTATTAATTCATTAATCTCGTCTCTATACAATATCGTTTCACCATAAATATTAAGATTTAGAAGTAAACCAAACTCATTATTAGAGTCCTTTTCCTTACTTAAAAGATATGAGTGTATTCCCTCTTCAAATTCTACATATGTTTCTTCCTTATACGCTTCTTTATAGGTGTTAGCTAAAATGAAATTGATTCCACACATTTACTTTATCCTTCCCTGCTTATTTCTAACTATTTTAGCAGATTGTACTCCCAAGTCCCTTATAGAACAAACCTGCCCCGTTAGTGCCATAAGAAAAAGCTGCCTTAAAGACAGCTCTGAGCTTCAGCTAAATCACCCGTTTATTAAGAAAAATTTTTTTCAGGGCTTTTAGATTATCTTTATCTAACTCTCCATAACTTGCATTTTCATTATTGCTAATAATTGTTGCTGTACCTGCATTTTCATTAAACCAAATTTTATATTCATAAAGTTTTTCAGGCATATTTTCATCAAAAGTGTAAAACAAAGTAGCTTTTATATCTGGTTTTCTAGCCATTTCCATTTTAACCATATTATTATCCCATGAGAAAAATGTAGAAATTTGGATATATTATTGTTAATATACTACAGTATGGAAAAATATGTATAGGGAGAAAAAAATTGAAAAGAATATTCGGTTTATTATTTTGTGCAACATTGTTCTTAACCAACGTAAATCCCAACTTTGTAAAGGCTAATGAAGAACCATTGGAAAAACCAAGAGAGGAATATACTCTTGAAGAGGCAGAAAAAGCATTTTTGACCTATTTAAATGAAAAACAATTAAACTACGAAATGGGTTCTCCTGAATATAGTGAATATGTAATGAAACTGAACTATGAAGAGGAAACTAATACTGAATTAGCAGAGGATCCATCATACGGTATTATAGCAGCGTATATTTCTGAATATACGTATGCGTATGAAACAAATTTAGGAATGTATGAAGATTCCAACACAGAAGAAAGTCAAACACCCGAAGTATTAGAAGCTCAAAAGGAAGAGTTTTTAAATGCTTTAGAAGTACAAAAAGAAAAAACTATAGGAGATATTGAAGCCGAAATAGAAGTTGAAGAGGAAAAGCAGGAAGGTATTCCAGAACTTGAATTTTCTACTTATTCAACTTATAGTGTAAGCAAGGCAAAGGCTTACGCAAAAAAATGGTATAATTCTAGAAATAGTTATCAGTATCAATCCCAAAATAACGATTGTACTAATTTCGTATCACAAATTTTATTTGCCGGTGGAAAAAGCAAGAAAAAACCATCTCCTGTTCCCGCGAGCACTAGTAATACAAAATACTGGTATAGTTATATGAATGATAGTGGCAAAGTTCCAACCTTTAAAAAATCAACATCATGGATAAATGTTTCAGATTTTTATGCCTTTTGGAGCAAAACTCAATCAACAAAGTCTAGTACAAGCAAAAAAACGCTTATTAGCTATGCAGATGTAGGAGATGTAATCCAATTTAAAAAAGATGAGGCCACTAGATACTCACATTCTATGTTTGTATATGAGAAATCCAATGGAACCCTGTATCTATCTGGTCATACAAGTAATTATTTAAAGAGAAACTTTAAAAAAATTGATACTAGGTGGGTAAAATATCGCGTCATTAAATTTTAACTTGGAGAGAATACAATGAAAAAAAGTTATTTAGTTTTCTTTATACCGCTATTAGTAATTTTGTTAGGAATTTATTGGTATAACTCCACTGGATCTATTTCTGGGAAATCGGATAACGATATGTGGAAAGTGAGTTATAAAGAAAATAGAGATGCTAGTGAACCAACTGGCTGGGATGCCTCGATTAAACAACTTAATGATGACAAAGTTGTTGTCAAAGAAATCGCGCTATTAGAGAATGATAAAACTCTAATAACTCTGACAAGTTTTAAAGAAGGAAGAGCAGAAGATGGAGCAGAGACTAAATTACATCCTTTTTCTCATGAGTCATTTTATTTAGGTGATGCACCAAAAAAAGAAAATATTTATAAAGCTTCCGTTACTTGGGAAAAGGGCGAAAAAGTACACACAGATATATTTGTTTTAGATTAATAGCTTAAGAAAAAGAGCAAGAAAGATTTTGAGCTTGTTCTTTTTCTAATAATGGATACAAGAACCTATACAGGAAAAGCCATGTTCCAAATGATGTGTGTCATTGCAGAATTAGAAAGAAACCTCATCAACGGGAAAAGTTTGCCCAAATGAGGTTGAATTCATTCATAAGTTGTTCGGAGTAGCTGCTTAATCCCAAAGTTAACAGGATATTACCGGATTCTTTGTTTCTATATCATTATTTTTGCACCAGAATCCGATAAAAGTCCAATTTCTCAATTTTTGTGCTGAGAAATTGGACTTTTTAAATATGTGGTCTTGACCCTACCCCTTTATTAAAAGGTAGTATTTTTATATTTACTTATAGTGCAAAATAACGCTTAAAACAGGTAAAAAATAACTCCTAAAGTGACAAGCTTTGAAATAATGATTGATCAAAAGGTCCTCCTGAACCCCCATATTAGCGTAAACACAAAGAATCCATTTGAAAAAAATGTTCAAAATGGATTATTTTTTGTGATCCTTAATGAACTAACGCACCCGTTAGTTTAAGTACAATCCTTCACAATCTATTAGTAGGACTCTCCCCAAAAAACTATCTAAAGAAATTTTTGATTGCTTCAATGCGTATTTTATGACCACAATCATCGCAACAAAAAGTCCTACTCTTTCTTTCCTTAAATTGTTTATATTTTAGTGAACCTTCGTATACTCTGAATATTTTTTTACAACTATAACAAAGTACCTCATAGTAAATCATTGTTATCCTCCTATGTGACACATTACTTTTTAGTTGATTTATCGAAGATTGTAACCAGTTCTCTAGTATACTCCTGAACATCTAAATGTGGCTTTCTCATTAATTCAATGGTGAACCCGTCAATGGCATTTCTTATTGTTAACGCCATCACCCTTGCCGATGGTCTTGTAAACTCTCGGAAAATTCCTTCTTGCATCCCTAGGGTGAGAATATTTTCAATTGGAAGTAAAATAGTTTCATCATGGTCTGCTGCAAACCGAAGTTTACCATCAGCAGTTCTCTGATTAGAAACCGTTTCTATAACAGCGAAAACATGCTTCCGATTTTCATCTACGAATGTAAGATTGGATTCAATATACACCCGAAGCATTTCTTTAGGAGATTTTTGAGCTTCTATTCGTGGAGCAATATATGATTGCCAAGCCATATAGTATTCAATAGGTATTTGCTCCAATAATTCCTCTTTATTTGCAAAGTGATAAGAAATAACCCCCTTACTGATTTTTGCACGTTTTGCAATTTGTCCTAAAGAGGCTTGAGCGTAACCTACTTCTGCGATTGTTTCAATCGCACATTCCACAATTTGAGCTCTACGAGCTTTTTCGATGAATGACATTTGTTTTTGGTTAGTTGGATCATTTTTTTTACTCATGTTCTTATTTTAGTACAGTCGTACAAAAAAACAAACAAAAAAACATTTAGGTGAAGATTATCTAAATGTTTTTGAACCCCTTTATACAACTATCCTGCCCCGTTAGTGACATAAGGATTTTTAAACAACATTATTATTTTTTAATGACTTTATTGTAAATTAAACAACTTTATTAACTCTGTACAGTAGCGTCAGCAACGTTAAGGAAGTTTCAATATTAAAAAACCTAATTTCTCAGCATTAAATGAGAAATTAGGTTTTTTCATTAATAGAAAAAGACTTATAAGTATTTATCACTAATCACTTTCATATGGTGTAACTCGTGCCCGACAATACCATATGCAAAGGTACCTATCGAAACTGGGCTGTTCATTACAGTTCCATTACGCTCCCACGCTGCATCATCAATGGTTGAAATAAGACTTAACGTGTTGGAGCGTACCGTTTCTAAACCAGCTAGTAGCTGCTCCCAGGATAATTTGTTGAAGTTTGCCGCAGAAACGTATTGATCCTGATCCATTGCTGGGAGTGGTGCACTTTCATTTCGTGCAATGGCAAGCATTCGATACGACATCACACGTTCCACGTCGGCCATATGCCCAATCACTTCTTTTAAAGTCCATTTCCCTGGTGCGTACGCCTTCCTTGCTGACTCCTCTGATATGCTCCTCAAGAGGGTAATGGTCTTAGTTCGTTGCTTACTAAGTATTTCTTCAATATCTCCATCTGGCACAAGACTAACATACCTATCATACTCTGGATTTTCAATAGATAATGGTCGTGGACGCACAAGAATCCTCCTCATCGGAATAGTTAATTATGGTTCTAGGCTACTATTCGACTGTCAAGAAGATATTTCCTTTATTTGATATTTAATTTCATTACCACAAAATAATTGCAAATTAAACAACTTTATTAACTCTGTACAACTGATTTATGCAGTTAACATAATAAAGATAATAATGGATTAATTCACTTTTCATTCCACTAACCTCCCTCTATAAACATTGATGTATCAACGATTTGCACCACTCGGTGTATTAGGGAAATTATTTTTTCATTCTACTTTTAAACAGAGTATTGAA
>NZ_JBIWES010000044.1:0-8349 GCF_044762665.1 Peribacillus sp. NPDC096622 | reverse complement strand
AGGGTTATTTGGCATGGCCAAAAATAGTATATCATAAGGGAAATGAAAATATTAGAGAAAGATATTGACATCCTATTAGCTGGTTTACTTCAATATCAGGAGCTGTTCAGCAGCTCTTTTTTGTATGGAACTATCGGGGCAGGTTAAATTAAGCAAAAGATGGGCGTGACGATAAATGAAAATATACAGAATTGCTTTGTTTCCAATAGTTTCTTTTATGTTAGCTGGAGTAATCTTATTATTATTGCTTTTTGTGGATATAAAAGGTTTTCTCCAACATCTTTTTGTCTTTATTTCTCTAATATTATTATCGTTTGTTTTTTCAGGGTACTCTTTTTATCTTTTAAACAAAAGAAAACAGGGTAAGGCATTCTTTTGGGATGGTAATTGACCTAAACGGCAATAAAGTGTATTGGAATGAAATTGAAGACATTAAGTTTTTAAAAAGCAGTGTTACTAATATGAGGTCTACTGTTATTTACCCTCACTATACAAATCAAGAAAAGATTAGAATTCGTCGTAATAAATCAATGCCCACTCCTGCACATTCAATTGATTGGTTTTTAATTGAAAAGCCAAAGGAATATCATAAAAATTTAATGAAAACCTGGAAGGAAAAACAAGGGGTTTTGTTGGACTAATGTGCAAGTTAGTAAGATTGTGAAAGCTTGTACTTAAACTAACGGGTGCGTTAGTTGATTAAGGACCAAAAAAATGATCAATCTTTTTTATAAAAGAATAATCCAATTAAATATTATAAGGGCATGTTTTGATTAATCTTTTTTCAAAACATGCTCTTTCTATTTATTCATTTATCAAGGTTTCTTGGATTAATTTGATCAAACTTTGTTTCAAATCTACATCTCAATATGGTGGAGGTCTTTCTTGGCATTATAGGTGTAAGGATTGTGGTGGGTTCTTTGATACTGGCAAACTTTTTGGAATGAAGAAAGTATGTACGAAATTGGATGGGCTGTACTGGATTTATGTCAATGTTTTCATCCTAAAACTCCTATACCCCTCTAGAGATTTCCTGCATTTTCTTAGTTATCATAGTTGAGATTACAGGAAGTTTCGTATTAATCCCAAATATTAGGACGTTCAACTTCCATTGTCCTTAAATAATCTAAGAGTTGCCCTGTATGCACTGCTTCATGATATGCGATACGCATTAACATATCTCCTAATGAACGAACATACCCTACATCAGAGCGATCAATTTTAATTAGACTTAGATCTTCATTAGAAAAGGAATGAACGGCAAGTAAAAATTGTTTGTGATAAATCTCTGCAAAATCTAATTCATCTTCAATTGATATATACGGTCTTTTTTCAAATGGAGAATGAAAATCCTTCACACTTCCTCTATTTTCAATAGCTAGATAGTAATAATACTCAGATTCTAATACGTGACGAACCATTTCTAAACATGTCATTGCCATCTCATCTGGCTTCCAATTTAATTTGTCACTAGAAATTGCTTGCCATACAGTAATACTTCGTCTTCTAGTTTCTTTTAGGTTTAATACTAAGAAATCAATAGTGTTCAATTATATTTCTCCCTTCTATTCAACCTTATAAATTAAGTTTACTAGAGTCTCTGAATAAAATGCAAAGGTTCGTTCTTTTATTTGGATATATTCCCAAAATAAATCTTTCTGTAAGTGAGGGGGGTCAACGAAATGCTTCATTTCAAAATAAATATTTTCGTATAAATTAGAATGAAATCCAACCATTTTTGTTAACAAGGTATTATGACGTAAACATAGGTTAATCGTACCCATAAATTGTTTTTTTGTATTTAGTATTTTTTTCCTGTTATTCAATAAATTACTATAAACTTATTGAATTTTTATTTAATTGGTAATATTATGAAAATATCTCAGAGGGATGGAGGTGTTAAGTATGACAGTTAAAGTTCAAAAAACTAGCAAAAAAGCTGCAGTTTTATACAGTTTCCCAGGTTAATAATTATTCATTCTATTATTACATATACGGGGGGTGTTAAACATGACAGTTAAAGTTCAAAAAACTAGCAAAAAAGCTGCAGTTTTATATAGCTTCCCAGGTTAATAATAGCTAAATGTATAAACTTCAAAAATTTTAACAATAGGGAACTATCGTCAGATAGTTCCCTATTTAAGTAAAATGGAGGATTTTTAAATGGTCAAACCTAAATTTAAAGAAACTATCCCTGTGTTTTTTGTAAATGATGAAATACATATAGGTGAAGAAGATGGAGTGGCAGGAATCATTGAAGATTCTAATGGTAGTATTAAGTATTTAATTTCATTAATCGATGGGGAAAATACTATTGATGAAATTACCGAGAAAGTAATACTGAAATTTCCAAATATTACATCTCAAGAAGTACATCAAGCCATTAAATCATTAGATGAAGAAAAATATTTAGAAGACAACTCTATCAGTCCTAAAGTAATGGGAGAATATGAGAAAGAACGATATAAGGCAAATTTAAACTTTTTTTCACTTTTTACATCTTTAGAAGATAGTAAGTTTGAGATCCAAGAAAAAATTATGAATACTAATATTGCGTTGTTAGGTATTGGGGGTTTGGGTAGCCAGATACTATACCATCTAGCAGCATTAGGATTTCATAACATAAACGCATTAGATTTTGATATTTTAGAGTTAAGTAATTTTAATCGACAGTTGTTATATTCAGAAGAAAACATCAATGAATTAAAGACGGAACTTGCTAAGAAGAGAATTTCTAAGTTTAATCCTAATGTAAACTTAAATATTACAAACAAACGGATAGAATGTGCAGAAGATGTTATGAACCATATTAAAAATAGTGAATATGTCATTTGTGTAGCTGATAAACCAACATTGCATATTCAAGACTGGGTAAATGAGGCTGTAGTCAAGTTAAGAAAACCTTTAGTTTCTGGTGGAGTATTAAATACTAGAGGGCGTTTTTATTCTATGATACCTGGGGAAACTGGTTGTGTAGAATGCCATAAACAGACTGTAATAGACAGTGATGGAGCTATTGATGATCAACTTAATAATATGAATCAAGTAAACTTCCAGAGAAATAATGCAGCAATTAGTCCTAATGTAGCTATGTTAGCTGGAGCTATTGTTAATGAATTTTTAGGACTAGTTACTGGTATTAGTAAGCCAAAGTCATTAGGTAAGATGATGGAATTAAACTTTTCGACATACCAAACATATTCTATTTCAGAGTGGGAAAGACAAAAAAAATGCCCTGTTTGTTATTCAATACCTGTAACATTAACTCAGTAAATATATTATAAAAAGGGGTAAGTATGAAATCTTATCAAGTATTAAGAAACAAAGACTTTTTATTTTTATTTCTTAGTGCTACAACTAGTAAATTGGGCACTTCTTTTTTTCAAGTTGCATTACCTTTATTAGTTTATGAACTAACAAAATCACCAAGTTTAATGGCTTTTACTTTTGTGTTAGAGATAATTCCTCAAGTTTTATTTAGTTTGATAGGAGGAGTATTTGCAGATAGAATCAGTAAAAAGAACATCTTACTGATAGGAGATATTATCTCGGCTATTTTAGTTATTGTTATTCCTATCTCAGCACTAATGAATCATTTAGAGGTTTGGGTTATTTATGTTATAGCATTTTTATTATCTTCTGTTAGTGCATTTTATCATCCTAGCTTTGAATCTATAGTTCCAGAAACCTTGCAAGGAAAAAACTTAATTCAAGGGAATTCTTTATTTAAATTATCTGAAACTCTAACTACTTTTATAGGGCCTTCTATAGCTGGTATTTTAATAGCTGTAATTGGAGCACATAACCTATTATATTTTAATTTTGTCACTTATTTCTTTTCAGCGATGTTTATTGGTTTTATAGCTAATAAATATCAGAATAAGAATATCGTCAATACATCAATTATTGTTTCTATTAAAGAAGGTATTGATTACGTAGTTAAGACTAAAAAAATATTAATAGGTACTATTTTTATATTTTTAGTTAATTTAGGATATGGAGCAATGGAATCTTTATTCATGTTTTACCTAAAAGGTACGTTGAATCTTTCTTCTCAATATATTGGATTAGTGTTTTCTTTACAGACACTAGGATCATTTTTGGCCATTTATTTCGCCAATAAGTTAAACAAATTACCTAGAGGGAATGTAATCATAATAGCTGGAATCTTAATAGGGTTAGGTCAAACAGCATTAACAATGTCTCAAGGACTGTTAATAATATTAATAGCGTGTAGAATAATAATTGTAGGTTCAGTTACTTTATTGGCAATTAATTGGTTTACTTTACGACAAGAAGTAGTTCCATCTCCTTTACTTGGTCGTGTTATTAGCTCAACGCGCATGTTAGCCTTTTTGGCTTTACCTTTCGGTGGAATGCTGTCAGGTATATTTGTTGAATATGTAAATGTAGAAGTAATATTTATTTTAGCTGGCCTTCTTACGGTAATAGTATCTCTTATAGGAATTAAAACGACATTATTTCAAAAAAATCAACATGTTAATAATGGAGTAACTAGTGGAACTGATTGAATAAATTAAAATTTATTTACTGTACACAATGTCATATACTAAGTTCCTTTATATTATTCGCTAGTAATAACTCTTGAAGATTGAAGATTAAGAAACGAAAGCCACATTGCATATGCAATGTGGCTTTCGTTTGTTCTGGTAAAAGACTTCAAGACGGATGGTACTATTCTAAAAAAGGTGTGTGATCAGTTAATATGGAAGCATTATCAGCCTGACATTATTTTATTAATGGTAAGATGGTACCTACGTAGAACCTCGATTTCTTAGTGCTGAGGGTTTGTTACTTTGCTAAATAAGAGAACGTCACAACTCGGCAGCTAAAAATATGGATTGTCACTAAAAATCTAAAAAATAAGTTATCTATAATTGCTGTGGAAGGATTTTTACTTCGCTTTAGGAGATAATAAAGAAAATTTAATTTGATGAGCATGTGGTTAGATCTCCTAATTTGAAAATACCATTCTGCCAACTATTTATTTTTTTTTTACATATCTGTGCTTGGCTTTATCAATTCAGCCACATCTTTATATGTGATAACGTCGTCAATCATTCGCTGAAAATTTCCATGATTAATAATATCTTCACTAATTTTTCTTAATAATGTTACCGTGGCTCTAAAAGGTGCAGACCCACTACTAATTCTCTCAATTCCAGTTTCAGATAGCCGATTCAAAGAAGGTGTACCTTCCCCAGCTAACAAGTTAATTGGACAAGAAATTTCCTGTCTAAGCTTTTCAATGGTATCAATATTTTTTACACCAGGAATAAAAATACAGTCTGCCCCTGCTTTTTGATAAGCTTTTGCCCGATTAATGGCAGACTGAAGCCGAAACACAGAGTCACCAATATTTAGCCAATACAGATCAGTACGTGCATTGATAAATAAAGGCATATTCAACGATCGGGACAGTTCATTGATTGCAGATATTTTTTCGGCTTGTATTGAAACATCAAAAATTGGATCCTCCGGATTTCCAGTCCCATCTTCAAGGTTAATTCCAACCACTCCAGTTGAAATAATCTGTCTAACGTTTTCTACCACTTCCTCAATTGAAGTTCCATAGCCAGCCTCAATATCAGCGCTTACAGGAACATTCACAGAATTGACAATCATTTTGAAAGCTTTCATCAATTTTTCAAACGGAAGGTTCTCACCATCTGAATAACCTAACGAAATTGCCATACCTGCACTAGTTGTACCAATCGCTTTAAATCCACTTTCTTGAAAAATTCTGGCACTACTTGCATCCCAAGCATTTGGCAGTACAAAAGTAGATGATTGGCTATGAAGCTGCTGAAATGTATGGAATTTTATAGATCGATTCTGATCATTCATAAAGTATCTCTCCTTTTCCAAGTAACTTTCACTACTTTTCATTCCTCTATAAGTTTATTGTAAGCCATAATCATATTTTTTAAGTATCATCGAAATAGGGAATGCACAAGGAGTGAATGAACTATGATCTCGAATTTATATAACTCAATTATAATACTTTTTTTAAAATCTCTAGGTTTTCTTTGATGAATTCTTGATGCTTTGTTGCCTCTCGTATCTTACTCCATCCAATAGAACAAAATGCATCATAAAAAGTATAGAACGGCAGAATTTTTTGTAGATTAATCATAGGACGAACCGAATTATAGCCTTGTATGTATGATTCTTTTGTATTTGGTTGTTTACACCAAATATCACGATTAATTTTTGTGAAATCATTTTCTGTTGAGCCTAAACGTGCACTTTCGAAATCAATAATTCCTTTCACATTATTATCCTTTACTAAAATATTTCCGGGTCTAAAATCCATATGTATTAAACAAGGACCATCTGGTGTTGGTAAAGAATAAAAATACTTTTCGAAATAGTGTATACTTTTATCAAATAAATCTTTCGATAAAATCGCCTTTGTATGCTCAGAAAAGTACTCAAATTTTTGTTGAATGAATGCTCTCCATTCTTCTGGCTGATATCTTTCAATAGTATCACTTTTTTTAAAGAACGTTGCAGGTATGGAATGCAGCTTTGCGTGACTTAAGCCTATCTCATATGCTAATGCTTTATCGATTGTCTTTGTACATATTTCTCCATCTATTGCCTCTAATAACAATGCTCCAGGTATCACATCATTTCCTTCCCAAAAATCTAGTACTCTGGGCGTATTTAACTTATCTTGGAGTATTTGAAGAAATTCGTATTCTCGCATTAACTTAGTCTTTGAATAGGGGATTTTAACAAAAACTTGTTGTTGATTGTTTAAAAGTAATTTATAGACAGTTGAGCTATACGACTCTGGAACACTGCTAATTGATAAAACATTCAATCGAAATTGCTGAATAACTTGTTGTAAAATTCCCACTAGAATTTATTCCTCCCTAATTGTCGTTTCCTTTATTTTCCTCATAAATCATTGTATCGTAAACAGCGAGAGTCTACACTAAATAAATGCTCTAGTATCAGCTCATATTATTAAACAATTTTATTGTCTGCATACCAATGCTATCTTCGAGTGGAGATAGCTTTTTTACTGTCTTAAAATGCAAAATAGGGGTAGAGTCACATATCCATCAAGGTAAGAAATCATAATACCCCCAGAACGAAAATTTTGTGCATATTCCTCGTTTTTATCGTTTTGGGGTAACTCGTTATTGTTAGCTTGAAGGCAATGTGGTGATACCCCATTTAAAAGTAAACGTAAAATAGTGCCCACCTATTTTACGTTTTTTAATTATGGGATTGGTAATGAAATAAAATAAAAAGTTTGTGAAGTAATCTACTTAAACTCCCATGAAAATTAAAAAAGCTCAAAATCCAGAAAAAAGCACAACAAAATAGACCCAGTAAAAACGCTTTTTAAAAAAAGGCTGAGCCTTATGAGTAATCTGATTGAGTTTGGTAAATCGTTAAACAAAAACCTCCAATCATTGCAAATTAAGTGAAGGCTAGCGCGACGACCAAAAAAGGATTAATCTCCCATGAGTGCTACCCATAAAGGGCGCGACAGTCGGTGGTACACCGTGGTCGTCGGAGTCAGACTAACGGATGGGCTCAAAGGCACCATAGTGCAACGACCTTCTTCGCCAGCCATAAAAACATTATCGACATAGAGGCCAATTTTCATTCTCTGTGTGAAGCGCTGATTTTTGCGCTTCATGTATGGCTAACGGGTGCGTTAGATGAAGGTCAGAGCTTCTTTAAGGCAGCTTTTTCATCATTCACTAACTGGGGAAAAATAACATAATTGAATAAAACTTTACAGTTATTAGGAAACTAAAGTGGGTGATAAAATGAAAAATTTCGCAGTAATGCTTTTGATAGCAATATTTTTAATAAGCTCTAATAAGCCAGTTTATTCAAAAATAATAAATGAAGCTGATACGGAACTATGTGAAACACTTAAATATACACTTATAAATAGCCTTAGACAATCAGTAGATAAAGCAATTGCTGAAATATATAAAGATGATAAGGGTGCACCAAGTAATCTTACTTGGGCTTCGTATGACACAGAAATACTCAAAATTAAGCAACTGTACGGAGTTGGTGGAGAGTATGAGATAACTCTAAAAGTCCACCCTTATTATGATGCTCATAATAGTTATGGAATAGATGAGGTTGTTGTAGATACAATGGGTGAGTTAATAAATTATAATCACATAAAAACATATCCCTGAACTTCAACTAACGGATGCGGTCTTCATTAAGAAGGATCGCTTTTTCTTATGGCACTAACGGGGCAGCATTCCTGTTAGAAGGATGTTCGGGGTCTTGAAAGAAAAAGAGCCCTCTTGTATGATGCATGAGTGTCAACGACCATTGACC
>NZ_JBIWES010000043.1:0-10072 GCF_044762665.1 Peribacillus sp. NPDC096622 | reverse complement strand
TTAGCTGGCCAGCTCAGGACACATTCATCTTATCAAGAGGTCTTTTTTCGTTCAAACCTCATTTTCAGTTATTACAGGAATGCTGCCCCGTTAGTATGCATAAAGAAAAAGCTGCCTTAAGGACAGCTCTGATCTAAAAAGATACACGTTTGTTCAAGAACCTGAATAACATTTTTAAAATTAATAGCTTTTAATCACCAAATGCAAATATTATTTCTGTTTCGCAAACTAATTCTCCATCAACTGTAGCTATACCTTTGCCTTTCCCTATTGGACCTTTTAATCGAGTGATTTCAACCTCAAGACGAAGTTGGTCTCCTGGTTTTACTTGCTTTTTAAAACGGCATTTATCTATACCTGCTAAAAGCCCTAATCGTCCTTCGTTTCCTTCTTTAGTTAACATCACAACTGCACTTACTTGAGCTAATGCCTCTACAATTAATACACCTGGCATAACTGGGTAATTGGGGAAGTGCCCGTTAAAAAAACTCTCATTTGCAGTAACATTTTTTATACCAACTGCTCTTTTTCCTTCTTCTAATTCCAAAATCCTATCCACTAAAAGAAATGGATAACGATGTCTAATTACTTCCTTAATTTTTTGAGTATCTAACATCATTAAAGCCCCCATAACAATACTATTTTATTAATATCTTTTTATATTATCACTTGGTATTAATAGTTGGTACTAAAACATGGACCTTATGCAACTATCCTGCCCCTTCGTATTATAAGGTCAGCCAGATATTTCTGGTTGAACAATTTTTATATCGATATATGATAACGGTAGCTGGGGCAGAACGTTCCTGCCCGTGGGGCTTGGACCCCGTCAACTAAACAGTTCGCCCCCTACTTGCTTAAACATGATTTGGCTGGTTGGGACCAAGATCTCGTATAACAAGCGAAGCTATGATACTGCAAGAAGGATTAGGGGTTACCGGCAATAATATGTTTTTGGAGGAGATAAAAAATGAATCCAGTGGTTGGTCTGGATGTAGCGAAAGGTGAAAGTCAGGTTCAAGCGTTCTTGGATAAAAAGAAGCCTTATAAAAGAAGTTTTAAAGTAGCACATACCATTGAAGACTAGAGAGCTTACACCAATATCTTAGAGAGATAGAAAACATAACAGGAATTCGACCTCCGGTCGTTTTAGAGTCTACTGGGCATTATCATACGCCCATTGTGCAGTATTTTGAGGAGAGAGGTTACTTATTAATTATCGTTAACCCACTCATTTCTTATCGTGCGAAGAGCTCTAGTTTACGGAAAGTAAAGACAGATTTAATCGATGCACGTCACCTCTGCGAGCTGTACTATAAAGAGGATTTAGAGCCTTATAAAAAACGAGGGATACAACTCTTAAATCTTCGTAATCTTTCAAGACAACATGCAAATATAACAGGTATCTATGTACAAACAAAACTACAGTTTCAGGCTGTTCTTGATCAAGTATTTCCTGAATATAGAGGGGTTTTTGGAGATTTGTATTCGGTTGTTTCTTTGCTTACTCTATTAGAATTCCCTACTTCTGAAGACATATTAGCAGTCGGTGAAGAAACTGTAGCAAATAGGATTAATGAACTTTGTCCAAGTCGTTCTAGAAAGTGGGCGAATACAAAGGCAGAGAAACTTATGGCTGCCTCAGCTCGAAATCCTTTTCAGAGAACTTTATATCAGAGTCACATTTTAAGCCTAGAGATGTATATAAAAATGCTTCTAGAATACCAAAAGCACCTATCCAGGTTTGAAGACGAGATAGATGCTTTGGCAAAAGAAATTGAAGAATATAAGATTATCCAATCCATCCCTGGAATCGGTGAAAAAATCGCTGCAACGATTATTTCTGAAATCGGAGAGATTGATCGGTTTAATCACCCTAAAAAACTAGTGGCATTTGCCGGAATTGATCCAAGTATCTTTGAATCAGGTAAATTTAAAGGCACAGTAAATAGGATTACCAAAAGAGGTTCTGGCAGACTACGACATGCCTTATATATGGCCGTTCGTTGTGCCATTCGTGATTGTCGCAAGAAGAAAACGACAGATGAAATCATCCCTCGGAACAAGAGATTACGAGAGTTCTATGATAAGAAACGTGAAGAAGGAAAGCCCTTTAAAGTAGCTGGGATAGCATGTGCTAATAAGCTTCTACAATGGATTTATGCACTATTACAAAATAACTCGACTTTCCAAGATCTAACCTAGTTTAAAAGTATAACTAAATAGCACAAAACTTTCCAAATACGGTTCATTGGAAGGTTATTTGGCATGCACAAATTTAGTATAGCATGAAATATTTTAAGTTTTAATTGAAAAATGTTGACTAACTATTAGCTGGTTTAGTTCCATAAAAAAAGCTGTCTTAATACAGCTCCGATCATCAGCTAACGCACCTGTTAGTTCAACAAGGATTAAAGATTATAAAACCCCTTTCAACTTAGAGAAAATATCCATGCTGCTATTAATAATATAAAAAGAATTATAGCAACAATCATCATTTCTAAATTAGTCTCTTTATTATTTGTTTCTTTTTTCATTTTCTTTCTATACTCATGCTGAATTTTAAATGTAGATCTTTTATTTTTTTTGCGTCTATCCATATGGGTACCTCCCCTATTTTTTCCGATTATTCGGACGGTGTTAAAAATAAGTCTTTAAAGCACCCGTTAGTTCATTAAAGCTAGTTTATTATTTGTGATTTTTCAATATTTGAACCTCTTCTTCTAGTTTATCGATTTTTTGTTGAAGTTTTTTCTTAGGTTCTAAAATCCTTCGACCTAATATAACGAAGAAGCCGGTAATAGCAATAACTACCCCAGCAGAAGCTATAAACAATATCAAGGCAATGTCAAACATAAAAACAACTCCTAATTTATTCTTGGTATTTTCATATACGAAAATTGAACAACAAAGTTTTATTTTTTTTTCAATATAAGAATAAGTTCTGCTGATCAGTTCCTGATAATGAAGTAAAGCACCTGTTGAATAAGACTTATTGTAGAGTTAACACAAGCTGTGACATAAAAAAACAGTTAAAAGGTTTTAAAAATTGAATTTAAAACAATGAATAGAAAAATGATAAAAGCAACTACGATTGCTTCAAGGGTAAATTTTTTATTCTGTTTCTTTTGCTGTAATTTCTCCCTATATTCCATTTGAATCTTTTTCTTTTTATCATCTAATTTCATATTGCAGATAGACTCCTTAATGAAAATAATTAAGTTAATTTTACCATAAAAAACCATGTTCGTTCTTCAACTATCCTGCCCTATTTAGTGCCATAAGAAAAAGGTTGCCGCAGCAACTCTGTTATTGAAGTAAAGCACCCGTTAGTTTCAACTACAATAAAGCCGCCTGTTTGTAGGCTAAACTTCAGTAATGGTCATACTACAGCACTACTTCACCAGCCGAACATATTAGAAATTATTAATCTTAAATGTAACAGATAGTTGAAAGGTAAATTTCTATTATACTCACATTCCATTAGATGACTGGCGTGCAGTGGAAATTTTTGTCCTGATTTTCACGTCAAACATTCTCTGTTCAGCAACATGAAGAATCTCGTCTAATGAGTTGCCTTCTTCCGGATATTGGGCGTTGCCAATAGCAATCCCAATGCCCAAAGGGATTTTGGCCTTATTAATTTGTTCTAGTATGTCGGATTCCAAATTGTCTATGAAAACTTCTGTATCTTTTTGGGTAAACCCTGAAGCGATAATGATAAATTCATCGCTTCCCCATCGTGCCACAACATCGGAGTTGCTGGTGTGGTCCAATAAAAGCATAGACAGCCCTTTTAACCAATGATCTCCTGTTTCATGACCTAACCGGTGATTTAAATCTTTAAAGCTAATTACATCGATTATGACCACAGCGAAAGGAGAGTTTGTTTGAACTGATTTTACTTTCTTTTTCTGCATAATCTTTAAGGCGTACCTTCGGTTAAATACTTGCGTTAGGTTATCGTAGTTGGCATTGAAACGCATTTGATCATAGACCCTACCGATAATCCATGCAATGATCGATAACAACATGCCCTCTATAAACTGTTGGTGGAGTGGGGTTAGATTGTAGAAAATTTGAAAGAAAGAGAATATAAAAACGATGCTTACTAGACTAAACTGGCCGGTATATTTCATGAACGATACCTTCTTTCATTTTAATTTACTCTTAGCTAATTCCTCCTAATCTACAAAGGACAACTTATTAAAAAAACGCCTTTCTTGAATAACTTATATGCTTTTATTAGCTGGTGTTATTATAGTCCCCTACTTTATTACGAACGTTTAAAATAAATCGACTTAACTTCTTCTGTTAAATGATTCAGTTCACCGTCAGCGATAAAATACACCTCATCACAAAGTTCTTCAATATCGTCAAAGTGATGACTTGTTAGTAAAATTGTTCGGTCAGCATCTTGAAGTGATCTGATAATCTCCTTGATATCATTATATGTTTTATAATCTAATGCATTAAATGGCTCATCGAGAATTAGAATATCTTGATTTTCCATGATGGCCTGAGCAATGCCAAGCTTTTGCTTCATACCGAGCGAATAATCCTTTACCTTCGTTTTATTATCCGAGTTTAATCCAACAAGATTCATCGTCTGTTTAATTTGGGTATCTGTTATTTTTTTATTAATCGCAGCTAAGTACTGGAGATTTTTAAAGCCACTATAAATCTCAATATATCCTGGTGAATTAATAAATACCCCTACATTCTCTGGAAAATCAATTCTAGCCCCTAACACTTCTCCTCGAATTTTTACCATTCCATCGTCTGGACGAATAAATCCACAAATCGTTTTAAATAATACCGATTTTCCACTACCGTTACTGCCGACAATCCCAACTGTTTTCCCTTTTTCAATTTGTAGCTGAATATTTTTCAAGATGGTTTGTCCAGAAAATGCCTTGGACACATTACTTACTTCGATTACGTTTGTCATGAATGAACCTCCTAATTAAAAAAACGTTTGTATGAACGACTAATAAAGACCAGTAGTAGGATGAATCCGAACATTAATACTGTAAATGCTTTACTTATAGGTATACCTGCCGAACCTTCAAGTATTTGGAGCCTTGCAATCGTTCCTAAACCTGTAGGATTATTTGAAAACAGTGCATTTGGTACTATATTGAGTGCGTGCGATGCCATGACAATTAAATAAGAAGCCGTCACATTTTTCAGCCAAATAAATAATAAGAAAAACGTAAGGAACAAAACGCTAAACTCCATTATTTTCAAGTAAATAAAAATAGGCCAAATACTCACTTGTATACTTTCGGAAATCTGGATTGTATGGGCTGTCCATGTTTTATTGGTTAATAGACCACATATAAAAAGTAATGCAAAAGTTAAACTAATATAAATAATTTGGAATATAAGTCCATTTGCAACTATCGCGAACAACCACTTCATTTTTTGCTTGATTCGTATAAATACAGGCAAGTTATCATCTGTACACCAAGTTTCTATAAATAATGCAAGCAAATATAACGGCGTTCCATAATAAATGAGCTGATCTAAAAAGGATAACAAATGGAACTTTCCTATTTCCTGTCCATAGAAAAACCGAAGTATATAATCTTGTAATGACTCTTCCGTACCATTCATCACTTTCCATATCGTTAAAATCCCTACAATTCCACATAGCAATAAAATGATTTTACGTGTCCATAATGCTTGTGCGTAATAAAAAAACAATCCTTTGCGTGTCATATTCCAAGATGGTGACAACTTTCGATACCAAACAAGTCGAATGCAGCTGATTTGGACACTTAACAGCACAATCATCCCTGCAACTGACCATAAAACACCATTTTCCATAAAATTGTGATGAAGTATAATGTAGCGATTCATCGTAATAAAAGGTAGAAAACCTAGTGCAGGTATTTTAATACTGATAGCCATAATCCCATAGGCAAGTAGGACTAATACTGTCACCACTCGTCGATCGAAGAAATGAAAAATGGTTAAGATGGATACGCCAACAAAAGCTAAGCCGACCATCATATATACACTGCTACTAATCGTAGCCATTATAGGCGTCGAGAAGATAGATTCAAAATAGTGAAATAGTTCATTTTCAGCTGAACTATTCACAGGGTAGACATTCCCATGTGGTAGGCCGATTCCAATTATAACTACAATAATGATTTGCAATAAAACAAATAGTATTGCGTAAATCGAGATGGCTAGCCATTTTGTATAAAAGTAACGTGTGAAATTTCGGCAACGAACTAATAAAATAGGTGTATCTTCTTCTAAATTTCTAAAAATAGATAATAAAAAAATCGGTGTCATACAGTAAATCATTAAATAATGCTCCGTTAACATATGTAAAACAAACACTTCATAACTATCCGAATTACCTTGCCGTTCTACTATAGAAAACAAAATATAGATAGTGGCTAATAATAGTAAAGGCGCCCCTATATGCTTTCGAACATCATGTCTTAAGATTGAAACCATACTTTTTCCTCCTACATCGTGTAAATAGACTCTTTTACCTTAAAGTTCATATAAATGGCATAAAGGATCATGATAACGATGGCTAACATTGGACCAAATAAAAATGATGGCAGGCCAACAGCTTCAACCTCGACACTTGTTGGTTCAAAAGCCGTAAATAATCGTAAATTTTCAAGGTGTAAAATCGAAAGGAAGAAATTTTCTAAAATCGTATAAACAAAAGGACCTGTTAAAATGACAAATAAGTTTTTGCTATACAGGCTAAACACATATCCCATCGTTGCTACAATGACACAAATGAACCCTTTCCAAACACTTAACAACAACCCATATATTAGTGGTGATTCAGTAAATAGTTCTCCTGCAAAATGCGTTTGTAATAATCTCGGTGCAGCTTCTCCTGTTTGGGGTGAAATCCAGGTATATGTCACATCAATCGGCTGAACTCCATAAAGAGCTGTAACAACACCTACAAAAGAAATGATGAACATGATTAAGAACGCACTGCCACTGATGACAATCCACTTCGATAACAAATATTGTTTTTTACTCGCTCTCGGTAAAATGTATTTTAAGAAGCCATTTTTACGCTCAAAATACATGAGCCAACACGTCGGTAAAACTGCAAGGAGTGGGAATATGAAATTAAATATTTCAAACCCAACTTCCCATATTTCTAGCTGATGCTCTAATGCATAACTCTTATAAATGGTGTTACATAAAATAATAGATAATAAAGTCCCTACTATGATTGTAAGTAAAATCGGCAGTTTTAATTTACGCCATTCCAGTATGATTAAATTTCTCATCGTATACCTCCGTTTCGTTGACTACACTATAACGAACATATTTAATCGAAACAATAGGCTAGAAACAAACAAAAGTTTTAGAGGAACGTATACTTTTACGTTCCTCTAAAACCTTTGTTTATGCTTTAAAATTGAATACCTATCGTAATCATTTGCCCATTCTTTTGTTCGTTTCGTGTGATAATTTTTCCGCTATATTGCTTCGCGATCTGTTGGACGTTATATAAACCAAAGCCTCGCCCGTTCGAATGAGTGGATTTCGTTGAATATCTGAGCTTAAAAAGCTGCATAAATTGTTCATTTGTCATATACCCAGCTGGATTACTAACTGTCAGCTCATATCGATCATTTAATTGCATCATTCGAATTAAAATTGTGTCGCCTCCATAACAAGCTTCAATGGCATTATCAATCAGAATACCCAGTACTTCAATTAAATCATAATCTTCACATGGAAAGGCTGACACCGATACCGAACGTTCAATATGTAATTCCATTTTTAACTGTTCTACTCGTTTCATCTTCGTATAAAGAAAGCCTGCAATCACTTTATGATCCATATTCAGTAGCTCTTGCTGTCCATTTGTTAGTTGCACGTTTTCTACATACTTCGAAACCTGCTCGCGTGCAACCTTCATGTCCTCAGTCGATTGCAAAATACTTGAAATGGCTAACAATTTATTCGAAAACTCATGTTGTCTAGATCGTACTTCCGCAACTAACTCATCAATAATTGGTATATATTTTTCAGTTGCTTTCATACGATTTTCCATTACCTGAGCCCTTTTTTGTTCATAAAATAGCCAACCAAGCATTGCAAGCACAATCAAAACAACAAATTCTATAAAAACAGGATGAATAATTAACCCATTTTGATTCCTTGATGACAGAATGATATACAATAGAAAACCAAAAACACTGACAATCATTAATTTGACAAACTCATTGAAATCATTGCGTATATAAACTAAAAACCTTTTTGTCACAAGCCAATAAAAACATATCGTTAGCAGAAATGATAATGGACGAATGACCAACTGACTAATTGTCAGTAAATCGATCGTCGCGAAAGTGAATAATCGTATTAACAACCAAATAATATAACCAAGCATTGTGACAAAGATGATTTCAACATGTGATGCTTTTAAAACAAAGCTATTCATTAATAATGTCAAAAAAAGTAGTCCAATTAGTCCTGGAATCGATTGAACAGGTAAAATTTCAAAATCCCTAAGCAGTACTGCATTAACACTACTACTATCAGCTGAGTTAAATTGGGTATGATCGAATAGACAAAATATCAAGATGACTACAAGCCATTTGACTGCTCCCCCTTTAACGCTAATCTTTTCACGCCCTACTAAAAACATAATCAAAAAGAGTGAGAATACATCAAGTGCTGTTTCAAATAATAACAATCCCATTTTTCACCTCTACACTACTTGATCGCGATATTTAAGTCCAATTGGTAATGGGACTAAACAATGGCGAAGCTTGACAAGATTGTCTGCTTTTTGAATCGTTTCAATATACGATTTATTGAGTATATAGCTTTTATGGCATTGCACAAATGGCCCTTCGTGTAATAATCCCATCATCGCTTTTAAAGAATACCCTGCAATTTTTTCTTGTCGGTGTCCCCCTTGTTCCGTCAAGAGATGAATAACCATTTTTTTGCCGAATGATTCAATATATAATATATCTTGCAATCGGTATTCGAAAATAAACCCTTTTTGTTCAATCCTGACTGTTTGTTCATCTGTTTTTGCTTGGTGCAAGTATTCGAGTACCTCTGCAACAATATTCTGCACTTCCTCTTTTGTGTATGGTTTCATTAGGTAGTGATAACATTTTAATTCTCGATACGCCCGTAGTTCTTCTGTCACAACAGCTGTTTCAAAAATGATTGGCGTATATTTATATGTCTGTATAGAGCGTAGCTGTTTAACCAAATCTGTACCTTTATAATCGACTAATTGAATATCGACGATAAATACATCATACCGTTGCCTTTGTACCATAACTAAGGCATCTGCAGCACTGACTGAAAAAGAAAGGTGTAAATCTGCGTCTAATTCAAATAATGCACGCTTCAAAAACTGTTGAATGTTTTCATCATCTTCTACTATTAAAATATGCGTCATTTTAAAAAGCTCCTTATTTCTATCAATCTCTTGTAGTTTTATTCTGTTTAAAAAGTTCAATCACTATCTCAGCACTCTGGGCAGTATAGTGTGCATCTAATATAATTACGAATTCCCAGTCCTCATTTTTATTTGACCAGACTAAGCAACCATCTTCATTCTTATTTTGACCTGCTTCTGAGTTTCCACCATATCGTCCAACTATAATTTGGTTAAGCCTTTGAATATCTGGGTTATCAATAAAATCTTCCTGACTTCCAACCCAACTAAATTCTTCACCCTTATAAGTCCCTGAAGTTTATGTATCTTCAGTGTAGTTATTACAAAAACAACCTTCCACAATAACTATCCCCTTTTCCGATATAGATAAAATTATAAAACAAATATAACTAAATTTGTTATTTATCTAACTATTGTTAATAAATATTCCAAATGATTATATTTGTTCAGATAATTACTCTCTTAATGAACTCCCTCAGTTTGATGCGAATATCTCTCGAATGCTCACTTATTCGCAGGATTTCATAACCCTTTTAATTAGACTTACGGGTAAATGAAATGAGTTCAGATCAGTTAGGCTTCGTGAAGGCATAGTTAAATAAAGGAGTCAGTTATCACTCCATATTTTACCATATAATGTAC
>NZ_JBIWES010000042.1:0-10728 GCF_044762665.1 Peribacillus sp. NPDC096622 | reverse complement strand
AGCTAACCACTACTACTGCCTTCATGGTTCGGGACTTTCACCCTATAGATTGCACCCATGCCGGGCGCACGAAAAAGCTGCCTTAAAGACAGCTCCGATCTTCAGCTAACGCACCCGTTAGTTTAAGTAGATTATTTCACAATCATAGTAAGTTCCACAGAAAAAGGCATAAATCCTTCCTGCTGAATCAATGCCTTCACTTTTTGAAATTAACTTTACTATTATTTTTTTTTTTAGTTAACATATAGCTTTGTTTTATCATTTCGTAAATGTCTTCCTTTGGTACAGTACCGTCAAGAATTATCGAATTCCAATGGTCCTTATTAAGATGAAATGCCGGAACTACCGAATGGTAAATCTGACGCCAATAATTCAAAAAACCGGGTTCACACTTAACATTAATCCAAATATGGCCATCTTTTTCAAATATCCACGCAAACACTTTCTTGTTATCTATATGTCGCATTAACGTCCAATTCTTATTACGAAATGGATAATCTTCATATGTATTACCCATTCCTAAACAATAACCGATAGCTTCCTCTCTATTTTTCATTGTTAACCTCTTCTCTAACATAATAACTTGCTAGTTAAAGCTACATCCTTAATTTTAACCCCTGGACACTTTATTACACTAACCTACCCCTATAGTTGCATAAAGAAAAAGCTGCCATAAAGACAGCTCCGAACTTCTGCTAACGCACCCGTTAGTTCATTAAGCGATAAATATTAATAATAGCCCATATTATGATTAAGCCCCAAATCATTACGATTATTGTGCCGACTATCCAATTCTTCGGCTTACCATTTTTCATCATTTCTTCTGCCTTAACTTCACAGTCGGTTAATACACTCTTTGGTATCATCTTTAATGCGATCATTATCCCTATTGGAACCAGAATTACATCGTCTAGGTAGCCTAGAATGGGGATAAAATCAGGTATTAGGTCTATGGGACTGAATGCATAAGCTACAACACAAGCCGTATATACTTTTGCATACCAAGGCACCCGTACATCTTTACAAGCAAAATAAAGTATAAAAATCTGTCGTTTTAGACTCCTCGCCCAAGTCTTAATTTTATTAAACATTTTTTCTCCTATAATAGTTAAGATTTTATTTTCATTATAAAACAAAATAAGATTTACAAAGGATTGTTATTGCACTAACCTGCCCCGTTAGTTCCATAAAGAAAGAGCTGCCTTAAAGACAGCTCTGATCTTCAACTAACGCACCTGTTGTCTGAAGATTTAATTACTTATTACTTTCAAGTAATGAATAGACATAGGTATCGTGAGCTTCACCATTTTGATACATATATTTCTTCAAAACTCCCTCTTTTTGAAAACCAATTTTAGTTAGTAAATTATTAGATGCTTCATTGTCAATAAATACAACAGCACCTATACGAGTTAAATCCATAACATCAAAGCCATATGAAAGAACTTTAGATATTGCTTCTGAAGTATATCCTTTTCTCCACTGCTCTGGATGGATTTCATACCCTATTTCTGCTCTTTTATGTTTAGGTAACCAAGCATTAAAGCCAATTGTTCCAATTATTCCTTTGGTCTCTTTTCTCTCAATCCCCCAGCGTATGCCTCTTTTTTCATCGTAGTTTTTTGAAAAGAAGTCAACGAACTTCTCTGCTTGCTCTATACTCTGTAATGTTTCTTGTCCATAATAACGTGTTACATTGTTGTTAGAAAAACAAGCAAAAATACCTTCTGCATCCTCTTTTGTTATTTCTCTTAGTATTAGTCTTTCTGTCTCTAATATTGGAAACATTAATAACTCTCCCTTGTTTGGCTCTTATGTATTTTTATTACATATAATACCATAAATGTCATTTGGTTTCTTATAGAACTAAACTGCTCCGATAGTTCCATAAGAAAAAGAGGTGCCAAAGCAACTCTCTTATTAAAGTAAAGCACCCGTTAGTTTAAGTACATTCCTTCACATATTTAAATTATAGAACCCATTAAAAACCTCTTAGTAACCTATCATACATAGGAGTTAGACAACTTTATATCTTTTATTTGTTCAATATGTCTTTGCTCATGTAAGTACAGTAATTCAATCCATTGTTCTAAAGATAATTCACCAAATGCAGGATGGTTCGCTGTTTTTTTTGATAGGATAGACTTATCATCGATTGAACGAAGAATATTTAATAAATTTTCTCTTGATTGGGTTAAAAAAATTAAAATAGTTTCAACACTTAAAGGTTCTTCAGATGGTTTAGCAATTTCTGGTGATTCAAATTTTTTGGTTCTATCAGAAACTAAATGTATAGGTTTATGTACAACACTTTCATGGTCTTTATCCTTTAACCCATTTTCTATAGCCTTTGTAAATAGATTTTCTGACAAATATAAGTGATGGCAAATTTGTGAGATACTCCACTTATCCATAGTAGGTTTATCATTTATTTTTTCATAATCCAATTCTTTAACTTCCTCAATTAACTGTTCACTTGATTCTAACAATAAATCAAAAGGATTCATTTTATCTCTCCTTAAAAATTAGTAGTATTTTATGAGCTATAAAGATAATCTATTTTAATTTTAACGCTAGATTTTAGTAGTTGGTACTAAATTTTGGTTATTCTTTAACTATCCTGCCCCGATAGTTGCATAAAGAAAGAGCTGTCTTAAGACAGCTCCGATCTTCAGCTAACGCACCCGTTAAGTTCATTAATTCTAACTGGAAGAGATGTTATATATCATTGTCCAAGATGTTCCTGATGAATCACATTGTTCAAATCCAAGTTTCTTATAAAGTTGTACAGCTTGAGTGTTTTTAGGGTCAACGCTCAAAGATAGTGATGTATAACCATCTCTAGAAGCTGTTTCAAATAACTTTTCCATAAGTAGGTTACCTATTCCCTTACCTCTTACTTTATTAATTACAGCTATACCTAGTTCAGGAGTCTTATCATCAACATATCCATAACCTTTTTGATTTTCTGCAAATAGGCGATACCATGCAGCACCAACAGGAAAATTATCTTCAAAAGCAATTATTGCTTTATCACCTTTTCGTCCCCATCCCTCACTATATTTTTTGATATGTGGTAAATTTAACAGTTCTTCTTTAGGTGGCTTATTTTCAGGAATATGAATAGCTTCATACATCATATCCGTTAAAAAATCTAAATCATGCTCACATTGTTCCAAACTTTTTACATGTATCAAAATTAATCACCCCATTTGATACTAATTCGACATAGAAATTTCATTACCTGTTCTTCAACTAATCTGCCCCTTTAGCTTCATAAAGTTATTTTAATTCATTAACTAAGAATTCCTTATGACAATGGGATAAATTAATCAATTCAAAGCTTTTATTACTTATTAAATTAGTAAGAATGTTTACTTCATCCCAAGCTGAATCATAAAGAGATTTATCAATAATTCCATTTAAAAAAGCCTCTTCAAACTCATCAGCATCTTTTTGAATTATTTCTCCAGAAGGTAACAAAATAATATCTAAATCATCCAAATATGGAATATCAGTATCTGCTCCATTACCAAGGCAAACATCAATATACCATTGCACTATATTCCCATTAGCATCAAACATTGTTGTTACAGAATGTTTTTTTCTAAGGGGAATTGTTGAAGCCACATCCTCTTTAGCATCTTCATCCCCCAAACCTACGAGTATTTACCTAATTATAACATTCGATTTTAAGTGAATTTCTATAAATTGGGTGGTTCCTTTTTCAACTAACCTGCCCCGTTAGTGTCATAAGTTACCATAATAATACTTTTAGGTAGCGTATTATTAGAAACGGTTCACAAAACGGTATCCTGTTATTTCATAACCCAATTCTTTATCAAATTGATGTGCTTCATCTTTACGTCCTATACCACTAGCTAACCATGTACCTACACATTTATGTTTGTTTGCTGAATTCTCCACAAATTCCATTAAACTCCGGCACACATTTGAATCGAAACTTATTATAGAAATTTCACCAAATCGATTTAAATCTTCAATCTTTTCTCTTATACGAAACTCTAACATTCCTAGAATTGAATCAGTTTCCTCTTAATAATGTTTACTAAAACTTTACATGAAAAATAATCCTCATTTGTTATTTTTGGGTTACCCCTTATTTTATATAAATAAATATTGGTGTTTTTAACATTTAATTTACAACCTATTAAAAATATATTAATATATTTCCCCTATAATTCTCCTTAGCACGTATAATACGACAACAATTGGAGGTAACAATATTGTTTAAAAAGAAGTTAAAGAAAAAGCTATTTCCAGTAGCTGTTCTTTCAACAGTTGCCATTAGTGGTTTAATGGGTGGTTTCTCACATGTAAGCGCAGAGGATTCTGTGAATAAGAACGCAACAAATAATGGGGAAATCAAAAACGTCATTGTTTTAATCGGTGATGGCATGGGAGTTTCTTATACTTCTGCTCATCGTTATTTAAAAGACAATCCATCAACAAAAGTTGTAGAACCAACAACATTTGATCAATACCTTGTTGGTCAACAAACAACTTATCCGGAAGACCCTGAACAAAATGTAACGGACTCTGCTTCTGCAGCAACTGCCATGTCTGCAGGTATTAAAACATATAACAGCGCGATTGCAGTTGACAATGATGGTTCAGAAGCAAAAACGGTTCTTGAAGCTGCTAGAGAAAAAGGAAAAGCAACAGGTCTTGTTGCAACTTCTGAAATTACACATGCAACACCTGCTTCTTTCGGATCACATGATCACAGCCGTAAAAATATGAACTCAATTGCTGATGATTATTTTGATGAAATGGTGAATGGCCAACATAAAATCGACGTTCTTCTTGGTGGCGGTAAGAGCAACTTTGAACGTAAAGACCGCAATCTATCAGAAGAATTCAAAAAAGATGGATACAGCTATGTGGAAAACCGTGAAGACATGTTAAAAGATAAAAATGGCAAAGTTCTTGGTTTATTTGCTGATGGCGGACTTCCAAAGAAAATTGACCGTACAGAAGAAGTTCCTTCATTAAAAGAAATGACAAACACTGCTCTTTCAAAATTAAACAAAGATAAAGACGGGTTCTTCCTAATGGTGGAAGGAAGCCAGATTGACTGGGCAGGACATGACAATGATATTGTTGGCGCTATGAGTGAGATGGATGACTTTGAACAAGCGTATAAAGCAGCAATTGAGTTTGCAAAAAAAGACAAGCATACATTAGTAGTAGCAACAGCTGACCACTCAACCGGCGGATATTCGATTGGTGCGGACGGTATTTACAACTGGTTCAGCGAACCAATCAAAGCTGCAAAGCGGACACCTGACTTCATGGCGCAAGAAATTGCTAACGGCGCAGGTGTTGAAGCAACATTGAAAAAGTATATTGATCAAAATATCCTAGCATTAACAGAAAAAGAAATTCAATCAGTTGAAGATGCAGCTAAAACAAAGAAAGTTCTTGATATCGATAATGCGATTGAGAACATTTTCAATAAGCGTTCTCACACTGGTTGGACAACAGGCGGACATACAGGTGAAGATGTTCCTGTGTATGCATTCGGACCATCAAGTGAAAAATTTGCTGGACAAATCGACAACACTGAAATTGCAAAAAATGTTTTTGATGTCTTAGATTACGATATTAAAATTCAAGATAAGTAAGAAATAAATGGGTAAGCTAAAAGTATCCCGTTGCTATAGTACAAGCAACGGGAACTTTTTTTGAATATAGAATCCTACGGAGGAATCATCATGAAAAAGACTCTTTCTATATTATTTTTAATCACGCTCCTTGTTGGCTGTTCATCAAATGCCAGTCCTGAAAACAATGAAAAAAATACAGGGAACCAAAACCAAACAGAAAATAACGCCAACGAAAAAAATGATGAAACCAAACAGCAAAAGAATCAGGAGCAAACTGGGAGCAAAATTGACGAGTATCAGCCTAATCCTCAAGTAACGGATGACCGTTCATTGCAAAAGGTTGGTCAAACATATGCAGACCAAAAAGGGGAAGCCACTTTAAAAGCGCTTAAAAATATTAATAAAACGTATGAAATTGGATCGATCGAATTAACAATAAGAGAGATGAAATTGATTCACTTAAGACCTGATTATGGTATGATCGATTATTTTCACGTATTAACACATGATGAGGAGTTTGATTTTGTTAAAGTTTTCGTTGAGATCAAAAACAAATCTTCAGAGAAAGTGAATTTCGCACCAATCGCATTACTAGAAACGAACACAGGCGAAACTTTTGATTGGCAGAAAGATATTTACCTTGAAGAATTAAACGGTGAAATGGAAGGCAACAGTACAAAATTTGGAAACCTTGGTTTTATTGTAAATGCAACAGGTAATCATGCGCATAAGGAAGGGCACAATGAGTCAGATCACAAGGAAGCAAAGGACATTAAGTGGATTGAAATAACAACAAGCAATGTATTTGATAAAGACCAGAAAAAAATTAGCGAAGCGCAAAAAATAAGAATTGAGTTTTAATTCTATGTAAATGAAGATTTCCCGAAATGGAGAACCCCTTGGCAGTCAAGGGGTTTTTTTGATGGGTTCCTTTAAGAGTGATTACGAAAACAAAAGTTATAAATTGAAAAAATGGTAAAAGAAATCACTTGTAAGTATGTTAAATTAATTTTCGGAGGACAGTTTTTAAACCATTTAACTTTAAGGCTATATAATAAAGTTTAATCAAATTAATGCTATTCCTTGAGAAAAGATTGATCATTTTTGTGATCCTTAATGAATTCCGTATAGACCCAAAACAACACACATTAAACCTCCGAAAATAAATAAAACTTTAAGAAACCAATAATTAAATGTTAGAGGTAAGGGCGTTATATATTTAATGTGTTCAAAAAACTTTCTATTATCAAACCGGTAACGAGTCGTATAAACCAAACCAGTCCAGGTTGCGATAATACCAAATATAGTTGCAAATATAAACCCAAAAATGTCTTTGTCCACTCTATTAATCCCACCTGAATTTTTCTTTTATACGTTTTCCAAACCATTTTGGTTTAACTGTAAGTTCCCCTAGAAAACAAGGGTTGCCGCAGCAACTCTTGTCACAACCGTCTGCTTCCCTCATGATCAATCGTTGGAACATTACCCAGAGTTTGTAGTTTCACGAACCAAATAACAAAATACAAATAGCAAAAATGATAATGGCTAAACCAAATAGAATCAACACTATTCTCATAACCCATACGGGATAAATTTTAAAAGTAAAGATAGCAAAAATAAAACAACGGTTTCACCTATTGAAGCGTTATTAATTGCTGAATTTCCTATCTATTTTTCGTTCGTGTGTTGTTCTTTAGTAAGTTTAAATCCATAAACGATAAATATGACTCCAAATAAAACAAAAACAAATCATTTTTATTGACAAAAAAATTTAATTATGCTATAATTTACAGTTAAAATATTTGTGTGTATAATAAGATTCTCCTGGCCAGGGGAATCTTATTTTTGCTATATGGGGGATTAATGTATGAAGAAAAATGAATCAAGTTTAACTTCCTTAATATCAGCATTTGGTCGAGCATATCACAGTAAATATGATACACCCCAAATTTTTGATGATTTTATTGCAAGAGATCTAATTACCCAAAAAGAATTTTCAGATATTCGTGAGAACATGATTAAAGGAATTCAATTCTTTAATAAAGAAATTGCAAAGAAGTTTGAAGATCATCCAGATGAAATTTTAAAATGGATTACACAAGTCCAACTTTCTCCAACTCCTTTAGCACGTGCTGCCTATTGCGAAAATGTATTATTCCATGAAATGTTGCTAGGCATGAAACAGTATGTCATTCTAGGAGCTGGATTAGATACCTTTTGTTTCCGACATCCAGAACTAAACGACAGCTTAGAAATATTTGAAGTTGATTATCCAGCCACACAAGACTTTAAAAAGATAAGGTTAGCAAATGCTAATTATCAAATTCCGGATAATCTTCATTTTGTTTCAATGGATTTCACCAAAGAGTTTACTATTCAAAATCTTGTTGAAGAATGTTTTATACCTAACAGAAAAACTTTCTTTAGCTTTTTAGGTGTTTCTTATTATTTAACAAAAGAGGAAAATGCCAACTTGATTAATAAATTATTTACCAAAGTTCCATCAGGAAGTTCTATCGTTTTTGATTATGCAGACGACAAACTTTTTGAAGAAAAAGGAATGTCTAACCGAGTTCAAAATATGGTTCAAATGGCTTCAGCTAGTGGTGAGCCTATGAAATCATGTTTTACTTATGATGAAATGGAAAAAATGTTAGAAAACTCAGGTTTACTCATTTATGAACATTTATCACCTGTTACTATTAATAATCAATTCTTTCGTAATCGTAAAGACTATTTGTCTGCATTCGAAACGATTCATTACATCCATGCTGTAAAAAAATAATATTTCAGTTAATAACCGACTGACCTCTCAATCTTCCCTATGATTGGGAGGTCAGTCGGTTATTTTTATCTAAGGTTTATATATTTTAATTTTCCTTACTATAAGTTATTCCACAATCTGGCCCTTTATCATCCAATTGTTAGTTGTGTCTAACAATTGGGGTGCAGTTCATACGTAAGGAATCGACTATTCGGTCGATAAAAAAAGGAGGTGCGTACTTTGAAAAAAATTATTCTAAGTTTAGCTCTATTAACTACATTAAGTTTTTCTTTTTTTAACCCAGCTAATGCATCTGCAGCTTATGATGATGCTAGAATGGGTAAATATGATAGCACAGTAACTACAAGTAGAATTACTTTAACTGAATCTGATGATTTATATATCCATGTAGGTAACTTTTCATCAAAAACAGTGAGTGCTTACATATTTAAAAATGGAATCCTATATTCTTCAATAACGGGTATAGGATGGACTAATGTACATAAAAAATTGGATGTTTCAGCAGGCGAGTATTCATTACGTTTGTATTGTGGAACAAGAAGTAATCCAACAACTGGATGTGTTTCTTATGGGGAAATAGCTGATTATTATACAGATAACCATTAGACTAGGAGAGTTTAAATTAAAAAAAATGATGCAAAATCTCCCTATTTATCTAGGGCTTTTTATTGATCATCTAGCAAACCCTTGCTACATCAAGGTTGTATACAATCCTGATTAAACGATAAAAACAACAAAAAGAAAAGCCTGAAGCGTGAAGTGGAATCCACTAAAAAAGAAGTGGCAGCTGCTAAAGAGGAAATAGAAACGATTAAATCAGAAAGAGAAGCGGAAAAAGCTGAAAAAAAGGCTTCTTTGCTCGACTTTTCGGAAAGTGAACAAAGAGCCTACAAAAAATAAAAAAGGGGGTATGACCAACCCTGGTTAGTTTGTCATACCCCCATTATACAATAATTAACTTTCCAGTTAAAATCATACAGATTACTTACCGGGGATTTTCTTTTATACCCCATTCTTCAATAAGGGGTAGCGGCAGGAAAATACGGATATACAACGTTAAGTTGTATCACCAACAATTTTAAATCAAAATTCGATTTCCTGTACATTAAGAAATCAATTTTTTATTTATCTTAATCAACTAACGCACCCGTTAGCCATCCATGAAGCGCAAAAAATCAGCGCTTCACCACAGAGAATGAAAATGGTTCAGAACCGTCAATACTAATTCTATGGCTGGCGAAGAAGGTCGTTGAACTATGGTGCCTTTGAGCCCATCCGTTAGTCTGACTCCGACGACCACGGTGTACCACCGACTGTCGCGCCCTTTTTGGGTAGCACTCATGGGAGATTAATCCTTTTTTGGTCGTCGCGCTAGCCTCTACTTAATTTGCTTTGATTGGAGGTTTTTGTTTAACGATATACAACTCAATCAGATCACTCAAGGCTCAGCCTTTTTTTAAAAAGCGTTTTTACTGGGTCTATTTTGTTGTGATTTTTTCTGGATTTTGAGCTTTTTTAATTTTCATGGGAGTTTAAACTTGTACTTATTCACAATAATAGCAACTACCTTTAGGAATGATATTTGTATTTATATTTCACCGATTATATTCCCAACATTATCTAAGAAGTCTATATTTATGTTAGAGAAGTTTTTTTGATTATTATTGTTCATCAATATCCAAATTCTAGTTTTATCATTGAGCATAACAATATCTGCATCTATTCCATTAACTTTTATGGTCTTCGTTTCAGTAACTATATCTTTCGGTATGACACCGTGTAAAAGAATATCTTCAGTTAACTCATCAACAACACTTGAATATGAATAACCTCTATCTTCATCTTGAGAATAATATGTTTGTTTCCAACCAAATTTCCCTTTTTCAAACTGTACTAATGAAACATTATTACCAACTTCAAATGGCACAAATGTATAATTACCAATTCGGTAAAATTCCTTATCGCCAATTTCATTTTGAGCAACTTCAGTCTTAAATTCGCTATTTATGAATTTTTCAAATGCTTCATCGACAGTTTTAGAACTTAGATTTACAGTTTCTATATTTGCAAATATTGCATATATAAAAATCATTGATATGACAAAAATTGAGGTTGTTTTTGTACGTTTCCCCAAATTATTTCTTCCCCCATTATTTTCACTTTTAAATTTCTTGAATTAACTTATTGTTATTTTATCATTTGTTCTTATTAAACTAAACTCCCTCTATAAACATTGATGTATCAACGATTTGCACCACTCGGTGTATTAGGGAAATTATTTTTTCATTCTACTTTTAAACAGAGTATTGAAAT
>NZ_JBIWES010000041.1:0-10748 GCF_044762665.1 Peribacillus sp. NPDC096622 | reverse complement strand
GCTTACAATGATAATGGTTAATGATATGACTATGAAATCCGGTGAATTCTAGAGCAATCGTGAGATTGTGTTTAGTTAATTGAGGGAGGTTAGTTTAATAAGGAATGATAAAGTATGTATATAGATAAACATTTGGGGTGTGATTGAAACGAATAACTGGCTATTAGAAATATATGTTGGACGGGAAGGTAAACTAGATAATGACGACTGGTAAGATGCCGGGCTCGTAAAATCAAAACGAAAGGGAAAGTATCGAGTAGTTATATTCAACAACGAACCACTTGAAAATTTGCTTAAGGGATGGATAGAGTAATTTTATAAAATCGGAACAAGACTTCTGACAAAATGTGTGGGTCCGTTTTGCTTGCAGCCAGATTGTTAGCACAGCACCATGCGTCACAAATATCAAAGGAGGCCAAACATTATGAAAATCATTGTTACCATATTTATTCAGAACAGCTGGGATTTGTAAAAAAACAAGACGTTCCAATGGGGAAATTCAGGTGGATCACGCTTGTTTCTCCCGAAGCTCATGACGGTACCGAGCTTTTACTCGAACCGAATGAGCATCCTGCCGCACAGGAGTATCAATAGAAGATATTTGCCGAGGGCATCCCGACAACAATGTTTGGCGTTGCAGATATTCATAAAGAGTACGAACGATTATTGGAAAACGGTGTGAAGTTTACAATGGAGCCGACAAAAATGGGCGTAGTCACAATAGCTGTCTTCGGCGATACATGCAGCAACCTTATTCAGATTTTGCAGCAGTAACTTTATGTAGAAATAGATGTAACCTAGTTCTAAAAGACTTTATTAGTTTGTTTTAAGTTGGGTGAAGTGCTTTAATCAACAATTAAACAGCTTTATGTTAACCCTGTCCTAATTTTAGGACGGGGTTATACATGTTTAAGATATTGTTCTCATTCTGCAATGGAAATGTACCATTGTGGGTCACCAAAAATAACGGGTGCGTTAGCTGATTAAGGAACATAAAAGATGTAAACGGGATTAATAATTAATTCTTATAACTTTATAGTAATTCAGTATTTTACTGAATCGCAAAAAAACGATACAATTTTTGGTATAATTACAAATATTATAAAATGGGGGGTGTCTATAGAAATATAGAATCAATTTTTAAAGGCCATTTCTTCTTTCTCATTTCATAGTCAAATGAGAATGGAATGATCTAATTATTGACATATTGTGTGATGAGGCTATTAATTTTTCGTTCAGGGAGGGCAACATATGAAAAAGTTTTTTGCTTTTCAAGTATTAATAGCACTGTTTATTGGAGCACTTATCGGACATTTTTTTCCTGTAATTGGCCAATCCTTAAGGCCAATTGGAGACGCTTTTATTCATCTTATTAAAATGATTGTTGTGCCTATTGTTTTCACCACTATCGTCATTGGGTCATCGGGCGACGGAAACATGAAAAAAATGGGTTCATTAGGACTTAAAACAATTATTTGGTTTGAATTTATTACCACTCTGATCCTAGGTTTAGGTCTTATACTTGTTAACATTTTAAAGCCCGGTGCCGGGCTTAATTTATCCCACCTTGCTCAAAAGGATATCACACAATTAAATGAAAGCGTTACCAAAGTGGTCGATTTTAAAACGATGCTTGTTAATATCATTCCAAGCAACATTGTTGATGCGATGGCAAAAAGTGATTTATTAGCTGTTATATTCTTCGCTATTTTATTTGGTGCAGCTGCTGGAGCAATTGGTAAAAAGTCAGAACCGGCAATGAAGTTTATGGAATCAGTTGCAAATATCATGTTTAAACTGACACAAATGGTCATGGTAACGGCACCGATTGGTGTACTCGCTCTCATGGCAGCCTCTGTAGGTCAGTATGGCATTGCCCTTTTAATCCCTATGACAAAGTTGATTGGGGTTGTGTATCTAGGGCTTGCTATAGTTATTTTTGTTTTATTCCCAATAATTGGTTGGATATTGAAGATTTCTTACTTTAAAGTGTTTCGAATGGTATGGGATTTGTTCCTTATCGCTTTTTCTACAACAAGTACGGAAACCATTCTGCCTCAGTTAATGGAACGAATGGAAGCATACGGTTGTTCGAAACGCGTAGTTTCATTCGTTATTCCTTCTGGGCTATCACTGAATTGTGATGGTTCGACATTGTACCTTTCAGTTTGCTCTATTTTCTTGGCACAAGCATATGGCATCCCGATGGACTTTGGCCAACAGTTGATTGTAATGGGGGTTCTTGTTGCAACCTCAAAAGGAATTGCCGCTGTTCCATCCGGTTCGCTAGTTGTCCTTTTAGCTACCGCCTCAGCTGTAGGACTTCCTGCAGAAGGCGTTGCAATTATTGCAGGAATTGACCGTGTGCTGGATATGGCACGTACTGCTTGTAATACTCCTGGACATGTTCTCGCTTGTATTGTGGTTTCGAAGTGGGAAAAAGAGTTCCGTCAGGGAGAATGGAAAGCTCAAACAGAACAGTCAAGCATTCGGCAGGTGCCACCAACATTCTGATGATACGTTAAGCAGCATCATTACATCAGAAGAATGGGGAAAAGCAATGATACAAGTAGCAAGGACCTGATATTCTCGCCCGCTTGAAAGTCATGAGGATGGGGTGTGAATAGTCATCTTGAAGTCTTTTTTAGAGATTGATCAGGGAAAACGTTAGTGAAAGTTGATAAATAAAGTCTTCCTTCACTAACAGCTGCGTTAGCTTAAAATCGGAACTGCCTTTTAAGGCAGTTCTTTCTTTATGGAATTAAATGGGCAGGAAGTTCAGGTACAGGGAACAGTTCGGATGGACTTGAGGAGAGCCACTTCATGGTCCGTAAGAAGTCCTTCGAGAGAATTTGAGGGGAAATGGTCACCGTTAGTAAAGTTCAATGGCAATCTTAAAAAGCATTCAAAACAGAAAAAGTAGTCTCCGATTTGCCCTGGAATTTTAATAAATCCTCTTTTCGATTAGAAAATGAAAGAGGATTTTTTTATCCTTTAGAAGTCTACTACTATGGCAATCTATTGAGCAGCTGTAATGAGTGCGAACGCATAAGGTCTTTATTAGTAGAAATTGATGAAGAATATGGGACTCCTTTAGCAGATGCTTACTGGGATAAAAACTTAGCATTGGGAGTTACAATAGCTAGTTATTTTTTGCTTTATATAAAGAATATTAGTGGTTTCAAATTATCTTAAAGTTGCCAATTCCTATTACTATGTCCTATTGGTGTTTTACGGCTTTTAAAGACGGTACAGCGAGAATCTTTAGGGATTTTCACTGTACCGTCTATAATTAAGCAGAGCAAAAATAAAATCTCTTAAGTTTTTTATGGTATATTAGAATTTTTTTGGGGATATGGCTGTATATAGAATCCATCTGTTTCTGACCATTCTCCATATAGGATATCCTCAATTGTTTTATAATTTCTTTTCTGAAGCCCTTCCAGAAGCCATTCTTTTGATTTTTTCACGGATCGAAGCTCTTCCTCTTTTATTTTGCCTTCCTCAATTACTAGGATAGAAGGGGCTTCATCCCCAGGATTAAGGCCAAGCATTTCTGGTGTGACGCTTCCTGTCTTGGTATGAAGCTTTACACTGATGTCCCCGCCAGGCTCAAGATATAAATCACGCACTTCCCGGAGAGTAAACACACCCTGTTTCCGTAGCATGGTTCGAACCTGTTCAATATCCAGATGATTTTTTTTCATTTGTTTTATGTCCAATTCGCCATTACGAATAATCAAAGAAGGATGTCCTTTGAGCAATTTTTTCATGCGATCACTTTTTTGAGCGCAAACCTCTATGATATAAACGGAAATTCCCCAAAGGCAAATTGCAAATAGAATCTGCCAAATCGACACTTTTTCATCGTAGATGCCTTCTTCTAGAATGCCGCCTAATACTAAAGCGTAAATAAAATCAAAAGGGGTAACTTGAGACATTTCTTTTTTTCCAAGAAGTCTTGTCAAGGCCAGGAGTCCAACCAGCCCAATCACCAGCTTTATTGCTATTTCCAGATAAATCATTTTATCACCTCACCTTTTATTCCTTTTCTCCCTTTTAACAATCATTTAAACCAAATTGTACCTGGTATTTATTTTCTGCAATTATTTTTGAAGTCAACATCAGTGGCGGGATTATCAACCAGTGAAAGTAAAGTTTTTATGGAGCTAAATGAATTTTTCTTGAAGTGAAAAATATGCTTTTTGAATGAAGAACAAGCGGAGGTAATTGCCCTATTCGAGTTTTACGGCAATTAAAAATAAAAGCAGACGGTACAGCGAGAATCTATAGAGATTTTCACTGTACCGTCTATTTTTAAATGAACATAAGGTTGTTAAATTGCATATTGATTACCAATTATTTTTCAAAACAATTTTTCCTATCGCCTTGCCTGACTCCATGTACTCATGGGCTTTTGAGACTTCATCAAACGTGAACATGTTTGGATCCACAAGCGGGCGCAGCTTACCTTCCTCCACCACCCTGGCAACCTTCTTCAAAATTTCTCCATATTGCTTATGCATGTCCTTATTTAATATCTTCAACAACATAAATGTAACATGTAGAGAAAGTCCCTTTGAATGCACTGGGGAGAGGTCATGAGTCGAACGGGCAGCAATGGCTGCTACCGTGCCATGTACCGCAGCCGCTTCAAAAGAGCGATCAAGGTTTTCTCCACCTACCGTGTCAAACACAACGTCAAATCCTTTTCCGTCTGTATATTTTTGTACATAGTCGTGTACGCTTTCTTCTCGATAATTGATCGTTACGTCTGCACCAAGGCGCGTGCCAATCTCCAGCTTCTCTTGCGAAGAGGCAGTTGCATGGACTGTCGCGCCTCTCCATTTGGCTAGCTGAATGGCAATATGGCCTACACCGCCGGTTGCTGCATGGATCAGTATATTTTGTCCAGGGACTAGATTTGCCCGATTAAATAATGCTTCCCATGCAGTAATGGCAACTAGTGGTAAAGCAGCGGCTTCTTCCATCGTCAAATTTTTCGGCTTGTGAGCAAGTAAATCAACATCTGCAAGCATGAACTCTGCAAGTGCACCGCCAGTCCCTTTAAAACCGCCCGCACATCCAAACACTTCATCGCCAACTTTAAACTCAGTCACTCCTTCACCCACTGCAGATACCAAGCCTGCAACATCACCATGTAAAACGGCTGGAAACTCGGGGGCAACGGCTGGAACTGCACCAGCACGGACCTTCGTATCAATAGGATTTACACTTGAAGCCCTGACTTGAATAAGTGCATGTCCAGGTTTTAATTCGGGTTTTGAAACCTCTTCAAGCTTAAATACGGATGGATCGCCAAAAGATTGAATAATTTGTGCTTTCACTTTAGTCACTCCTATTTATTTTTATGGGGAATGTCTCATTACCTATGCATGTTAAGGGTCGTAGGGAATAGCATGAAAAGTAAGAATATTTAGTCTTAACAATGATACTTTATCTACTATAAAATTAAAAGTTACGCACATTTTTTAAAAGGGAATTTAAGAGAAGTTCTTAAATCATTAAACTATTAATCTGATTGTTATTACTAATATATCAGTGATGGTAGCGCGAAGGTGGAGCATATACTTAAGTGCAGTTTTATATCACTATTGATTGAAGAGTGAGCTGCCGTATAGGCGGCTTTATTTTATTGATCCATAGGTTTTTTCTAAAATCAATTTCCTTCAGAAATCTGTAACAAAAAAAGTAGGCTGGCCGGTTTTGATCACAGTATGTATATTCGTAGGTGTTTTACATAATTTAATCAACTAACAGGGGCTTTACTTCATTACCAGGAGCTGATGAGCAGCTCCTTTTCTTATGCAATGATATGGTAAAATGAGTAAAAAAAGGAGGGGCAATATGAAAGTGATTCTTCAAGCAATGATAGGTTCAATTTCGATTCATGCAATCTATGTAGTCGTTATGATGTTAGTCGGTTATATAAAAACAAAAAACTATAAACCGGATATTGAGAATGCATGGGGAATGGTAGAAAACCTTCAAAATGATGTAGAGTTTGTGAGTGATACGCCCAATCATTTTTATGTATTATCATTTTTAGGAGTTTCAGTAATATGTGGAATTGTAATTTTATCGTATGAAAAGTTAATGAACTAACGGGTTATGTTATTTTAGCATGAATAACGTGAAAATGACCTTAATGATTAAAGGGGGAGAAGGATGGAAATTCGTTCAGTGAAAGGGTCAGATTACTATGCCATATCGCCGCTGATCAATGAGTGGTGGGGCGGAAGGCAAATGTCTGATATGTTACCGAAATTATTCTTTGATCATTTTACAAATACAATTTTCATAGCCGAAAAGGAAGGGAAAATAGTCGGTTTCTTAATAGGGATCCTATCTCAATCTCAATCTGATGAGGCATATATTCACTTTGTCGGAGTGCATCCTGAATACAGAAAAAATGATATCGGAAAACATTTATATAATCGATTTTTTAAGGTCGTTAATCAATATGGACGCAATGTTGTCCGTTGTGTAACGTCTCCGGTCAACAAATCTTCAATTGCCTATCATACTAAGATGGGATTTGAAATGGAAGCGGGAGATAAATTCATTGATGGTGTTTCAGTCCACTCTGACTATGACGGACATAATCAAGATCGAGTTTTATTCATGAAACAGTTATCAATGAACTAAGGTCGACCAGAAAATTCGGTCGACCTTTTTTATAGAATCCGCTAAGGCAGGACTAGCTAAAGCGTTTATTATTCATTGCTAATGATGCCTAGAATAGCACTTACAATACCTGTTCTTTGTAATATTTCTTTTTAGGACCTCATATTTATCTAATCTGCTCATTGTATGCCCCTTCATGATTGATTGGTAGTTTCGGTGAATTTCTTCTTCTTAGGCAGCTCTTCTTTTATGGTCCTATAGGAACAGGTTAGTTCAACGAGGATAAGATATAATTTGGATTAATATACAAAATTTTAATGAAAATAGAAAGGAGCATGAATATGACAGAAATGATACCACTGACATCGGGGAATTTGGAGCTATGTATCGAACTTTACATGAACGTTTTTAATCGTGAACCATGGAATGAAAGATGGACATATGAAACGGCTAAAGAGAGACTTTCCGACTTATTGCATACGCCTAAATTTCTTGGCTTTTTATTTCATGTTGATCACAATCCTGTTGGTTTTGTTGCTGGAAATAGTAAGGTGTCTTATCAAGGTTTAACGTATTATTTGGCAGAGCTTTGTGTGAATAATGAAATGCAAGGCAAAGGGCATGGCTCAAAAATGCTTCGATCTTTAGAAGCTGAACTGCAGAATAGAGAGATTAAAAGTCTATATTTATTAACGGCTAATGACGGGCTTGCAGAAGCATTTTATCTGAAAAATGATTATGTTGTAAATGAAGATAGGGTGGTCATGAAGAAAAATTTATTTAATAGTCAAGGGATGTGATGGAACATTGTCGAAATCTGTAAAGCTGTATCAATTAAGCCGAAAAGTACATAAATGGACAGGATTGATTTTATCCATTTTTTTTATGTTCATCGCAGTCACGGGCCTCGTGCTTGTTTATATGATACCACTCGGAGTGGCTGATGAGTTACGGACGGGGAAAGAGGCGAGCCCGGATCAAGCGATACCAATGGAGAAGGTCGTATCCATTGCTGTGTCTCAGGATCTTCCAGGTGCGGACTCGGTTGAAGATATATTTAGAATCGAATATAGACCAGGTGCAAATGTGTACCAGGTTCGCTTTAATAACGGTCAAGGTGTTCAAATGGATGTAAGTACGGGAAAAGTGTTATCTACAAATCCAGATTACTCGACTTTCCTCATTACTCTGCATGATGGAACCTTCTTTGGCGATTGGTATAGATACACTATCCTCACAATGACTGGTTTATCCTTAATCCTGCTGTCATTTTCCGGATATTACATGTTCGGGTATCCTCTCTATAAGCGTCTAATGGCGAATAAAAGGCAATCTTAATATGAGGTGGTAGAGTGTCTATAAAAGGTTTGAATCACTTTTTATTTTCAGTTTCCGATTTAGAGAGTTCCATAGAATTTTATCAAAAAGTTTTTGATGCAAAATTATTAGTAAAGGGAAGAACCACAGCCTATTTTGATTTGAATGGAATGTGGGTTGCCCTGAATGTAGAAAAAGATATTCCCCGTAATGAAATAAGCCAATCATACACACATATAGCATTTTCCATAGAAGAAGCCGACTTTATGAACATGTATGAGAAACTAATCGGATTGAATGTAAACATCCTGTCAGGACGTCCAAGAGATGAAAAAGATAAGAAGTCCATTTATTTCACTGATCCAGATGGCCATAAGTTTGAGTTTCATACAGGTACTTTACAAAATAGAATAGATTACTACAAACAAGAAAAAACACATATGGAGTTTTTCGACTGATAAGTAAGCTATTTTCAAATGAAAAGGGGAATGTTCATGAAAACTATTGGGCTTATTGGCGGTATGAGCTGGGAGTCATCATTAGAATATTATCGGATCATCAACGAAGAAGTAAAAGCCAAATTGGGAGGATTGCATTCAGCCAAGTGCATTTTATATAGCGTGGATTTTGAAGAAATCGAACGCTACCAAGCTGAAGGGGATTGGGAAAGTTCCGGCAAATTATTAGGCGATGCAGCTCTGTCTTTGGAAAAGGCAGGTGCCGAAATGATTGTAATTTGTACAAATACGATGCATAAAGTGATTGGATATATTGAAGAAAAAGTCAGTTTACCGATTTTACACATTGCTGATTCAACGGCAAAACAAATTCAAAAGTCCAAAATCAGTACGGTTGGTTTACTGGGCACTAAATATACGATGGAGCAAGACTTTTATAGAACACGAATTGAATCTAATGGTATCGAGGTCCTGCTACCAAATGATGAGGATAGAAAAGTCATCAATAAAGTAATTTATGAAGAATTATGTTTAGGGGAAATTCAACAATCATCAAGGGATCATTACAAAAAGGTAATCAAGGGGTTAGTGGATGATGGAGCGGAAGGAATAATATTAGGCTGCACAGAAATTGGATTACTAGTAAAACCAGAGGATTCAGAAGTGCCATTATTTGATACAGCTGTAATACATGCCATTGAATCCGTTAATATGGCAATGGAAAAATGAATGAATGACATTGTGCCTCAATAAGGAAGGTTGCTGCGGCAGCCTTTTTTTTGTGGAGATGAAGGGACAGGATAATTGAGGTGATCAAACCATATTTATGTAATTATGTGTTAGAGTTTTACTAGAAGATATGGACTCAAATTTAAAGGGAGATAAAGATGAGAAATGTAATTACCATTTTAATTTGGATCTTATCAGGAACTTTTTGTTCATCCATAGTAAGGGGATGTTGAATGTTAGTCCTTGGGGAATGCACAATTTTTTTAATATAACGATACAGATAGCGGTTATTCTATTACCGGTAATCGGACTGTTTTTGTCAATTCTTATTAAGAAAAGAGTCATAAAGTATCTAATGATTTAGGGTGCTTAATAAATAGTTATTATCTCTCCATTCCATTCACCTTTGCTTGGTTAGATTCCTTTCAGGTCATTTAATACAGTAGAACACTTTTGAATTTATATTGCAGTAAAGGAGAAGGTTGGATTTGATTAAGATTGATACAGTTTTTTCATATGTTCTTCTCGGTGTGATTGTTTTTTACGCCTTGGAGTTGGTAGCTGTCGGTTCAGGTTTCGGGGTACTTGTTGGCGGCAGTTTTGGTTTACTTTTATATATAGCCAATCATATTAGTGAAAATCAAAAAACAATGGACAACACGGAAGAACCTGATGACAAGCAATAAATATTAATATACTAAGATAAAAGGTGCTTACATTATAACAGGGTTGCTGTGGCAGCTCTTTTTCTTACGGAACTAACGAGAGGCAGGATAGTTGAATAAGGAAGCAAGTGATTTAATGTTGTTTTATACATAAATGTCTCTTTAACACAGAAAAAGTTTTACTCTTGTTTATGATATAATTTTGATTGAAGAATATCGATTTATACTATGACTATTGGATTGGTTGTTGAAGATGAAAAGGAAGAAAAAGAAGAAAAACGAATCAAATATAATTAAAATGACATTTGGAAAGAATTCTTATGTTAAGGACGATGAAACAGATTTTATTTTTGCGTGGTTACATCCTATTATTTCGTGTAGGTTATGTATCAAGTATTCTATAAAATGGATGACGTCTGTGGATTCTTCTTTAGCACCTAATGTTCATCGTTACTACATTTTATTCTTTACATTGATATTGAGGTCATTTTTGTGGATTTATATTGGAATGGGGATTGGGGTAATCTCAAATGATGAGTCAGATGGTATGAGGTTAGTGACAGAGATTCCAATGACTATCGGGATGTCATTTTTATCTATCTTTGCACTGTTGCTGGTTTTACGGATTGTCATTTCTTTCTTTGAACTGATCAGACTATTTAAAAAAGATAACTTATTTTTGTATGGTTTGGGAGTTACCGTTGTATATGGATTTATTGGCATGATCATGTTGGGAAGTGCAATGTGATAGTTTTATACAATATTCTTCTTCAGGTAACGGGTGCTTTAGCTGAAGATCGGAGCTGTCTTTAAAGGCAGCTTTTTCTTATGGAACCATCGGGGCAGCATTCCTGTAATAACTGAAAATGAGGTTTGAACGAAAAAAGACCTCTTGATAAGATGAATGTGTCCTGAGCTGGCCAGCTAAAAA
>NZ_JBIWES010000040.1:0-10823 GCF_044762665.1 Peribacillus sp. NPDC096622 | reverse complement strand
CGTAGACACCCTTGCATTAAGCTAACCACTACTACTGCCTTCATGGTTCGGGACTTTCACCCTATAGATTGCACCCATGCCGGGCGCACGAAAAGTAGTGGAAACTAGACTAAAACGGATATTAAAAAAGGCAGATATCGATAAAAACATTACCCCTCATTCATTCAGACATACACATACATCTCTCTTGATTGAAGCGGGTGTGGGAGTAAAGGAGATTCAGCAGCGCTTAGGCCATACAGACATAAACACAACAATGAATATCTACGCTCATATGACTGCCAATATGGAAGAAAAGGCCTCCCACCAGTTCAGTAAACTGATGAAAGACCTTCTCTAATAAAATGAGCTTTTAGTTTATGAAATGAGCATCTTTTTACTCACTATGAGCAAATGTATGAGCATTTATCTTTCTTCTACCTAAAAACCCCTATATATCAAGGCTTTATGATGTTTATTACATCATGCCGCCCATGCCGCCCATGCCGCCCATGTCAGGCATGCCCATGCCGCCAGCGCCTGCAGGTTCTGGTTTGTCAGCAACGACAGCTTCTGTTGTTAAGAACATAGCTGCTACAGAACCAGCGTTTTGTAGAGCTGAACGAGTTACTTTAGTAGGATCGACGATACCGGATTCGATCATGTTCACCCATTGTCCAGTAGCTGCGTTGAAGCCAGTGCCTACTGCTTCGCCTTTAAGGCGCTCTACGATTACAGAGCCTTCAAGACCAGCGTTGTGAGCGATTTGACGAACAGGCTCTTCGATGGCACGAAGAACGATTTTCACGCCTGTTGCTACGTCGCCTTCCGCTTGAATTTCAGCGATTTTATTGTATACGTTTAGAAGTGCTGTACCACCACCGGCTACGATACCTTCTTCAACAGCGGCACGAGTGGAGTTCAATGCATCTTCAATACGAAGTTTACGTTCTTTCAATTCTGTTTCAGTAGCTGCACCGACCTTGATTACCGCTACACCACCAGCTAATTTAGCAAGGCGTTCTTGTAATTTTTCACGGTCGAATTCAGAAGTTGTTTCTTCTAATTGAACACGGATTTGGTTTACACGAGCTTGAATTTGAGCTGTATCTCCAGAACCTTCAACGATTGTTGTATTTTCTTTTGTAACAACCACTTTAGACGCACGGCCTAATGAATCGATTGTTGCAGATTTAAGATCAAGTCCGATTTCTTCAGTGATTACTTCGCCACCTGTAAGGGCTGCGATGTCTTCAAGCATTGCTTTACGACGGTCACCGAATCCAGGAGCCTTAACAGCAACAGCGTTGAATGTTCCACGAAGTTTGTTCACAACAAGAGTTGCAAGCGCTTCGCCTTCTACATCTTCAGCAATCAATAATAGCGGTTTTCCTTGTTGTACAACTTGCTCAAGTACAGGAAGGATTTCTTGGATATTCGTGATTTTTTTATCTGTGATCAAGATATATGGATTCTCAAGGACAGCTTCCATTTTATCTGAGTCAGTAACCATGTATGGAGAAGCATATCCACGGTCGAATTGCATACCTTCTACTACGTCCAATTCAGTTGTGAAACCTTTAGACTCTTCGATTGTGATGACGCCGTCGTTACCAACGCGCTCCATTGCTTCTGCAATCAGTTGGCCCACTTCTTCATCAGCTGAAGAGATGGCAGCAACTTGTGCGATTGATTCTTTGTTTTCAACAGGTTTGGAAATGGCTTTCAATTCTGCAATTGCTGAATTGACCGCTTTCTCGATTCCTTTACGGATACCCATTGGGTTAGCACCAGCTGTTACGTTTTTAAGACCTTCACGGATCATCGCTTGTGCAAGAACCGTTGCAGTAGTTGTACCGTCACCAGCTACGTCGTTTGTTTTGCTTGCTACTTCAGCAACCAATTTCGCACCCATGTTTTCGAATGCATCTTCCAATTCGATTTCTTTAGCGATCGTCACACCGTCATTTGTGATAAGCGGTGAACCGAATTTTTTCTCAAGAACCACGTTACGACCTTTTGGTCCAAGCGTTACTTTAACTGCATCTGCAAGTGCGTCCACACCGCGAAGCATGGAGCGGCGAGCTTCTTCACTAAATTTAATTTCTTTAGCCATTTATAAGTACCTCCCTAAAATTTTAAGAAAATTTTTCGTTCAGTTAAGTATGATGTATAATTAGCCGATAACAGCTAGAATGTCGCTTTCACGTAAAATTAAGTATTCAGTGTCTTCGTATTTAACTTCAGTACCTGCATATTTTGAGAAGATAATTAGATCGCCTTGGGCAACCTCTAAAGCAACACGTTCGCCATTTTCAAGGACACGGCCAGTACCAACTGCTACTACCTTACCTTCTTGTGGCTTTTCTTTAGCAGTATCAGGAAGAACAATACCGCTTGCAGTTTTTTCTTCAGTTTGAACTAGTTCAATAATAACGCGATCACCTAATGGTTTTAACAAGTGAAACAACCTCCTCATATTCTCTTGATAATTTGTTTCATGATTATTAGCACTCTTCATCATCGAGTGCTAACACATTTATAATATTAAATAAACCGAGCCTTTTTTGCAAGTATCTTATTGAAAATTTTTTATTAATTTCTGATAAATTACGGGTAAACTACTTTAGGATAATGATTTCCTTAACATAGTAATTTAAATGTAATGTTAGGGGTACCTTTAAGTGGTGTTCTGCCTCAATTTTTGATACCATTTTGGAGTATGCGTTTATAGATTGTCCCCATATCAGTAACGTTGGAATGGGTGACTATAAAAGGAGTTTTCATTTTTGAAAAAAGAATATTGGTTCGTCATCATCACTTATATTGCCATGCAATTATCCAGTATTGTCGGGGTACCCATTTTCATGCTGATCGGGTCTTATACCGGAATGCCGGCTGATGAACTCGAAGTGAAATCTGCAGCATACTGGATAGTTTTCAGTTTTCTCGCAGCTTTATTCTTGATTCTTTTTTTAATGAGAAAAGATATGAGGGAAAAGTTGGACACGAGAAACCAAACTTCCGTTTCCATGTCCATATTATGGGCAATTGCAGGAGTGTTCATGGCTCTTTTTGCACAAAGCATTGCCGGAAGCATTGAACAAATGCTTGGAGTGGAGTCTGAATCTGAAAATACGCAGCAACTCATTTCACTCATTTACAAAGTCCCCATGGTCATTTTCGTCACTTCAGTAATTGGACCTATATTGGAAGAATTAATTTTCCGGAAAATCATTTTCGGATCACTTCATAAACGGTTTAACTTCTTTATTTCAGCTTTAATCAGCTCAGTTATTTTCGGCTTGGCGCATGGTGAATTTGAACATCTTCTTTTATATACGGCAATGGGCTTCACTTTTGCTTTCCTTTATGCGAAAACAGGCCGCATTCTCGTATCCATGAGCGCTCATATTGCGATGAACACGCTTGTTATCATCCTTCAAGTGGTATATCGGGAGGATATAGAGAAGATGCTGGATACTGCACAGGCCTTCATCGGAGGTTTATTATGAAACGTCAATCACCCTTATTCATGGGCATTATCTATGCAGGCTTAGGGGCCCTTTTTACCGCTATCGCGATTCAAACCGTCAATTCTTCAGGATGGGGACTCTTTGCCTACATACTTGTCTTTATTGCGACTCTTGACTTTGGTTCGGGATTACGAATGATCATGCTGCACTTTAAGATTAAAGCCGCACAAAAAAATAAGAAAAAATAAAAAAACGCTGTAAAGATGCAGTATTTCAGACTGAAGACAAATTCGAAGAAAACGATTTTGTCTTCAGCTTTTTTTATTTAAAAAAGTTCCAGTTGATTTCAGAAATCCGCTCCCTGTCCGCCAAGCCTCCTCGGCACAAGCGCCTGTGGGGTCCCGGCTAGCCAGATATTCGCCAGGTGTCGCAAATTTCTTCCATCCAATAATGATTACAGTAAAAAACCATGAAGGAAAACCTAGTCTTGTTTTAAAATCATGGTTCGGGATGAGACAATTCCCCTCCTTTAGTCCACAAACTGAAAAGCTGCAATAAAAAAAACGCTGCAATGATGCAGCGTTTTTTTTATTCCTCCAATGCGGCTTCTTCCACTACAGGATAATGTTTCAGGAAGTAGATGAGCGACTGAAGCTCCACCGCAAGGTCAATGTGATGGACCCTTATGGATGGAGGCACGGTCAGCCGTGCAGGTGTGAAATTCAATATTCCTTTTATGTCAGCTTTGACTAGACGATCGGTTATCGTCTGGGCTACCTGTGCAGGCACTGTCAATATAGCCGCAGTAATATTATTTTCCTGCAATAGTGTATCGATTTGATCCATATGATAGATAGGCACATCAGCTATTCGCTTGCCGACCTTTTCTTCAGAAACTTCGAAAGCCATTTCAATTTTTGTATTATTATTTTTCATGAAATTGTAATTTAAAAAAGCGGTTCCTAAATTTCCTACCCCAATTAAAGCGACTTTGGTCAATTCATCTTGATCTAGTGTTTTTCTGAAGAAGGATAATAAATAATTGACATTGTAGCCGTAGCCTTTTTTCCCAAGCGCGCCAAAGTAGGAAAAATCGCGGCGAATGGTAGCAGAATCCACTTTTACAGCTTCGCTAAGCTCTGCCGAGGAAACTCTTTGTTTGCCTGAGGAATGTAAGTTCTTTAAAAATCGATAATACAATGGCAACCTTTTGGCTGTTGCCTGCGGTATCTTTGGGTCATGGTTCATTGTTCTTCCCCGCCTTCACACATGCTTTTCAACTTAATCTCTATTTGTTTGTTGTTTTACTTGCCTTTTATAATCGCTACTAGACACTCCGCCTGTTTTCTCCACTAAGAATGTAGGCCCGATCACCATTCCCTTATCAAGGGCCTTACACATGTCATAAACAGTCAAGGCAGTCACGGATGCAGCTGTTAACGCTTCCATTTCCACACCTGTACTCCCTTTTGTCTTAGCTTCCGTTTCAATCCTAAGCCTATATCCTTGTTCTTCTTTTTCCCAATCAAAGGCTATATTGACCCCTTGCAGAGCAATGGGGTGGCACATCGGAATTATATTGGATGTATTTTTGCTGGCCATTATTCCTGCAACTTGTGCAACAGCCAGTACATCACCTTTTTTCATTTTATGGTTCGTGACCAATTCATATATTTCATCATTCAATAAAATGCTCGATTGAGCCACTGCCGTCCGGGTTGTTTCAGGCTTTGCACTCACATCGACCATTTTGGCCATGCCCTGTTCATTAAAATGCGTTAAGTCTCCCATTTAAGTAACCCCTCCTAAATCATACACTATTATTCCACTTTATGTAACAGCTTTTCTTTTAGCTTGGAACCAAGCTGTTGCCGATAATAACTAAAATACGTTACACTAACAATAATCAATTGAGGTGAAATCTATGATTTTATTACAAATCAATCAACTATCGAAATATTATGGAGCTGAACTTATTTTATCAAATATGAAGCTCGAAGTTCAAAATAAAGATCGAATTGCACTTGTAGGCCGAAATGGCGCCGGCAAATCCACTTTACTAAAAATCATAGCCGGGCAGATTTCGCATGATGGCGGTGAAATAATCAAACCAAAAGGCGTCACCATCGGCTATATGGCCCAGGATACGGGATTGGAATCCGAACTGACCATTTGGGATGAGATGCTGACTGTATTCACTGATCTTATAGAGCAGGAAAAGGAACTGCGCCGCCTTGAGGCTGATATGGCCAGACCTGACATCTTTGAAAACGAAACAATTTACCAAAAAGTGCTGAATGAATACGACACTTTGATGGTGGCATTCAAAGAGAAGGGCGGTTATCAATATGAAGCGGATATCCGTTCCGTATTGCATGGACTTCAGTTTGCCGACTTTGACTATTCTACCCCAATTTCCACTTTAAGCGGCGGGCAAAAAACAAGGCTTGCATTAGGAAAGCTGCTTTTAAGGAAACCGGATATATTGATTCTGGATGAGCCGACGAACCATTTAGATATCGAAACCCTCTCTTGGCTTGAACAATATTTACAAAGCTACCAGGGAGCTGTCCTCATTGTTTCCCATGACCGCTATTTTTTAGATAAAGTAGTAAACCTGGTATATGAGATTTCCCGGAATAACATGAAAAAATACCATGGTAATTATAGTTCTTACCTAGAGGGAAAAGCGGAAGATTATGAGCGGGACATGAAACTGTTCGAGAAACAGCAAGGGGAAATCGAAAAGCTTCGTGACTTTGTCCAACGTAATATCACAAGGGCTTCCACCACGAAAAGAGCTCAAAGCAGACGTAAACAGCTCGAAAAGATGGATGTGTTGGACAAGCCGCAAGGTGATGAAAAATCCGCGAATTTTTCTTTCCAGATTGAAAGGCAAAGCGGAAATGAAGTACTCCACCTTCAGGACCTGGCTATCGGATACGAAGGGGAAACGGTATCGAAGAATATAAATTCCCGGATGACAAAAGGAGAGAGCATAGCTCTTGTCGGCCCAAATGGAGTAGGAAAATCAACTTTATTGAAAACGATCATTTCCAAGCTGCCCGCACTTTCTGGGGATTTCCGTTTTGGAACGAACGTAGAAGTCAGCTACTACGATCAAGAACAGGCTAACCTTGTTTCCAATAAACGCGTACTCAATGAATTATGGGACGACTATCCCCTCAAACCGGAAAAGGACATTCGCACCGTACTCGGTAATTTCCTATTTAGCGGGGACGATGTTTTGAAAACCGTTTCCACACTAAGCGGGGGCGAAAAGGCTCGTCTTGCTCTAGCCAAAATGATGATGCAAAAAGGGAATTTTTTAATTCTCGATGAACCAACGAACCACTTGGACCTCGATAGTAAATTGGTGCTCGAAAACGCTTTGATCGATTATCCGGGAACTATTCTTTTCGTCTCACATGACCGCTATTTCATAAATCGGATAGCAACGAAAGTGATAGAGCTCTCCAAAGAAGGCAACGAAGAATTCCTCGGTGATTATGATTACTATCTGGAGAAGAAGCAGGAGCAAGCGGAAATCCAAGCACTTGAACAGCAGGATCAGGCTAAAACTTTAGATGCGGCTGTAGAAAAAACAAATTACAAAATTAATAAAGAAGCAAAAAAAGCTGAACGCCAGCGAAAACGGCGCATTGAGGAAATCGAGGCAGCCATGGAGCTTCTTGAAACCGAAATAAACGAATATAATGACCTCCTCTGTGATCCAAATGTTTTTCAGGACCATGAAAAAGTAATGGAAGTCCAAACAAAGCTTGATCATGCACAAGAAAGTTTGGACCAGCTTCTCGAAGAATGGACTGAACTGGAAGAATGAAAAAGACCGAGTCAATTGACTCGGTCTTTTTCTTTTCCAATCAAATTGTCTCTTGAAAGTTATCCACAAACTTGTTAACAAAACGCTTACCGTTCATAAGCCATTAATTCGAGTTATGCACATTATCCACAGAAACATATCCACTTATCCACAAAAACAATGATTTATACACATGCAGTATGATTATCAAAAAAACTTTATCCACAGAATATTCTATTATTTTATTAACACGATAAAAAGACAGGATGCCGAAGTGAGGGATCCTGTCTTCTCGTCAATTAAAATGCTTCTATATCCAATCCAGGATTTCCGTTCAAATCCAAACCAGATCGCTTCCCCTTTTCAAACATGACACTGCCAGCAGCACCGATCATGGCAGCATTGTCGGTACAAAGATAGAGGGGCGGAATGGATATATCCATAGGTAAATCCTTAAAAGCTTCCGCTAATGCTTCCCTAAGGCCTTTATTTGCCGCAACTCCTCCAGCAAGCAATACCTGTTTCACATTATATTCCTTTGCAGCCTTCACAGTTTTCATTACAAGCACTTCTATCACGCTTGCTTGGAAACTAGCTGCTAAATCTTTAGGTTCAATTTTTTCCCCGCGCTGTTCTGCATTATGCAAAGTGTTGATTACCGCTGATTTCAAGCCGCTGAAGGAAAAGTCATAGCTTCCATCCAACCATGCCCTAGGCAGTTTCAAAGATGGTGAGCCAATTTGCGCAAGCCTATCGATATGAGGCCCGCCAGGATAAGGGAGACCCAAGGTTCGAGCCACTTTATCATACGCCTCTCCTGCGGCATCATCCCGCGTCTCCCCGATCACCTTGAAAGAACCAGGTTCTTCTAAAAGCACCAACTCCGTATGCCCTCCCGAAACGACTAAAGAAAGCGCAGGATATTCGATCTCCTGAATAAGCCGATTAGCATAGATATGACCAGCGATATGATGCGTGCCGACAATCGGTATTCCATGTGCGAAAGCTACAGCCTTCGCCGCATTCACACCTATTAATAGTGCCCCTACAAGGCCGGGACCTTCTGTAACGGCAATGGCATCCAAGTCTTCATATGTCACACCGGCTTGCAGCAGTGCTTCTTCAAGAACAATCGTAATTTGTTCTACATGATGACGGGAAGCTATTTCCGGGACGACACCGCCAAAACGTTTATGGCTTTCTATTTGTGAAGCCACGACATTACTCAGTATCTCCGTTCCATTTTTTATGACAGCTGCCGCAGTTTCATCACAGCTTGTTTCAATTCCTAATATAAATTGATCTTTTTTCATGAAAAATTCACCCACATAACATAAGCATCTTCTTGATTGTCTGTATAATAATTCTTTCGGATTCCGCCCTTTTGGAAACCCAGCTTTTCATAAAGTGAAATGGCTACGGCATTACTGACACGGACCTCAAGTGTCATCCTCACCACACCCATTGAAATGGAGATTTCAATCATCTTCCTGAGCAAAGCTTCTCCAAGCTTTTGCCCTCGGTATTCTGGTAATATCGCTATATTGGTAATGTGCGATTCATCAATGACGATCCAGGCACCGCAATAACCGGCAATTTTCCCTTCATCCTCTATCACCATGTATACAGCGTACTGATTATGATTCAATTCATTAAAAAAAGCTTCCCGGCTCCAAGGCAAAGTAAAGGACTGCTTTTCCACGTTGAGCACTTGGTCGATATCTGCCGTATTCATCTTTCGGAACGTCAATGTTTTACTCATAATAATCGGTCGCTTTCCTTGTTTATTTCCCCTGTTGTTCAAGCCACTTAGCTTCTGCTTCAGCCATGCGGATATAATTCGGTACAAACTGGTGAATATCCACTTCAGTCTTATCAAGACCAATGAAGGCAAGTTCGCTTGGCCTTGAATTATATGATTGTACTGGAGCAAATACCGCTAATTCGCCTAATGCATCCGTAATTGCATCCCGATGGATGTCCACATCTTGACCAACAAATAAAACAGGACGATTTAATTCCTTCAATTGATTCGCCCACTCAGAGGATAGAATATTACAATCTTCTATGACTGTCTTTAAAGAATCCTTTTCCATTTCATATAATCCAGTATAAATCTGCCCTCTTCTTGCATCGAACAAGGGAGATATCAACCCGTTAAAATAACGTCCATTAGCTGCTAAAACCTCTAAGCTGGAAACACCTGATAACGGAATCTGAAGCGTCCAGGCCAAGCTTTTCGCTATCGTCACTCCAATCCTGACCCCTGTATAGGAGCCTGGACCTTGAGCGACCACTATCTTAGTCAATTCCTTCGGTATAGTATCACAGTCCCTCAGCAGTGTTTCAATTGCTGGCATTACCCGCACCGAATGATTTTTCTTTAGGTTCGTCGTATACTCACCAATTACTTGATTCCCGTTTACAAGTGCAATCCCTAATGTGAAATTCGATGTATCTATAGCTAAAACCTTCATCAAATAATCTCCTTACATAACTTTACATATCGTTCGCCTTTGGCTTCCAAAACAATACGCCGGCTTGTATCGCCCAGACGATAGATATAAATGGTCAAGATTTCCTCTGGGAGGTGATCCTTTATTAAATGGGCCCATTCAACGACAGTCACACCATCACCATCAAAATATTCATCAAAGCCTAAATCTTCTTCCGATTCACTTACCCGGTAGACATCCATATGATACAAAGGCAAACGACCCATATACTCCTTTATTATCGTAAAGGTAGGGCTATTCACCATTCTGGTAACACCTAATCCTTTAGCCAGCCCTTTTGTGAATGCCGTCTTCCCTGCACCCAAGTCACCTTCTAAAGCCAGCACATCTCCACTGGAAAGCTTTTGTGCCAATTTGTGCGCAAATTGCGCTGTTTCTTCCTCATTCTGAGAAATCCATTCAACATGCTGCATATATCAATCACCTTTATCATTATTAGGAAAACGTCCGTCCTATAGTTCAAGTCGAGAACCATAAACGCAATATTATGGAACAAAAACCATTCTATATGTAGTTTACCTTGTTTCAAAAGAAGAAACAAATAAGTTAGGGACATATTATTGGAATTTCAGATAAAACAAAAAAACGAAACCTAAGTTTCGTTTTTTTCATGATTGCGGGGACAGGATTTGAACCTGCGACCTTCGGGTTATGAGCCCGACGAGCTACCGGACTGCTCCACCCCGCGACGGTATAAATGTTGCTTTTATAAAAATAGTATTCCCGTTTATCCAAAAAGAATACAAAGATTATAGCTTGGCGGCGTCCTACTCTCACAGGGGGAAACCCCCAACTACCATTGGCGCTGAAGAGCTTAACTGCCGTGTTCGGAATGGGAACGGGTGTGACCTCTTCGCTATCGCCACCAAACATTTAATCTTTTTAGCACATTTATTATCATAACATGTATGAAATCAAAATGCAAGAAGAAATTTTCATTCCTTCAAAACTAGATAATAAGAAGGTATTTCATTTTTTAAAAAGCGTTGGTTAAGTCCTCGATCTATTAGTATCAGTCAGCTCCACATG
>NZ_JBIWES010000039.1:0-12370 GCF_044762665.1 Peribacillus sp. NPDC096622 | reverse complement strand
TGAGTTAGATTGGACTCTATACTCGTATCTTACTGAGGGGCTCTATTTTTTTCAAACCTGATATTTAACGATCTACAGGAATGCTAACCTGCCCCGATAGTTCCATAAGAGAAATGAACAATATCCTGCCCCTTTTGTTCATTAAGAAAAACCGAAATTAAATCATTTCGGTTTTTCTTTTTTATATACGGTTAAACTCTTTACAAAACGCTACGATTTTTTTAAACTGTACAACCTTCTTTCAAATCGACACAAAAAGCTATATCTAGATAGCCAGTGGAATCGGGTGTACAACCTGATTCTTTTTTCATTCAGTCAGTGAATTAATCATAAAAGATTAAATGCATATCACTGTCAGTTCTTGATTTTGCAAAAAATTCGGCTTCATTTCCACCATCAACAAATTTACCAATACCCCAGAAATACCCACATTTTCCTCGTTCTATATATCTTGTTCCTACATAATCATTATAACTATCAGGATCGTACTCCCATAATTCAACTTTTAACTTTCCTGCTGGCCCCACGTAAGGATCGCGACAAATCTTATAATCTCCACCAGTAGAGTCATACACATGACTTTCAACACCATTAGAATAAAGGGTTTCTTCCCCTAAGTAATCCCAGCCACTGGCAAATGTAGAAGAAGGTATCAACAACGCAGCTACCAATGCCACGACACTCATTATAAACTTTTTCATACTCATTCTTCCTTTCCCGTTTTGACTTGAAAAATTATGCTCTATATAATATGTTGCTTTGAAAAAAGTTTGATTAAAAATCACTTAAAATTCTTTAATCGAAAAGGAATGAAAAACAGTGCAACTTTTTTACAATTTCAACACATTAGTAAGTAATCATTAAAAGTCAAGATATTTTATTAATGACTTGATAAAAAGAAAGAATTATATAATGTTGCACAATATATAAGGCAAAAAAAGAAGGATAGATAAAATTTACTTTATCTATCCTTCTTTGTACTACATATGACCTCATTTACTACAACTACATTAAGATTTACTACAATAAAATAAAAAATTCGTTGTTCAATTAAAGCGCCCGATTACTGAAGAACGAATATAAAACCTTGGTACCAAATGGCCTTAACATTTATTTATGATACGGTTCACCGCACATATACAAGTGTTTTTTTTAACACTGTCAGCCTAATTTTACACTTCTACTTTAAATCGACGATGCTGAGGAAGCAGCTGCTTGATCAGCCTTCACACAATCATTTACAACAACGAGTGCAATATTAATGGTTTCCATCTCTTCATCTATTATTTGTACCTTGTAGCTATCGCCCCAAGTGAACCACTCCTTGCTCACTTTACCTTCGATTTTACCATGCTGTAAAACTTGAAAATCCATATCCGATCAAAAAGTTAAATGGTCATACTTCATTACTCTTAATCATAAGGAACAAAGAGAACATTTATTAGGGGGTGGTCTTTATGAGAACAAGTTATAGAAGATGGACAGAGTTTCCTTACCCAGGGGAAAGTATCCCACCTAAAGGTTCTCCAGAGGCAGGAAATTGGCCAATGTTTTTTATTTCTAGGGGAAGAGACAATGATTTCCTGGACCCCTTTCATCAACGAATCATTTGGCGAATTAAAAATCCTCTTGATATTGATTGGGAAACAGAGCTATTCATTGTAGAAGAGACATTAAAGTCATTGACTTCCCAGCAAATACGCATCGCACAATATTGGGGAACAGGTGAATTAACCGCGAAAATTACCACTCTAATTTTCAATTTAGCTGAAAAGTATATGCTGGGGTCACCGAGTGTTGCAAGGGTTCAGAGTTATTTCCACGCTGCTATGAATGATACCTTTGTTATCACGTGGTTTTTTAAATATCATTGGGATGTTGCACGTCCAAATCAATATGACAGAAATCTGTCTACTGTGTTGTTTACCCCCCGTTTTCCAGCTTACCCTTCTGCACACGCAACTGTGGCAGGATGTGCAGAGACAGTTTTAAGTTATATCTTTCCTCAAGAGTCTTCCGAAATAAAAATAATAATGGAAGAAAGTGCTCAATCCCGTTTGTACGCTGGAGTACATTTTAACGTGGATAACAATGAAGGCTTAAGGCTAGGCAGACAAATTGGAGAGGTAGTTGTAAACTTTTTAAGGGCACAAAATCTAAAAACGCTTCAATAATATTTTGGGTTCAGGTTGTGCTAACCTGAACCTTTAGTTAAATAAAGAAAGAGCTGCCTTTAAGACAGCTCCGATCTTCAGCTAACGCACCCGTTGTTTCTATAAGTAAGCACAGTTATTTGTATACCTATTTCACATAATCAGATAAGAACACTAAATTATTTTGTTTCTATACATTACCTTATTTACATTATGCCTTACGGTATTATGACCGGCTTTAGTACCTTTACCAATAGCTATAAGCATAACATCTAAATACCTATCAGAAATATTTAAGATTGCTTTTAATTTCTTAGAATCATAGCCTGACATAGTAATTGTTTCAAAACCTGCTTCATTTGCTAACAAAATTAATGACATTGACGCAAGACTTACATCTCTAAATAATTCTAACTTTAGATCTTCATTTGATTTATTTTCATAATATTTTATTGCAGCATTGGCTAGATAATCTCTTAGCGATTCATCAAAAAAACCTGCTTGAAAGCCTTCTTCATGTATCTTAATAATATTATCTTTATCAAATGCTTGATAATCACCCAACATAACAATTAAAGTTGAAGCTTCTACCACTTGATGTTGATTGAAAGCTATAGGTAGCAATAAATTTTTTAAGTCTGGTTCATCAATAATTAAGTATCGGGTTGCTTGAATATTATTTCCGTTAGGTGACTTACTTGCACTTTCAATTAATGAGGTTATAATTTCTGAACTTATTTTATAACTCGAATCATAATGTCTAACTGATCGTCTTTTTTCCAAGATATTTTTTACACTCATTTTATCAACTCCGAAATTTTTATTTATTGCTCCTTTAATTATAGTAAGTAATAATAAATTAGAAAATAACGCACAAAAATGTGGTATAGCCACTTTTAAGTGCCTATTCAGGAGGGACAGCACATGGTTAACTATAATACTGGAATCAACATTTTCATGAATATTGCAGGTGGAAAATGGAAATGTTTAATACTCTTTTTCTTGAGCCAAAAATCAGTAAGGACAAAAGAGTTTTACGAATTAATACCTGGAATTACACAAAAAGTCTTAACAGATCAATTGAAACAATTAGAAAGAGATGGACTTGTACGAAGAGAAATATTTAAAGAGGTACCACCAAAAGTAGAATACAGCTTAACTGATCTAGGAAGATCATTTGTACCAGTATTGAACACAATGTGTGAATGGGGTAATAAGTATGCAATTTTAAAAGGTATAGATAAAGATCCACAAATTTATTGTGATCATAATTAAATTTAAAATTCACATTTTTGACTTCTGAAGAAGCCTGGCGGATGCATAAAAAGTGGAGTTCTATGCAACCTCTTATTCAATATAATGCCCAATTATTAATTAAGATCAAACAGCTCTTCAACTATCCTGCCCCGTTCGTGCCATAAGAAAAGAGCTGCCTTATTAGACAGCTCTGATCCCAGCTAACGCAGCAGTTAGTAAATTAAAGCATTATTTGTGATTTTTTAATATTCGAACCTCTTCTTCTAGTTTATCTATTTTTTATTGAAGTTCTTTCTTCGGTTGCACTAGCTTTCTTAGTAAATACAAAACTAATATTACTAAAAGAGAAGACAGAATTAATCCTGGAATACCTATATTACTCAACAAATTCACACCGCCCAATTATTATAATCAACCAAATTTTAGTTTTTTTGTAAAAATAGTCAATATCAACAGTTCGATTAAGCTACGCTTAATGAACTAACTGCCCCGTTAGTTCATTAAGGAATAGACATTTTTTCAAGCAGCAGAGGATCTTTTCAGAGATCCTTCGATTCTATGTTTATTGTGATTTATTAATTGATTTCTTTTCGTATTGTTTTGAAAAGTATAGAGTAAGGATAATACCTAATAAAACGATTCCTATACAGATATAAAGTGGAACACCCCAACGTATGTAAGCAACTGTTGATGCTCCTATTACCATGATCCATTCAAAAACTAAAAATGGTTTTATGTATTTATTCAATTAACTAACCTCCCCTTCCACCATCCATATATTGTTAATTTATTTTAACATACCTGGAGTTAATAAAATCTAAAAAAATGCCTTATAGAACTATCCTGCCCCTTTAGTTCTATAAGAAAAAGCCGCCTTAAAGACAGCTCTGATCTTCAGCGAACGCACCCGTTAGTTCATTAAGAAAAGCGAAACTTCTTCAAGAATCGCGCCCGTTAACGGAATAGTGTTTCGCGAATAGTGTATGGATAACTCAAAAAGTTATCATTTTGCTCAATATTATTATAAATATCAACAATAAGAGGAAATACTTTTACCTTTTTATTAGAACCCGCCCAATTTCGATTTAGCCCCGATAGTATAAATAGCCCTTCTTCGTTTCCAAGTGGGGAAAAAACATTATTAGAGGATTTATAAACACCAACATTATATTTCTTTTGCAATATTTCTGAAGCTTGTTGTACATCTTCTACAGGTAGTCCGATTTCACTTATATTTTTAATATCTTGAGAATTAAAATCCCCATGCTCGATTTCGGGAATAGCGTGGCGAGCAATAAACTCAACAATGTTACCCAAAGGGTCATAAAAGTAAATGGAATGACAATTCCAGGATTCATCGTAATAATGGTCTATCCCGTTAATCTGATTGATTGTAACTGCTTTTTTTTTCAACCATTGTAAAGCTTGCTCTATTTTATTTTCAGTGATATTAAATGCGAAATGGTAGTAAGGGAACTCGTACTCGCTTGATTGATTAAATGTAAGTATCGACGTGCCAGCTTTAAAGGAAATCTTTTCGTTGTTCTCTTGTATAATTGGTAATTCCAATACATCGACATAAAAATCGCTAATCCCATCTAATGAATTTGTGTACAGTATTACTTCCTTTATTTTCATGTAAATTCCCCCATATTTCGGTTTAATTGACATCTTAATTAAAGCAATAACCCCACAAGGTAAAACCTGGATAAAACAATATTTATGTAAAATTAATCCTTTATTACTGCCTAGTTAGTACAAACCTTCACATGCTCATCTATATTATAACAAAAATATCCAATTTAGCTTAGATGTGGTCTTTATTCAACAATCCTGTCCCGTTAGTGCCATAAGAAAAAGGCTGCCGTAGCAACCCTTTTTATGAAATAAACACAAGCGATACTTAATGGATTTCATCAATTAGTTTTTGACGAGTTAGCAGCCAGCCTTGTCCAGCAAATAGGAGGACTGAAAGAACAATGAAGCCAACACTTACCATTGTAATGGTTTGCACGTCAAAATATAATGCTCCCGTAGAATCAATCATCGCTAAGGCATACGTTAATGTGCAACCAACAATACTACCTGCTACGATGCTATATGTTATAAAGAGAAGAATTTGTGCAACGATAAGCTTGACTAACTGATTCGGTGTCAATCCAATTAGGCGTTGAATTGCGTAGTCTTGTCTTTTTGAATAAATGTAATGCATTAATGATTGAAATACCCCAAGGCAAGTTGCAGCTATTAAAATGAGAAGCACCCCAGCAAACAGTCCCCAACGCTGATGAAAGATCCTATCGGCCTCTTCTATACTTGTTTTAAAACTACCTATGGTAAGCTCGGGATACATCTTTTTTAATTCCTCCAAAGCGAACATCGTTTTCTCTTCATCACTAGTCTGAATAAATAGCTCATCTAAAACTAAGCTCCTCTCAAAAGGCAGATGAACGGACCAGTCTACATACAAATCTGCCATCTCCAAAGGCTCCCTCGTAATCTCCGCAACTGTTAAATATCCAAGTGGTGCAACATCTTGAAGGTTATCTTGAAATCGGCCAATTTCTACCTTGTCACCAAGGGATAAATCATGATCTTTCGCAAATTGTTTTGAAATAACAATCCCTTCTTCATACTCTCCTTCAAAATGATCAATTTTTCCGAGTTCGACCATTTTAGCCATGTTAATAGCACTAAAATCGAATGATTTCCATCCTTCAGCCGTTTTCATGTCGAGTGCATCATTTAGCCCTTTCGCATATACATCTTCCACAGTCGAAATTGCCTTAACATCGCGTAATAGTTGCTGAATATCCAGATCCGTTGAGGCATCATATCCTAATGTATTTGTTACGATAATCGGTGTTTCATATCGTTCAGTTAAATAGGTTTCTTCGTTTTGCTGTAAGGTTTTCATGATAGAACTACCAAAAATTAAAATGACCATTAAAAAAATGATACTTAGCACAACAGTTGTATTACTTTTTACTTGAGGCATCATATTCTTAATCGCTAATGCTACCTCTTTTCCAAATAAACGATGGGCCGGTTTCATAATAGCTTTTAAACCTTTACTCAATAACAGTGGGAAAATTAGAATAAGTGTCAAACAGAATAGAAGTGCCCCTATGAGTAACAATAAGGCTCCTCCTCCATCTTGATTTAATTGGCTCATGAACATCAGCAGTAAAGAAACAATCGTAAGTAGTATAATTGCTATTCCTTTTTTCTTTGAAAATGCTACATCGATTCGTTCATTATTTGTCATTAATTGCATCGGCAAAATCCGTAAGCTTTGTTGTATTTGAATCCATACAAATAATTGAAGCACAACAAAACAAATCCCCGCTGTTATGAACGCAGGCACAACTAAAAATAAATTGTTACTCTCTGGTAGCCCTAAATAAGATACAAAATATTGTAAACCAAAACGTACTGTAAAAAATGTAATAACGGTTCCAAATGTGACACCAACCACATTCATCGTTGTCAGTTGTCCAGAGACAATTTTTCCGACTTGCTGACTTGTCGCACCTAGTGAACGCATTATAATGAATTGCTGTTTCATTTTATAAAAAAGCAATTGAAAATTAGACAGAAGAAGTACACCTGTAATCGCTAATATAAATACAGAAAGCACGATTATGAAAATGGATAACGTCTGGATATTCATCTGAATAAAAGGGTCTTCAGCAGTCACATCCACTCGTAAGGCCTCATCAAGGGCCTTTAACTTTACAGATGTTTCTGTTACATTCGCCTCATCTTCCATTTTTATCATTACGAACATTGCTTCTGTGTTACTCTTTGCACTCATCCATTGCTTTGCAACGTTATTGGATACTAATAGCATTTGCGGTGCATCTGCTTGTATCCCTTTATGCGATAAGATTTCACGTATAGTAAAGGGTGAGCCATTAATTTGAATAGCTTCCCCTACATGAACCTTTAATGTTTCAGCTAATGTTTGTGACACGATAACATCATGTTCCGTTAAGTTTGCAGTAAAATGATAACGGCTTTTCACCAATTTATCATTCTCTACACCAAGTGTGTACACACTATGAAGACGATCATCAACATCTGTAAATACTAGAGATGCTTTAGAGGTACTTTCTACACCCTCAGTGTCTTTGATTGCTACATATTGTTCCGTTGTCATATATTGTTGCTGTCCAGGATTATAGCCAACCATCAAATCCACGTTTCCAAATAGTTTATATAATTCATCTGCCATATGTTGTTTTGCATTAAAAGAGTACAACATCATGGTCATGATTAAGCACGTCGAAATGGCGATGGTACAGATTGTAGCTACAACATTCGGCCATCCCGCTCGAAATAACTTCATGGAAATTCCACGTAAATTAAACATCTACGCCTCACCTCGAGTAATCAACTTAAACTTCGCTAAAATCTGATCTAAATCCGAATCTGTTTGTGTCGTTATATATTCATCAACAATTTCCCCATCGTGGAAAAAGAGGACGCGATTAGCATACGTAGCGACATATGGATCATGTGTTACCAGTAGAATACTTTGATCTTTTTCTTCCTTCAATCGTACGAGTAACTGCATAATCTCTTTCGTTGTATTAAAATCTAAAGCTCCTGTTGGCTCATCAGCAAGTAAAATAGGGGGATTGGTGATAATCGCTCGTGCGATGGCTACACGTTGCTGCTGACCACCAGATAGCTCTATTGATCTATGTTTTCGCCAATCGGAAATTCCTAACTTCTCCATCGTCCATTTCACCTTTTTTGCTATTTCTGCTTGTGGTACATCGTTTAATATAAGGGGAAGAGCAATATTATCTTCTACACTTAAATCTTTCAACAACTGAAAGGACTGAAAAATGAAGCCTATATTTTCTTTTCGATATGTTGATGCATATGGCTCTTTGTAAATATCTTTTGCACGTTTCCCTGATAGATAAAGTTGCCCATTCGTTGGCTCATCAATCGCACTAATCATATTCAATAACGTACTTTTTCCAGAGCCACTTGTCCCCATAATCGCTACCATTTCTCCCTTATGTATCGTACAATTTATATTTTTTAGAGCTGTTACATCATGTGTCTTTTGATGATACACCTTCGACAACGCTTCGATTCGCAGTACTTCTTTTAGTTTTTCGCGCGGGACTGGTATTTCATTGATTTTTTCTTTAAATGAATTGTTCCTAATCATCAACATATGCCCCCTTCAGTGCATTTTTTAATACTTTTAAACCTCTACGAATGTTTGTTTTTACTGTTCCTTCTGGACAATTTAGCATTTCGGCAATCTGTTTTACTTGGTAATCTTGATAGTAACGGAGTAATAACACTGCTTTATACTTATCATCTAACTCCCCTAATACTTGTAATAAATCCATTTGTTCTTCTACTTTTGGTTGATTTGGGTCTTCTATCTTTTCAAGCTCGATCTGTTCAATGAGAACGGTTTTATTACGTTTATTTAAGAAAGCAATCGCCACGTTGATCAATATCCGTGTAAGCCAGCTCGAAAAATACGCTGGCTCTTTTAATGTATGTATGGAGGTAAGCGCTTTGCAAACTGCTTGTTGGTATATGTCGATTGCATCTGTTTCATTACGCACATAAATATAAGCAAATCTATATAAAGCATCTTGTTCATCTTCTATTAATATCTGAAATGCTAAGTTATCACCATTTCTAGCTTTGATTACTAGTTCTTCTTTTTCTGTCAAAGGACTTATGCCTCCTTTCCCATTTATTAGATAAATGAATAGCTCAAAACGATTCAACTTTTTAAAATTTCATCCTATTTTTTTAATAGAAAGTGCTTACTAAGGCATATTCCACTTTTCAAATTTATGAATAGTTGTAGCTTTGAAATAAAGATTGATCAAACGTTCCTCTTGAACTCCCATATAAGTGTAAATAAAAAGAATCCATTTTGAAAAAAGATTGATCAAAATGGATTCCTTTCTAGGAATTAAGTTTACATTTTTTTGAAATAGTTTGATTATTTTTAGTGATTCTTATAGAATTAACGCACCCGTTAGTTCATTAAATCTTAGATTGTTATTTTTGATTTTTTAATTTCCAAACCTCTTCTTCGAGCTTATCTATTCTTTGCTGAAGTACTTTCTTGGGTTCTGAAATCCTTCGACCTAATATTACAAAGAAACCAATAATAGCAATAATTCCTCCAGCAAAAGCAATAATAAATAACAACGCAATATCAAACATATAAACAACTCCTAATTTATTCTTGGTATTATCATCTACGAAATTTGAACAACAAAGTTTTGTTTTTCTTTCACTATAAGAAAAAGAGCTGCTGATCAGCTCCTGATATTGAAAGGAATGCACTGTTAGCTGATTAAGGATGGTCTTACACCATTAGATTATCAAATATAATTCCTGAACAAATTAACAAGATTCCAATAATAATATGGACTTTTTTTCATTTACTTTTGTACTTTCTAAATAGTAAAGGTGATTCCAATTAGGCCAATAAATACAACACTTCTTATAAAATAAGATGTACTTACAAGAAAAAGGTTAGGAAATATTTGATAAAAACCAGATGTAACACCCATAACAAACAAAAAAAGAGGAATTCTTAATTTCCCAATACATTTCTTCATCACGTTTAATTAATCAATTCATAAATGAGTTATTAAATCCTTATCTCCTTAAGGGGTAGCGTAAGGAAAGGTGAATTTACAACGTTAAGAAAATTTAAATATACAAAAGCCTAATTTCTCGTTAATAAGAAATTAGGCTTTTGTTACTTCATAAAGGCCCCCGTTTTCAACTAAAAAAGTCGCTTTTCAAAGTTGGAAATGGCTAAAATAAATTAGGGTATTTCAATTTCAAATTCTTCATACATAGTTGGTTTTGGTAATTTATCGGTTTTAAGCTGTAAACCTTCTTTCTCACCAGTTGCAAATTCTTGCTTAAAACTGTTTCCCTTGATCCTTTCTGCAAATGGATTGTCTTCTACCATTAAGTTTTTCCCGTTAGCATCTTCTAGCCATATTGGATTTCTTAAAAGTTTATTGTCGACGATGGCATCACTTTGAACGTCAAAATGCACAATCATCTTATCTTCTAGATAGGTTATATCTGTTATAAGAACCTTCCCAAAATCACCTTGATCTAACATAAAAGGCAAACTTTGATCATCTAACTGAATAGAAACTTCTTCACGCCCTTCTGACATATGAATTGAATAAGGAATAATTCTAACCTTTTTTGTTCCCTCTTTTAAAGGCGTATAGAGAAAATCAAGAGTAGCCTTTTCTTTACCGTTTTCTTTATCTCCATAGCCACTTCCACTTACAGTGTCTAACACATTCCCTATCTCATCTATAATATAAAAATTCAACTTATATGGATCGAGTTTGTTATTTTCTTCATCTGCCGTTACTTTAACAGCAAGATCAGTTCCTGCTGGGCCGAGCTTCAAAGAAGCAATTTGAACCTGTGCCTGTTCAATCATTTTAACTTCCTGTGGGCGAATAACTGTCACGTCATTCGATTGCTTCACCGGAAATTCGAACTCCCACTTTCCTGGAATAAGACCCACAGCGTCAATTCTTATCTTGATATCAAACTCCTCTGGGAGTTCTTTGGTTGGGTTAATATCCATCATTCCCTTATATTTCTGCGGTGTGACAAAATCCCCTGAAGTGCTAGAATTGAAGTTAATTTCCTTTCCATTCACTTCAATGGTCGGCCGTTCAAGCTCACCAATCGCGAATAATGATTCTTGCGTATACCCAAATGTAAGGCGTGTTCCGTCATAAAAAATTTCATTCATTGTTAAGGTAATCCCATTATCCCTTGAGGATTGGTCTACAATTTGAGTTAAGCCCTTTTTCCCTGCTATTTTTAAGCCTTCATCACTAGCATCATTGAAAAAGGTTCCTATGATTGGAATATGAGATGCAACTTTTGCCATGGCTGGAGAACTTGCTGAACCTATAAATAAACTAAATAATATGACCAGAGCGATACTAGAGTATGCTAATTTCCGAATCACACTTCCTTTTTTAATACGAGTTAATAGGATAGGGTGCTTATTTCTCTCTTGGGATTCCAAATTTTCAATATCAGTTAAGATTCGGTTTTTCAGTTCTTGTTTTTGTTTTGTTTTCCACATTAGATCGGAATTTAATTTCTTTAAGGAACTATCAAAATCAGTATCTTCATATTGCTTTTTCATCCAAATACCCCTCCTTTATTAACTGTTTTTTCAATGCTGGAATAGCTCTAAAAAGAGTCGATTTAACTTTACTCTCAGACCAACTCAATATCTTTGCCGTATCCTCAATAGAAAAACCTTTGATTTTTCTTAAAACGATCACCTTTCGATATGTATCTTTGATTTCCCCTAACGCTTTATATAGTTCAAATGATTCCTCTTTTATTTGAATCATTTCTTCAGGCAATGAGTTATTGTCCTTTTGCAAAAGAAATACTTCTTTAAAGAACCTGCTGGGTTTGCGTTTTCTTAAAAAATCAACTGTTAAATTGTGAGCGATACTGAATAGCCATGTTTTTTCACTGGAATGCTGATTAAATGAATTATGATATAAATACGCTTTTACAAAGGTATCATGGGTCAGATCCTCTGCTTGTTGATAATCCTTAACCATCAATAAAATAAAACTTAAAATGGATTTACTATGTTGGTCATACCAATCTGCAATTTCCTTTTTTCTGTACTCCGACAAGTTACCACCCCTCCTTTTCTTGAATGTTCAATACTTAGACGTATTAGCTAAATAAAAGTTGTGTTTTTTGGAATCTTTTTTTATTGAACTAATCTGCTCCGATAATTCTATAAAAAAAGAGCTGCCGAAAAAAGCAACTCTGTTATTGAAGTAAACCAGCTAATAGGATGTCAATATCTTTCTCTAATATTTTCATTTCCCTTATGATATACTATTTTTGGCCATGCCAAATAACCCTCCAAAACC
>NZ_JBIWES010000038.1:0-13149 GCF_044762665.1 Peribacillus sp. NPDC096622 | reverse complement strand
CGTCGATTCGCTCGACTTGCATGTATTAGGCACGCCGCCAGCGTTCGTCCTGAGCCAGGATCAAACTCTCCGAAGAAATGTTTGACTTGCTCATTCGCTTTTTTGATAGTGTGTGCTCACTTAAAATTTAACGTTGGCGCTTTGTTTTGTTCAGTTTTCAAAGAGCGATTTTTTCGTCCTTACTTCGTAAGCGACTTTATTATCTTATCATTTACCGAACCTAATGTCAACAATTATTTTCATAATGTTTTTCGGTTGGGCAATGTGTGATGTCGTTATTGGCGACTCCTAATATATTATCAGGTTGATGAGTTATCGTCAATGGTTTAATTAGTTTTTTTTGAAAAAACTATAACATGATAAAAACCCCAAGGAGATATCCATGAGGTTTTCATAAGAATGACTTCGACGTAATATCCTTTAAATGATCCAATAACCAATGGCCGCCAAAGCGGCAACCCCCGGTATCCCAAGCAGGCCGGCGACTGCCGAGGTAACAGGGTTGATGGGTACATGAATGCCCGCTTGATTCCCAAGTGTATTCAAAAAGAACAAAAATGCTGCACCGATAATGACCTTTATAATGCCCTGCCCTATGAACCGGACAGGTCTTAATGGCGCCCCGATAATGAGGAGCATTAAAATCAGGCCGCCAACTACGGCAACAAAGACAACTGGTTCCAAACTCATTCCTCCCCGCAAGCTTGTACTACACTTATATGAAGGGATCGTTGGATTAAGAACCGAAAAAAATGGCCATGAGGAACACACAATCCTTCACGGCCATTTCCTTATCATCTTTTTAAGCGGACATTCCTTCTTTTAACTTCCCTGAACAAGTAGAAATATTTCACTTCCGCCAGTCTCGTTTGGGCGATTACTTCCTCAGATGGGTCAACGCTTTTTTCAAGTAATGATTTTTGATTATGCCAATTCCATTTCAAATGTTCAAGCTCTTCAATTAATGAATCATTGAATTCATTCCGAAGTTTCTTTTTTTTACGAAAGAACAAGTGGAAGTCCTCCCAGCTATCTTATATTTCTCTTCTTCCTTCTATTGCTTTTGATAGCGTCACTTCATCCGCATACTCCAAATCTCCGCCAACAGGAAGTCCGTGGGCAATTCGGGTCACTTTGATGCCTGATGGTCTAAGCAACCGCGAAATATACATGGCTGTCGCTTCACCTTCAATGTTAGGATTAGTAGCCAAAATTACCTCCAGCACTGTTTCATCTTGCAGGCGCTTTAATAAATCGGGAATATTTATATCTTCCGGACCGATTCCGTCCATCGGGGAAATACTGCCATGCAGTACATGGTATAAACCATCGAACTCTCTCATCTTTTCCATAGCTATTACATCTTTCGGGTCCTGAACCACACAAATCAAACTTCTGTCCCTCTTTTGATCTTCGCAAATATAACAGGGATCTTGATCTGTAATATGACCACAGACTGAGCAATACATAAGATTCCGCTTAGCATTAACAAGTGCTTTTGCAAAATCCAAAACAGTATCTTCCTTCATGCTTAGTACATGAAAGGCTAATCGAGCAGCCGTTTTAGGACCAATCCCCGGCAATTTCATAAAACTGTCAATAAGCTTGGAAATTGGTTCTGGATAATGCATCGAATTCCTCCTAAAAATTTCAAAAGAAACCCCCTGAAAGGAAGTTTCTTTTGAACTTGCTTAAAACATACCCGGAAGGTTCATTCCCTTAGTGAATTGTCCCATCGTTTGGTTTGTCAGTTCTTCCGCCTTTTTCAAAGCATCGTTAGTGGCAGCCAACACTAAATCCTGAAGCATATCGATATCATCCGGATCGACAACTTCCGGTTTGATGACTACATCGACTATTTCTTTATGTCCAGTCACGATGACCGTTACCATTCCGCCGCCGGCAGTCCCTTCAACCTTTTTTTCACCTAATTCTTCTTGTGCCTCTGCCATCTTCTTTTGCATTTTTTGCATTTGTTTCATCATGTTCTGCATATTACCGCCGCGCATACCCATTTTCCTTACCTCCAATTATTCTTTAATTTCAAGTAAATCATCGCCGACTAATTTTCTAGCCTCTGCTATAAAGGGGTCTTCTTCTTTTGATTCCGTTTCTTCTGGACCGTCGAACTGCTGTGTTGAGATGAAATCCTCCCGCAACCCTTGCCACTGGCTTTCCGGAACTCCGGCTATCTCCATTCGGTGTCCGGTCAATTGCTGCATGATCGAGGCTATCACTTCCACGAAACGGTTATTTTCCATTGCCATTTGACAATGAATATCATATTTGAATTTTACCACAAAAGCTTCAGTTGACGCAGCAACAGGTTCTGCCTCCGTTAATAAAGCTGCCAATGACTTTTGGTTTTGCAGACCTAACTGTTCAAGCACTTCCCCCCACTTACTTTTCACAGCATTAAGATCTGGCTTTGTAGCTTGTTTCAAAACTTGATTGATCTTTCCTGCAGGTGCTTTATATGACTTTTTAACGGCCCTTTGCGCCTTAGCCTGCTCTGCAGGTTTTTCTGTCATGGCTGCCGGAATGCCGTTTTTCTGCATTTCGAGTAATTTCTTCTCTAAATCTTCTATTTTCTGCTGCAGCTGTTGAAGCTGCCCGTTATCAATTTGATTTGACTTTTGCTCATTACATAACTTCACAAGTGCCACTTCAAGGAAAATCCTTGGATGATTTGTCCATTTCATATCCTGCTGTGTTTGATTGAAGCTTTCAATAATGGAGTAAATCGATTCAGAAGAGATTACTTCTGCCAATTCCTTGAATTGGGGATCTATCAAAACACGCTCGAAGGATTCTGCCAGTGCCGGTGCCGTTTGAAACAAAAGCATGTCACGGAAATAATAAATCATGTCTTCTATGAACCTAGCCGGGTCTTTTCCCATGGCCAGCAATTCTTCAAGGACTTCAAGTGCCACCGCCACTTCTTTATCATATATAGCTTTTGCCAGCCGGCTTAAAAACGCCTGCGAAACAGATCCGGTGACAGTCAATGCATCCTCCACTGAAACCGTCTCCGAACTGAAGGATATCGCTTGATCAAGGAGGCTTAGTGCATCCCGCATCCCGCCTTCGGCTGCCCTCGCAATGATATGCAGGGCTTGTTCATCACATGAAACACCTGTTTCTGCAATGATTTGTGACATCCTGCCAACTATATCTTGAGGCTGGATCCGTTTAAAATCGAACCTTTGGCAACGGGAAATGATCGTTAGTGGAATCTTATGAGGTTCAGTCGTCGCCAATATGAAAATCACGTGCTTCGGAGGTTCTTCCAATGTCTTTAAAAGCGCATTGAAAGCTCCTTGTGAAAGCATATGCACTTCATCAATGATATAAACTTTATATGTAACCGCGTTAGGTGCATATTTGACCTTATCACGAATGTCACGGATTTCCTCGACACCATTATTGGATGCTGCATCAATTTCTATAACATCTGATATGGAGCCATCGGTGATTCCGCGGCAGGTAGCACATTCGTTACACGGCTCACTTGTCGGGGCATGCTCACAATTCACTGCTTTCGCTAGAATTTTGGCAGCACTTGTTTTCCCTGTTCCACGTGGACCGGAAAATAAATAGGCATGTGAAACCTTCTGCCCGACCAAAGCATTCTGCAACGTTTTCGTTACATGTTCCTGCCCGACTACATCAATGAATTGTTGTGGCCGCCATACCCGGTATAATGCTTGATACCCCACGGAAATCCCTCCTTCTTTTCTCCATCTTGTTTATTATACATTACTGATTTCCTTAATATCAAAGGCTAAAAAGAAATTTCATCACTGCCTCATTTTTTTCAAAAATACCAAGCGCTTTACCTTCTTGGCATAAAAAAAAACCCACCCGATACGAATGAGTTTTTGTTTATGTAAAATAACTGCCGTGCACCTTCTGTCGATTAGCAACCATAAGCGTTACTTAAGCAGTTAGCTCGACCCAGGCAACCCTGCGGCACATGAGAACTTCCACTTAATGCTGCTTCCTTCCGGACCTGACATGGTTCATGGAGTCCCATTGCGCAGGACCCGGGCGTCAACACCACTTACTTAAGGCAGGCCCTACAGAATGCTAACCTCGAGAAGGGATTCAACCTCGCTAGAGCGGATTGCGAGTACAGGGCACCGCTACCTCCCCGTCTAGCACGGCAAAAGTAATACCAATTTCAAAGCGTCATGTCGACGCATAATTCATTATACTAAGGTAACAAAAAAAACGCAAGTGTTGTTCATGGACAGTTTGATTCCAAATTTATCAAATGATGCAAAGCCTCATCTTCAACATTCGTTTTTAACCTATTTATATTCTTCGGCACTCTTGAGTGCTTGTTCTCTTTTTAAAGTTTTCTTTCTATCCCTAAGCTCTTTAAAAAAAGAAGTCAATATCCAGCCGCACTCTTCCCCTAATATACCGCTTGTAACATCACATTGATGGTTAAAGCGTTCATCTCGAAGTAAATTCATGAATGTGCCTGCACAGCCTGCCTTTGGATCATGCGCTCCAAAAACAACCCTTTTTACCCTTGATTGCAAGATGGCACCAGCACACATCGGGCAAGGTTCCAGCGTTACATATAAAGTCGCATCTTCAAGACGCCAACTGCCAGTAGCACGGCAAGCCTCATTGATTGCAAGCAGCTCCGCATGTGCCGTCGCATTTTGTTCCGTTTCCCTCAGGTTATGCCCCGTCGAAATTACTTGATCATCTATTACGATCAAAGCGCCAATCGGCACTTCATTCAACATCTGCGCCTTCTTTGCTTCCTTTAAGGCTAAATTCATGTAATAAACATCATCCTTCATAAAAAAACCCCCTCATATTAAGTAGGAGTAAACAGACAAATATAAGACAAAAATAAAGGTCATACTACTTGTTCTAATGAATAGTAACGCATGCGGCATATGTGCTGCAAGTAAATTCTCACAATACAGGAGGATATACCATGAATCGACCTGAATCGCCTTCTTTTGCATTGCTTATCATTGATATGATCAATGATTTTGATTTCAAATACGGGAATATGCTTCTTGAACATTCGAAACTTATCGTCGAACCGATTTTAAAATTAAAAAGGCAAATGAAAGAAAAAGGTTTTCCAATCATTTATATCAACGATCATTATGATTTATGGCAGGCTGACTTCGATAAAATTATTGATAGATGTAAAAATGAAGGAAATGCCTCAATCATCGAAAGAATAAAACCTCAACAGGACGATTTCTTTCTCATCAAGCCGAAGCACTCCGCTTTTTATGGGACGGCACTCAATACACTACTTAAACGATTAAACGTGGATACCCTGATCATTACAGGCATAGCTGGCAACATCTGCGTCCTATTCACGGCCAATGATGCCTATATGCGGGAATATAAATTATGGATTCCGAAGGATTGCATCGCTTCTGCATCAAAGGAAGATAATCATTACGCATTAAAAATGATGAACCATGTTCTCAAGGCATCCATAAAACAAGGTGAAGATATTTAATCAATCAATTGAAAAAGTCACTAACCTACATCCCTCCCCAATAACCACTCTTTCATTCTCTTTCTTTATCAACCTGACAAAAATGTCACTAAAGTCCCAAGTCTGTGATACAATATCTCTTGGCGAAATTCCTAATGAACGGGAATTTCAGCTTGATACCTCACGAAGGAGGACAGATTGGATGAAATCCACCCCATTTATCACTGTCGAAGGTCCAATCGGCGTGGGAAAAACATCACTTGCAAAAGTTATCGCAGATCATTTTCAAATTTCACTATTAAGGGAAATTGTCGATGAAAATCCATTTCTCGGGAAATTCTATAAAGATATTGATGAGTGGAGCTTTCAAACAGAAATGTTTTTTCTATGTAACCGTTATAAACAATTGGAAGATATCGAAAAAAAGTATCTTACTAATAACCAAGCCGTGGTGGCTGATTATCATATATTCAAGAACTTGATATTTGCTGAACGTACGTTAAAGAACGAACAATACAATAAATACCTTGAGATATTCAATATTTTAACAAGGGATATGCCTAAACCTAATATGGTGATTTATTTAAACGCAAGTCTTGATACCCTTCTCTCCCGAATCGGTAAAAGAGGTCGTGAATTCGAAGAAAATATATCCTCCATTTATTTGGATCAGTTATCCGCGGATTATCGAACGTTCATGGAAACATTTGAGAAACAGCACCCTGACATCCCTGTTCTTACATTCAACGGAGATGAGCTGGATTTTGTCGGGAACAAGGATGATTTGAAAACGATAATCAGCCAAATAGAGAATGCCCTGCACAAAGGAGTAAAGTCAAATGAACTTACGAAAGAAATATAATATTCCAAACAACGCCGTCATTACGATAGCAGGGACGGTTGGCGTAGGAAAATCGACCATGACCAATGCATTAGCCGATGCCCTTCAATTCAGGACATCATTTGAGAAGGTTGATACGAACCCCTACCTGGATAAGTTTTACGATGATTTTAATCGTTGGAGTTTCCACCTGCAAATCTATTTCCTCGCTGAACGTTTTAAAGAGCAAAAAAAAATCTTCGAATATGGCGGCGGTTTTATCCAAGACCGTTCCATTTATGAAGACACCGGGATATTTGCAAAAATGCATTATGAAAAAGGCACGATGAATGATGTGGACTACGAAACTTATACAAGCCTTTTCAACGCCATGGTAATGACACCATACTTCCCGCACCCTGATTTACTTATCTATCTCGAAGGTTCGCTGGATGATATCCTCAACCGGATCCAAGAGCGCGGCCGTCCAATGGAACAGCATACCCCAATTGAATATTGGCAGGAAATGCACGGCCGTTACGAACAATGGATTGATCAATTCAACGCCTGCCCTGTCCTTCGATTAAATATAAACGAATACGACCTTATGCAGGATGAAGCAAGCATCGAACCCCTTATAAAACGGATTGCCGAATATATGGAGCAAACCAAGTTGCTGCGAAATGTGTAAAACAGAAAAACCACCGGTTATCCGGTGGTTTTTTAATATATTAGAAAACAAAAATTCCGTTACATGTATGTAACGGAATTCATCGATATCCAATTTATGCGCTGTGGTTATTAATAAGTTATGGAGGAGGTAGAGGGATTCGAACCCCCGCGGGATTTGACTCCCCTGTCGGTTTTCAAGACCGATCCCTTCAGCCGGACTTGGGTATACCTCCGTATCAACATTTATTATATTACATGTAATTAAAATCAAAGTCAAGCCCTCTATAAAGTTTTTTTAAAATAATTTTCAAACTTTGATAAAAAGGGGAATCAGCTTCTTTAATCAGAAGCTGATTCCTTTTGACTTACGGCTTAATGACTTCCGCACCGCGCATATATGGACGTAATACTTCAGGAATGATAACACTGCCATCTTCCTGCTGGTAATTTTCCAAAAGGGCAGCGACTGTACGGCCGATTGCCAAACCTGATCCATTTAGAGTATGGACGTGTTCCGGTTTGCCTTTTGCATCACGTCTGAAGCGAATATTGGCCCGTCTTGCCTGGAATGCTTCAAAGTTACTGCAAGAAGAAATTTCGCGGTACGTTCCATAACTCGGGATCCAAACCTCGATATCATACTTTTTAGCAGCAGTGAAACCAAGATCTCCCGTACACATGCTTAGCACTCGGTATGGAAGGCCTAGCAATTGAAGGACCTTTTCGGCATGACCTGTAAGGTTTTCCAACTCTGCATAAGAATCTTCCGGCTTCACGAACTTCACTAGTTCAACTTTATTGAACTGGTGCTGACGAATCAATCCGCGGGTATCACGACCAGCAGATCCTGCCTCTGAACGGAATGAAGCGCTGTATGCCGCATAACTTATCGGCAGATCGTCCGCGCTCATGATTTCATCACGATGGAAGTTTGTCACCGGGACTTCAGCTGTAGGAATCAAGAAGTAATCATCACTTTCAATACGGAAAGCATCCTCTTCGAATTTAGGCAATTGACCTGTCCCAGTCATGCTTGCACGGTTCACCATATATGGTGGCAGCATTTCTTCATATCCGTGTTCCTCAACATGAAGGTCTAACATAAAGCTAATTAATGCACGCTCTAATCGAGCACCAAGCCCCCTATAAAATACAAAGCGGCTTCCGGTCACTTTTGCTGCCCGTTCAAAATCCAGGATGCCTAGATCTCCAGCTACATCCCAGTGTGGTTTCGGTTCAAACTTGAATTCCGGTAACTCCCCCCATTTACGGATTTCGACATTATCGTCTTCCGTCTCACCAACTGGCACACTTTCATGCGGAATATTCGGAATGGAAAGAAGTAATGATTCTAACCGGGCTTCCACTTCACGAAGCTCATCATCGAGACCTTTTATACGGTCACCAACTTCACGCATTTCAGCAATCAACTGATCTGCATCTTTTTTCTCCCGTTTCAATGCGGCCACTTGCTGTGAAACTTCATTTCTTTGGCTTTTCAACTTTTCCGTATCAGCAATCAAAGTCCGGCGCTTTACATCCAGTTCCTCAAATTTACCTAAATCGGTTAAATCTTCACCTCTAAATTGCAATACACGCTTCACTTCTTCAAAATTATTTCTTACATATTTCAAATCCAACATTTTCAGTTCCTCCTTAATATTTTGATGATTTATCAAAGAACGCAAAAAACTCCCGTCCCCTGAAGAAGGGACGAGAGTTAACCCGCGTTGCCACCCTAGTTGAAGGCCTATGAAAAACGCCCACCACTTATCACGATAACGGCTTTTAACCGAAAGTATTTACTGACCCAAAGGGCTTTCCATACTCTGCTCCAGGAGGGATTCACAAAACTCTAACACCGATTTCCACCAGCCATCGGCTCTCTATAGAAAGAAATACTTGTTACTATTTCCTGTCATTGCTTTCTTATATAATCAGATTATTTTCCATAATGTACTATAATTTTGTACATTACGCAACCGTTTTATACGCGAAACTTAAAACCAGCCTTTAACAGTCGAAGCTACACTGCTCCATACGTCACCAAAGAATCCGCCAACCGCCCGCATGGATAATACGAACCAGTTTGCCTTTTCAACAGATTCAGCAGCCACGACGTTAACCTTAACCGGATCGCCGTTGATGTACCCGTAATCTTCTCCTTTTTTAGGAGTGACTGTGATGTAACCGAGCTTTTCACCTTTTTTGATTGGTGCAGTCAGCTTACCATCATCATTCAATTTGTTTTTATCGATCACTAAATCTGTTTTATAGTTATCTTTCCCACCATTTTCAACAAGTAGCTCGATTGCCTTTTCAGATTGAATCTTGACTTCTTTTTCCTTGCCTTTCACTACTGACAGTGTTTCTTTTCCTTTCACCTGGTAGTTGGCTGGAAGGACTTTTTCCTTTTTAAAGGTTGCATAAGCATAGTTCATAAGCTTAGTGCTATCTGCAAAACGTTCGTTTTTATTAGTGGACTTCATGACCACCGTGATATAGCGCTGACCGTCCTGGATAACCGTCCCTGTATGGCCATAACCGGCAAAGTCTGTAGATCCCGTTTTTAGTCCATCTACGCCTTTATATTCAAAAATCAGGCCAGGCAGCATCCAGTTGAAGTTCGGATATTCTTTTCCATCACGGAACTTCAATTTAGAAATGCTGGCGATTTTTAAAACTTCCGGATAATCATTTATTAAACGATAAGCAAGTAGTGCAGTATCTTTTGCTGTCATGATATTTTCATCATCTTCATCACCTGAAGGATACTGCCCTAATAAATCGGTGTTATTCAAACCGCTGGCGTTAACGAACTTATGGTTTTTCAAGCCTAATTCCTTTGCTTTTTCGTTCATTAACTTAACAAAGCTCTTTTCACTTCCAGAAACTAGTTGTGCTAAAGCTACTGTAGCCGCATTTCCGGAATAGACGGCCATGGCTTGATATAGTTCCTTAACTGTATAATCTTCACCTTCTGTTAACCCAACATTCGACAAATTGGGTGCTTTTGAAAGGTCATGTACGTATTTATTTATTTTTACTTTTTGATCCCAACTGATTTTCCCATTTTCAATTGACTCCATTATGATGTACTCGGTCATCATTTTAGACATGGATGCAATCCCTAATACTTTATCGGCATTTTTTTCATACACGATTTGTCCTGTTTCACCATCGATTATGATGGCTGCCTCTGCTTTTAAACCTAAATTATCAGATTCAGCAACAGCTTCCCCCGGTTGATAGGCAAATTGCGACATAACAAGAACAAAAACAAAAGTGAAAATGAGGGTCATCTTGCTGATTTTTTTCAATTTCCAATACCTCCAACTTTTAAGCTAATCTCTATAACAAAGAAGAAACTTTATGTAATTCCCTTGACACCTTGTCTAGTTTATCACAGAAAAAATAAAAAAAATAGACAGAGTAATCGCAGACTCTGTCTATTTTAATAATAAATTTTAATGACGATTATATGTTAAATTCATTACATTGAATAGTTCGGTGCTTCTTTTGTAATTTGGACATCATGAGGATGGCTCTCCCTTAATCCGGCACCTGTCATTTTGACAAATTGAGAGTTTTCTCTCAACTCTTCCAATGTGGCTGTACCGCAATATCCCATACCTGAACGAATGCCGCCTATCAGTTGGAAAATGGTATCCGAAAGAGGTCCTTTGTATGGAAGGCGCCCTTCGATGCCTTCCGGTACGAATTTCTTGTTATCTTCCTGGAAGTAACGATCTTTAGATCCTTTTTCCATTGCAGCAACAGAGCCCATACCCCGATACACTTTAAAACGGCGGCCTTGGAAAATTTCCGTTTCGCCTGGGCTTTCAGTTACACCTGCAAGCATACTTCCAAGCATTACTGCATGTCCGCCTGCAGCCAGGGCTTTAACGATATCACCAGAGTATTTAATTCCGCCATCAGCGATAATCGTTTTACCATGTTTTCTAGCTTCTGTCGCACAATCGAAGACAGCCGTGATTTGTGGAACACCTACACCAGCCACAACCCTTGTCGTACAGATTGACCCTGGTCCGATTCCCACTTTCACTACATCAGCTCCCGCTTCAATCAATGCTTTCGTACCTTCAGCTGTTGCCACATTACCGGCAATGATCGTCAATTCAGGATATGTCCCGCGAATTTCCTTCACCATTTCAAGGACACCTTCTGAATGACCATGAGCAGTATCAAGTACAATTGCATCGACATGGGACTTAACAAGCATTTCTACACGTTTCATTGTATCCTTAGTCACTCCGACTGCGGCACCTGCAAGCAATCTCCCTTGCTTATCTTTCGCCGAATTCGGGAACTCAATGACTTTCTCGATATCTTTGATCGTAATAAGTCCTTTAAGAACTCCATTATCGTCTACAAGAGGAAGCTTTTCAATTTTGTACTTTTGAAGAATCTTCTCTGCTTGTTCCAAGTTAGTTCCTACTGGCGCTGTGACCAGATTCTCTACTGTCATGACACTGGAAATCTTCAAGGAAAAATCGGAAATAAATCGCAAATCACGATTTGTAATGATACCCACAAGTTTTTGATCCTCAATATTGTTGACTACAGGAACACCCGAAATGCGATATTTACCCATTAAATGCTCTGCATCGAATACCTGGTGATCTGGCGTCAAGAAAAACGGATCGGTAATTACACCGCTTTCTGAACGTTTTACTTTATCCACCAGTTCAGCTTGTGCTTCAATGGACATATTTTTATGAATGATACCTAATCCACCTTGACGAGCCATGGCAATCGCCATCTCAGCTTCTGTCACGGTATCCATTCCTGCACTGATGATAGGAAGGTTGAGCTTTAAGTTTTCAGCTAAGCTGACTTGAAGGTTAACATCTTTCGGCAAAACCTCTGATTTCGCTGGAATTAATAGGACATCATCAAAGGTTAAACCTTCTTTTGCAAATTTATTTTCCCACATTATTTTCCCCTCCTGCTTAAAAATATTATTTGTAGGTTATCAATAGGACATACTACTGTCAAGAAGAGAAATAAATGTTTGATTATTCTATTAATTCGGAGGATAGCTGCAATGCCTGAAAACAATGATAATTTCGATAAATATACACCTTTTTTTTCCGCATCTTCCTCACAACTTTTTTTACAAAAATGTTACGCACAAGAAAAAATAGCAGAAGCGGACATCAAAAGTTATGATAATTGTTATCCATTTATTTACCATCTTGAACATGCTAAAACTTATTATAATCAGGCAGCCATTGCACCACTTTCCATTCAACCAATCCTGACATTTTACGGATTCGCCCAATTATTAAAGGCTTGTCTGCTCACAATTGATCCTAACTATCCGGAATCAACTTCGATGCTTGCCCATGGGGTAACTACGAGAAAAAAGAAAAAGCAACAATATGAATTTTTAAAGGATGAAGTGAAAACGCAAAAGAATGGACTTTTCACCTGCATAGCCGAGAAATTATTTCATATCAAGCATCTGGAAGGTGAAAAATTCTCCATGGGTACACTTATGAAGGAAATCCCAGATATGCAAAACTTTACATGGTCCGTTTCCAAGAAAAATTTCGTCGCCCTGTTACCCTCTTCGAATGGTTTTCAATTACCCTCAACCATATTGGATAGCTATCAAATGTCCAGCAGTCGATTGGAAGAATTTTTGAAAGCTAAAACGAATCAAATTTACAGTATTTCAGAAGCTCCTGGAACACTGCATTTAAAAACAGATGGTGTTCCTATTCATAATGCCGCTTCTCCAATACGGTATAATTTGGAAGAAGGACAGTTCATGCTATCTCTAAATAAGGATTCGTCAGCTTTTTCATTACCTGAACTTTTGATCCATTATTTGATTTCTTATAACCTTAGCATAATAGCTCGTTATGAAACAGAATGGTGGGCAGAGCTGATGAAAACCATGCCTAATGACGATTACCCTTGCATTGTACAATTCCTTAAAATAAGCCAAGCTAAGGTGCCATTTTTAATATTTGAATGGATTAAGTCGGAAAGGTTCCATTTCTGACCCTTCCTACAACCTATTGGTGAATTGATCTATCCTGAAACGACAAAAAAAGACCAGCCGGATGGCTGATCTTTTTAAATGGCTTGGCGGCGTCCTACTCTCACAGGGGGAAACCCCCAACTACCATCGGCGCTGAAG
>NZ_JBIWES010000037.1:0-14120 GCF_044762665.1 Peribacillus sp. NPDC096622 | reverse complement strand
AATAACGAAATAGTACATTTACCCCCATCAAAAAAATGAGAATATGGAGGGTTTATTTTAGCATGGCTTTTTTACTATTGTGTTTTCATACAAAAAAGTAAAAAAAGTCGATTCCGTAATAGAGAGGACGTGACGCAGTATGAACGAATTCGGTATTTTTTCTAAAGAAGTTGCAACAAGTCTTGATATACCAACTTCGAATCTAAGAAAATGGTCGTTATTATTGGAGGAATCCGGATACGTATTTGAACGGAATGAAAAGAATCAAAGGATTTATTATAATCGTGATGTGAACGCGTTATCGCAAATGAAAATTTTCATGGAGAAAAATCGCAATATTGAAGACGCGGTAAAAGTAGTAATCAAAAGGGTTCAAGACAAAAAAAGCGCCGATGAGACGCTAAGCGTTATTCGAGATAGCGATAGTGAAATCACGCTAGAAAAGAGTGATTTGAAAGAGATAATGCAAATGGCTATCAAAACGGCCTTGGTGGAACAAAAGAATGAATTCACATCGCTTTTTAAAGAATATCAGCAAATGGCTGCTGTTGCTCAAGAAGAAAAAAAGCTTCCTGATTCAAACGATAATTGGGTGGCAAGAATGAAGTTGGAACACAAATTCCGAGGTAAAACCAAAAATTAACAGTTACTCCATTACTAAGATCCAGCCCGATTGATATCCACCTATTCATACAGTCTGGTCTAATGCCAGTTATTATATTTGCTCACTCCTTGTCATTCTTGATAAAAGTTGACAATATATTCTACTTTGCATTAGTTTAAGCCATCATCATTAGCTGACACGCTGGCCGTCCCATTTCCCCCCTGTTGATGATTCCCCGGAACCATAAGTTCCTTTAAATGAACGAAGAAAACTATCGAAATAAAACTCAAATCCTCCTGTTCTGCCAGGCTCAAACCACTTGCCTATTAATTGCCATCCAGATTTATAAACAAGAGATCCTTCGATTCTCCCGGTTGCTGAATAGGGGCCGGTATATTTTCGAGGATCTACAGCGTTTTTAGTTAGTACAAGTCTACCCCATGTTGTATCCCAATTACCTTCAATATTTGGTAAAGGAGGGCTACAACTAATATCCATATTAAGATTATCTGAAACATATAGCCAACCTGTTACCAATTTGGGATTAGCACCAATCGTAGTAGGCCAAAACCAAAAATCTCCTCCTTTTTTAGGATGCATGTGAACCCATCTATTCAAACATCCGGTTGACAGCTGCTGCTGCGATATACATTCAGAAGGATTATGGTCATCAAGCCAAATAGTACCTCCTAACCACCTATCTAACAAATAATCATCTTGAGTAGGGTTAAACGAAAAATTTGCGTTTGGATCATTTCCAGAATAAACTGGATTCCATTTATACATACATTGCTCTCTAATGCCATAAATCATAATTAAGCACTCCCTTTTTAATAATTGTTGCTAAAATATAATAATAAATACATTTACGTCGAATGCCATATATCATATTTTTTTCCCTCTTTCTTAAAAATGATTAACAATAAAATTCTATTCAGCATTAGGCTACGTTATCACTATATGCTCGGAGGACCATCATGTGTAATAACAATAAAGTCATTAGAAAATTTGTTATTCAAGGTGCATTCTTATGTGAGTAATGGTCTCTCTTCTCATCACAAAGTTGTTTAACTTTTACGTTGTCACCAAGACTGTTGACGCTTATTTAAGAAAACAAGAGAGCACATCATTGATGTGCTCTCTTGTGCTGGTAAATATAAATTTCAACCTATCCGACCCGTCTACTCTAATAATTTCAGTATTTTCTCCTGTTTCATCTTATTTATCATGACCTCGATTATATTCTGAGAAATTACATTCAATGTATAAATTGTCGCTGAAATTTTAAGCGGCCCGAACACCATTCCACACGTTTCCAGGTATTGGTTCTTCTGCACCTCTGCCAAACATTCCTGTAAAATTATTTGAGGTATCAAATGTGAAAAGAATTTTCCCTTCCCTTATACCTTCATACCATTTACCTGTCAATTCCCATTTGGCTTTTGCCTGGTTGAATACAAGATTGCCCTCAACTCTTCCATTTTGATAGGATCCGGTAACATTCTGGCCGGTTTGAGTAAATACGAGCCTTCCGTAATCAGTATCCCAGTTTCCAGTTATATTAAATGTGGATGGCGCTGCCTCACACTGAAGATTCATATTATTTGTGATGTTGAGCCAACCTAATATCAATTTAGGATTATGAGCTTCAACCTTCGTCGGCCAAAACAAAAAATCTCCTCCACCAACTGGAAACATATAAACCCATTTATCCTGACATCCTATTATAAGTTGTTGCTGCTGTGTTATACATTCAGTAGTATTATATTCAGCGGTGTAAATATATCCATTTAAAAATCTATCCTTTAAATATCCAGCATTGACGGGAAGAAACGAAAAAGTTGAAGTCGTTTGATTTGCAAGATCCAACCTGATTGTTGTCCACTTATTCATACAGTTTTGTGGAATGTTATATATCATATCTGTTCATACCCCTTTCTTTTATAGGTTATGAGTCTAATTGTTAAATGTTCAGTAGTTGAAAAGGAAAGAACAGACTTTTCAGATAAGTAGTAATTATCCATAAAGGTGTACTACCGATAATCCCCGTTATGGTAACAAAAAAGAGGTTGGGCGTCTTTTAGGTACCCAACCTCTTTAATTACCTAATTGTAATTATGTATAATAGGCAGACAAAGAAATGTGCTTTTCTTATTCCGCAATCGGGCGCGATTCTTTAATAAGTTTGGCTTTTCTTAATGAACTCCCATGAAAATTTAAAAAAGCTCAAAATCCAGAAAAAACCACAACAAAATAGACCCAGTAAAAACGCTTTTTAAAAAAAGGCTGAGCCTTATGAGTGATCTGATTGAGTTTGGTAAGGCGTTAAACAAAACCTCCAATCATTGCAAATTAAGTGAAGGCTAGCGCGACGACCAAAAAAGGATTAATCTCCCATGAGTGCTACCCATAAAGGGCGCGACAGTCGGTGGTACACCGTGGTCGTCGGAGTCAGACTAACGGATGGGCTCAAAGGCACCATAGTTCAACGACCTTCTTCGCCAGCCATTAAAACATTATCGACATAGAGAACAATTTTCATTCTCTGTGGTGAAGCGCTGATTTTTGCGCTTCATGGATGGCTAACGGGTGCGTTAGTTTAACAAGGAGTATAAAAAAAGCCTGTATCAATGATTACTCGGTAATCTAAGATACAGGCTTTATATTTAGGTAACTAATTGTTCTTATATATATTGTAAGAATATGGGCTTTTTTTAATGGAAAGATACTTTAGCAAACGTTGGAACAACGTTATTTTCTTTTGCTAACTGACTTACAATTTTGTCAATATTTTTTATTGTTTCAACCTGACTTTCTCCAGGTTTTTTCTGAACTACTAATTCAACTAGTTGATAATTCACATCAACCTCACCTGTGTGAGTATATCTTTTATAACCATGTTCTTTTAACTTTTGATCAACTTTATTAAAAAAATCAGCGTTTACTAACTGTTCCATAACCTTATCCTGTTCTCTTGATAATTCTGTGTTTTTTATATTCAGCGTTTCTCCTTCTTTTAGGTTAACGATTTTATCTTTTGGATCCATTTCCTTCGCTTGTACTAAGCCCTCAGAATTAAGTAAAACAAAACCTGCCAAAGAACTAACTAACATTAGTTTTAATGTGTGTACACGATTTGTCATATAATTTCTCCTTTAGTTTCAATTTTATTTATTATTTGCATAAATACATATACGTCGATGACTTTGGTGCTGGTATAGCCCCACATAGTCCATAAAAAGGAGTTTTAGCATTCACCAAGAATACTTCAAGAAAGGGGTGACGTTATGAAAGACGATATAAACCAATCTGAAAAAGCATACTGGACCAAGGAAGTCGGGGACATTTTAAGGTTTTTGTTGAGAATTTGCTATATATAGATACTTCGATTGCTCAGCTTTGCAATCGTTTCAGTTCATCCTCTCCCTCTAAATTGAAGAAAAAAATACAGCCAAGTGTTATTTTGGCTTTACTTCAATAAGGAAGTTGCTTCGTCAGCTCTTTTTGTTATGGAGCTAACGGGGCAGGTTAGTTGTAGAAGAAATAGGAATAGAGAAGCCCCTTTTCAAAATTTTATGAAGACGGCCCTTACGCGATAGTCCTTAAAAATCTCTTTCTAAAGCATGAATAATATCTTCATTTCTAACCTAACCGTTTTCCTGAGTATTAATTTTTTTTGCATAAAATCCATTTACAATTGCTGATCATAGGAGTATTATAATCAAAGTTTCAATTTCTAAATCGCTGAAACCATTAGGTACGGGGGAACCATTTTTGTGGGTTGTTACTATACCCAAGGGGTGAATCCTTTAAAGGTAGGGCTACTCAAGGTCCGAATCCGACAGCTAACCTCGTAAGCGTTAAATGAGAAGGAAGGTGGAGCTTGTGACACACGAAAAGTGATGTGCCTACAGGTCTATTCTGTAGGCACTTTTTTGTATTCATGTAAAATTTTATTGCTCTTTTGAGTCAATACTGTATGTACGGATATAAATTAACTCATAAAAACTATTAGGGTGGTTTGGAATAATGATTTCACTTATAAAAAGGATGTTAATTGGGCGACCTCTGAAATCCAATGAATTAGGAGAACAGAGATTAAACAAAAAGAAAGCATTAGCAATCCTTTCTTCTGATGCTCTATCATCAGTGGCATATGGTCCCGAACAAATTTTGATAGTATTGATTACGTTAAGTGCAGCAGCATTTTGGTATTCAATTCCTATCGCAGTTGGTGTATTAATTCTTTTAACAGCTCTCATATTGTCTTATAGACAAATCATTTTTGCTTATCCTCATGGCGGTGGAGCGTATGTGGTTTCAAAGAGCAATTTAGGTGTAAATCCAGGCTTAATAGCTGGAGGTTCCCTATTGGTAGACTACATACTAACTGTTGCTGTAAGTGTGTCTGCTGGGACTGATGCTTTAACATCTGCCTTCCCCACTTTACACAACTTTAATGTGGAAATTGCCATTATATTTGTCATTTTTATTACAATTTTGAATTTAAGAGGAGTAACGGAGTCTGCTTCAATATTAGCCTACCCCGTTTACTTATTCGTTTTAGCGTTGTTAATATTAATTGGTGTAGGTATTTATAATATTCTAACTGGAGGAGTTTCGCCTGAATTGCACACCCCAATAGGTACACCTGTGGCGGGAATCAGTTTGTTTATTCTTTTAAGGGCGTTTGCTTCAGGAAGTTCCGCCTTAACAGGGGTTGAAGCCATATCGAATGCCATTCCTAACTTTAAAGACCCAGCACCTAATAATGCTGCTAAAACATTAATGGCGATGGGAGCCTTGCTTGCCGTACTGTTTTCAGGAATTGTATTTTTAGCCTATTATTATGGTATTTCTCCTAGTGGAGAGGTAACCGTTGTTTCCCAAATTGCCGAAGAAACTTTCGGCCGGAATTTCATGTACTTCTTTATACAAGGAACTACAGCATTGATTTTAATCCTTGCTGCGAACACTGGTTATTCTGCTTTTCCATTGTTGGCAGTAAATCTTGCAAAGGATAAGTTTATTCCAAGGGCGTTTCTAATGAGAGGAGACCGATTAGGATATTCTAATGGGATTATCATACTTGGAATTGCTTCGATCATTTTAATCCTTGCTTTCCATGCAGAAACGGAGCATCTTATCCCACTTTACGCAGTTGGTGTATTTGTTCCATTTACTTTATCTCAATCGGGCATGATGGTTAAATGGTTACGAGAGAAGCCGCATGGGTGGGTACCAAAATTCATTATTAATACTACGGGCGCCGTTATTAGCTTAACCGTCACATTAATATTCTTTTTAACAAAATTCTCACAGGTTTGGTCAATCTTAATTTTTCTACCTATCATTGTCTTTATCTTTCATAGAATTAGAAAGCATTATGAAGCTGTTGGAGACCAACTTAGGCTTACAACTTGTGAACCATCTGCGACCATTGACGGTAATGTTATGATAGTGCCTGTTGCTGGCATGACTCATGTTGTAGAGAATACCTTAAATTATGCTAAATCGCTTTCTCCACAACAAATTATTGCAGTGTATGTTGCATTTGAAAGAGATGACGAGAAGAAATTTGAAGAAAAATGGAAGAGATGGCAACCTGATGTAAGACTGGTGACACTGCACTCTCATTACAGAAGTATCATCAACCCACTTACAAAATTTGTTGATACTGTAGAGAATAAAGCAAGGGAAGGGAATTATCGGGTAACTGTAGTTATTCCACAATTTATTCCCAAAAAAGGCTGGCACAATATTCTTCACAATCAATCAAGTTTTCTTATTCGGGCCTTCTTACTGTTTCGAAGAGACGTGGTAGTAACAACTGTACCTTATCATTTGAAAAAATAAGGAATTGAATTAATGTACTTCTTAATGCTATAGGTAATTATCAGAGCTGTTATGCAGCTCTTTTTCTTATGGAGCTAAAGGGGAAGCATTCCTGTAATAACTGAAAATGAGGTTTGAACGAAAAAAGACCTCTTGATAAGATGAATGTGTCCTGAGCTGGCCAGCTAAAAAGGACAATACATCTATTTGGAGGTCTCACAATGAATTATAACCAAAATCATAAAATCTCTCAAATTACTTCTGAAACCTTAATTGTCGGAGTAGGTATAGCCAAGCACAATCATGTCGCGAGAGCACAAGATTTTAGATTGGAACTAGGTAAAACGTGTTTCTTTGAAAATACGAAAGCAGGATTTCATTCGTTTCTAAATTGGATTACCCAACTTGTTAAAGGGTGTAAGTTAAATCAAGTGATTGTAGGGATGGAGCCAACCGGTCACTACTGGTTAAATCTAGCTCATCTTCTAAAAGAGAATAATATTAAGTTCGTATCAGTCAATCCACTACATGTTAAACGAAGTAAAGAATTAGACGATAATTCACCTACAAAGAATGACGTGAAAGATGCAAAAGTCATCGCACAGTTAGTCAAAGACGGAAGATACGCCGAACCAACAATTCCACGTGGAATTTATGCAGAACTCCGAGTGGCCAAAAAACTTCGCGATCTTCTCAACGTTGACTTACAGGTCGTTCAGGGTCAAGTTCATAACTGGCTTGATCGTTACTTTCCCGAATTTTTGACGGTGTTCAAAAGTTGGGAAGGCAAGGCAGCTATTCATTTTCTAAAGCTAGAAGCTTTGCCACATGAACTTGTAAAGTATACGGATGAAGAGCTCTTACTTTCCCTAAGACAAGTGGTAAAACGCAGTATAGGCTTAAAGAAAATACGAGCACTTAAAGAAGCAGCCAATCGTTCGATTGGTATTCGTCAAGGGGCAGCTATGGCGAAATTAGAGTTGAGAGCTTTACTAGAGAAGTATGATTTTATTCAAATGAAATTCGAAGAAATAGATCATCAATTAGATCAGTTATTAGACCATATCCCAGGTGTCACACAGATGTTAGAAGTGTTAGGAATCGGTCGAGATACAGTAGCAGGGTTTTTTGCAGAGGTCGGAGACCTCAGAGACTATCAACATCCTCGCCAAATCGTAAAATTAGCAGGTTTAAGTTTAAAAGAAAACACATCCGGAAAGCACAAAGGTCAGACCAAGATTACCAAACGGGGACGAAAGAAATTGAGGGCACTCTTATTCCGGGCAGCCATGATACTGGTGGCAAAGAACAAGGCTTTTAAAGCTCTTCATATATATTACACAACACGTTCCCACAATCCCTTAAAGAAAATGCAATCTCTGATAGCCTTGTGTAACAAGCTTATTCGAATTCTGTTTTCAATCGGTAAAAAACAATTTACGTTTCAAGAAGACAAGATGTTAAAGGATATCCCTCATATGGCAACATTTGTAGCACATCAAACAGTCGCATAGTTCATCGGATTTTTATGGTTACACGGTTATTTAATTAACACTCATTAAAAGTGAAGCACGGATTAGTCGGCAAAGCAACTAACGTGAGGACTTAGATCCTGTGGGGCAGCATGACCGACATCCACCTCATGGAAAGGTTGAACGAAGGAATGTAGGAACATCGACTCTGTGAGACATGGGAGGGTTGACCTCCATGAGACATGTGGATATCCTAAAGTGCGATCATAACATTGCTTAAACCAATTTTTTCCTATAATTGGCTAGTTTAGCATGCACTTTTTTCGGTAAATCCCTATTCTTGAGGCGTAATGCCAAGCTTACATAGATAACGGTTAATGATATGACTATGAAATCCTAAGAATTCTAGAGCAATCGTGAGATTGTGTTTAGTTTATTGAGGGAGGATAGTTGAAGAAGGAATTTGTATTTACTTCTAGAATATACATAATTAGGTAATGTGAAGGTGGGATCTTAAATGGATAAGGGCAGTATTTTCGCTGCTCGGCTCCAATGGGGCGGGCAAGACAACAGTTGTCAAAGAAGATTACTTACGAAATAATGGTGACTTTGAATTTGATGAAACCGAGAATAAACGTACGATGAACATAGGGCTCTATGCTAAGTGCAGGACATTTCTCGATTCTGATCACCCAGAACAGGATGTGAGTCATCTTTTGATTGCCAATATTCAGGCTCTTTGATGCATCGAACACGCTTTCAAGCATTGATAACAAAAGAGAATTTGTAGAACAATAGGGCTGATAAAAAAGTAAAGAGAGGGAAACCAAATGAAAAAGATTACAACGGGACAAAGCAACACTGGCTTATCCGAAACAGGGCTACGCAGAATGCGCGACGTGCTGGCACGGCATGTCGAGTCCGGGAAGATTCCTGGGCTCGTCGCCCTGGTCAGCCGGTACGGTGAGACGCACGTCGAAGCGATCGGCACGATGCGCCATGACGGTGGCGCGCCGATGCGCCGGGACACGATCTTCCGGTTGGCGTCCACTTCCAAGCCGCTCGCGGTCGCGTCGGTGATGATCCTGCTCGACGAGTGCAAGCTGCATCTGGACGACCCAGTAGATACGTGGCTGCCCGAACTCGCCGACCGGCAGGTGCTGAAACGGGCCGACGGCCCGCTGGACGACACCGTGCCGGCACGGCGGCCGATCACCGTACGGGACTTGTTGACCTCCACGTTCGGGCTCGGAGTGGATATTACGTTGATGGACTCCCCGATCCAGAACGCGATCTTCGAGAGTGGGATATACGACACGCCAGGGGCGGAGTTGCCCGAGCCGGATGAGTGGATGCGTCGCCTGGGCACACTCCCGCTGAGCTACCAGCCCGGAGAGCGGTGGCAATACCACGTCAGCAACGAAGTGCTCGGCGTGCTCGTCGCCAGAGTCACGAGTCAGACGTTCGAGAAGTTCCTGCGCGAACGCATCCTTGATCCGCTGGGGATGAAGGACACTGGTTTCTACGTGCCCGCCAACAAGATTGACCGGCTGCCGCCCGCCTTCAACCCCGATCCGCAGACCGGAGAGTTCATCGTGTGGGACGAGGCCGCAGGCGGACGCTACAGCCGACCTCCAGCGTTCCAAGCAGGCGGCGGTGGGCTGCTCTCAACCGTTGACGACTATCACGCGTATTTACGGATGCTGCTGAACCAAGGGATGCACGGGACTGAACGGATCCTGTCCCGGCCCGCCGTCCAGCTGATGACCACCAACCGCCTCACGCCCGAGCAACAAGCCGCCCGAGACGCCCTGGCCAAAAACAACGTCCATTTGTCGCACGGGCAAGGGCAGCACGGCGGCTGGGGCTTCGGGATGGCGGTGCGCACCTACCGTGGTGACTACGCGTCCATCGGCCAGTTCGGCTGGGACGGTGGAACCGGCACCACGACGTACGCCGACCCGGACAAACAGCTCACCGGAATCCTGTTCACCCAGGTCGGGATGTCCACCCCGGATTCAGCGCGGCTTATCCACGACTTCTGGACCATGGTCTACCAGGCAATCGAAGACTGACACCGAGCCCGCGCTTGGTACGCCCGCCCTCAACCCACGACACCCTACGGTCAGTTCCCTGGCGGCCGATTGGAAGCGAAAGTTGCCTTTAAAACATGCTCTTTCTATTTATTCATTTATCAAGGTTTCTTGGATTAATTTGATCAAACTTTGTTTCAAATCTACATTAGTTAAGAAGGTTAGACCTAAATTTTGTTTTACCTTTATAAAACAAAAAAGCCCCTCTCGATTATGAGAAGGGCCTTTTAAGTTGGAATAGTGGAGTAGCTGGGTAATATTATTGTCTTCCAACCAAATACATTTTATACCAATTTAATAAATAAAACCTCTCTATAAAAGAGGGATTACCACTAAACCCCATTTCTTTGTAAATTGTTTGCATCCATTTTGGAATAATAAAAGGAAAATCAGCTTATGTTGGAGGGTTCTTGGTTGCTACTGGAACCATCATGCTGTGGCTTTGAAGTCACGATGTTTGTAAAAAAGATTAGTTGAAGAACGAAAATGGTTTTTTATGGTAAAATAAACTTAAGTTATTTTCATTAAGGGGTCTAGTTGCAATGAAATTAGATGATAAAAAGAAAAAGGTACAAATGAAATACAGAGAGGAAATAGGGGAAAAGAAAGAAGTTGGAAATCACAGTAAAAAAATGCTTATTATTGTTACTACAATTATTATTATTCTAGTGGCATACTGGGCAAACTCCGCTCTTTTTAAAGTCTTTTAATTTTTTTTTTTGCTGATTCTGGTGACATACTGAGGACGATTTATTTCAACCTGAAATCCCTAGATAAATTAGGAGTTGTTTATATGTTTGATGTTGCATTGTTATTTATTATTGCTTTTGCTGGAGGAATTATTGCTATTATAGGTTTCTTCGTTATATTAGCTCGAAGGATTTCAGAACCGAAGAAAGCACTTCAACAAAGAATAGGTAATCTCGAAGAAGAGGTTTGGAAATTAAAAAATCAAAAAAAATAATTTAGCTAACAGGTGCTCTAGTTCATTAAGGATCACAAAAAAATGATCAATCTTTTTTATAACAGAATAATCCAATTAAATAGTATAAGGGCATGTTTTGATTAAATTAAAACATGCCCTTTATTTACTTGTTCTACCTTCTGTTTTAGCAAACAAAGCACATAGTAGTTTCAACAAAGGTCCTGCCGCCATACCATCCAGAGGATGCATGTGATTTTATTTTGTTAATACTTGAATGTTGTTTGGGTAATTTTGTTCTAAGTCTTTTAAATTATAGAGCATAGAGGTCAATAAGATTCTAGCTTCATCCTTTTTCATTATGCTTTTTGGTAGGAGTACCTGGATATACCCATCGTCTTGTTCAATTTTTATTTCTTTCTTACACATTCTTATAATTGAATTAATAGTTCCTATGGTTAAAATTGAAACACTAGAACATACAATATCCTCACCATACTGAGCGTACTCAGCGTGCCCTTCTACTGTGAACCCTTTAATGTTTGAACCATCATATAAAATTTCTACGGCTATCAACTTATACAACTCCTTGTTATAAGAGATTTATGTTAAAAAATCCCTTTCGCGCATTTCTATTTTATATCAATATGGCAGTAATAGTAATGAAAAGTTAAATTTATAGGAGTTGTATCTTTTTTTTACTTTTTCCCGATAATCCGTTTATGTTAACTAACTTTGTATAAAATGTACTTGGTTGTAGTTTTAAAATAAAGTTTAATCGGTTATAAAAATGATAAACCGAAATAATCCCTGATTTTGGTTTTCCTTAATGAACTAAAGGGGCAGGATAGTTCTATAGTGCAACAAATAAAAATATTGACAAAAAATATTTTATGTGTTATGATTAAATATTTGTTATTGAAACCTTCTTGGTTAATTGGTAAATTAAACTAAACAGTTATTTAGATATGCAATTAATTAATAATTTTGGAGGGGAATTTAATGAGAATAGCTAATGGAGTTGAAATGCTTGAGTTAGAAGCTGAAGCGTTTGGAGGGAAGGCAGTCATACACCCGACGCTTCTCTGGGATGATAAAGAAGCTATTTTGATAGATACAGGAATGCCAGGACAATATAAACAAATAATCTCAGCAATGGATAGAATAGGTTTATCATTAGATAAATTAAAAGCAGTTATATTAACACATCAAGATATTGACCATATTGGAAGTGTGCCAGAAATCATAAAGGCAACTAAAGGAAGTATTGAAATATTCGCTCATGAACTTGATAAGCCATACATAGAAGGGGAAATTTCTCTTATTAAAACGAACCCTAAAAGTATGGCTAAGATTTTGGACTCTCTTCCAGAGGACCAATCAAGAATAATGCTTGAACTTTGTAAAAATCCTCCAAAAGCTAAAATTGATACAACTTTATCGGACGGTCAAGAACTACCCTATTTCGGAGGGATAAAAGTTCTATTTACTCCTGGACATACCCCTGGACATATTAGCCTTTATTTGAAAAAAAGTAGAGTTCTTGTTGCTGCTGATGCAATGATTTGTATAGATGGGAATCTAAGAGGACCCGTTGAGCAAACAACACTCGATATGGACACTGCGATTTCTTCTTTAGATAAATTTTTAAGATACGATATTGAATCTGTAATTTGCTACCACGGGGGAGTATGTAATAATAAGGTGCATACCCAACTTGAAAATATCATTAAAAACTTATAGAACTATCAGGAGCGAGATTCTTCATTAAGAAGGATCGCTTTTTTTACGCAACTATCGGGGCAGAATAGTTCAAGAAGCGTAGTGTAGTCGAACTGTCCACCACTGGGAAAAATATTTAAATTTGTGTTATGATTTACACATACTTTTATTTGGGTGGGACTATTATGATTTTTTTAAAACATTATAAAGCTGGACTTGGTTTTCTTCCGAGTTTTATTTTCTCTCTGATAGCTATCTTTCTTGCTGTTTTTGATAATGAGCTTTGGATTTTAGCTATTATAACTAGTGTCATTCTTCAGTTATTTGGAATTAAGATTGCAAGGAATTATTATAATCAGCCTAAGAATGCTATTAAATAGAATAGGCTTATTAGATAGAGTAATTATTCTCTATCTTTTTTAATGCACAGTTTGTGTCAACTCTACAATAGGTCTTATGCAACTAAGGAAGCAGGTTAATTTAATAAGAATCGAAAAAAGTGGGTGGGTAAATGCCTTATTTAAAAGTTAAAGATGATATAGATATATTTTATGAGTGTTATGGTGAAGGAGAGCCATTGGTGTTTGTACATGGATTAGGGGCTTCATCCTCAATGTATAAGCCACAAATAGAATACTTTCAACAACACTTCAAAGTTATTTCACTTGATTTAAGAGGTAATGGGAACTCTGGTTTTTTAGAATGTAATGTGGAAAGTGTTTTAGATAAACAAGCAGAAGATATTAAAGAACTTTTACTTTTTTTGGAAATTTCTTCAGCGACATTTATTGGAGTTTCATATGGTGGGGTTTTAATTCAAAAGGTAGCCATTGCATCCCCAGATATTGTTAAGGCACTCGTTATAGTCGATAGTTTCTGTGATACCTCAATTGATTCCCTTCAAAAATTATTAGCAATGGTAGGAGCCAATCAAACATGGATTTTACATATGCCTAAAAAGTGGTTAGCAAAATTAACAAAATCCTCATATAAAAGATGGTCCATTGCTTGCAAAGAGATGGAAAGCATTATACTTAACATGAGGACATATGAAACAAAAATCCAAAGAAAAGCAATAAATAGAATTAGATTTAATGATCAGTTATTAAAGGTTAATATTCCTACACTTTGTTTAGTAGGTGACTATACTAAATTGGGTAAAAAAATGATGGAACGGGTATCTCGTTGCATTCAAAATTCGGAGTTGAAGGTAATCGAAAATTCTTTTGACCCTAGTAATCTTTGTCAGCCAAAGGTTTTTAATAAGACAGTTCATAAATTTATATCTAATTTACTATAGATATTTATTCAACTAAACGGCACGATTCTTTAATAAGAATCGCTTCTCTTAATGAACTAACTGGTGCGTTAGTTGCTTAAGGAACACAAAAATGATCAATCTTTTTTATAAAAGAATAATCCAATTAAATAGTATAAGGGCATGTTTTGATTAATCTTTTTTCAAAACATGC
>NZ_JBIWES010000036.1:0-15148 GCF_044762665.1 Peribacillus sp. NPDC096622 | reverse complement strand
CGCTAGCCTCTACTTAATTTGCTATAAATTGGAGGTTTTTGTTTAACGATTGACCAAACTCAATCAGATCACTCATAAGGCTCAGCCTTTTTTTAAAAAGCATTTTTACTGGGTCTATTTTGTTGTGGTTTTTTCTGGATTTTGTGCTTTTTTAATTTTCATGGGAGTTTAAGTAGAATCCCACAATCTTTTCTACCCTTCCCAATCACTTAACGAATATAGAAATCAATAAACTAATTGCAAAGAAGATATATGCTATTTGGAATGGTTGTATACATTGTAAATTCAAAGGCTGAAAGTTTCCTTTGTTTTTTGGTTTTTACCAAATGCCGAAGATAGAAAGAAGAACTAATAATAAGTATTACTATGGAAATTGTACGTAAGGTTTCTGCATAAATTATCAAGTCTTTTCAACTCCTTTCTCTACACCCCCCTGCACGTAGCAGTAGTTCATTAATTTGATTCACTAACGCACTCCGTTTGTTTAAGTAGACACAATTCCTCACATCCAAATTATAACATTATTCTTTCACTAAACTGCCCCTTTAGTTCCATAAAGAAAAAGCTACCTTAAAGACAGCTCTGATCTTCAGCTAACGCACCCGTTTGTTCAAATTTGCAACCTTTCAGATTGTCCCTTACTTATAAAATGATTAAACAAAAGATAGATATACACCCCTATCACACCTCCAAGGGTATTTAGAATGACATCATCAATGTTTGTTGAACGAGCATATAATAAAAACGCTGACCCTGTAGAATTTTCAATAAATTGAATTAGTTCAATCCCAATAGAGATAAGCATTGTAACCATAATAGTCTTTTTTTTACTTGTTAAGATGCTAAGAGACATTAGTGCAAAAGCTAATGGGGTCAACATTAATAAAGGACCCATTAGTTGTGTAATTTCTGATTCTAAAATTGTTTTAAAAGGAACTAAATTTAGCAATGGAGTTGTTGAAGATATAACTTGATCTTCCAAATAATGCCACACCGGAATAAAGGTAACTACCTGATGTAATGAGCATAAATACACAATAAAAGCAGTTAGAACGACTAACTTATAAAAATTATTTACTATCGTTTTTTTTATCAAAAATATTATACAAACCGTTATAGGAATACAATTGATATAAAGCTCAATGAATTTTATACGTAAAAAACTAGAATCATAATTAAATTTCAATATTAACGGGATAAGGAAATAAAAAGTAGGAATAAGAATTGTAAACCATTTCACATTTTTTGACATAGCGAACCTCTTTCTTTACAAAATCATATGAACATTTTAACATTTATTTATAATGACTTTGTCCAAGTATTAAAATCTTGTTAAACTCCCTCAGTTTGATGCGAATATCTCTCGAATGCTCAATTACAATAATGTATCTATTCGGTGCATCATTATAATAAACGGAATTTCCTTTCTATTATAGCTATATTTTCTTTCAAAATATTACTAGTGGTTCTGTTGCAAAGTTTGAAAAAAGCATAAACAGGTTGGTAAATGAAGAACAATGTTTAGGAAGTAGCTAGTAATTGTTGAAATTCATTGTACGTTGAAAAGGCGGAGTCTCTTTGAAGACTTCGCCTTTGTTTATATTGGGCATGAATGGTTTCAATACCTTTAATTGTACGTGAAGCATGACGAAGATTTTGCAACAAAACCCTTCAAATCGTTGCCGTACCTCTAGTATAATCAGAATTTCCACAAAATAATTGGTAATGACTCCAGCCCTCTAAAAATTTCAGAATGTCTCCATTTAATTTCTATATCTGAACGAAGTGTAATGTCAGGAAAATTTTGAATAAGTTGTTGGAAAGCAACCTGTCCCTCTAAGCGAGCAAGAGGTGCACCTAAACAAAAATGTATCCCATTTCCGAAGGCTAGGTGTTTATTTGGATTTCTGGTGATATCTAGCTTGTTAGGATTTATAAATTGATCGGGATCGCGGTTAGCAGCAGCTAAACCTAGAAATATGAAATCCCCTTTTTTAATTTCCTGATCTCTAAAAATAAAATCTTCTACTGCATAACGAGATGTGGCAAATTCAACTGGATTAGTAAAGCGAAGAAACTCTTCTATAGCCGTTTTCATATACTCTGGATGATCTTTCAACTTTTCTAATTGATCACGATGCTGTAAAAGTGCTAGCATTCCATTTCCTATTAAGTTCACGGTTGTTTCATGCCCTGCGACAATTAATAAAAATAACATAGATAACAGTTCTTTATGGGAAAGCATGTCACCATTCTCTTCAGCGATGATTAACCCACTAATAATGTCATCACTTGGATTCTTTTTTCTTTTTTCAATTATTTTCTCTAGGTATCGAATAAATTGTTTAATAGATTCTTGAAATTTTGGAGCATTGTCTCCATTTGAAATGTTTGTAATTGCATTTGACCACACCCGGAATTGATGGCGGTCTTCTTCCGCAATACCCATCATTTCGGAAATAACGGTTACAGGAAGAGGAACCGCGTAATCCTCTATTAGGTCAACATCTGTTTTGTTTTTCATTTCTTCTATTAACTCGCTAGAGATTTGTTCGATTCTATTTTGGAGCCCTGTAATCATTTTAGGTGTAAACACTTTATGAACCAAAGTTCGTAGACGAGAATGGTCAGGTGGATCTTTAAATAACATGTTATTCACAATTAAATCTAATTCTTTCTGTTGCTCTTGAGTTTGTTCTCCATCAGACTTTAATATATTTATAACATCTTTTGTAACTTTTTCGTCTTTCAATAAAGTGATTACATCCTGATAACGAGTAATTAACCACGCTTGTCTCTGATATTCTCCCTGGGAGATTATAAATGGATGCACTGGTTCATGCTCTCTATAATACGCTAATGTTGGGTAAGGATTATTTTGGTACTCTGATGAATACAAATCGAATGCCATTTTTTCCATGCTTCTCTCTCCTTTTTATGGATTACAAAAAAGGTATCTTAACCTTAATAAGCCTTCTTAATACTTTTGTGGTTTCCCGATAATTAATGAGTGTACAAATTATTGTATTTTATCACCTCAATAATTTTTAACAACCACCTATATTTCATCAAAAAACCTATACCTTTGTTGTGCTTAACTTTAACTTATGATCTACTTCTTGAAACTTCGGTATTTATCTAATGGAGTAACTCAAAAAAATGGCCCAATTGTGGAACAACAGCTTAGATTTCTTTTTAACTTTACGTTTGACGAATTTTATGTGTTCCCCTACTTTTTTTGGGAAGGCTGGCTCGTCGTGTGGGGGCGAAACTCCGAGAACAAACGCGGGACTTAAGTGATAGACTGGACCGTACAACCCGGTGCTCATGTTCGCCCAATTTTTCTGTACATTCTGTCAGTGTGCACTTTTGTGGTGTGCGAAATCGCCATGCTTGTTTTTGGTTATAAAGAAGGACAGGACTAGCCCTATTATCCCGAAGATAATAACAGCCAAATAAGCGTCATTCATTCCGTCGATGGAGGCTTTCTGAAGCAATTGCGCAGGATCAGTAATAGTTCCTTCCGCTGCCAACTTCACGGCATGTGTCTGTGCTCGACTGGTTAGAATGGTAACCAAGAGCGCTGTGCCAATCGCACCTGATACCTGCTTGACCGTATTGGAAATCGCGGTTCCATGAGAGTGCAGCGATGCTGGCAGCTGGTTTAGTCCGGCAGTTGTAATAGGCATTAAAAACAGCGCCATCCCGATCCGTCTGCACGTGGACATGAGTAAGAGATACACATAGCTTGTAGAAGAAGTTAATGAAACAAAACCGATCGTGGTCACAATAGTGATGACAATTCCGATGATAGACAGCCATTTAGCTCCAAACCGGTCGAAGAGACTGCCTGCTACCGGCATCATTAGACCCATAAGCAATGCGCCAGGCAGCATTAGAATTCCGGCATCAAGCGCCGAATAATGTCTCATATTCTGTAAATAAATCGGAAGCAGCATCATATCCGCATACATGACCACCGTCACGACTATATTAATGATCGTGGTTAGCGAGAACAGGTTATACTTAAAGGCTTTCAAATCCAACAGGGGACTGTTGCTTCTTAACTGGCTGATGGAGAATAATACAAGTGAAAGTACGCCTATCGCCAAGCTTGCCATCACTTCGGTACTCGACCAGCCAACGGCGCCCGCTCTGCTGAAGCCGTATAATAAGGTGCCGAATCCGAGTATAGATAAAATCATTCCCGTTACATCCAACACGGGATAAGAGCGTTCTGTCACATTTTTCAAGTAAAAGAAGGCAAGAAGAATAACCAAGGCGGCGAACGGAATAATAACGTAGAACAGCGCGCGCCATGCAAAATGATCCAGCATGTATCCGGCATACGTAGGACCTACAGCTGGCGCGAAAATGATGGCTACTCCAATCAACCCCATAGCTCCTCCCCGTTTCTCCGCTGGAAAGAGGGTAAGCACAACATTCATCAATAAAGGCATAATAATCCCTGCTCCGGCAGCCTGTATGAGACGTCCGATTAACAGCACTTCGAAGCCAGGCGCGATGCCGGATATGGTTGATCCAGCAAGAAACGCAATCATTGCCGAAAGAAATAGCTCACGGGTTGTAAAGCGCTGTATAAGATAGGCTGTCATGGGAATAAATACTCCGTTGACCAGCATGTAGCCAGTTGTCAGCCATTGGGCGGTCGTTGCTGCAATGTCAAAAACCTTGATTAGTTCCGGAGTCGCCACGCTCATAATGGTTTGATTTAAAACGGTAATAAATGTGCCCAGAATCATAATAAAGAGAAGGGGACCTTTTTTGACGGTGTGTATAGTCAACTCTCCACTCATTATTTGTCTTCTCCTTTCCTCATCCGTATTTTAGGAAAAAAATCCTTTTTGCTCCAGCAAATCCTCTGTGGCCTCCCACAACTTCTGCTGCATTGCGGCATCTCCCCCGGGCGGCACTGGTTCAATTGATTTTCCATTTCCAACATTAAAGTATCCGCCTGTCATTTTTTGATATTCCGGCTTCACAATCAATCGGGTGATAATATCGGCTCCTCTTCGCGGATCTCCAAGACGAAGGGCTTTCAACAATCGTTCTAATACAGATGCAAACCAAAGTTCTCGTCCTAGTCCGGTAACATTAAATCCTGGATTTAGCGAATTTACGCTGATTCCCATACCAGCCCACCGTCTTGCCAGTTCAGCAGTGAACATAATATTAAACAATTTGGTTTTTCCATAGATGGCGGATGAGCCGCGAGCGGTAAAGGGAGTTGTATCAGTTAAATCGTCGGGGAGCTTCAAAACGCCATGACGGCGTGAAGCTTCAGAGGCAACATTGACAACTCTGGCCTTGCCTGCGTTCTGCAGAGATGGTTTTATCATATGTGTCAACAGCCACGGCGCTAAATAATTGACAGCAATCATTTCAGGAAGCCCCTCGGGAGTGATACGGGGCTCGAAGGCATGAATTCCCGCATTGTTCAACAGCACATCAATTTTAGGGTAAGCGGCGGCTATTTCACTGCCAACTCGTTTAACATCCTTCAATAGCGATAAATCTCCATAAAAAAAATCAATTTTCACTGATGATGTATTTGCCTCAATCTGTTTTCTCGTAGCTTCAGCACGTTCTTTACTCCTAGCAGTCAAGACAAGGTCAAAACTTTGGCTTCCCAATTCAAGCGCGACAAGCTGTCCAAGACCGCTGGTGGCACCTGTTATGACAACAGTTGCTTTTTTAGGCATCGTCATTTCTCCTTCATGTGATACAATTTTTTTGAAGTAATCATTCCAAACAACAGGTGAGGTAGGACATATAGTTGACATATATCCACTATATCGAATTGATTGACATATGTCAATCAATTCGAGTTGTTTTTGATCTAGAGAAAGGTGAGTGAGCATGAAGTATAATCCATTCAAAAATGAACCGAGGGAGAAACTGGAGATTGAGTTAGGCGAGCAGCTTAACGCCCTCATTAGCGCTGCACATGCCCTGAATGTCAGAGCTGCGGCGAAATTTGATTCCTCCTTACAGCCTGCCGCCTTCCATATCGTTCGTTGGTTGTACTCCTATGGTCCAACTAATGCCGCCGCTTTAGCGGAATCAACAGCGATGGATCGAAGTTCGGTCAGTCGCCTTGTCAAACAGCTCCAGTCTCTGGGGTATGTGAGCAGAGAGGTATCCCCTAATGATGGTCGGGGAATTGTGTTGTCTCTTACCGAGTATGGACAACAAAAAATAACTGATGCGCTTAAGGAAAAAGAGTCCATTTTTTTTGAGCGAATCTCAAACTGGAAAGATGCGGAGCTTCATGATTTCATCCAAATGCTCAGACACTTTAATGGATTCGTCAGATGAGAACGTAATATTGCGGTAGTGGCCCCCTTAAAAGCACTTGCAAACAGCAGCGCCACTACCCATTATGCAAACCCTAGCGTTTCATGGATATGATGTAGACAACTGCGTCCCCGATGGTAATATGAATTCAGCTAATAGGAGATGCTGATCAGGATGCACCTGTCAGATAGAGGGATACCCTCTGTTTGACAGTGCTTTTTGGGTTCTGGTGCAAAAACATTTGATAGAGACATAGAACCTATATGGACTGTTCAATGACAGTTTATGATGCAATTCCAAACAATTTATGTATGAATCTAACTTCATTTTGGGCAGACTTCGTCTGTGGGTGAAGTTGTCCTCTTTTCAGCATATGCATGGCTTCAACACCACTCAATATAGAAGTGGCTGTTTCATACGACTTGAATCCTAACATAGAACACACACGTTTCTTAATGAAACGGTGAACCTGTTCCACTATATTATTGAGATATTTAACTTGCCTTATTTGTATGCCTTCAGGCATACGTTTCTCTTCTTTTGCCTCTTGAATCGCTACGGAATAGGCCGGATTCTTGTCTACTGTTATAACACGAGGTTTACAAATATGAGAAGCAGCCAAGGCTTTCTTAAAAAAGCGCTTGGCTGCTTGTTTATCTCTTGATTCACTTAGATAAAAATCAATGGTATTTCCTTTAGAATCGACTGCGCGATATAAATACACCCATTGACCTTTTACTTTCACATATGTTTCATCGGCTCTCCAGAAGTCATTTGTTATCTTAAGATGACGTCGTACTCTTTCGTATAATTCGGGTCCATATTGATGCACCCAACGCATAATGGTGGTGTGAGGAATAAACAAGCCTCGTTCCTCCATCATTTCCACCAAATCACGAAAACTGAGATTGTACCTTAGGTACCATCTTACTATTAATAAGATAAGATCAGGCTGATAATGCTTCCATTTAAACAAATTTTCCTTTTCCATACCAATCACAACCTTTTTTAGAGTAATAGTATCAGTATGTCCAAGTTTAGGAGATTACTTACAAGAGCTTTAGAGTTTTTGCACCAGAGCCAAAAATATTTTATTAAGCTGCTTTGAGTGCAGGTAATTTTGCTTGTCTACGTAAATAAATATTATTAACAATTAAACTTACAATGGTAATTAATGCACCTAATACTTCTACAGTTGGCATGTTGTACCCATTAATAATCGAAATAATAAATGTAGTAATTGGAACCATATTCATAAACAAGATTCCATTGATTGGTGTAATTATTTTATTACCAAGATTCCAACAGAATACTGCTAATACACCAGCAATAAAGATCATATAAAATAATGCTCCGGATACATCAAATACCATTGTAAGAGTCGGAATTTTTAACCACCCTAAAGCTGTAGCTAGACCTACGATAATTACAATAGAAATAGAACCGAAGAAAGATGTTAATGTTGTATAACGAAGTGGTGACCAACTTGGGAAATAGTCCCCTCCCATTGTATAAATTACCCAGCAAAGAGCACCGATTAGAATTAAAAGCCCCGCAAATAAATTAGCATCTTCAGAAAATAATACACTTAAATCCCCTTTTGTAATGACTAAGACTACTCCAATTAAAGATGCGAACATACAAGTCAATGTTACTCCACTTGGTTTAACACGTTTTACTAACCAGTTAACCATTACGCCTAGAAGTGGTTGTACTGCCATCATAATAGAAGCAACTACAGCACCAGATGGCCCAGCCAATTTTTGACCTAAAAATACTAGAAAATTAAACCCTGCAAACCCCATAGTTCCAAAAAATAATAGTTTTCCGCTTTTCCCCTCCGGACTTATAAATTTTTTTCCTTCGATAGCTAGTAATAAAACTACAAATACAACAGTAGCGGTAACGTAACGAAAAGCTGTAAAGTAAAATGGATCCATTATTTTTAAAGCATCCCCCATAATGGGAAACATTCCTCCCCATGATAGTACCGCTATTAAACACATAATAATTCCTAACATGAATTTATTATTCTTCATTTGTATCATCTCCTATTATTCAATTTTTTTATGCTAATATATTTTGAAGTTGTCTTATCTTTACTTTTCCAGAAAAGCTGTATGGGATTTCGGGAATAAAGTGAATATCAACATTTGATTTTGGTCCAATGATATCTGTAATATCTCATAGAACAGGACTTTAGGCATGTAAAATGCCGCTTTGCCAAATCTGCAGGATTTCAAAGTCTTCGTCATGCTTCGCGTACCTTGAAAGGAATCGAAACGATTCATGCTATATATAAACGAAAACGAGGTTTGCAGCCAAACCCCGTTTTTTCAACGTACAATAAATTACAACAATTACTTACAATTGCATAAGATTCAACTGTATTAACCCTAACTTTCTATCTTTTAAAAAAACTTTGCAACAGCACCGCTTTTTTTTAATGGTGTGATTAGGAAAAATAAGAAAGGATATGTACGATTACAAATTCGCGAAAGTCGAAATTATACTATTAACTTCATTAGGATACAGCCTTCGTATTGTCGGCTATTGCCCTCTCGGGAGAAGGGCGAGCTGAACGCATCTATATAAAACAAAAGAGCTGCACGTCGAAGTACAGCTCTTTATCTTGTTTGCCCTTGTGCTCTGCCTCACGGCAGAAAGAAAAGCGAACTGCGCACAATATTATCCAGCATTTCACGTTCCGCCGTTACTGTGGTCACCGTAATCCCGTGCATAACATTAACTAGGTATTGGGCCAATGCTTTCAAATTCCAGGTTCCCTTGAGCTCACCGGTTTGTACCGCACGTTCCAACAATTGGTAAAAGACTTCCTCATTCTCAGCCATATTGGCTTGGACCCGCTTAAATACCTTTGGACGGGAAGCTGCCAGCTCTAACGAGGCATTCACCATAAAGCAGCCTCGGCGGCGTGTATATTCGATGACCTCTTGAAAATAGCGCAGCAGAAGTTCTTTTGCCGACCCTTGGTCATACAAGATAGCCGCCAGCTGCTGTTTAGATTGCTGGTCGTAACGCTCCAACGCCTGAAGGTACAAGTCCTCTTTACTTCCAAACGTCTCATAAATGCTGCTTCGGCTAAGTCCAAGCTGCTCCACCAGATCCTTCATGGAACACCCCTCGTACCCTTTATGCCAAAACACGTCGATAGCCAGATCCAATACTTTTGGAATTTCAAAACTTTTATTTCTGCTCATAACTCACCTCTTCTCAAAACAATCTTACGCGGCAAAAAAGGTGCGTGAACTCCGGTTTCACTTAAGCTTGTACAAACTTCAGGATCTCGGCGTTAAACTTGTCCTTCTCTTCAAACACGAGTCCATGGCCGCTTTCCTCAAACACGATGACTTCCGCGCCTGGAAATCCGTTAATCTGAGGCTCAAAAGGCATTGTATCATGTTTGCCTTGGAAAATACGAACCGGCACATGAATTTGGGCCAATTCTTCCCGCGAATCTTCATAAGCAAGGCTCTTGAGCGACATTGTAAGAGCTATGGGATCGGTCTCCAGCGACATGCGGTTGTACCAGTCGACAAAAGCCTGGCTCGGCTTTTGATGGAACAAAGAGCTGTTGAAGCCTTCAATCAGCTGCGGACGGTCATGCTGTGCAGCTTCTACAAGGGACTCCACAACATCAACCGGCAAGCCGTAAGGATAATCCGGTCTTTGCGTGAAGAGAGGCGTAGCGGCGGAGGCAAGTACCAGCTTGGAAACGCCATAACCTTGATGTCTTGCCATATATCTCACCGCAACAGCCCCGCCCATCGAGAAACCGACCAGTGTCGCATTTTTAATCTCCAGCTGCTCAAACACCCGGCGAATGTCATCTGCAAACTGATTGTACGAATAGCCGTTGAACGGACGGTCAGATTTCCCGAAACCTCTCAAATCAATACCGATGTAACGAATTCCTTTGAACGGAAGAACGTTTCTTTGGTATTCATACATGGCTTGCCCAACAGGAAGGCCATGTATGAACACAACCGGCTTCCCTTCACCGACATCTTCCACATACAAGGTTACGTTGCTTCCTACAGGTACATAATGACCAGAAGCTGTTGTTAATCTTTGAGTCATAATAATGATCCTCCTATATTATTCGATTTTTAGATTTTTGATGCATTTTGGAATAATCGTTCCGAAAAAGGTTTTTAAAAACCGAGTCCCTGAGACTCGACGGTTGCTTCTCGGAAAATTACAGCGCAGCCTCCAATATTTTGCGGCTTACATCTAAGGTAACATCCTTTGTTTCAGATAGAGCAGTCATACCGTGGGACTCCAACTGGTTAATGATTTCGTCAATATTTTCAGCACCAAGGCCGTAATCGGAGAGTTGGGTTTTTACCCCTAGGCTTTCAAAAAAATCTTGTGTTTGTCGAATCGCTGCATCAATACGTTCATCCTTGCTGCCTTCGCGAATATTCCAGACACGATCGGCATACTGAAGTAATTTAGCGTGTTTTTGTCGACGGCGCACCTTCATCACGGCAGGAATAACAACAGCCATAGTCTGTGCGTGATCAATTCCATAAAGCGCCGTGAGCTCATGGCCAATCATATGAGAGGTCCAATCTTGCGGTACTCCGGCCCCAGTGGTACCATTCAGCGCCGACGTCGCACTCCATACAAGATTAGCCCTTGTTTCGTAATCTTGCAGATTATCAACAGTTTGAGGACCCACTTCAATCAAGGTTTGGAAAAGCCCTTCGGAGATACGGTCTTGCACCCTCGCATCAACCGGGTAAGTCAGATACTGTTCAAATACATGCGAGAAGGCGTCGATAATACCGTTGGCCACTTGGTGTTTAGGCAGTGTAAACGTAATTGTCGGATCTAATATGGAGAACTGCGGGAATACTAATTCGCTGAAAAACGGAAGTTTGCTCTTTTGTCCCCTATGGCTGATGACGGAGTAAAAGTTCATTTCGGATCCTGTTGCTGGTATCGTTAACACGACACCAAACGGGACGGCTTTCGTAATTTCCGCTGGTTTTACTTGCCCTCCGCTAAATATGTCGAAGAAGTTATCGCCTTCTAAATGAGCTCCTGCTGCCACAAATTTCGTCCCGTCAATAACGGATCCTCCACCAACCGCAAGCAAGAAGTCAATGTTCTCTTTGCGTACGAGCTCAATTGCTTTTACCAATGTTTCGTAAGCGGGGTTCGGCTCAATTCCGCCAAATTCAAATACATTACGTGTTCCAAGAGCCTCTTTTACTTTATCGAGGGTCCCGAATTTTTTAACGCTTCCCCCGCCATATAGAACTAATACATTGGTATTGGCAGGCACCAGTTTGTCAAGTTCGTGAAGTCGATCTTTACCGAATACAATCCGTGTTGGGTTATAAAAATCAAAATTTAACACAATAGATTCTCCTTTCAAAACCTTGGTAAGTTTCTTCCATATTTCTAAATGAAAAGTAATAAGATACTTTAATCATTGAAAAGTTCCACTGTGGATTTCGGCCGAATTGGGCCATAATCAGCCATTGGCATTCTGATTCCCATCACCCCGAAGTATCCACACCGATTCCATCGATGCTTGGATAATCTGTGTAGCCTCGCTCACCGCCACCATAGAATGTGGAATCGGTATCCAGCGACATGCGGTTGTACCCAATACCATGTAACGAATTCCTTTGAACGGAAGAACGTTTCTTTGGTATTCATACATGGCTTGCCCGACAGGAAGGCACAACCGGCTTCCCTTCGCCGACATCTTCCACATACAAGGTTACGTTGCCTCCTACTGGTACATAATGACCGGAAGCTGTTGTTAGTCTTTGATCACAATAATGATCCTCCTATATTATCCGATTTTTAGATCTTTGGCGCATTCGGGAATAATCGTTCCAAAAAAGGGTTTTAAAAATCGAGTCCCTGAGACTCGACGGTTGCTTCCTAAATCCTTTCCAAAAAAAGCCTGTTTCTCTCTTTCTGGAACATTCATTCCACTATAGAAATAACTATACTCTTTTTTACGCCTTGGAGTCAAGCGTCGAAAAAAAAGGCAAGGGCATTCGCTGGGGTTAAGCCGAGATACAGGTAATTTTGGGTCATAGGGTGTATTTTTATTTCCACCATCCGATTATCGTGTAACAAAAAGGTATTTTAATAATAGTGGTACGGATTATTTTTGATACAGTATTTTGTTACAGCTAGTTCAACGGTTAGGATATTTCATATTTTCAAATACAAAGCGTAACAAAAACGAACGTTTATATTACAAATATCGCTGAAAAACAATATTCGGTAAAAAATCTATTGATGTGACCTAGTTTTACACGTATCCCGGCTGTACTCCATATAGGTGAATATTACCATTTAAAGGCTTGGAGTAGGTATTTTTTATTTTGTTGTTCAACTATCCTGCCCCGATAATTGCATAAAAAAAAAATCTGCATTAAAGACAGCTCTGATCTTCAGCTAAAGCACTCGTTAGTTAATTTTCATGGTAGCTTAATAAGAAAACATATTTTATTTCTGATTTAAACTTCTTAGGAATGTCTTGTTCATACGGCTCAACAAAACCTAATTGTTGATAAAACAACTACAAATTATCCTAATAAAAAGCCAATTAGAGAAAATCTATCATTAAAAATAGCTTCATTTTTTTGTGTAATCTAGTAATAATTCTTCTGTAATCTTCCACAAACTTTGCTGCATAAGCTTTTCATTTCCAGGATATACTGGTTCAATTTCAGCACCAGTTCCTACTGTAAAATATCTACCCGTAATATTATTAAATTTTGGTTCAGTTGCTAGACGAACGATGAGGTCAGCACCCCTTTTAGGATTTCCGATGTTTAGAAGTTTCAATATTTTCCCTAATATTGTAGAAAACCAGAGATCTCTTCCTAGACCAGTATTATTGAAACCTGGATTCAGAGTGTTAGCAGTGACCTTAATATTAGATAACTGACGTGCAAGCTCATAGGTAAACATTATGTTTAAGAGTTTTGTTTTACCATAGACTTCTGATGATCCTTTAGCTGTAAAAGGAGAAGTATCAATCAAATCATCTGGCAATTTTAGCTTTCCATGATTACGTGATGATTCCGAAGCAACATTAATGATTTTTCCATTTTCTGCTTTTATTAAAGATTCCTTTAATAAATCTGTAAGTAACCAGGGTGTTAGGTAGTTTACAGCTATCATCTCCGCGAAACCTTCAGATGTAATTCTTTGTTCAAAACCGTGAATCTCTGCATTATTAATAAGTACATCAACCTTTGGATAGTTTTCTTTTATCTCAAGACCGATCCGTCGTGTATCTTTCATTAAGGACAGATCACCGAAATAGAAATCTACTTCAGTATCTGGTGAAACTTCTTTAATCAACCTTTCAGCAATTTTTGCTCGCTCTTCATTACGCGCAGTCAATACTAGTTTTGCACCAAGTTTTGCAATTTCAACTGCTGCAATCTGACCTATACCACTGGTAGCCCCGGTAATTACAACAATAGGATATCCAGACATTATTAACCCCCAATAAACTTGACATATAACAGGCAAACGAAATATATTTGATATAAGTCAACTATAATTAGTTAATTGATATATATCAATTACTTTAAATAGAAGGAGATAACTATGAGTAATCACTCTGATGTTAGAAAAGAACTTGAACTAAATTTAGGTAAGCAACTTAACGCGTTGATAAGCGAAGCGCATGCACTTAATGTTAGAACTGCATCTATATTTGACGAAACATTACAGCCAGCAGCTTTTTTGATTGTTCGTTGGTTATACTCACATGGTCCTGCTAACGCAAGCACTTTAGCTGAATCAACCGCCATGGATCGAAGCTCTGTAAGTAGACTTATTGGTCAGCTAAAAAATCGAGGTTATGTTATGAGTGAACCTCACTCCACAGATCGTCGTGGTGTATTGTTGTCCTTGACCACACATGGTCATGAAAAAACTACAAAAGCAATAAGAGAAAAAGAATCTATCTTTTATGAAACTATCTCAGGTTTAACTAATTCTCAATTGAAAGAATATATTGAGATGCTTAAAAATCTTTCTATTCAGAAAAAAGAGGATTGATAAGATGAATGCCTCCTCCCGGACTCTAGTAGGAAGGTAGCTTAATATAGGGTTTATTTAAATTAAAGCATGGTACATTACTCTTCGATTTATATATTTACAAGACACTTAAATGCTTATCTAGACTCTAGAACGCCCTCTACACCCCTTTCATTCATCCAGCGCAAGTTGTTTAGGTGTATCATTGATACCAGCACTCCGGCCAATGCACGCTGCTCTAATTCCTATTAAAATTAGTTTATACTAAACATTAAACATCTATCCTTGATAAACCTGCCCCTTTAGTTGAATAACGGTAAAGAAAAAGGGTTGCCTCAGCAACCTTTTTTCTTCTTCAATTCTTGCACCTTTTAGTTCAACAAGGAAAATAATGATTTCGTAAACAAATGGTTTTTTATTTTTCACTTCCACGAGACCATATCACCACTGGAATTAGTAATAGGTATAAAATTCCTCCAATAAATGATAATGTTAGATAACTTGAACCTGCCACAATCATTCCAGACAATGCTACGCCAGCAGCTCCTGACAACGCAATCAAAACATCCACTGTACCTTGTGTTTAGGTTTTTATTTTATGCCATTAGTGAATATCTAAGTAGGTAATTCTTGAGAAAGATTACATCCTTAAAAATAATCATCGAACCTCTTATTGCACTAACCTGCCCCGATAGTTCCATAAAATCGAGTAGGAGGAGGTGCCTAGCCTCCGACCTCTCACACCACCGTACATACCGTTCGGTATACGGCGGTTCAG
>NZ_JBIWES010000035.1:0-15688 GCF_044762665.1 Peribacillus sp. NPDC096622 | reverse complement strand
GACGGGGTCCAAGCCCCACGGGCAGGAACGTTCTGCCCCAGCTACCGTTATCATATATCGATATAAAAATTGTTCAACCAGAAATATCTGGCTGATCTTATAATACGAACGGGGCAGGTTACTTGAAGAAGGCAAATGTTAAAAGTCCAACCATTTTTACTACGATGTGCCCAGGAAACTTTACAAGCTTCAATCTATATTCAAAACTTAAAACAACTTATTGTAAGTGATTTTTTAGATTTTTCACTTATAATTACTTTTATTTTCACTTAAAATAACTTATGATTAAGTTGAGGAGGTTAAAAATGAATCAAGAAGAACGATTGATACGAATCCTTAACTATTTAGAAATCCACAAAACAATGAACATCAAACAGATGTGTGAAACATTTGATGTTTCACGTGATACTGCAAGAAGAGATATCGTGGAGCTTACGAACAAAAAAATGGTAGTTAGAACTCATGGTGGAGTTGCATTACCATCATTTCATAAAAAAATTGATGATTATCGGGATCGATTACACGCCGAATCAGAAACAAAGAAATTAATTGGAAAAAAAGCTGCAAGTATGATAACAGACAATGAGATGATTTATTTAGACGTTTCAACAACAGTCAATTTTATAGCTCAATTTTTAAAAGCAAGACAAGTTACCATTGTAACCAATTCAATTGATAGCGCTTATGTATTGGCTCAATCTGAAGATACAACTATACACTTTTTGGGAGGTACTCTAAATAAATCAACTCGGCATGTCACGGGATTTTCCGCCATAGAAAAACTAAAAGATTATCATTTCAATAAGGTGTTTATTGGAGCGGCAGGTATTATGGAAGATGGCATTTATTATGGGCTTGAAGAAGATATTTACTTTAAGCGAGAATTGATAAAACATGCTGATCAAGTCATCTTATTGACAGACCACACAAAACACAATCATCGACAGAATTACAGAGGTCTGATATTTGAATCCATTGATACCATTATTACCAATAAATCAATGCCTAATAATTTATATAGATCTATAGAAGAACATGGTGTTGAAGTGCTAATTACAGATACAGAATAAGACTCGTTGATCGGGAGAATATTATTATGCTTAAATCCATTATTTTTTATGTAAATGGTACATTCACCACGATTATGACCAATTGCTTTCCCGATAATGAATTTAAAAGTGGTTTTAACCAATATAAAATTAGATATTCACCACGAGAGGAGTTTCAAAGACGATGATTAAATTATTAGTCAGTGATTTAGATGGAACATTAATTGATAAAAAGAATCAAGTGGCTTTACATGACATAAAAGCATTGAAAAAATTACGGGAACATAACGTAGACATCTGTCTTGCAACTGGAAGAATGGACAACGAAATTATGGAAGTAGCTAAAGTGGTTGGAGACCAATTCCATCGCGTAAGCCAAAACGGATCATTTGTCAGGACCAATGACCACGTTTCTCTTCACTCACAAACATTTGAGCATGGGCTCGCAAAAAAGCTGTATGAATCGGCATATTCAGATCGTAACATTACAATCGTTTGTTCAAATGACACCAACTTTGTAGCGCAAAAAAATGATGTCATTCACCAAATCGAAGAACGTTTTTTCTTTCCGATTGAAGAACAAGATGACATGATAAATGCAATTGGTCACTCACTTACCCCTTCTAAAATTTCGGTATTGGGCCATCATGAGGAAATATTAGAAATGCAGCAATCTATTCAAGATGTTTTTCACGAGGAGGTGGATACATTCATTTCTGAAAAAGGCTGTCTGGACATTATGCCGAAAAACATCAGTAAAGGAAATGCCTTATTAATCCTTTTAAAACACTTGCAGCTCAAGCCCGAAGAAATCGCATGCGTAGGTGATTCTTTTAATGACATCCCTATGTTTAAACTAACACCAAATAGTTTTGTGATTTCTCATGCCCATGAAGATGTCAAAAAAGAAGCAACCTATGTCGTTGAGACAGTCAGTGAAGCAGTGAAGATGATTCTTGAAAAAAATACCCGTGAACAAAATATGATTCACTCATAAGGGTTCTGGCGTGAAAGAATGCAAAAAGGAAAAAGATTTTGAGAAAGTTGCTTCGAGTGTTTTTGGTTTTTTAAATACATCAGGGCGTTTATGGATTTCCAAGTTATTCAACGAACGGGTGCGTTCGTATTGTAAGGTTAGCCAGTTTTTTAAACTGTACCCTTTTGAAGATTTGGGTCAGTTTAATATGCTGGTCTTTGGTGATGGATGCCACTATCGGGATGCATTGGAAAGTTGGATGGAAGAAGAGGGAATCTACCCAAAACGAACCCTTAAATTTGGTACAATTGAGGCCATTATAGGTTGTATTAAGGCTGGCATGGGAATAGCCGTTATGGTTCAATCCGTTTTAAAAGATCATCAGCAATCCCTACATGTAACGCCTTTGCCAGAAAAGTATGCAAAAGTTCCTACACATTTTATTATGCGAAAAGACGTAATGCTTTCTGCTGATTAGGTAATAATTTGCACATATTATAAATGTTATTTTTCAAGTGTAGTATTTTACTAGTATCTATTTAATAGGTACCCGTATTATTGTTTTACTTTTGAATGGAGGCTATTTTTTGTCCCTGGATAGGTAAAGTGAGATACACTATAAAAATGCGAAATAACTTAAAACATAAATATAAATTAATAATCCAACCAAGGGATGGTTAAAAATAAAATAAAAGCATACGTTGGTGATTTATACCATCGTATGCTTTTATTTTCACTATTAGTTAATCAAGGAATTCTAATTTTAAATATTAATATTCGTTAAAAAATTGCTGAATTTCTTTTGGATCATCTGTTTTTGTTAATGCAAGCATCGTCAAAATGCGTGCTTTTTGAGGATTAAGTGAGTCTGCTGTAACAAAATTATTTTCATCGTCAATCTTTTCTCTCGTAACAATACCATTTCCTACACGGCTAGATCGAGTAATAATCAAGCCTTTTTTGATAGCGTCTTTAGCACCCTCAAAGGCAGTATCAGAAGTTAAACCGTTTCCTTCACCTGCTATTATGATCCCTTTAGCTCCTGCTTTCACAGATGCATCGTAAAAATATCTACTATCATTTTGATAGCTATAAATAATGTCCACTTGAGGAAGTTTATCTAGTTTCGATACATCAAAAACCGATTTGGTTGTATGTTTACGAGTGGGTTCATTGTAGAAAAATATTTTATTACCTGCGATTGCTCCTAAATAGCCTTGTTCCTCAGATTGAAATGTATCTGTCATGGTAGTATTGGTTTTTGTGATATAACGTGCAGAACCTATCCGGTCATTTAATGAGATTAAAACACCTTTGTTCTTAGCATCTTTACTAGCAGCAATTTTTACAGCATTATATAAGTTTAAAGGTCCATCTGCACTTATAGCTGTAGCCGGTCTCATTGATCCAACAATCACGACAGGTTTGTTGCTTTTTACGACCAGATTTAGAAAGTAAGCAGTTTCTTCTAAGGTATCTGTTCCATGCGTTACGACAATTCCATCAACGTCTTTAGATTTTAATAACTCATTAATTCGTTTCGCCAATTTTAATAAGGTTTTATTATCCATATTATTACTGCTAATATTGGCGATTTGTTCACCACTCACATTTGCTACTTGTTTTAGTTCAGGAACAGCTTTAATAAGTGTTTCAACACCAAGTACACCTGCTTGATAACCAGTTGTGTCAGTATTGGACGTAGCAGAACCTGCAATCGTTCCACCAGTAGCTAAAATTTTCACATTGTTTAACTTGGGATTTGTTGAAGTTGCTTCTACTTTCTCTTCTTTTGGATTACTATTTGCTGAGCTATGGATAGCAGTGATAGATCCAGAAAATAATAGTGTAACTAATAGAAACGTGATTCCAAGATATTTTTTAATGTTCATGTCTAGTTAGCTCCTTCTTTATTAAATTATGTACGACATATGAAAATACTATACTACCATATCTGGATAGTAATATGTTGTCTATAAAGGAAAAAAGAGTAGTATATACCTAAAAATACCCGTTCGTAAAAGTACACTTTTACGAACTTTTTTTGATTGTTACTTTTTTTAAATAGACTCTGTGCAATGTATCTAACTTTATCACTAAGTGTTCAAGCGGAAGAAAATTATAAAAAAGAAGGGAAAGTATATCAAATCCACTATGATTATAAACCAATCTATAATTTGTAAAAGACGTCATTAGAATTTCTCCTCCTCTTTCTTTTCTTTACTAATACGTTATGAGCCGCTCTTCGATTCTAACTTTTCGCCTGTCACATACGGTAGTGTCAAAGTGTCATGATTTATAGGTCATGACTACAAAACTATCCGTACTACGCTCTATTTTTTATGTCATGCATGAGGATGACGAAAGGTCACTAGCTACTATGACTTTCCGCTTGCTACACTCGGTTTATACACTGACGAACTGACTACTCGTTGTGCTAACAAAAAATTTCAATCAAATAAAGGAGCGTACAAAAATGAAACAAGCAATTAACAAACTGGGGATCGTTGCAATTCTTCTTTCTTCTTCAACCATGATTTCTGCATGTTCCCAACAATCGTTAGAAGCAGGAAAATCAAAACCATCGGCATCCACGACTAATATCCAAATGACGAAAGGACCTAATAATAAAAAAGAAATAGAATCTTTTGCTGATCCGTTATTTGAAGAAAAAATGAAGAAGTACAATGTGAACGGTTCTAGTTTTGTCGTCGTTCATGATGGAAAGGTCGTTGTCAATAAAGGGTATGGATATGCCGATAAAGAAAAGAAAATCCCCGTCACTAAGGACACGGTCTTCCAAATTGCTTCAGTCACGAAAACTTTTACTGCTTTGGCTGTGATGCAGCAAGTCGATAAAGGAAAGCTTAAACTAGATCAAGACGTACAACAATATTTTGGTGGATTACAAATACCTAATCAAACTGGGAAACCTCTTACCCTGTTTGATATGCTCACTTATACCAGCGGGGTAGATTTTCCCGATCTCACAAACATAACTGGGCCTGAATATATTAATAATAGTGTACCGATGAAAGAATTTTTCTCTAATCATATGCCAACTGTGGTACGGCCACCGGGAGAAGTTTATACGTATGACAACGTCGCATTTGCGCTCGCAGGGTTTGCAGTGGAGAATGTTACTAACACCACTTTCTCGAAATATATGGAAAAGAACATTTTCAAACCATTAGATATGAAATCTACAAGCATGAGCTTTACGCCTGATCTTCTCGAAAAAATGGCTACACCTTATGGTCCCACTGGCGATCCGATTCCAACAAGTGGGAGCGGTATAAGGGATACACCACAAGGAGGCATTTTATCTACTGCGGAAGACATGTCAAAATACATGATTATGCAACTACAGAAAGGAAAGTTTAAAGACAAAGAAATTGCAAGTAAAAAAAGCATGGATATGATGCATGCCTATCAAGTTTTTGATGATAAGACGATTCCTGTTGCGACAATTGGATTTGAAACGCCTTTTAATGAATTTGCTAACGGTCAACACGTTGTAATAAAAGGGGGAAGCATGCCTGGACATCAATCAATGCTGATTTTAGTGCCTGAACAAAAAACAGCATTCTTCATGTCTTACAATAATGATTCAATGATGAGTATAGACATATATGAAACTCTCATGGATCACTATTTCCCTGCTAAGAAGAATGAAGTAAAAACAAGTTATCTCCCGTTAGAGGAAAAAGAAGCTCATAAATATTTGGGCTTATTCCAAAATACGCGTTTCGCTGCAATTCGCACTCATTTTACTTATGAAAATGGGAATTTGGTCATGGAGGGTGGAACAACTGGAAAACAAGTTCTCAAAATGATTCATCCGTTGTTATTTGAAGATTCGGAAGGCAACAAAGTTGCTTTCAAAAAGAATTCAGCTGGAGAAATCGCATATTTTCACTACAACTCTCCTAAAAGCCTTGATTTTGTAGCAGATGCCCAGAGAATTAACAACAAACCACCTTTTGATGACGTTCCACAAAAGAGTAACTATAGAAGTCACATTGATAATCTTCATGCTCTAAATATTATGGGTGCTAAAACAGGTAATCAATTCAATCCGATGGACATCATGACACAAGGAGAGTTTGCGGATACGTTGTTACTTGCTTATGGATGGAACGGTTTTCCAGACGACTCCAAGGAGGCAAGGGAAAAAATTATGAAAGGAATTCCAGGGTATGACCGTGCTACTCCGATTACCCGACAGGTCGCAGCAACCATGATTCAAAACTTAAAGCAAATTCATGACATGAAACCGATTCAACCTGACAAAGCTATTAAAGTTAAATTACTTGATGCTGCGGATGACTGGGCAATTCAATCGATTCAGGCACTTGCCTCCCAAGGAATTCTAGACCCTGATACTTCCATCAATGCTGACGGATCCTTTACCTTCCGTCCCAGGGATCTGTTACTACGTCAAGAAGCGAGTGCCTTACTCGATTTGGCTTTTGGTTATCATGCTTTGCCTATTAAGCAGAAGTAAGCATTCATCCAAACATGAATCATAGCAAGTATTTAAGGGGAGTACCAGTATTCTTACAATAGGAGGAAAAGTAGCATTTCCTATAGGAGAGATGCTACTTTTCTTCTTCGTAGTCCTTCATTTTTTTATAAAACGTGTTTTTCTTTTGTTCTAACATTTCCATAATCATAACAGCTGTTATTTCTCCATTCCTCCATTTTGAATGAGTTTCTTCTATGTTTAATCAATTCAGAAAGACTTAGTATATGATTATGGAAAAAACGCATGCTAAGCCCTCCAAATTAACTGGAGGGCTTTTTGTAGCTTTGAAATAAAGTCACGATGTTCATAAAAAAGATGCGAAATCAATACTTGATTTTGGTCTTCCGTAATATCGGGGCAGGATAGCATTCCTGTAGGTAATCTATTAAACATTCTGACTTAGATACATATAAAAAGGGTCTAATAAGATACGTGTTAAAATAAAAAAACATACAAGGCGCTTATAAATTTAACTAGTGTGTTGATCCAAGGAGGATTAATGCGCTTTTTTTGTTGAAAAACAGTTTAAATTTCTATAATGGTTAAAACTACTATTATGTGACTTTAACTTGTTAAGGTTGATAAACGATTTGATTAATACGGGGAAGAAGCATTTGAAAAAAACAAGAGAAATATCGAAAAAGTTCTCCTGCTCCTACACGATATTCTCCGTTCGCGCCATTTTTATTGCTTCTTCACGGTTGTTGACGTCGAGCTTCGAGTAGAGCTTCGAGCAGTAATTGCGGACCGTTCCCTCCGATAAAAATAGCTTTGCGGCGATTGACTTGTAGCGCAGCCCGTTTGACAGATGCTCCAGAATCTCCATTTCGCGTTTCGTAAGCCTGTAAGGGTAGTTTTCCTTACTTGAGCCGATCTTCTCCAACTGCTCGCGTTGACGCTTCATCTCTTCGAAAACTCGCGTAGCGACCGATTGGTCGATCCAGGTTCCTCCGTTATAAATAAGTTTCAAGGCTTCCTTCATCTCCCGCGGATGAATCGACTTCAGCATGTAGCCTTCCGCCCCACGCTCCAATGCAGTTGCCGCCTGCAAGGTATCCTCAAACGTTGTCATGAGCACAATCTTCATATCAGGCCACCGTTGTTTCATCTCAAGTAAAGCCTCAAGCCCGTCCATTTCCTGCATGCGAATATCCATTAGCACGATATCCGGCTGTGATCGCTCACAATGTTCTAATGCTTCGCACCCGTCCTCCGCCTTACCAACGACGGTAAAATCAGCATGCTGATCCAAAAGTTGCTTCAAACTGTCGGTAATGATCGCCTGGTCATCAACGATCAACAGGCGGATTGTATCATGTACTGGTTCTGTCTGCAACAGAATATTACATATGACTAAAGTTCCTTGCCCAGACCCGGAATGAACGGACAGCGTGCCGTGAAATAGTTCAAGCCGTTCCTTCATCCCATTGAGCCCAAATCCGAATTGGATTTCTTCCATTCCGATGCCGTTATCCTCGATCTGTAACCGGAGCTGCTGACTATCGAAATGCAGCTGAACGGATATTACGTTCGCCTGGCCGTGCCGAACCGCGTTTGTTAGAGACTCTTGAAGGCAGCGATACAGACAAAAGTTTATTTTTTGCATAACGAGAGTCTCACTGCCGATCACACGAAATTTGACCGTTATACCTGTCGATATCATAAACTTTTCGGTTAATTGCCGCAGCGATTCACTTAACGAATGGCTTAACGGAGTATGAGAAAGCTGGTGCAGATGCTTTCGGATATCATCCAGACTGTGCTGGGCAATACCGACAAGCGAATCGACCCTCTCGATCTGCGAAGCAGGTACGGAAGATCGCAGCGATTCGACACCGAAGATGAGCGAGGTAAGTGCATGGCCAATCGTGTCATGCAGCTCATGTGAAAGCCGGCTGCGCTCCTCTATTAGTGTAAGCTCCTCAATCCGCTTAATATGCTGCTCCAGTAACAGCTTCTGCTCTTGAATAATTTGGGCTTGCTTATGGGACTGAATTAATATATTAAACGCGATGCCGATGGCAAAACCAAGGGTGCAGCTAACGATAAACTCATACGGGAGACGATCAGCGATCCAACCGTTCAATGCCGGGAATACGATTCCACAGAGGACGCCTGTCCACATATAGGTTTTTCGACTGCTCGCCAAGCCGATAATCATCACGAGTAAAACGAAAGACCAAAGCAAACCTGGCGCTGCGTAGGCCAAATAAAGATGAAAAATGCCCGCTGCCGTGACATCGACTGCAAGATACCGGTCTTCTTTCTTATAGCGGACGATTAATGGAACGAGGTAAACGACAAAAGCAAGAGAAAGAACAATCCAAAGCGACGCATCGATTAATGAAGGGTTGATAAAATCAGCGCTTGCGATTATGACCAGCCAAAGCGTTCGTATGGCCAAAAATATCCAATCATACCAAAACCATTTTTTCATTATGGAGAACACGGATTATGTACACCTACTTGTATTTTTTTTGCAAACCAATTTCCGAATGATTCAGAGCTATCATGTACCATATCTTCCGATACGTCAAGAGAAGGAGGGGGTAATGGTTTAGAAATTGGCTGTCAACACGTCACATGAGACAGTTGACAGTTTGTCATGCGATATATGTGAAGGGTTCGAGCACGATGTCATCAAAAGTTTGGCGGTTTCATCACTGTCCGATTTAACAACTTCGGAGGTAAGGTTAGGGAGTGAAGCAACACAACATTCCAAAATAATAGGAGCGATGCGTTATGAAATCATTCATCATTCAAAAAGGAGCAGCACTTACCTTAACAGCTATATTGGCGGGTACAATGGTATACCCTGCTTATGGAACTGTACAAGCGGTGTGTAAGACGCCAACCCAACATGCTATCGATAAAGCTGCCAATACCGACAATATTCCAGGCGTTATCAATACCGTGAAGAATGGAGATTCGAGCTGGTCATATGCTTCCGGTGAAGCGAATATTGAAAGAAACCATAAGGTGGACGCCGACTCCGCTTTCCGGATCGGAAGTACAACGAAGTCGTTTGTCGCTACGGTTGCCTTGCAGCTTGCTGGCGAGAAGAAGCTAAGTCTCGATGATACGGTGGAGAAATGGCTGCCGGGGCTTGTGCAGGGCAAGGGTTACGACGGCAATACCATTAAGATTCGTCAATTGTTAAATCATACAAGCGGAATTCCAGACTACTTGACTCCAGAGCTCAAGACTAAATTACTCGAAAATCCAGGGGAAAATTATACACCCGAACAGTTAATTGCCCAGGCCATGGAGCTAGAGCCGGTAACGGGGTGGGCATACTCGAACACGAATGCGGCTATTATGGGACTCATTATCCAGAAGGTCACCGGGGAAACATATGCCGAACAGATTAAGAAGCGAATTATTGAACCGCTTCAACTTAAAGAAACGTTCCTCCCTGGCAGCTCGGTAGATATTCCGAAAAAAAATGCACGAGGCTACTTGAACATTGGAGGTAAATTAGTAGATATTACTGTGCTTAACCCATCATTTGCTAACGCCGGCGGGGAAATGATCTCGACAGGGGAAGACTTGACGACGTTTTTCCGCGCTTTATTAGGCGGAAAGCTATTGAAACCAGAGATACAGAAGGAAATGATGACCAGCACAGCCGACTCCCCATATGGAAAGTATGGACTTGGCATACACGGAACAAAGCTGACGGACGGCACCATCGTATGGGGACATGGCGGGGGTATTCCCGGATTTACCAACTTTGCAGGCGGAACGGAAGACGGTCAACATGTCATCTCTATAAATATCAATGTACTAGGAAATGCGGATAAACATATCAACGATATTTTAGCGTCGGAATTCGCAAGAGAAGCCAAAAAAGAACTCAAGGAGGAGGAAAAGAAAAGCAAGCAACGGGAAGAAGTCAAATGCGTCATGGATGAGGTTATAACCAACAAAAGAGTCCCGAGTATCGTGGCTGGTGGGCTACAGGACGGGAAACGCTGGTCCTACGCTACAGGTACAGCCAGCTACGAAGAACCACGCCCGGTGGAGCCGAACCTTTCATTCCGTATTGGAAGCATAACGAAGACGTTCACCGCTTCAGTTGTATTGCAGTTGGCTGAGGAGAAACAATTGAACCTGAATGATTCGGTCGAAAAATGGCTGCCGGGGGTCATAAAGGGTAACGGGTATGACGGCAGAAAGATTACGATTCGTCAGTTATTAAACCATACAAGCGGGCTTGCGAGCTATACAGATTCGAATATGCGAGATATTACCTTGCCTCAAAATCCATTCCGTTATTATACCGTCGACGAGCTTATCAGTTTGGCCCTTGCAAAGCCACCTGTATTTGCACCAGGGGAGGGATGGAATTATTCCAACATCAATACTGTACTAGCCGGTCAAATTATTCAGAAGGTAACAGGAGATACGTATGCGGAGCAGATCAGGAAAAGGTTCATCGAACCGCTCGGGCTGACAGGGACATTCGTGATGGGGAATAGTTCCTATATTCCAGGTGAGCATGCCACTGGATATAATATGGACAAATCGGGTCATTTGTATGATTTGACAGAAGTGAATCAATCATGGGCAAATGCAGCCGGAGATATGGTTTCAACAGTCAATGATTTGACCACCTTCTTCAGTGCGCTGTTGGGTGGAAAGCTTCTGAATCAAGAGATGATGGACCAGATGCTCACAGCAGTTGATTCACCTATGGGTAAAGTCGGACTAGGGATTTATGAAGGAAAAACACCGGACGGGCAATCCTATTGGGGGCATGCCGGCGGTACTTTCGGATTTGAAACGAGAGTTGGCGGACCTATAGGCGGGAAGCATATTTTGGTAACGGCCATCAACTCGGTGGCCCCGGAAGTCTCGGCGGCTCGCGATAAAATATTCAATAAGGAGTTTGGCCGTTAAGTTTAAAGACGACATCGTGCCCTTTATTGGAGGGCGGTGTCGGTTTTCTTGTTGCGATTGCCGTCTCTTCATGTAAGGGGTACATCGGCTGTACCCCTAAATAAGAGTTGCTTTAGTTCTTATGGAACTATCAGGGCAGGTTAGTTAAACAAGTATTATAAATTTTTATGATAGTAAAGCAGGTAACTTTGGTATTGTATTTTGCTAATATATGGTTGATTTAAAAGCAGACTAACGAACTGATATTTTTTTGATTTTTTGTAACGAAATCTTTCTATCATAGTCTTACATATGAAAGGAGGTAGAAGATTGACAGAATTTGAGAGTATATACAATCAATATTTTCGGGAGGTTTATTTATTTGTTCTGAAATTAAGCCGTAATGAAAAGATTGCAGAAGAAATAACACAAGAAACGTTTTTTAAGGCTTTAAAAGGTATAGATAAATTTCAAGGGTATTGCAAAATAAATGTATGGCTTTGCCAAATTGCAAAAAATACATATTTCACCTATCTTAATAAACAAAAACGATACGATACAGAAGAGATAGAAGATATAGCTGGCGAAAATATAATCGAAACGTTGATTTTTAAAAAGGAAGAAACTTTTCGTATTCATAAAGTTTTGCATTCCTTAGACGAACCTTATAAAGAGGTATTTACACTTAGAATATTTGGTGAACTTTCCTTTAAACAAATAAGTGAACTATTTGAGAGGACGGAGAGTTGGGCGAGAGTCACATTTTACCGAGGTAAACAAAAAATACAAGAAATGTTAAGGGAGGAATGAAATTGAGAAAAGTATCATGTGAAATAATTAAAGATATGCTTCCGTTGTATTACGACAGTGTATGTAGTGATGATAGCAAAAGAATGGTAGAGGAACATCTATCAGAGTGTAATAACTGCAAAGTGGAATTTAAAAAAATTCAAGATGAAATTCATATTCCAGAAAAAAGTATTATTGAAAATAGAACGGATAGTAATGTCATAAAAAATATCTCTACTTCGTGGAAAAGATTACGGTTAAAGTCTTTTATTAAAGGTGGAATAATAACTGCATTATTAATAGGCATAATCATTTTAGGATATGTTGGCTTATTTAAATGGGAAATCAACAGTGTTTCAACAGATGTAGTGGAAATTAGGGATATAAGTCAAATGGAGGATGGTAAAATCGTATATTATGCGGATATAAATGATGGGTATAGTTTAAATACAATAAAATACGATATGGATAGCGAAGGGAATTTTTATATGACTCCACTACGCCCCTTAATAAAGAAAGAAGCACAGCCTCCATACGGATTAGAAAAAGGGTATGATTTTATAGATATTAAAGTACAAGAAGAATTTCGTGGTAAGGAAATAAAAAGAATTTATTATGGTACGCCAAAGGATAAAATTTTAATTTGGGAAAAGGGAATGGTATTGCCAAAGGCAAGTGAAGAAGTAGAGAAATACTTTGGATTTGAATAGAATAGAATTTGTCTTTTGTTATTCAACTAAAGGGTGCGTTAGCTGAAGGTCAGAGCTGTCTTTAAGGCTGCTCTTTCTTTATGGAACTATCGGGGCAGGTTAGTGCTAACCCAAAAAGTTCCATTTATCCATTGAGCAAAGAAAATAATTACGGTAATGTTAAATTCAAGGGTTAATATGCCAAATAAAACAGGAGGAAAAATCATTAATAAGAAATTAATTTTGGTAAGTCTAGTATTTATGTTTTTAACTGCTTGTTCTAATACTCCTAAAGATCCAGAAATATTTTCAACAAATAAGAAAGAAAAGGAAATTGAATCATTGATTTTTATGGAACTAGACAAGCAGAAGGTTGACGTTGTTGTAGCTTATGGAATATCCACAGAAACCAACTCAGTTAATTTGGTGATTAGAACTTCAAAAGAAGATTTCGATAGTACTAAACAAAATCTGGAAAAAATAGTGAATAAAACTCTTACTAAAAATGGTATAGAAGGTTTAGCAGTAAATATAAAAAAGAAGTAAATTAAATTTGTTGAAAACTGGCCGATAAAAAACGATTTAATGAATTTGTGAAGAAATCTACTTAAAACTCCCATGAAAATTAAAAAAGCTCAAAATTTAGTAAAAACCACAATAGACCCAGTAAAAACGCTTTATAAAAAAAGGCTGAGTCTTATGAGTAATCTGATTGAGTTTGGTCAATCGCTAAACAAAAACTTCCAATCATAGCATATTAAGTAGAGGCTAGCGCGACGACCAAAAAAGGATTAATCTCCCATGAGTGCTACCCATAAAGGGCGCGACAGTCGGTGGTACACCGTGGTCGTCGGAGTCAGACTAACGGATGGCTCAAAGGCACCATAGTTCAACGACCTTCTTCGCCAGCCATTAAAACATTATCGACATGGAGACCAATTTTCATTCTCTTTGGTGAAGCGCTGATTTTTGCGCTTCATGGATGGCTAACAGGTGCGTTAGTTCTATAAGAAGAAGTAAAAAAAGGTCAATTCCTTAACGTAGAGGAGATTGACTTTTCAAGTTGGAATTCTCTGTACTTATTTCGTTTTAACTTCCATACTTTATTTATGTAGTATATTCTTATCAATTTTTCCCCATTACTTTAACTCGTAGGAGCATTAACTTTAGAACTCCGCTAATGGATAAGCAAGTTAATAATTGTACTTAAAAATGGAGTGATACGATGAATAAGACGTATGATGTCATCATTACCGGTGCTAGATGTGCCGGCTCTACCCTGGCAATTTATCTTGCTAAGGCAGGTTTCCATGTGTTGTTAGTGGACCGATCGACTTTTCCAAGGGACACATTATCAACCCATACCTTTTTCAATAATACTGTCGCTCTTCTTCGAGAAATAGGTGTCTTGGACAAGTTATTGGAAACAAAAGCACCACCGGTACGGGATATTAGATTTCAATTTGAGGATACCGTGATAGAAGGTCTTATCCCTAAGGTTTACGGAGAGGACAGTTGTTATTGTATTAGAAGAACTTATCTCGATCATATCCTACTTGAACAAGCCAAATCTCAAATGAATGTAACCGTTTTAGAAGGATTTCGTGTGACGGATGTCATCCGTGATGACGAAACAGTAATAGGCGTGAAAGGTTTAGGCTGCAACAACGAGAAACAAGAATTTTTGGCTCGCCTGGTAGTCGGAGCAGACGGCCGATCCTCTATTATTCGCAAGCTGGTAAAAAGTGAACTCAAAATAAGTGTTCCGGCAACAGTCGGCATCTATTTCGGGTATTTCTCTGGATTTCGCCACGATAATGTCCCTAAATTTGAAGTATACAAGATAAAAGATAACACAGCCATTCTCTTTCCGACGAATGATGATTTATATGTTATTGTCGGCATTTTCCCATTAGAAAATAAGGAATTGATAGAACGGTTGAAATTAAATCCGGAGAGCTGTCTACGCAATTTCTTAACAGATAACTTTCCGAATACAACAATTGGGGCGCGCTTGAAAAATGCAGACCTAGTAGAACCGGTCAAAGGCATTCTAGGATATGATAATTACTGGTATAAAGGAATGGGAAAAGGATGGGCGTTGGTTGGAGATGCAGTTTGTTTTAAAGATCCTGGCATGGCGCAGGGTATCCATGATGCTATATGTGGAGCACGTTTATTATCCAATATTCTATTAAAGTATAAGGGACTATCCGATCAATCAAATCAAATGTCTGAAGAATATCAAAAGGCAATAGAAGATGAGTTTATGGTTCGGTTTCACATGGGATGCCAAATTTCGAAGAATGAACGCATATCTGAACAACAGGATGCTGTCAACAAGCTAATCAGTTCCCATCCAGAGGCTATAGAGAAATTTTTAGGGATTTACAATTACGCAAACGAGCCCGTTGTTTTAGAAAAAGAACTCGCACGAATTATGCAGTCGATCTAGCAATAATTTTTAGAAATTAAGTGATTCAAGTACAAAAATAATATTACAAATAGGTGCATTGCAATCAAAAGGGTACCTATTTTACTAACGGGTGCTTAATTGAAGATCCGGCTGCCATCGGGCAGCTTCTTTTGTTTATGCAACTGATATGAACGAAACTGTCAACCCACCACATTCAAATGTTTTTAAATGGTGTTTCATTCAGCTATGAATAGAGATATTCCTTGTTCAACTTATAAACCAAATATCCTTTCGGATTTAGCTTGTCAAGGGCGTACTTTCCCTTGATAAGCTAAATCGAAATGGATACAATTCTAAAAG
>NZ_JBIWES010000034.1:0-16524 GCF_044762665.1 Peribacillus sp. NPDC096622 | reverse complement strand
ATTTCATTTACCCATAAGTCTAATTAAAAGGGTTGTGAAATCCTGCGAATAAGTGAGCATTCGAGAGATATTCGCATCAAACTGAGGGAGTTCAACAAGGGGAATGGGTTTTTGTGGTAAAATTAGTTTAATTATTTTTCACTTAGGAGTCTACCCTCTATATGAAATTAAATGATAAAAAGAAAAAGGTACAAATGAAATATAGAAAGAAAATGTGGCAAAATGGGGAAGAATATGAAAATAACAGTAAAAAAGTGTTTGTTATTTCTGCTATCTTATTTTTGTTAATTCTGGTGGCATACTGGGGACGAATTATTTCAATTTAAATTTCTTTTTTTTCTTAATGAACCAACAGGTGCTTTACTTCATTATCAGGAACTGATCAGCAGCTCTTTTTCTTATAGTGAAAGAAAAATAAAACTTTGTTGTTCAATTTTCGTATATGAAATACCAAGAATAAATTAGGAGTTGTTTCTATGTTTGACATTACCTTGATATTGTTTATAGCTTCTGCTGGGGTAGTTATTGCTATTACCGGCTTCTTCGTTATATTAGGACGAAGGATTTTAGAACCTAAGAAAAAACTTCAACAAAAAATCGATAAACTAGAGGAAGAGGTTCAAATATTGAAAAATCACAAATAATAAATAAACTAGCTTTAATGAACTAACGGGTGCGTTAGCTTCATAAAAAGGCCGACAATTGGCTGCCTTTTTAAGTATGATTTTAAAAATTATCGTACTGTCATATTCAAACAAAAATCACCCTTATACAGCTAATGGGACAGATTATTGAAGTAGGTTATTACCGATATGTGGATTAAAATATTGTATTTAAAAGTAAAATTTATAGAGGGAGATTAAATAATTAAAAACAGGGGGCACTTTCAGAGCCGTAAAAAGGGGAGTATTTTTTTGTTTAGAAAGAAAAAGGCTATTATTCTTATTATTAGTATAATTATTTTAGTTTCAATGTTTAGTTATTTTTTCTTATCTTATAGTGAATCAGCAATAAATAAAGGATTCCCGATACCATTAGGGGCCAAATTAATAAGAAAAGACGATAAAAATATGTATGAAGAATATAAATGGGGTCCAGCCTCCGAAGGAAACGGACTTCCACTTTATTATTTAACGGTTATTAAATTTTGGGGGTGGGATAAAAAATCACAAGAAGGGGCGATGACAATCTATGAAAAAGAAGGAAAAAAGCTATGTGTAATTTCTCAAACCGATTCTTTATTTGTTAGCCCATCAGAAGAATAATATTTTTTCCTAATTGTTTTCTGTTTAATTCAGGCTAGCGCAATAAGAAGTCCGCCTATAGGCGGCTTTTAGAATGTACAATTTTTGATATTAAAGGATACATAAATAATAAAAGTTCGTCGGTCTTTAACAATTCGGGGGAGTCCTTTAATAAGGATCGTTTCCTTAAACAACTAACGGGGCAGGATAGTTCATTAAGGAACACAAAAATGATCAATCTTTTTTATAAAGAATAAAATCCAATTCAATATTTTAAGGGCATGTTTTGATTCATCTTTTTTCAAAACATGCTCTTTCTATTTATACATTTATCAAGGTTTCTTGTATTAATTTAATCAAACATTGTTTCAATTCCACACTTTTTTTTCGTTATTCACTTCAATTTTACGTAAATGAAATTCTCCATAGCAAACAGCAAGATAGAACTTAATTTATACCTTTTTTAACTTCACTAAAATACTTTTCATTACACAAGTTGTGAGCATATAAGATGAATTTTCTACATTCCATTGCTCTTTTTAATCTAGAACTATATAAAGAAAGTGATTTAGGTTTATTACGTAGACGTAACCCTTCTTTTAATAGTAAATGCCATCTTTCTGGTAAAATCTCTTTCGCTTTTTTTGCTCCCTCTACTTTTGTTAAGATTTTTTTAGTTTCTAATGTGCTTAAAATTCTGCTAATGGTTAAGACACAAAATTCAACCATGTCATCAAAGACAAAAATAAGTGTATTTTTAGACTTGTTTTTCCAGTAATGATTTATATTGTATTCCATGTTTTTAACTACATGGATCCATTTTGATCGAAAATTCAGTTCTGATATTTCTTTTCCGTGCACTTTTATTCCATACTGTTCTACCATCCACCATGTAATAGCATTTACATCCCAATATCCACTTTTGATTTTTCCATTTGAACAGTAAAGATATGGAGATAACTCTTTATTACTTTTCCCTATCTCGTTCATTGGAATATAAATTCCATCCATTCTTTTCCCAAAAGAATTTAAATTTAATTTTTTATGTACAGTTTTCAAATAATTTCTTTCTTCTTGAGATAAACTCCTTTTTAATACAGTCACAAAGTCTATATCACTCTTCTTTTCATCAAATCCACCTAAAGAGATAGAGCCATATAAATAAACTCCTACTAGAATATCGCTTGAAAATTGGGATTCTATATACTTTATATAATTGTTTAAGCAAGGCCTTATTATTTCAGGAATTCTATTCAATTCTATTATCCCCTTTCATGTTTATATATAATTTTACCTTGAAATAATTGGAAATAGTTAGAAATATATAAATTAATGTATACGATATGCAAATCTAGTTACCGTAATGAAAGTTATCGGCAACTTCAAGTAAAAAGCCCTTTTATCAAAGGCTTTTTTCATTTTTTAAATTTTAACTGTATTTTTAAAATAAAATCCTACCGTTTTCGAATAAAGTTTAATCGTTTATAAAAATGATAAACCGTAATCAATCTTGATTTTGTTTTCTTTAGTGAACTAATGGGGCAGCGTTCCTGTATTAACTGAAATACTAAAAAGTTTGTGAAGAAATCTACTTAAACTAACGGGTGCTTTAGTTCATTAAGGATTACTAAAAACAATCAAACAATTTTATAAGAATTGTATCTGAATCACAAAAAAAGAATCCATTTCTTCAATCTTTTTACAAAATAGATTCTTTTTTACACTAATATGTGGTTTCAAGAGGGAATTTTGGTCAATCTTGATTTCAAAAATACACATAGATCTTAATTAGTTCTATATTTTGATAAATAGGCTTACTGATTATTTATCGGTTCCTATATATTCAATTTTTAGGGAATTTCCACCTGATAATTATCCTCATGATTCATTGCATCTTTCAAAGCTTCATGTCTTTACCCATTCCTAGTTTCTTCAGAAAAGAGAGTATGAGCTACAAACCATACTCTCATATTTTCTTCATCAGTATAATATCCTTTTTGTGATACACACTTAAAACCAGACCAAACAAGAAGGCGTTAATCATCGCTGATAAAGCACCATAACTCATAAATGGCAGGGATAGACTTATTAGTGGTAATAAGCCGAGAGACATTCCGATGCTGACAGTTACCTGTGCAGTGAATATGGCAAAACTGCCGGAAACAAGCATTTTCCCAAATGGGTCTTTCACAGTTTGGAATATACGGGAAATTCGCCAAATCATCCATAAAAACAGCAGACCAATGAGTAAGGCCCCGGCCCAGCCAAGCGTATAGGTAATGGTTACAAAGATAAAATCCGTCATCATTTCATTAGAAAAATCAATCGCTCCGAGGGAACCAAAATGGCCAATCCATCCGGCATCCTCAATTAGCTTTTCTAGTTTTAAAGGCATATACCCCGAGGTCTCACTGAATTTTTCAGGCGTCACAAACGAATAAAGTCTTTCTAATTGATAGGCCTTTATATCCTTCAAGGATATAAGCAGAAGTGAAACACATGTAGTAAGCAGGACTGCTGCAGTGATAAGGATTTTCCTTTTATTTAGGCTGCTCCTCCAGACCATTACAGCTACCATCAATGAATAAATCGCTACCGCCTGCTCGTTGGCTGTAAACATAAACAAAAAGGCAGAACAAACGTATAAAATGGCAGCCAAATAAACATTCATCTTTTTTGATTGCAGCATCCCGGCCCAGGCAAGCAGAAAAATTGGCAGAACCACAATCGAATCGACCGACAATAAACCCATAATATTAATTCGAGGATTGCCGTTCACTAATACATTGGAAAATTGGAACTGATAAAGAATCAGACATCCCATCGTAAAGAAAACCCAGCCCCATCTCTGAAATTTCCGATAATCGAAAAAAAGAAGGACACAGGCCAAAATTACACTTCCTGTGACAGAATATACCTGCTTCAATACTGATAATGAATTACCATCCTTAAATAAGAACCAAAACAAAAACAGGCCCGTAGCTGACATGAACAGAAACATGCTCATTAGCTTCCAATCAATCTTCGGCCTGTGCAGCTTGTCCATCTTCTGCCCAATGTCAGAGGGGCTTCCCATATTCCGGACAGCCAGTTCCTCTGCTTCATCCTCTGTATATCCTTTTTTGACCAATTCAGTTTTAGCTTGATGCAAATGGGCTTTTAATTCAGCTTCTATATATTTTTTTGCTTCTTTTGATCGGATATAAGACGAAACCTCATCTAAAAAATGATTGCTTCTCAATCGGTTCTTCCTCCTTCAAACGCTGTCCGCCAACGAGCAGAGGCAGAACCACTTTTAGATTCCTTTTTCTTTAGCCACTTTTTCGCACGTTCATCCAAGGAATAGAGCTTTCTTTCTTCCGTTTCCCAAAAAGACTGGATCCAGCCTTCCTTCTCAAGCTCATGCAAGGCAGCATATAAGGAGCCTTCGTTATTTTCATATTTCCGGATGCCTTTCTGGTAAAGAGCTTCGTTAATTTGATAACCACTTTTCTCCTCATCCAAAGATCTAAAAATACCAATCAAAATGTCTTCCCTACTCACACCCTGCTTTTCGATGGCAGTATGGATGGAGTGCCTATGGTTTTCCGTGAATTTTAAATCAAGAAATGTATGCTTTTTCATAGCCGATTTTAAGCGTGCTAATTTATCTTCCATCGGTGGATTCCTCCCAATAGGTTTTTAACCGTCTTTTCGCCTGGCGCATCCTGGTCTTCACCGTTCCAAGTTTGACCCCGGTAATTTCAGAAATCTCCTTGAGCTTCATTTCCTGAAAATAATGGAGATAAATAAGTTCGCGATACTGGATAGGCAGCTCCATAACTGCAACAGCAAGCTGCCTGTCTTCATCCTGCTGAATGACCTCTTCTTCCACATTATCGGTAGAAGTCCATTCCTGCTCCTCTTCCGCAGTCGAAACTTTTCGGAAGTACCAGCTTTTCCTATAATCCTTACAATGGTTAATAGCAATTCTCCAAAGCCACGTCCTTATATTTGATTGTTGGTTATACGTGGGCAGAGCCTTATAGCATTTGATGAAAATCTCCTGTGTCAGGTCCTCTGCCACAACTGCATCTTTTACATAGGAATAGACCAATTGCAGAATATCCTGGCCATAAAGGGACATCATTTCATCCAGTAATGATTCGTCATCTTTCATTTGAGACCATTTCAACACAAACTCCTCCAAAACAGTTCACACTTCCTTCCTAGATATATAGACGATAGTACATATAAGAAGGTTTTCTTTTTTTGAAAATTATCCCTTTGTTACTATGGAGTACAGCTAAAAATATAGAAAGCATTTTAAGAATCAGAACAGGAGTAGTAGAATACCCGTGCCTGACAACATCCGATCAGAAAAGTAAAACCGTTTATTAATATAATAAACCACGAAATCAATGCTTGATTTTGTTTTTTTCTTATTGAACTAAAGGGGCAGTTTAGTTTAATAAGACTTTTAGAGTCAAACTACCAGTTGAAACCTATTTAGGGAAAATCTCGTATATAGATTTAGGAAAATGTTTTTTTAGAATAGGAGGAACAGGTTATGTTAGGGGATATTATATATCAAGTTATTGTTTTCGGAGGTATAGCATTAATTTTAGGTGTTTTAGGTTATTTATTTTTTAAGAAGACCAAGAAAAGCTAATTAAATTTCTAATTCAAGAATCGGGTGAGTTAGTTGAAGATAAGCTGGAACTATTATGTAATGTTAACGTCTAAATTTATGGAGGTGTATGATGAAAAAGATAATAAATTTTACTTCTCTTTTTGTCTTTATGGTGTTATTGGTTGGCTGTATTGGGGAAGAAAAAGGACAATTATCAAGAGTAGATGTTCAAAAAATTGATACAGAAGGAAATTACGAAGATGTCTTAATGATAACAGATAGTGAATCAATAGAGATGCTAAGGCAGGCATTTGAACAAATCAAATGGGATGATAAAGTGGTTAAAATGGCTAGAAAACCAGACGTAGAAGCTACTTTGTTTTACACTTTTGATGAAAATATACCTGAAAGACTTTATGAATATGAAATTTGGTTTAATGAAAGAGCAGGTACAGCAACAATTATTAGCAATAATGAAAACGAAAGTTATGGAGAGTTAGATAAAGATAATGCACAAGTGCTAAAAAATAATTTTCTTAAGTAACGGGTACGTTAGCTGAAGATCAAAGCTGTCTTTAAGGTAGCTTTTTCTTTATGCAACTATCGGGGCAGGTTAGTTTAATAAGGATAATCCTGGTTATGATAAATCCAATCTTTTTTGAATTTGTCTGTTATTAAGTAATAGTCTTAATGTCTTTTCGGATAACTATAATAATGGTAAAATATTCATATTTATTAGGCGATTCTGGATATGCAATCAAGGCGATTTCCTACCAGATAGGGGGACTTAAAAATGGCATCTATTGTTTACACAGTGATATTAATTGTTAGTTTTTTATTTTTAGTGCGGAAAAATGACGATAAAGAATCTTATTTTCCGTTCAAAATAATAGGATATTTTATATTAGGTTCATTTGCCTTTAATTTCAATCAAATTTCAATTCCACTTGGGTTTGTAGTGTATCTGATATTTTTTCGACCTAAGTTAAATGTACAGGTAAAACGAATAACTGCGGTCTTTGGTTTTATAGCATTTATATTCGTCCATTGGACCATACCATATGCCATGGATGAATGGGAAAGTCGCCCAATATTCATTGAACATGAACTTGGTTCAGTATATAAGATGAACTTTCAAGAAGAATATGAACTGGTTAAGCAAGAATTAAATCTAGAGAACAACAGTTTGAGGCTTGAGGATTTTGAAGTAGACTATACTGAAGATGGTAGAATTACAGACTTAAGATGGGAACTACTTGGGCAAAATGGCAGTAGCTATAATCTCTATCAAATTCGATATGATATTGATAAGAATAGGTATCAAGTTATGAATAGTCAGCTTGAAACATGGTTCCAATACAATCGATTAATTGATGCTGAGCATTTTTTTGAAAATCTTAATGTGCTTGATATTAAAGATATTACTCATGCTAAGGGTGACTTTTCTTCCTATGTTATACAAAGTACAGGGGAACGATTCAATAATTATGCAGTAGAAAATCAAGCTCATGTCATATCAAATGGAGAAATACAATTATTAGATGATGAGCAGTCACCAGTTGAAGGATATTATATTTCAACATTTGCAATGAAGAAAACGGGAGAAGAAAGAGATGATCAAGGAAATATCACACAAGAAAGCTTCGAAGGTGCTGAATTATCTGATTATCTATTTGATGTAAATTTTGGTGAGGAATAATAGAAAATATTGTTGGATATCTAGCAGGCTAAATTTCATCTAACGGAAGGTGTTTATCTAAAAGTTATGTCACTTGGCATTCCAGAAAGGGCGCAAGTAAAAGTCATTGCTAAAGGTGACGATGAAGATGCTAAAAAGTTAACCAATTAAGAAAGGTATATTATGCTAAATATTTTAACTTTATTTTTAAGTTATTTGATTGGTTCAATTTCATTTGCTTTAGTTGTCGGTAAGCTATTCTATAAAACCGATATTCGAGGTTACGGCAGTGGGAACCTTGGTGCAACCAATACTTTTAGGGTTCTTGGAAAGAAAGCAGGACTAATTGTTGCAATTGCTGATTTATTAAAAGGTACATTTGCTTGCTTACTTCCCCAAATAGTTAATTCTACTGTTAACCCCATTATATGTGGTTTATTAGCCATATTGGGACACGTATTTCCTATTTTTGCAGGGTTTAAAGGCGGGAAAGCTGTTGCGACATCAACAGGAGTTTTATTATTTTTGACACCTTCAGGTACTTTGACTGGTTCTGTGGTATTTATATTAACTTTGATACTTTCTAAATATGTTTCACTAAGTTCAATGCTAGCTGGAATAGCAATATTTATTTATAGTCTAATATTTGAGGATAAAGTCATTATAGCTCTTTCGTTATTTATTAGTGTATTAGTGATAATTTTACATAGGCAAAATATCAAAAGAATTATAAAAGGAACTGAAAACAAAATAGGTATGAAAAAATGATTCTTACAGAAAATACAAGTTATTTCGTAATAGCTAGAGAGCAGATTGTGAAGAGTTGTACTTAAACTAACGGGTGAGTTAGCTTAAGATCAGAGCTGTCTTTAAAAGGCAGCTTTTTCTTTATGGAACTAACGGGGCAGGTTAGTTTAACAAGGTGCGTTAATTAACTACATCTTAAAATGGGATTTAATGTTAAAATGGTAAAACACAAATAGTGAGGGGGCTTATGTTTGAAATTCAAATTATTATCTTCTTTTATATTAATCTTGGTATTATTAGCAGGATGCGTTAGTGAAAAAAAGTATACTTTAAATGATATTAGAAAAATTAAGCTAGAGTTAATTGAAAAGAAAACTCTAGAAGAAGGAATATCATATTCCATAAAATTGATAAATGGTAGTGATTATGTTATAAAGCAAAATAATGTTTTTGTTTCCTTCCCTATAAAACACGGTGAAAGTGCTTATAAAGGTAATGAATATAAAGTTGAAGCTAAGGGAAACAAATTAGATATTCAACCAGGGGAAAAGATTACATTAAATGTTTTTATGCCGTTTGAAGGTATGGGTGATAAATCCATGTTAGGAATAGATAATCCTAGTATTCAATTAATAGGTTATATGGAAACCGTTGATAATAAACAACAATTTAGTACTGGAGGAGACTTAATCAAGAATTGAAGCTAAGTCTTATTAAGCTAACGGGTAGAATTGGGCTTATCTTGAATATCCTTGCAGCGTGGATGTTCCAGGACGATCTTCAACAATCGGGCGCGATTCTTGAATAAGGTTCGCTTTTCTTAATGAACTAACGGTGCGTTAGCTGAAAATCAGAGCTGTCTTCAAGGCAGCTTTTTCTTTATGGAACTAACGGGGCATGTTAATCCACGTTATTGTTTTCCATCATACTTAGTATCCGATTTATGTAATCTTATCAAATTGTTGATAAGGAAGGCTAAAATCAATATACTTTTACACACCAAAAAAGCTCCTAAATAATAAGAGCTTTTTTGCATGCTTACTTCCTCTAATGACAATTTAAGAAAGGCTGGGCAGGCTTTTTTGAATAATCTACGAGACGGGGGTAAGATAATTCGATAGGTTTTACCTTAATAATATTTATTCTGGTAACAGAAATACCTAATAGTTATTATGAGATAAAAAATATCTCTGGTCTATTATTGTGAAAAGATTTCTTTTGCGTTGTCCATGGCCATTTTATTTCCTAGTGCTGAATAGTCAAGCCATGGCTGATCCGGAACTACGTATACATGTTTTCCTTTAACTGCTTTCAATCCTTTCCAAATGGGTGTATCTTCTAACTGTTTAAAAGCTGTCTGAGACTCATCGTCACTGTTGACGATGACAAATATAGCATCTGCATCGAAATCTGGGAGAACTTCTTGTGATATGACTTCGTAAGGTAGATTTTTATCAATGTCTTCAACACCATTGGCAGGTTTAAAACCTAAATCCTGAAATAGGATAGGTCCCATTGGTCGTTTTGTACTAAATACCCGTAACTCCTTTGCCGTAACACGTATTGCCATTACTTTACTGCCTTCACCAAGTTTATTTTCAATTAAATTTTTCACTTCTTTTGTTTGTTTTTCATAATCTGAAATGAATTTTTCTGCTTGCTGTTGACGATCGACAAGATTACCTACGGACTTTAAATGATCTCTCCATGTTCCTTCATCAAGATTAAATACATTAGTCGGTGCGATTTTTTCATATTTTGATACATCTTTTCCGGAAAATTCCTTATCTAGATAAATCACAGAAGGGTTTAGTTCAATTAATGCTTCCATATCTGGATCTTTTACAGGTCCAAGTTTTTGCGTATCTTTTAATTGATCCTTCACATGAGGCAGAAAATCTTTTAATTCCCCACCAATAACAGAACCAACTGGAGTTATACCTAATGCAAGTAAATCATTTGTTAGATGGATGGAAAGTGAAGCGATTCTTAGTTCTTCACTCCTAGGTTTATTTTTTTGTGCTGATTTACCATCATTTAAAGAATTTTGTCCGCAGGCGGACAAAATAAGAATTAACATAATGCTAAATAAAATAGTAAGTTTCTTGTTCATTTTTTCTCCTTAATTGAAAAGTTATTTTGTTTTTGTGAGCAAATAAAGAAAATAGGGAGCTCCTATAGCGGCAACGACTATACCAGCTGGAATAGCATTTGGCTGAAATATGGATCGACCAATGGTATCCGCAAGCACCAAAATAATGAGCCCTATAAGTCCTGAAACAGGAAGGAAATGTTGGTACATTGGGCCAACAAGCCGACGGGCAAGATGAGGGGCGACTAGACCAATAAATCCAATACCGCCGGCCATCGCTACACTCGCACATGACAAACCAACAGCAGTTGCCAGCATCAGCAAACGTTGTTTTTGAACAGAAGCACCAAGGCCAGCCGCTACGTCATCACCAAGTGTTAATGCATTTAATGTGTTAGATTGGAACCAAGCATAAGGTGCTAAAATAAGGATCCACGGAAAAAGGGCAATAACATGAATCCAATCCCTTCCCCATACATTTCCAACTAACCATCTTGAAGCAAATGAGTAGGTTTCTTCATCGAGACGAAGAGAAAGAAAAAGTGTAATAGCACTAAAACCAGCAGAAATCGCAATTCCAATAAGAATAAGTCGAATGGGCAATATGCCTTTGTAACGATCATAGGCAAGTAAAACAATAAGAAAAGCAGTTAAGACTCCGCCTAAAGAGGTAAATAACGGTATAAGAATTGATGCTTTTTCATCTAATGAATGAAAATATGTAACAAATATAATGAGACCAAAGGAAGCACCGGCATGTAAGCCTAAAATTCCTGGATCTGCCAAAGGGTTACGTGATAATCCTTGTAGGATTGCACCTGAAATTCCTAATCCAACTCCCGCCAACATGGTAATCAAGATTCGTGGGATACGGTATTCAAACAGAATAGTAGAACTTTTAAAATCACCGTAGCCAAAAAGCGTTTGAATTACTTTAAAAGGTGAAAGTCGCAGGGTACCTGTATTCAAGCTTATTAATACTGCAACTACACTAATTAAAATAAATACCATAGTAACTGTATAAGCCCTCTTGTTGTCTGCATTCATATGATATTTCACCCTATAAGTCCCTCCCTACTTTACGAGCAATATAGAGAAAAAAAGGAACACCGACAAGGGCTACCATTATACCAATAGCCAGCTCTCTAGGTGGGTTCAACGTTCGGGCTCCCAAATCAGCCAGTATTAACAGTATCGAACCCAATAATGCTGACATTGGAATGATGAGCTGATAATATCCTCCAACCAATTTTCGTGAAATATGTGGGATTACAAGTCCAACAAAACCTATTGAACCAACGGCTGAAACAGAAACCCCTGCCAGAATAACGGCTATTATTATTCCAAGTATTCTAATACGAGTCGTATTCACACCAAGATTGGTGGCAATATCATTGCCCATTGAAATGAGTGACACAGATCGCCCTAACGATATTGCCCAAATAATTGCGATAAGAATAATAGGAACCAACACTTTCAAATGATTCCACTTTATCCCTGCAACACCTCCCGCATACCAAAAGGCTAAATCTTGACTCAAATCATAATAAATAGCCACTCCTGAACTAAGTGAATGTAAGAGCGCTGCTATAACTGCACCTGAGATTGTTAACCGTATGGGTGTTAATCCTCCCGGCACAGATGAGCCAATTATAAAAATGAACAATGTACTCAATACAGCTCCTATAAATGAAAAAACCATCAAGATAGAATACGGAATGTTTGGAAAGAAAGCAAAACTAAGGGCTACCACAAACATTGAGCCTGCGTTAATACCAAGTATTCCTGCGTCAGCTAAGGGGTTGTGGGTGACTCCTTGCATTAAAGCCCCAGCAACTGCAAAAGCTGCTCCGACTAATGAAGCGCCAATCACCCGTGGAAGCCGTAGTTCGTGAATAATCTGTTGCTGTGTCAATGTAGGATCATAATTAAAAATCGCTGACCACACAGTATTGAAGGTAACCTCTTTTGCCCCAAATGTTACAGCCAAAAACAGGCACACCACTAATCCAAGAATCACCAGAATGAATAAACACATTAGCAGAAAAACACTTGAACGATTTTTGAGTCCCTTTAGAGAGGGATTATGTAACATTAAATTCATCCTTTACTTTTCAACAATTGATATTGATAATCATTATCATGATGATTATATCTTTACTCTTTGTTGAAATCAATCTATTTTTTAATACGTTAATTTGAGAAGCGTAACGATAAGGAAGAACTTGAAATGTATAAAGGTTTTGAGTAAATAAGGAAGTAAATACTCTGTCGTAAGAGCTTGACAGCCGAAGGATTAAATCGTTGATTGAGTCCTTTAGGACTTAGGGAAGTACTCACTACTTTTTGGCTAGCTCTTGGAGAGCTTTTGGAGGTGAAAATCGTTGTAGTTCCTGTGAAAAGAGGGTAAGTTCGACTGAAATCCTGCGATACATAAAAAAAACACCAGCCTTTTCATGATATTACAGGAATAATAGCGTTTTTCGCTTTTTGTTGGCAGGAAATTTAAACAAGTCTTATAAAGAGAATTGACTACTAAGGAACAATAATTATTAGTTTGGGTTAAAAAATAAGAGCAAAGATTTAAAGTTATACTAATTAGTTACGCTTATCTTTTTGATCGATAAGGGGTAAACCTCTTCTCTTCAATTCTTCTTCTAGGACGAGAATAAATTTTTTGTCTAAGTCTAATTCAATTGCTTTATGGTATGAGTCTATCAATAGTTGATCATTTAATTTTTTCATATATTCCCTTTCTTTAAAACCACGTTTAAGTCTCTAACTTAAAATATAGAGTGAACTTTTTTGCAACAAAAAGGTTTCATATTTATTCTATATTTTAATCTACATAAAACAACATAAACCGACATCAATAAATGCAATATATATAGTTTTCCTAGTTTACATGTAGCATTGAAATAAAGTCACGATGTTTATAAAAAAGATGCGATGTTTTGAATAAAGTCGCGATATTTATAAAAAAGTTACGACGTTTTCCCCTTTGGATATGGTTATCTAAAGGGGTGTTTTATAGTGAAAGAAAAGGCGGATTAATGAACTGTTGATTGAAAATAGAGTTGTTCCGTTAAAGGGCAATTTAATGGAACTAGACTCCAGAACAAGACTGGATATTTATGTTAAAATTGACATAGGATTGTGAATTAGTTTACTTAAACGAATGGAACAGGTTACCTCAAGAAGGATAATATTAAAGTAATAAATATTATAATAAATAAGAGTAATTGTGACGTTCAAATAATTTTTCAAGAGGAGGAAAAATGAAGCATTCTTTCAAGCTAGCCATCGTAGGAGGGAACGGAAAGGTAGGACGATTTATTGCAAAAAGGGCATTAGAAGATGGATATCAAGTTCGTATGCTTGTTAGAGATCCTACTAGATTAACTAATACTGATGAACGAATTGAGATTGTGAAAGGAGACGCACAAGATATAAATTCTATTCGGTCGTTTCTTAAGGGTTGTCATATTGTTATCAATACTTTAGGTCAACCCTTAAAAGATTTCCCTATTTACAGTGTTGTAACAAAATTCATCCTTACTGCAATGAATGAATTAGAAATTAGAAGATACATTGGTGTTACAGGAGGATCACTTGATATTAACGGAGATAATAAGAACATAATAAATAAAATTGGAGCAAGGATATTTAGATTCTTATTTCCGAAAATGATGGCAGATAAAAAAATGGAACTTGAGATTCTTGCAAGCAGTGATGTTGATTGGACACTTGTACGTTTGCCATTTGTAGTTGAGGGATCATCTGCTGGTAATATAAAGGAAAGCTTAACCGATATGCCGGGAATAAAAATTACGAATATAGATATCGCAGATTTTATCATTAATCAGATCAGTGATAATAAATACATAAAGAAAACTCCTTTTATAGCCAACTAAAATATTAGTGGATGGAAAAAATTTCTTTTCAATTAACCAGCTAGATAGAAGCTACTTAGTTTTTCCGTTATAGGGCGCGATACTTGAAGAAGTTTTGCTTTTCTTATAAAAAGCGCAAAATTCAGTAAAAACTACAACAAAATAGACCCAGTAAAAACGCTTTTTAAAAAAAGGCTGAGCCTTATGAGTAATCTGATTGAGTTTGTTCAATCGTTAAACAAAAACCTCCAATCATAGCATGTTAAGTAGAGGCTAGCGCGACGACCAAAAAAGGATTAATCTCCCATAAGTGCTACCCATAAAGGGCGACAGTCGGTGGTACACCGTGGTAGTCGGAGTCAGGCTAACGGGTGCGTTAGCTGAAGATCGGGGCTGTCTTTAAGGCAGCCTTTTTTGTATGCAACTATTGGGGCAGGATATTTGAAGAAGAACAGTGTTGTATTTATGATGATTGCTTTTATTTATTCATAAGAGGTATTCCATATTTTTCTTGAATCTATCTGTTCGATTGTTATAATAAGTGCAATAATTCCGAGAGTAGAGTGATGATTATGAATATTAATTTTCTTCCGAATGACTCTTTTATTGAACCGAATGGTCAAAATATTGACGAAGTTAAGAGCCTAATTAGAAAAGTTATGGATTTGGTTATAGAGAATTCTGCTAATTCTGAGCAACGTCCATCTTTAGCTCAAATAGAAAATTATAATTTTGGTGAGTTTACCATGCAAGGAGCTCCAACTGAAGATATTCTTCTACAATTACAAGAGATATTAAGAAATTCAATGAATCCTCTAACTCCTAACTATATTGGTCACATGGACTCAATCCCTACTTTAATTTCCTGTTTGGGTGAATTTGTAACAACGGCTATTAATAACAATATGTTGAGTCTTGAAATGTCACCTGTATTCTCTCAAATGGAAGTTCAAGTACTTCAAAAAATTGCACATATGTTTGGATTTGATGAAAAGGGTGGAGGAGTAATGACTAGTGGAGGGAGCCTTGCTAACCTTCAAGCCCTTGCAGTTGCTCGAAACCATAAATTACAGGTTAAAGAGGCAGGATTAACTGGATTAAAAGAACAACCAGTAATTTTAGTATCAGAAGTGAGCCATACTTCTCTTCATAAAGCAGCAATGTTATTAGGATTAGGTACCTCTAGTGTAATCGCAGTAAAAAGTAATCATAATTCTCAGATGGATATCTCCGACTTAGAGAAACAAATTATTAAAATGTTTGAAGAAGGGAAAAAGCCTTTTGCAGTTGTGGCAACGGCTGGAACAACTGTAACGGGTAGTATTGACCCCATTCTATCCATTGCAGAAACAGCAAAGAAGTATGGGCTCTGGTTACATGTAGATGCTGCTTATGGTGGGGCATTAGTATTTTCAGAGAAGAATCGCCACCTACTTTCTGGTATTGAAGGGGCAGATTCTATAACTTTTAACCCTCAAAAATGGATGTACGTTGCAAAAACATGTGCTATGGTTTTATTTAAGAATCGAGACTTATTGGAAACGGATTTCCGAATTTCTGCTCCATATATGAATGATACAAATTTTACAAATTTAGGTGAAGTTAGTGTTCAAGGCACCCGTCATGCTGACATTTTAAAGTTATATTTGTCTCTTCAACACATTGGATTAAAAGGTTACGACCAACTATTGAATGAAAGTTATTTATTAGTCGAGGAATTTGTAGTGCAAGTTAAAAAACGCTCCTACATAGAACTAGCAAGTGAACCTGATACAAATTTGTGTTGTTTTAGAGGAAGACCAAAATATCTAGATTCTAATCAATGGGACCAATGGAACTTAGAGTTGCAACAGTATCTGCTTAATGAAGAACGTGTATTTTTCTCCTTGCCAACTTATAGAGGAGAACGTTGGTTAAGAGCAGTTCTATTAAATCCATATACTCCAATCTCAACTATACAAAAAATATTTAGTAAGATAGATGAATTTTATATAAATCACCATAGTTATAAATCCTATTAAATTAACTGGGTGCTATAATTCAATAAGTACAATTGAATTCAATAGGATTTAATCTTCAACAAATGTGCGCGATTCTTTAAAAAGAATCGCTTATCTTAATGAACTAACGGGTGCGTTAGCTAGATCAGAGCTGTCTTTAAGACAGCTTTTTCGTGCGCCCGGCATGGGTGCAATCTATAGGGTGAAAGTCCCGAACCATGAAGGCAGTAGTAGTGGTTAGCTTAATGCAAGGGTGTC
>NZ_JBIWES010000033.1:0-16857 GCF_044762665.1 Peribacillus sp. NPDC096622 | reverse complement strand
CAGACTAACGGATGGGCTCAAAGGCACCATAGTTCAACGACCTTCTTCGCCAGCCATTAAAACATTATCGACATAGAGACCAATTTTCATTCTCTGTGGTGAAGCGCTGAATTTTGCGCTTCATGGATGGCTAACGGGGCAGTTAGTTGCATAAGAGCTGTAAATAAGTATCTTAATGAAATAATCATCTATAAATTTATCTTGAATTATTATATTTTTATTACTATAATTACAAGGAAAGTACGCGAATTGAATAAATGATTGCGAATTGAATACTTTCTTTTAAAAAACTTATTGTAATAAGAAATAGAGGAGCCATTATCATTAAAAAATTAATGTTGTTTACGACTGTGGGAATTCATCAGTTGATGAAGTTGATATTTTTACAGTGAAGAAACTAGGTGTCTTCTAAGCTAGTAAATTTTATAAGGGGTGTTAGAATGCAACAATTATTACATGATGTAGTTGGCGTAACAAATGAATTCCTTTGGTCAAAATTATTAGTTATTATGCTTGTTTCTTGTGGGATTTATTTCACATTTAAATTAAAATTTGTACAGGTTCGAATGTTAAAGGAAATGGTCCGTGTTTTAATGGAGGGGAGAACTAGTTCTAAAGACAGCGTATCCCCATTTCAAGCTTTCTGTATTGGTATGGCGGCTCGCGTTGGAACAGGTAATATCACGGGAATTGCGATTGCGATTGCATTAGGCGGTCCTGGAGCGATATTCTGGATGTGGATTATTGCTATTATTAGCTCAGCAACCAGCTTTATTGAAAGTACGTTAGCACAAGTATATAAAGTAAAAGATAAAACTGGTTTCCGAGGCGGTCCATCCTATTATATGGAAAAAGGATTAAACAAACGTTGGATGGGAGTATTATTCTCCATTTTAATTACGCTTTCTTTCGGTCTTGTATTCAATTCTGTACAATCAAATACCGTTACAATTGCTTTTGAGAACTCATTTGGTACAGATCGTTTAACTGTAGGGATTCTCATGACACTTGCTTTCGCTGTGATTATCTTTGGCGGTGTGAAGCGTATTGCAAAAATTTCTGAATACAAGGTTATGATTCTAGGTGTGTTATACCTTGGAATGGCATTATTCGTCATAGCAATGAACATTACCAAAATGCCGGAAATTCTTTCTCTTATTATTAATAACGCGTTTGGCTTTGAACAACTAGCAGGCGGTTCAATCGGAGCTGCGTTCATGAATGGGGTTAAACGTGGCTTATTCTCGAATGAAGCGGGGATGGGGAGTGCGCCAAACGTTGCTGCAACGGCTAAAACAAGTCATCCGGTGAAACAAGGACTTATTCAGGCATTTGGCGTATTGACGGATACACTGATCATCTGTACAAGCACAGCGTTTATTATTTTACTTTCGGATGCTTATAAACAACCAGGGCTATCTGGCATTGCACTTACACAAACTTCATTAAGTGAACACATTGGTTCCTGGGCATCAGGTTGTCTCGCTATCTTTGTTTTCCTATTTGCATTCGGTTCATTAATTGGTAACTATTATTATGGGGAAACAAATATTCGATTTTTACACTCAAGTAAAGTATGGTTGATTTTATATCGAATAGGCGCGTTCGCCATGATTGTATTCGGTTCGATTGCAAAGGTCGAGCTTGTATGGGAATTAGCAGATATATTTATGGGCTTGATGGTTATCGTAAACTTAATTGCCGTTTTCTTATTATCAAAAGTAGCTTTTGCAGCATTAAGTGATTATATGAATCAGAAAAAAGCTGGCCAAGATCCTGTTTTTTATAAAGACAGCATTAAAGGGCTTGAAAATCTTGAATGTTGGGAGCACTCTCAAGATGCTACCACTTTTAAAAAGGAAAACGCCATGTAATAAAAAAGAACGGCTAAAACTAATATCCCCAGCGAACCGGTTCATTTAGCTCTAATGTTGACAGAACACACGAAAAATCCCCTGAGTACTGTGGGAAGTACCATTAGAGGGACACGAAGGTTATGTGTGAATGACTGACTATATCTATAGTCCATTGTAAGGAATGGGTGACCCTAAAATTTTTTAGGGATAAAAATCGCTGACGGTATTACAACAACCGCAGATAGAACCATTATGGAACATATTATTATCAATGGAGTTTAATATCATTTACTTTAACTATTTTCTCTTACCGTAAATTTTAAAATTTGTACCAACTATTTCAAACTAATATATATGAATAGCTGTCTTTCAGGACAGCTTTTTTTATTTATTGATTGTGAAAGAGTGTACTTAAACTAACTGGCGCTTTAGCTGAAGGTCGGAGCTGTCTTTAAGGCAGCCTTTTTGTATGAAAACACATTAGTAAAAAGGAAAAAACCTCCATATTCTCATTTTTTTCGAAGGGCGTAAATGTACTATTTCGTTATTTTAACTGGTTATGCAGTTTGTTGTTTAGATGGAGCAATTGAATAGCCTTTCTTTTTTAGGTGGAAAATTACGCTACAAAGTTTTTTTGATTTTGCCGTGATCCGTCAAAAGATGACAGAACTGCAAAAAAACTCAGGAGCAAGTATCACTTATAATCGAATTAACTTGAGATAATTCTTTCACTTTCTTTATTTTGTAACGAAACGATAGAAGTCGGATTCATTAATTATACAAACATGCGAAATAACAAGTACGCCTATACTTGTTATTTCGCATGTTTGTATTCATAAAAAAATGGGTGCGTTTACATTTCAGAATATTCTTAAATAATAAATGTGAGTTTTTGTAGTTTTTTGTAGGATGATGTAGTTTCGATGATAAAGTAAATGAAAAGTTAAGTTTTTATTAACATTGGTATCGTTAGGGGATTCAGAGTCAGGTAGCAAAGGTCAAAAAGTAAAAAGAGCTTAAACATAATGAAAAAGGAAAGGTCAGGTAAGTAAAATGAAGAAATTCAAATTAAGTTTAGCTAGCCAAATCTTCATTGGTTTAATTCTAGGGATTATCGTTGGTGCCATTTTTTATGGTAATGAGTCGGCCCAAAGCTTTTTACAGCCATTCGGAGACATTTTCCTACGAATGATTAAAATGATTGTAGTGCCGATCATCGTATCCAGCCTTATCGTTGCAGTTGCCGGTGTAGGTGATTTGAAAGCGGTAGGTAAACTAGGCGCTAAATCATTATCATACTTTGTTGTCGTAACTATGATTGCGATTGCTGTTGGTTTAATTTCAGCGAATATTCTCCAGCCTGGTGCTGGTGTGAATATGAAAAATCTGGAACAAACAGACATTTCCACTTATGTTGATACAGCAGAAACTAAACAGCATGAATCGTTTGTAGATACACTCGTTCATATTGTACCATCCAATCCAGTTAAAGCCATGGTAGAAGGCGATATGCTAGCGATCATTTTCTTCTCCGTGTTGTTTGGACTAAGTATTGCGGCCATAGGAGAAAAGGGTAAACCAGTATTCCGTTTCTTCCAAGGTGTAGCTGAAGGAATGTTCTACCTAACTAACATGGTCATGAAATTCGCTCCTATCGGTGTATTTGCATTAATCGGTGTGACTATCTCCAAGTTCGGTTTGGAATCTTTAATTCCGTTAGGTAAGTTAGTGCTTTCTGTATACGGATCAATGCTTTTCTTTGTAATTGTCATTCTGGGCCTTATTGCAAAATTTGTAGGATTCAATATCTTTACGTTGATTAAACTTCTAAAAGAGGAATTGATTCTTGCTTTCTCTACAGCAAGTTCAGAATCGGTTCTTCCGAAAATCATGGAAAAAATGGAGAAAGCGGGATGTCCGAAACATATTGCTACATTTGTTATTCCGACTGGATACTCCTTTAACCTTGATGGTTCTACATTATACCAAGCGTTAGCAGCTATCTTCATCGCTCAAATGTACGGAATCGATTTAAGTGCGTATGAGCAAATTACGCTAATGCTAGTGTTAATGATCACGTCCAAGGGGATTGCGGGTGTACCGGGTGTATCCTTCGTAGTTCTTTTAGCGACATTGGGAACTGTCGGCATTCCTATTGAAGGTTTAGCATTTATTGCCGGTATCGACCGTATTCTTGATATGGGACGTACTGTAGTAAACGTTATCGGTAATTCACTTGCGGCAATCGTCATCTCTAAATGGGAAGGTCAATTTAATGAAGTGAGAATAAAGTCGGATAAAGTTTCATAACCGTGTTTAATGACTAAGAATACGAATCGGAATTCTCTTTGAAGAAATTAACCAAAATGATTGAAGTTTCACCCACAACATCACCGCGATAATGTTTTTTTGGTTCTTGTGTAAAACTTCAAGATTAGAGTTGGACTCTTTATCTAAGCAAGTAATCCAGAGTGATTCCTGAATTTTGGTTACCATATGTTATATATCAATCTTCCGCAATCGGGCGCTTTTATTGAGTAAGAGAAGTGAACAGACTTTTTTATAAAAGAATGATTGAATTGAATATATTAAGAGCGTGTTTTGATCAATCTCAAAACACGCTCTTTCTTTTTTGTTTATCAAGGTCATTATTATCAATTTGATCAAATATTAATCTAAAAGTTTTATGCAACTAACGTATGCGTTAATTCCATAAGAAGCTTAAGAAGACCACTTTTAAATCAAAGAAAATGGGGAGCGAAGCATATTTATATTTGGCAATTTAGATACGAACGTACATAATAACGGCAGAGGTAAAAGTTTGACTTAAGTTCTAAAAGACAAGCTCCGCATACAATATTAAGGTGGCAGGTAACGATCCATTGAAAGAGAGGATGCCTTTAATGTTGGAAGAAAGTTGGGAATCCTTTATAAAGAAAATAAGAAATTTTTTTTAGAACTAGAAAAATATAAGTGGAAAAATAAATCTGAATAATTTCATAAAATTTCAGATCTTTGAGGGGGGGAAGTATATTGTTAAAAGTAGTTAGAATTATTTTAGGGATAATTGTTCTTGCTTTATCTACTTATCAACTTATTACTGGGAATTTTGAGTTGATGCTATATTCTATGTTCTTCTTGGGAGCACTAATGTTTGTAATAGGCTTAGCCGAACTTCAAAAAGACAGAAAAGGATTTGTAGGGTATATGTGTATTGTTGTCTCTTTATTTCTTATCTTTGCTTCCATACTGGAAATCGTAATATACTAGCGAGGCAATAATGACAAAGAATCGACAATAACTTTTATGGTTACTAATAAAGAGCAGGTGCTTGTAACATAAAATAGATTTAAAAGACGTTGAGCATTGATTTGTCAACGTCTTTTTATAATGTTGCACATTATATGGTAGAGGTTTTAATGTAGTTCAGACATCTCCGAAGACCTCTTCTACAACAAGAAATCAACTGCATACTCATTATCAATAGGGTCTTTCTCTAATTCTGGCTTATAAAGGGTTATTGCTATCGACGAATCGCCGGGTGAAACCTATCGTGAAGAATTCTAGATCCTATAATTAATTCTATTGATTTAGCTATAACCTCAGCTTCATTTTTACTTATATATGCCTTTGCTTTTTTTTATTTTTAATGCCGATTATTCTTTGAACAATTCTTAATTTAAAATGGTCAGTTAAAATCATATTTCCTTTTTCAATTCCTCCTGTGTCGTATTTTGGTTCTAGTGAAAGCAAACTAGGTCCACATAAAAAGGGCGTTTATTTTGTAACGTCAAGGTAGGTGTACAAGCATTTCCTAATTAGCTCCATAACATATTAGGAGGTGATTAAATTGACAGTTAAATTAGAAACTTTATTGGATCGTTCAGAAAAGAATATGGGCAGCGGAATTCATCCAGTCGTAAAAGAATCAGCTTTGGAAATGGTTAAACGGGCATATCAAGAAGGCATTTTCGCGCAAATCAGCGCAGGTTATCGGTCTATGGAAGAGCAAGCAAAGCTATATGGTCAAGGTCGCCTAGGTTATATATACGATGGTAAAAACTATAGTGATTTATCAAAACCAAGAGTGACCAACGCGATGCCAGGTCAATCTTACCATAACTATGGACTGGCCATTGATTATTTCATAGTCAGCGATGATGGAAGGAATGCCATATGGACAGTTGATGCAAAATGGAGACGGGTAGCGGCTATTGGTAAATCCTTGGGCTTTGCATGGGGCGGGGATTGGTCAAGCTTTAAAGATTATCCGCACTTGGATATGACGGGCGGACTGACTTATTCTCAGTTAAAAGCGGGAACAAAGCCTAGACTGATCTCAAAAGTGAATGGAACCACTCCACCAGCTACACAAGTCGAATCCGAAGTCATTGTAAAAGATACACCAAAGGACAGCGGCAACAACACTATCAGGTCCATTCAGAGGACATTAAATAGCAGATATAATGCAAAAATAGATGTTGATGGATATTATGGTCCCAATACTAAAAAAGCGCTGATCAAGGGTTTTCAAACCGAATTGAATAAACAATATGGTGCAAAGATTAATGTTGATGGAATATGGGGACCTCAAACAAAAGCGGCTTCAAATAATGTTAGGGAAGGGGCGGAAGGGAATATCACCTATATCCTTCAAGCTGCACTTTATTTGGAAGGACATAATCCACATGGCATAGATGGTATCTTTGGAAGCGGAACGGAAATAGCGGTGAAGTCATTTCAAAGGGCCAATGGAATATCTGCAGACGGAATCGCCGGTGAAAATACCTTCGCAAAACTATTTGGATGATATATGAAATGGGATAGAACGATAATGTTTAAATGCAATTAACTTAGCAAAAAAGCCCTTAAAATGAGGGCCCTTTTTTATGAAAGAAAAAGTATTTTAGAATGGCAGTTTTTTAAAAGTAAATATCCCAATCGTTTAAGAATCGAAGTATAAGGAACGTGAGAATACATATCGGGACAAGAAATGTAACCCCATTCACGAAATGAAAGTACTTTAATGCGGAATGCTTTTTGACTTTAATTACTAAATAGAAGAATGATAAAGTTGCAATCAATGGGCATAACAAGCCAAGATCAGTTAAAATGCTTGAAATTGGGTGATTCAAAACACTAAGTCCAATGAGGAATGAAGCAAGGCAGAGAACATTGATAACCGACAAAATGGTTGGTATTAACAACAAGTTCTTTTTTACTGTCTCCATAAATTTCACCTCCCAGGAGATAACCCCACACGATATCTTATAATATCCACTGATTAGGTAGCAAAGCAAGGTTAAGGCTTTGTTAAAAGCAAACGTTGATTTAGGTGTACAATGAGAAAATAATCAAAATTTATCCATTCACAAATATGAATTGTAATATTTATCGAGTATTTATGCTCATTTTTGTTCACTTAAAATTGACTGAAATATAATAGTTTTTTTAATTTTCCATCACATTTAGACAATAAAGTTAAAGGAGGACATAACTTTATTGGAGGAAAAAATGAAAAAAATATGGAAAAAGCCAATTTTGCCTATCGCCTCTATTAGTTTGGCATCTGTGATGTTTGTAAATGCACTTCCCGAAACTCCAGTTCAAGCAGAATTGAATGTTCAATCACAAGTGCAAATGAAAAATCATTTGCTTCCGCTTGGAACGCCAAATTTGCAGGAGAAAAGAACTTCCGTGAATTTAGCACCAGGAGTGAAGTATACCAAAATCAATCGTGGTGAAACATCTTCTAAAGACTTTTACACAGTGGATGTGGCATTTGTAGAAACACAAAAGCAGGCAAAGAAATTGTTGGAAAATTTAAAGAGAGACGGTTTCAAAAATGCTCGTATCATAAAAGAGCCGGATCGGGCAGTGGATGACCGGAAAAAAGGACCGCTTGGTTACATTGTTCGCATCGGTCAATATCAGCTGGAAGCGGATGCAGCCGAAATGAGAAACAAGTTAGCGGAAAAGGGATATTCGGGACTACGGACTGTGTATACGGGTGAAGACGGAGAGAAAACATCAGGACCATGGGTAGTGAACGTCCTTGAAGTGGATCAGGGTCGATTTCATGGGCATGTGGTGCCTGGATTAGCAAATGATGCAGTGGCGGGGAAAGAAACATTGACCCAAATCGCTAATAGAAATGATGCCATTGCAGGAGTTAATGCTGGATACTTTGTTGTAGGAGAGAAGGATGGAACACCAGGCGATCTTGCCGGTATATTTGCCAGCAAAGGTCAACTTGTCAGTGAAGCTATAAATGGCCGTTCAGCTCTGATTTTATCTTCTGTTGAAGAGAAGGCAAACATTGCATCTGTGTCCACGTCAATCCAGGCTACTTCATCTGATGGTGCGGTTAGGGAAGTGGATGGATTAAATCGGAAGCCAGGATTAATCCGCAATTGTGGCGGTGTTGGAGGAGATACGACAACAGAACGGGCAAAACATGATTTTACTTGTAAGGATGAAAGTGAACTTATCCAATATACGTCCGTATTTGGAGAAAAGACAGAATCGGGCGACGGTATGGAAGTGGTAGTAAATCAAGCCGGGGTAGTGGCGGAAATTCGTAACAAGCGTGGGGGAGACATTCCAAGCAGTGGTTCTGTTCTTTCGGGAACGGGGGAGGCGGCAGAGTGGCTTCGTGACCATGCCCGACAAGGAATGAAGGTTCAAGTGAAAAGTAAAATCATCGGCGATGGAAAGCAATTAAATTTAGACCAAACCACAAGTATGATTAATGGAGGTCCTCGATTATTGGAAAACGGAGAAATTTCCATTAATGCCGTAGAGGAAGGATTTCACTGGGAAGAAGATCCAGGATTTTATTATCGTTTTGGGGAGCGTCGTAATCCTAGAACGCTTGCGGGAATCAAAGAGAATGGCAATCTATTATTTGTCACCATTGATGGACGCGCACCCGGATGGAGCGTGGGAGCTAATTTTGAAGAAAGCGCGAAAGTCATGAAGTCATTAGGGGCAATCGATGCCATCAATCTTGACGGCGGCGGATCGACGACCATGACAGTCGGGGATGACCGAGTCACAAGACCATCTGATGCAGCAGGTGAACGCCCGATTGCCGACGGTATTCTGTTAGTAGAATAGATGGGCGGAGATTAATGTCTTCATTTATCGTTTTAGGTCAAGCGGGTCGTCACAAAAAAATCTCTTCAGAAAGGTTTCTGAAGAGATTTTTTTTTGTGATATTTTGATATAATTTAATATAAGGATTTTGAAAGACTTTCAGTAGTTTTTAACAATAAAGAGATATGTTGTTCCATCGATTCCTTATTCCAGCGAAAGACAGGCCCGGAAATGGAGATGGCTCCAATGACTTTTCCTTTAGCACCGAATACTGGTGCTGATAATGCAGCTACATTCTTCGTGATTTCTTCCTCATTAATTGAATAACGGGTATTTACTATAATTTCTAATTGTTGTTGTAGCTTTTTTCTTTCTTCCTCTGGAAGGAGGTTTAATACTTGAGCCTGTAATCCTTCGCTTAGAAATGCCAATATTACCCGTCCGCTTGAGCCAAGTTGCAGCGGAATCCTATTGCCAACACCTGCCCTTCTGCTAATTTCCTGTTTGCTTTCATGTTCGATTACACACATCCTAATCATGTTTGTTAACATATAAAATCCTACCGTTTCCTGTGTTTCGTCTCTTAATTTAATTAGTTGTGGATCGATTATCGAGACAAAAGGTACATCGGTTATAATTTTATTTGCATAATCGATAAACACCGTGCCAAGTGAATATTTTTTAGAATCTGCATCTTGGAATACCAAACCGTCCATTTTCAAAGTAGTAAGCAAACGATGGGTGATAGGGGGAGAAATATTAAGGTTTTCACTAATATTTTTAATTCCTTGTGGACCGGTTGTTTCATTCAAATAATTGATGATTTTGATTGCACGCTGTACCGTAGACGAAATCTTAGTGTTCATGAATATATCCTCCAAATAAAATTCCGAATTAATTTAATTATTTAAAATATTATATCATAGTAAGATAAGGACCTCTTTATCATTTCTATAATTTGAACGGGGTGATTCAAAATTTTCACGAAAAGTGAACTTTTTGGGTCATCCCTTCTTTGTTAAAAAATTATATTTGTATAAATTTTGGTGAAGAAAAACTCAATTTTCCTGCAAGATGAGGTCTTGATCAATAGATTGACTTTTCTGAAAATTAACTTTATATTCATGATATAGGAATCGTGGTTCCTGTATTATGAATATTAATTTCGTGAAATGTTGAAAGGGAGTGAAATAGTAACCTGAAAAATGAATCACATGTACAGATCCTGACTCGGAGAAAAGTATAAAAAAGTAAAAGTGGGGATAAAAAAATGAAACATCCAACAAGGGGAAATAATATGTCCGTGAAATTAATGGATTCTAATTCTAGAAAAGCCTATTCTGGTGCGATGCCAGACACAAAAGGATTAAACTTTTTTGAAGAGGATCAAAACTTGTCTTTTATACTAAAACATTATCTTTCTACTGAAAATTATGAACGTGCCCTTCCTCACCTAAAGGAGTTAGGGGAAATGGCCGGAACAAGGCTTGATGAATTATCCCGCATGGCGGATAAGCATACTCCCGAGTTAATAAATTACGATGCAAAAGGGGAACGAGTAGACGAAGTTGAATATCATCCTTCCTATAAAGAGATGGAATCATTAGGATATGGAAAGTTCGCTCTGGTCGCTATGTCTCATAAACCGGTGTTAGGGTTTCCAACTAAACTACCGCACGTGTTAAAGTACGGATTTTGGTATTTGTTCGTCCAATCCGAGTTTGGTTTAGCTTGCCCGATGAGCATGACTGACTCTGCTGCAAGGGTCTTAAGTAAATTTGGTGATCAAGGATTAAAAGAAACCTATTTGTCTCGTATGACGAGTACTGATATAAATACATTTTGGACAGGTGCCCAATTTATGACCGAAAAACAAGGCGGGTCTGACGTAGGTGCTAATACGGCAACAGCAAAGAAAGTAGATGACCATTGGGAGATTTGGGGTGATAAATGGTTTTGTTCCAATGTTTCAGCAGATGTAGCATTAGTTTTGGCTCGCCCTGAAGGGGCCCCCGAGGGTACTAAAGGTCTTGGAATGTTTTTAATGCCAAGAAAACTACCAGATGGATCTCTAAATAAATACAAAGTTAATCGCCTAAAAGATAAATTTGGGACCCGCGATATGGCTTCCGGTGAGGTGACTTTTGAAGGTGCCGTTGCTTATGTCGTAGGAGATATAACTAAAGGGTTTAAACAAATGATGTCGATGGTAAATTCTTCACGGTTATCCAACGCCGTACGCTCTAGCGCGATGATGCGAAGAAGTTTTTTAGAAGCATTCGTTTCAGCTCGCGGACGTGTCGCATTTGGCAGCTCCTTGTCTGATAAACCCCTTATGAAAGAAACACTTTTTGAACTATTACTAGATTGCGAAGCAGCTGCGTCGATCACATTTTACACAGCTTCCGTTTATGATAAATCCGATCAAGGGAACGTGGAAGCTGAAAGGCTATTACGAATTTTGACGCCATTGTTAAAAGGGTACATTTGTAAACGTGCAAGGAATTCTACCTCTGAAGGGATGGAAGCCAGGGGAGGAAATGGATATATCGAGGATTGGATAGATTCAAAACTTGTACGGGATGCTCATGTGGGTTCCATATGGGAAGGTACCACCAATATCGTTGCCTTAGATGTTGTAAGAGCGTTAGTGAAAGACAAAGCAGGAGAAACCTTTTTTAACGACTTATACAATCGGTTGGATGCTATTACGAATTCTTTAGCTAAACAGATTGGGAAAATCCTTCTGCAAATATCCAAAAAAGTCGAATCGCAATCACACAGGATGATGAGTCTGAATGGACCAGAAAGGGAATTGCCTGCTAAACAATTAATGAACCGTATGTATCATATATTCACTGCAAGTCTTTTATTAAATGAAGCAGAAGTACAAATTACAGGCCAAGAAAACTATCGGAAATTATACATGACTTTGCAGTATATCCATCGTTATTTGCTTTCAAGTGGCTTGGATGAACTTACTTACTTTGATTCATCATTATTACAATGGTTTGATGCTATTGTTGACTTTGAAAAAGTATCAAAAGGAGCTTTAGAAGGTTTGCTGGAAAACGTGCAACAGGCCGTGAAACTCTAAACGTCAAAGGATGGAGGTGAAAACAATGCCTAGGGCATTAAGCCGGATAAAAGTTCTTGATCTAAGCCGAGTGGTGGCTGGTCCTGTTTGCACAAGCATTTTAGGAGATTTGGGTGCAGATATCATTAAAGTGGAAGGGCCGGATTTCTTGGATGAAACCCGAACATGGTTTCCTCCGGACATTGAAGATATTAGTTTGTATTATGCGGCAGTTAATCGAAATAAACGTGCCATAACGGTGAATTTAAAGACAAAAGAAGGAATTCAAATCATAAAAAAACTCATCCAGGAATCTGATGTTATCGTAGAAAATTTTAAGACAGGAACGATGGAGCGGTTAGGACTCGGATATGAAGACTTGAAAGCGTTAAACCCTAAAATAATTCACTGCTCCATTACAGGGTTTGGTCACACAGGACCGTATAAACAATTACCTGGATATGACTTTCTTGCTCAGGCAATGAGTGGTTTTATGAGTGTGAATGGCACATCCAGTGGTGAACCTGTAAAAGCTGGGATTGCCATGGCCGATTTATATGCAGGTCTATATGCAATCATTAGCATATTAGCTGCTTTGGAGGCAAGGAACCATACCGGTTGTGGTCAGCATTGTGACATCTCCCTTATGGACTCAATGGTTGCTTCTTTGCTAAATATAGGTACAGGTTTTTTAAACACAGGAAATCTGCCTAAGCGGTATGGAAATCAGCATCCGACCCTAGTTCCCTATCAGAATTTCCAAACAAAAGATAATGAGATAATAATTGCAGTAGGCAACGACAGGCAATTCCAGCGTTTTTGTTCATTAATAAATGCAGAGGAATTACCACAGGATGAGCGTTTTGCAACAGCTAATGCAAGAATCATATATAGGGAAGAGTTAATTCCTATATTACAAGAAGTGATATTAACAAAAACAGCAGATGGATGGCTTACACTCTTCCATGAAAACAATATACCTTGTGGTCCCATCAATACTCTAGATAGAGTTTTTACAGATGAACAAGTACTTGAAAGGCAAATGATTCAGGAAGTTGAACATCCCACAGTGGGAATTGTTAAACTTTTGGGATCACCTATAAAACTCTCGGATACTCCTGTCGCAATCGAGAGGCATCCTCCGTTGCATGGGGAACATACCGAAGAAGTATTGTTGGAATTAGGGTACGATAAACAAGAAATTGAATCGTTCGTGGAAGATAAGGTTATTTGAAATAAATTTATTATTCGGCATCCTAATATTAGATGGAATTAGGAAGAAATCCCCTAAGTATTTATTAAGTAATAATATTGAAGCTAAACGATATTAATGAACAAAATTAGTATGGAAAAACGAAGCAGTGATGAATAATTCTACATCAGATTACTATCATCCGATGATTTTAAACTTTAAATTAATAGCGCTTACATCAGGTGGATTTTTACCGTTTTAACAAGTATATAATCCAAAAAATCAGGGGGGTTAGTATGACTAAAGGTGCGTCAGATCGGACTTGGATGGTGGTATTCGTCGCATGCTTTTTAGGTCTTGTTGTGGATGGCATGGATTTAATCATGCTATCAATCACGATGCCTAGTCTAATGGAAGAATTTAATATTGGTAAAGCAGATGCAGGGCTCATTGCTACATGGTCCTTAGTGGGCATGGCGGTCGGCGGAATCGGTGGCGGTTGGTTATCTGACCGCTTTGGCCGGGTAAGAATGGCGACCTGGATGATGGTTCTTTTCTCTATTGGTACGTGTTTACTCGGATTAGCCCAAACGTATGAACAATTTATCGTTATTCGTTTCATTTCTGCTATCGGAATCGGGGCGGAATATACGATCGTTACGATGCTTATGGCTGAATATGTACCTACGAAAAAAAGGACGACGATTTTAGGAACACTACAAGCAGCTTATTCATTAGGGTATTTAGTAGCAGCTTTACTGGCTGGTGCAATCTTGCCTGAATACGGATGGAGGCCCCTTTTCTTTATCGCTGTTGCGCCTGTTCTTTTGGCAATTTATATCAGATACAAAATTCCAGAACCTCCAGGATGGAAAGAAAGGGCCCAAGTGCAAAAACAAAAGGGTAATAAGAAAAATGAGTGGGCTGCGATTTTCAAAGATTCAAAAACAAGAAAGATTTTTATATTTTGGGGCCTTACTGCGACCTTCTTACAATTTGCTTATTATGGCATTGGTACCTGGCTGCCGACGTATATTGTTTCTGATTTAGGTTTTGATTTTAAAAAGATGACAGGTTATATTGTAGGGACATATGCAGCAGCAATCTTAGGTAAGATCATTGCAGGTTGGCTGGCTGATCTTTACGGTCGAAAAACGATGTTTATAGTTGGTGGTTTCTCTACGGCAATTGTCTTACCAATCGTTTATCTTTATAATTCACCGTCTAACATTATTCTGTTACTAACTATACTAGGTTTTCTCTATGGTATACCTTATGCAGTAAATGCTACTTATATGGCTGAGAGTTTTCCTGCACATATTCGTGGTACAGCTGTAGGGGGATCATATAATGTAGGTAGAGTCGGATCAGCGATGGCTCCATTTCTCATCGGAGTCATGGCAGAATCCTATTCAATTGGATTCGGATTAGCTACATTGGCTATTGCCTATGTGGTTTCAGCATTAATTCCTGCACTGTTTATTCGGGAAAAAATGTACGATCCATTCGGGAAGGAAGAAAATCCTGCAACTGAGCTAAAAGAAAGCGTATACAATAATCGGTCTATATAAGTACTTTATATAGTGAGTTTTGCATTTCAACCATATCAATTACTTAAAATAATTTCATTAAGTATATGAATGCCGGAATGAATATAAAATAGGGTGGGATTTGAACAGGTTTTTTGTAGTAGGTCCTGACGGCATGATGCTCGTTCGAGATGAATGTAAATTAATAAATAGTTTTTCTCAAAAAAGAGACTGTCAATGACGATCTCTTTTTTGCCCTTTTTAGCGCCCGATTGTGTAAGTTCCTTTTTAAATCTTCATTCAAGATATGTCTAGACTAGTTACAAAACTCCCTTATAATCTGGTTCTTTATTTCTTCTACCGGAAACCCTTGTTGATAGGTGGATATCATCAACATAATACCTTGTAGCACAGATGAAAAATATAATGATCGTTTCCTTGGTTCCTTTTCACCCATACTTTCAAATATTTTACATTGAAACTCAAATTGTCTAGCGTTTTCTTCAATTATGAGATGACTGTATTTTTTCAACTCTTCATTTGCCTCTGGCTGAGTTTGAAGGTGTAGATAGAAGCGATGGATTTCTGGTTTTTGGTGGATATTATCAATCGCACCATTGATTATATGTTCAAGCTGTTCACGAGGTGAATTTAAACTAAACGCTTCTTCCATGACTTCCACCACTTCCTTGATTCTGGCCTCGATCATTTCAGAAAGCAGTTCTTCTTTTCCTTTGTAATAGTTATAGAGTAACCCTTTCGAAATGCCCGCCTGCTTGGCAATATCGCTTATGGAAGTAGCGTAATATCCTTGTTTCATAAATAACTCCATGGCTGCAGCGCGAATTTTTTCTTTGGATGCTTGGCGAATACGGTCATTTTCTTCGGGAGTACGTGGCATTTTATTTTCTTTCCTCCATAAAAGCAGTGAATTCTTGATATAAAACTTCAGAATGGGTGAGGGGAAGCATATGATCGGCATCCTCAATTTCGATGAAACGGATGTTTGGAACCCTTTGGAAAAAATCGGCAACTCGAAAATTATCTGCCAAATCCTTTTTGCCGATAAAAAATAAAGTTTCAGGGTTCAATTCTTCTAATCGTTCCATTGCTGGCGGCTGTGGCCATATCATGCAGAAATCAGCGGGCCACTTAAGCATGCGCCCGAAATGATGCCTGAGCATTTGGACAGTGAGATCTTTGTGCGGACTATCGATAACAACCTGATATGTTGGTGAATGAAGGGCAAGCTCTAACATCTTATCTATATTGGGGGCACTTTTCAATATCTTGTCATGATATTGTTCAAACTCCTTTGAATAGGGAAAACCAGTTAAAGAAGGAGCAATTAATACAAGTTTCGATATCCTTTCAGGGTGAATAAGGGCGAAATCAGTTGCAATCTGCCCGCCCATTGAATGACCTATAATCGTTGCCTGATTAAGCTCCAGGTAATCCATTAGTGCCAATACATCGTCAACATAGTTTGCATGTTTTATGGGGGATGGTGATTTACCGGCACCACGGCCATCAAAAGCAACCACTTTGTAATTTTTAGATAAAAGAGATGCTAAAAATGTCCATTGCCTCAAATCAACCCCACCACCATGAATAAGAACAACCGGAAGACCCTTGCCATTAATCTCGAAATGTAAATCCAATGCAACCCCTCCGTCTTTTATCACTGAATTTTCAGATTTATTTTATTATTGAATGAACGTTTAGTCAACAGAAAATGCAATAAAATTTTGAATGAGCTTAGATATTATTTCTATTCCCATAATGGGGCTAATCAACAGAAAAAGCACATACCCAGAAGCATAGCACCCTGAAATGGCCCCTTTTCCTGATTTTACAGTTTGGATAAGGCTGAACCTGCTTACTAGTAGATATGTATATCCCTGCATTGACAGGGTTTAAAATGATTCCGCCATTTATAATAAGAATAGCTGGAGCATGGGTTACATTTTAGAAAACGATAGCAACAACATAACGCTGATGGAATAACTTTGGGGCAGCATTCCTGTTAGAAGGATGTTCGGGGTCTTGAAAGAAAAAGAGCCCTCTTGTATGATGCATGAGTGTCAACGACCATTGACCCAGCAT
>NZ_JBIWES010000032.1:0-18281 GCF_044762665.1 Peribacillus sp. NPDC096622 | reverse complement strand
CGTAGACACCCTTGCATTAAGCTAACCACTACTACTGCCTTCATGGTTCGGGACTTTCACCCTATAGATTGCACCCATGCCGGGCGCACGAAAAAAGCTGCCTTAAAGGCAGCTTCTGATCTTTGTTTAACTTATTAAGGATTCCAGTAAATCCTACTGGACACCATTACATAACCGGCCGATATTCTCGACTTCAACAACAACTTCATCCCCCGACTTGATCGGGCAGCTGCCAGATGGTGAACCCGTGGCCAAAATGTCACCGGGCTCCAGTGTCATTACCTGTGAAAGCCAGCTGATTAGAAACGGGATGCTTAGAGACATTTCATTTGTATTTCCGTCTTGGACAACGCGGCCGTTCAAAGTGGTCACAATCCTTAAATTTGTTGGATCAACCCCTGTAACGATGCATGGTCCCAAAGGTCCGAATGTATCAAATCCTTTGCCCCGCGTAAACTGTGGATCTTTTTTTGTAAGATCTCTTGCTGTGACGTCATTAAATATCGTGCAGCCAAATACATAATCAAGCGCATCTTCTTCTTTAATGTTTTTTCCGCGCTTTCCAATGACAAGGGCCACTTCCCCTTCAAGTTCCACTTGGTTGGATAGCTCGTTTGGAGGAAGTATAATATTCTCCTTGTCTGCAATAAGCGAAGATAATGGCTTTAAAAATAGAAATGGTTCAACAAGGTTTGCCTCTCCACCCGTTTCCTTCGCATGACCTGCATATGTCCAGCCGAAATTAACAACTTTCGAAGGTTTTACAGGTTCCAAGATTTTCACGTCACTATATTTCAGCTCGACCCCGTCATACTTTATTTCCTTGCTGACAAGTTCAGCAAAACTGCTAGACAGTTGTAATATCATGTCATCCTCAACAATACCGTAATGTATATTGCCCTGTTGATTCTGATAGCGAACTATTTTTTGTGTTTTTTGTAGCACATGCATTATGAATAAACTCCTTTGATGATTAAGATTACCACAGATATTATAAAATCCGGTTCTCCTATACTATAACATGCCTGTTCTTTTACGGGAAAAAAGAGCTCTCGTCGCGACTCCACCTTCAACTAAACCGACCTTTAGTTCAATAAGAAATTATTTAACTATGTATTTTATGGAACCTATAATTTTTTATAATTTTATCTGTGTATTGCCTTATATGGGCTGCAATAAATATTCCGATTGGTAGTTCCTATAATACATTCCACATGAAATGTTTACTACCCTAACTTGTATAATATTTTCTACATAAATCCACCCTATTACATTCAAAGACTGGGTGCTTATTGATTATCTCAAAATATGAAAACTTTTGTACTGGTAATTCGTCCCTTTTCAGCTAACCTGCCTTGTTAGTGCATAAGAAAAAGGCTGCCTTCGAACGTCGATTTCCACTCCAGGCACTCGCTTTCCGCGCAGGAGTCTCGCACCTTCCGTTCCCTTCAACTTCATTTTTTGAAATTTAGATAAAACCCCTATTGTCTACAGTCTCAAGCTGCCTTAATGGCAGCTCCGACCCTAAGCCAAAGCACACGTTAGTTCTAGAAGGTATATTCGTCTAAACTCCCCTTTAGTGAATTCCATTTTTATTTCCCAATAATAAAAATAGTGCCAACTTCTCATTAATAGAAATCAGCACTTCGCTTATTGCTATACGTTATCGTGTCGCTTTAGGCGGTTGGCACACATCACATTTACGTTGGTTATTATTTTTAAATTTCTTGAATGATTTTTCAAAGTTGCTGCCACATGTACATTTAAATAGTAACTTTTGAGAAAAACCGTGATATTCCGTCGTTAGCAACTTACTTTCCGAATTGTTCTCAACAAATTCTTTAATTTGCCCAATCGTCCATTGTTTATTCATTCTCTTACACCTCCATATTTTATCGCTATCGGAGGCTTTTCTAGGCATCCGTTCAAAAATAGTAATTTTCGTAAGTTATTCATTATAACATAAGCCGGCACTCAATCAAACAACTCGTTTGTTACATAAGAAAAGGAGCTCTGATCAGCTCCTGATAATGAAGTAAAGTACCTGTTAGTTAATTAAGAAATCAGATATTTATTAGACAATAAATTTAGTAAACCACGCAATATATCCTGCCCCTGGAATAAAAAATACTTGAGCTAGAATCGTTCCTAATAAACGGGAAGTAACCATCATAAGAGATACACCCTTGAGATTAAGGTAACTTCCCTTTTGATTTATTACGTCATCAGCAAGAATAGATATTTTAGGGTCAATAAAAATTATAAGTAAAATTGTAGCTATTCCATTTATAAGACCCGATGCCATAATAGCAGTTGTTGCCCTTTCTGGAGCTATTAAAGCAGCATATAACGCAGATAACACCCCAATTGTATAGATTGCAGTTATTACCATATTAATTAAAAACAATCTTATGGGAATATCATTCAATCTAATATCCTTTAAGTAAGAAAACTTTGGTAAATGAATGTGTTTTATCCCACGCTTAATATATTCGAAAGTTAACCCCTTTTTAATCAAAGATGGTATAGAACCTCTTTCTTCAGATAAATGAACAATAGCCCTTGAAAAAATAGCAATAAAAGTAGGAAGTAAAAGAATACCTATTATTGTTCCTAATGTTGATGAACCAATAATGATCCTGTATTGGTTTTCAACAAACTCTAGAGTATTTACTTTAGGAGCATTATCAACCAGGCTCCCTGTAAATGGTTGCTGCATCATATTCGCTAATCGAGAAATCATAACCATCAAGTTAAATAAGGATAGAGCTGAAGCTAACAACCTTACTCTTGCACCAGATAATCTGACTGCATATGCAAGTGTTTCGATAGAATGGATAATAAATATAAATAGAGATATAAGAATTAATTTTTCTGTTAAGAGTTCCAAAACAAATTACCTACTTTAATATATTTCTTCCCATATTACCACATATATTTCCAGTTTGTGTTATGGAACTATCCTGCCCCCGATAGTTTCATAAGAAAAAGCTGTCTTTAAGACAGCCCCGATCTTCAGCTAACGCACCTAACTTAATAAGACCTTATTTAATATTTAATTTTCTTGTTAAAAGAAGTTACAGATAGACGTTCTGTCACATTTGTTTCTCCTGTAATTGAGAAACCATTTTTTTTATAGAAATTTATTGCTGGTGTATTTTTAGAACCAGTTGATACTATTATTGTTTCAATATCTTCCTCATTGTTTTCAATGAATTCTAATAACATTTTGGAAATTCCTTTTCTAAAATGTGTTGGATGAACCATTAGACGATGTATATCGATTACACCTTTTTTAACCTTTATAGAAATGACACCACTTAACTCGTCATTTAAGTAATACCCATAGAACGTTTCACCGGATTGTTGTAACGTGTCAACTGTATCTTTTAATGGAGGTATTTCATAAAAATGAATTAACTCTGCCTCTACCATATAAGAAGGTAATTGGATGTTTAATACATCCTTAGCTAATTTAGGGTTGGTTATATCGATTTTTTTTATCAAAGTTGTTCTCCTTTAAATTTCCTCTTAAATGAACCTGACACCGTTAACAAAATAAGTATTGTATTTCATAAAATATTCTTTAACTTCGGATATAAATCCTTCTTCATCTAACCTGTCCATTTAGTTGCATAAGAAAAGGAACCTGATCAGCTCCTAATAATGAAGTAAGCACCCGTTAGTAGGTTAAGTAAATTCTTTAAAAAAACAGTTTATAAAAACCATATCCAACTATTAAAACAGCAATTAATATTCCCGTCCCTTCCGGAAAAAAGGGCAGTGATGAAGCTCAATTTTAGAAATATTGAGATATTAATCTATTTTAAAAACTTTTCATGATAAAAAGCCACCCATCAAGAGTGGGTAGCAAGTATTAAATATTATTTGAAAACAATTTGTAGTTTTCCATAAACTTTTCCAGAAGAGTATCCATCTTTCACATCAACATAGAATTTACCTATTTTCATATCTGTGAATAATGTCTTTCCACCAGCTAAACTATGATAGCCTGTGCACTTTCCAGTACTAGCATTGCAGAGACGGGACCATAAGTTACTATAATTAGTCAATAACTTACTTCCAGAAGAAGTCTTTAAATAGATCGGGGAAACCAGTTCTACCTCCAAGTCACTACCTTTGTTAGGATTTCCAATTTCACCATCCCATTTTCCATCTTCTGTTTGAAAAGAATACTGAGGAACACTTGCTTGAGCAGAAGAATTGCCTAATACCATTCCACCTACCAGAACTAACACAAAGGTACTTAATATTGCAAATAAGTTTTTTATGTCATTTCCTCCTCCCATATTTATCCACTTTATAATATCAGAATAAACTGGTTATTAAAATGATTAAAAATGACTATAGCTTCTTAGCTTCAAACAACTTTTGGTGCGTCATCTTTCCCGTTTTATAGTTCTAGTCACTACGTTTGTTGAACTATCCTACATTTATTTTCTTTTGGAACGCATGCCTTTAAGTTTTGTAATGTCATCTTGATTAAGCAATTGGTTATACATTGAACTCTTAACATCATATATGGCAACTTTCCCTTGATTATTATAATGAATTCCCCAACCATAATTCTTCACTAAAGGAGAAGCCCTGAAGCAAGCCTTGGATTTTGAAAAGAACTGTTCTCGAAGTCCAGCAACATTTTCTGCTTCTATTTGATTCTTGATTAAGTATGTATTGAATTGTACGTCTTCTTGTGTAAATTTATAAGGGTTATTATTAATTAAATCATGTTCAATATAAGCAATTGTGGGTTTTTCGTTTTTGATGACAGGTACCTTTGCTGAAGTAACTTTTGAATCCTCTGAAATGGTAATAAGCGTATTCTTATAACTCATATAACAACCTCCTCATTCAGCAATGTGCTTATCCATATACCCTACCATATTATACCATTATTTCATCAACTATCCCACTCCGTTAGTTCAATAAAAAAAGCTGCCCCAGCAACCCCCTAATTGTTTTATGTAAAATCAGAAAAGATTAAACCCTCTCTAGTCGTGTATGAGGTAAAGGTGGTAATTGAATTCTAATCTCGTTTCCGGGGTGAACCTCACCACTTTCCAAAACTATGCTCATGATTCCTGCTTTGCGTATCAAGTTCCCATGCTGATCCCGGTCTAAAACAGCGTTTATAAGTCCTGATTTAAATTGATCAATTTGGGCACATGGATTTCGTAGGCCTGTTACTTTAATAACTGCTGTTTCCCCAATATATAGTAACGAATCCTTCGGTAATTCAAGCAAATCGATACCTTTCGTGGTGATATTTTCCCCCATTTGTCCAGCTCCAACATTAAACCTATCCTTCAATTCATCTAATAATTCTGAGTGAATTAGGTGGACTTGCCGCAGGTTAGGTTGATTCGGGTTAGCCGCTACACGTGAACGATGCTTAACGGTTTTACCTAAATGTGCATCACCTTCAACGCCCAAACCTTTCAACAGTTTTATGCTAGTGCAATTTTCCTTACTGAATGTGTGTTTATCACTTCTACTTACAGCTATTACTACTCCACTGGCCGAGCCCATTTTTTCTTCATTCATTTTCAGTCAACTCCTCTAATCTTATATTTGATTTATTTATGCAACTACCCTGCCCCTCGATAACACTTTAAACTACCTTAAAGTCAGTTCTGATCTTCAGCTAAGCACCCTGTAGTTCTAAAAGGGACGTTAAAGAAATTTCGATATTAAAAAGCCCAATTTCTCAGCATTAAAATTGAGAAATTGGACTTTTTTCGTTACCCCATTAAAGCGCCCTTTTAACGGAACAATTCAATTCGCCATTCAACAGTTTCATAATCAACCATCGAAGTAAACTGCTTATTCGTTTAACTTGAATGCACCCTCTCAGCTCTTTAAACTCCCTCAACTGGCTCCTGCTGATATTCCGAAGGGCAATAACTGCCTCAACAATAAAGGTTACTTACTTACTTTTAAAAGAAACTGATCGATACGTTCTTTTTGCCGTAGGTGGTGCCGGAAATGCATTTCGATTAGCTGAAAATATTCCTCTGCATTTAAATATCCCATTCTCCGATGCTGAACTTTCTGGCTGGCCGGGATGTCAGAGAGCTTTTTCTCTATCTCTTGCATTTTCTCAATGATTTGAAGCAGTCCTTCCTTTACTTCTTCTTTCCCAGTAGGATTTGCCGGTGTGAAATCCGGTGTATCCGGACCTTTTAACCTGATTGGAGGAAACGTTCCTTCTTTGAAAATCGATTCGCCTATTTCTGTTTTTTCACCGCCATCGGAAGTAGTGCCATTAACACATTGCTCAATGGCTTTCAAATGAAGATGAAGGGTGGCCTTTATTAAATGATTGTACATTTGTCCTAATGACCATTCATCCTCAGATGGCTTCCTCGTAAACTCATCTAGCGAATATTTACTTAACTCTTCAATATAGTATGTAGCCACCTGTTCGAATCGCTTCAATATCTCTTTTGTATCCAATAGATCTCCCACTTTCTTTATTATAAATTTTATTTCTCCTTAATGTTGAGTAGTACGTCCCAATGCTAAACTAAATAACATCTTCTGACATTAAATTCGACTCACTTACAAATAATCCCTTCTCTATTATTCAAGAAAGTATTGATTTCGGTTTATCATTTTTATAAACGATTAGACTTTATTCAAAACGGTATTGTCGTTTTAGGTGCTCTTCTTAAAACATATAAAGTTCACCTAACAAAATTGTAAGCACATCTCACAATATTGTTAGGTGAACTTTATTAACTTCCATATTATAATTCTTTATAGAAAATATTTACAAATGGTTAAAGAGAGGAAATGTTATGAGAGCCCAAAAAGACAATCATCCCATAATTATGTTTGATGGTATTTGTAACTTGTGTAATCATTGGATTCAATTTGTGATAAAAAGGGATCCAAATGGCATATTTAAATTTTTGTCTCTTCAATCAGAATTAGCACGTTCAATTATGGCAAGCCACAATCTAACTAATAAACAGTTGGATTCTATTATCTTAATTGATAAGGATCAAATATTTACTGAATCTACGGCTATCTTACACATTCTAAATAAACTTACAGGACCTATAAAATGCCTCATTCCATTATGGATAATACCTAAATTGATTCGAGATAAAGGTTACCGCTTCATTGCAAAAAACCGTTATACATGGTTTGGTAAAAAAAGTGCTTGTATGATACCGACACAAGATATAAAAAACAGATTTATTGAATAAATAAAATAGAAAGTAGGGTAGATAAATAATGAATAAGAAAAGCTCCCTTAATAAACTTAAAATGAGTACGGTTACTGCGTTTAGATGGTATCTAGCTTTAACCTTTTTCATCTATGGGACGGCCAAAATATATCCAGGACAATTTTCTACTGGGGATTTTATATTTGATTCCACCCAGGACTCTGCTATGCAATTAGCTTGGCATTTCTTTGGTTACTCCCATACTTATAATTTATTTATAGCATTCGGAGAGTTAACAGCAGCCTTGTTATTATTAATTCCAAGAACAGCAACATTAGGGAACATTATTTACCTGCCTATCACAGTAAATATTACCATTCTTAATTACTGTTTTGGCATACCAGCACTCGGCATTAGTTCTGTACTGACACTTATGAGTATTTCCCTTCTGTTATTTGAATATAAAAAGCTTAGAATGATTTTTTTAGCAAATCCAGTTATCGGTAAAGAGTCGATACAACCAAAAAAAATTAGGAAACAGGTGAATATAAATTGACTATAGTAAATTTTCTTCTTTTACTTTTAATCTTTTCCATATCTTGTTTTTATTATTTTGTTGTAAAAAAAGATTCTTGATAAATGTATATTATACAAATCCAGTTGGCATAATCACTCTTTAAGAACCCCATCAAAAATCCCCCCCTTGGCGGCCAAGGGGGGGAATCGCTATGCTGTAGGTTTGAAGCAAAGTTTAATCATTTTTGTGTTCCTTAATCAACTAAAGCACCCGTTAATTCAACAAAAGCCTACCCTTACATCCACTCTTTTCCATGCTCCCGAATGAAGTTAATGTCGTTTTGATAATGTTCAAGATGCCCGTCATCCATCATCTTTTGAAAAGCAATGTCACCTTCACTTGCTTTTCTTGTAATTGTTTTACATAACCCTTCTAACCGCAGCAATACCATTTCCAAATAATCGGCTTCTATTCCCTCACCGTAAGATTCAAAAAACAATCTGACCCTTTGTTTTATACGGTTAGCATGCTGTAATGAATGATAATAAACTTTCTCACCTGTTTCAGAAAGATGAAATCTGCTTAAGGGGACGCAAGTATAAAGGGTATAAGCTATGTCCCAAAGTCTTGGACCAGGTCCAGCAACATCAAAATCAATAATACCCATTGGTTTTTTATGAGTAAAAATAATGTTGTACATTGCAAAATCATTATGGCATAGCACTTCAGGTTGTTGGGGGGTGTTATCTATCGATTGCCATCCATCATCAAATGAAAAATCACTGACAGAATCATGATAAAGACGGAGCATTTTCGCTATTTCTATTAAGACATCATCTGACCACATGTATTCCTTTAATGGATAATTACCAGCTTCTCCGTCAATAAATGACAATATCTCTCTCCTTTTTTCATCAATACCTAAAAACTTTGGTGCATAACTGAAACCTTTGTTCTCCAAATGCTTTAATAGCTTATGAATTTTGGGACTATCCGTCTTTAATTCCCGTCGAACAGTATCTCCTGAACGATAAACATCAGAAACATTCCCACCTGTTAGGACTTCTTCGTTTTCATGGTTTGACATCTTATATTCCTCCCTAATATGACATTCTATAACACGTATAACTATTCCTGTTTGTTCAACTATCCTGCATCCCTATAATAAAAAAACTGCCTTAAAGACAGTTCTGATCTTTAGCCAAACCCACCGGTTAGTTTAAGGACCTTCTTTCACAAACTCTTTTCCAAGTTTGTAACGATTACGAAACACTCGGATACGATAAAGGCAAGAATTTAGTAAATTTGTACAAGCATGTTTTGTTTTATCTCATATATATAGTAGAAAAAGGAGTGATATTTATGAATTTGAGTAATGATATATTATGCCGTCATAATCCATTCTGCGGTCATAATCCATTCAGCCGTGATAAATCATTCAGCTGCGATAAGTCATCCCGCTTTGATAAGTCATCCTGCTGTGATAAGTCATCCCGCTTTGATAAGTCATCCTGCTGTGATAAGTCATCCCGCTTTGATAAGTCATCCTGCTGTGATAAGTCATCCTGCTGCGATAAGTCATCCTGCTGTGATAAAGGAAAGGACAAGTTTCATAAACAAAAAAAATTACCGCCAATCGGACAAGCATGTCAGACCCGAGGACAAATAAGTGAGTTTTTAAGGACTTCTACCATAGGTTCAATCATTGGATTCACTACAACCGCTGAACCATTTAAACCTATATTTGTAGAGTTACGAAGTTTTGATCCTGTTACCGGACAAGTGGTAGTTAATGACAGATCAATAGGTAATTTTACCATTAGCCTTTCATCTATTTGTTCCGTTAAAACTATTTGTCCCGCTACAACACAACCGATGTTTAATGCTTAAAAAAGATTTTATAGAGGATTGGGAAAAAAATAAAAAACTCCCCTAAGGGAGATGGGGGTCAGGGAGTTTTAAATTTCTACACATCCTGGACTCCTTTCATATTCTTCTCCATTCCAAGTAGAATAAAAAAGACAATTAATTATTTAATTGTCTTTTTGCTGTTTTGTTACTGTCATAAATGCACAGCCCCATCCTTAGCATGCCACAGGGAATAAATAAGGGACATGATATACAAAAAAGAGAACATCAGGGGGATTGAAAATCTCCCTGATTTAGAGTTTGCCTCGGATAGTCTGACTACACTTTTAATACTCTAAATGCATCTCTTACTTTTTTAGCAAAATCCAGTGGTGGTTCAATCGATTCAAAGTGCATATACATTGCCCGGGGTTCTTCAAATAACCAGTGATTATGAATAGATGTAACTAAAAGGTCCCTTTTTCGAAGTTCAGTTAATAACGGGTTAACTTCTTCTTGTAAAAGCACTGTTTCCCCTAAATTTAACGCATTTCCCCTACTATCAATATTTTCAAACGTAAAAAATTGCGGATTGACAAGTGGGGATTGCGTTCTGCGATCAAGAATAGTGAATCTAATATTACGAAACTTTTGCACCAAGCATACTCCTTCTGGAGTAATCATTCCGTCCCCGCCTAAAATTCTTGCAAATTCCTGACATAATCTTCTTCGTTTTTCCGAACTCATAAAAAATCCCCTTTCAAAAAATAAAAAATAAAAGTATTTTCCACTTTCTAAAATTCACGATTATTATATTCATCAGTTGACGAGGATATTAGTTTAAAACCCTTAATTTCTAATAATCTAGGTTATATGGACATAAAAAAACTTCAGATTTTGTTCTGAAGGATTTTTGCAGAGTATTAGATACATGGACTACAGATGCTTGAAATGTAGCAAGGAAGAGCTTTTTATATCTTTAATTAGTGTCGCGAAAGTAAACTTTCCAAATGTATTTTAATTTGAACGCTGCCTCCAGGCACTCGCTTTCCGCGGCGGTCTGGGAGTGTGCGCCTGCAAGGTCTCCCCTGTACACACTTTTTACCACAGGAGTCTCGCACACCCGCTCCTATAAACTTTGTTTTAAAATTTAAATAGAACCCTTTTACTAAAACCGACCTTTATTGGTTGTTTTTTTCTACTATTTTTTAGCAAAAGCCGCCATTTCCCGCCTCATCCTACAATGATCAAAAGTAAAAACAATACGACCATAAAGCCGAAACCTCCACTAAATCAAAAAACATGGTCAGAATTGCATAATGATTGTAGCATAGACATTGATTGACTTGTTCAAAACCTCCCCAATAATTGCATTTAGAAAAAGCTGTTTCTTCCTCGATCCCTAACAACCCCCTGCTCCCATGAGCAAAGGCTGTTTTTTACGAATTTCTTCTATGCCACTTTCTCTTTTCGCAAAGTGTTTTAATAGTTTAACGGACTTTGAAACTCGACATTTTATTAAAAAGTAAGCAGTTTGTAAAAGTGTACTTTTACGAACGGTAAATTTGTTCTTTTGATATCTGATTTGAAGCATCGGGAACTTTTCGTATCTTATAATTAATCATATCTGAAGAGTAAACCATGATACTTACCATTCCTCCTTGCGTTGTAGCCCGGATCAGGATAGGTTGATTGTACTTGTTTTTAAAACTAAAATCAGGACCATACCAGCTTACTGTAGCATCGCGGCCAGATGGAACATACGGAACGCTCCTAGTATGGGAATAGCGTTGAATGGTTTGCAACCCTGCATTGTCGATAGCATTAAACAGGGTAGATGACACCTGACAAATCCCTCCGCCAATCCCTTCAGAAAACTCTCCTTTAACGATAACTCGAGCGAGCGAATATCCTTTTTCTACTGACCTCTTGCCAACAACTTGGTTAAAAGAAAACACCTCTCCAGGAAACAAGACATAATTATTAATGGCTTCTGTAGCAAGTGAGATATTATTTGAACGGTTTTTATTGTTCACATTAAAATAGGTTCTATATTCACCTATCTTTTTTTCACGAATTTCAGCAAGTAATTCGCTATCAACTTTTGGATGAATAGCAAGCAAAGGTACTTCTAGTTTGTATGCTCTACTATTGTACAAAAAGGAATAAAATTGCTCTTTAAACGCTAGATGGTATAGCTTGTAACCTACCCGCCCAGGAATAATATGACCTTGTTTGTCCATTGTGGCATTTACAGGTTTTTGGTAAACTTGCCGGTCTATTTTTGCGACAAATTGATTGTATTTATCCACGTCCATGATAGGAACATCCAGTAAGGGCATAGTAATATCAGCATGGTTGACACTGGCAATGGTTTTTCCATTTTGAGTTACCGATAAGCTATCAGGTATATTCACTTGTTGAACGAATAGTAAAATTCCGGCAATCCATGTTAATCTCAATCGAATGTACCCCCATACTAATATATTTAGGATTTATCTTACTTCACAAATCCTATTTTAAGTCTTCATAGAGCGAATCTTGATCAATGAACCAACGATCAGTCAAACTTTCCCTTCTGATCATAAAATGGATAACCTTTATTTCTTTGCCTTCTTTCTTCTTATTAATAGTTACTTGAACGGGTACATCCAAGAGAAATAGACCATTGAGTTGTTCAGGCGGTTGGCTTAAAGGGTCAACTACTCCAAAATATGTAATATCTTCAACAAGTTTTTTGACTCGGTTAGGATTAATCGGATTTGATAAGGTCATTGCTAATAATTTCTGATTTCCTTGATTAATGGCAATGGTAAAAATACGTATAAGCTCATACGGACTTACCGTTTGTATATAATCATCAAGCTTACCAGCCGCTTTCAATACCATTAATTTATGAGAAAGATCCTCGTTTTTCAAACGATGAGTAATGCTTCCAGAGAAATGAACACAGAAATGACCTGAAAAACCATTTTGAAGAGCACCAGCACCATGTGGCATTCCGTGCATAGATGCAGCAATCATTTGATTATTGATTAATACAATAATGGCTCTTCTATTCCAACTCCATTTATTATTATAAATTTTCTTCATGATTTGAGTATCTTCTTTGGTTAGTGGCTGTACATCGGCATGCTGGCTACCTGCTCTTCGTTGTACCTTAAATGATAAACCAGTTTCAATATCAATAATGGTGAAATTTGTTTTATCAGGAATAATGTTGTTTACAATCTCCCAAGGTAACATCTCAACTTTAAAGCTTATGGGTCCTTCTACATCTTCCCATTCCATTGCATCGACCGAGGGATCGACCATTAAGACAATTATAAAAATAGCGATAATTACTTGATAAAATTTATTGTTTTTCATTTGGCTTCTCCTGCATTTTCTCTTATTATTTCAGGACACAATAAGTTGAATACCTTTGAAAATTTGGAAATTCTTCAAAGCTTGGGGGAATCAGTTTAAAGGTTTAAAAAGGCTCACTCAGTCATGCTTGTGTTAATGGCCCAATATGTACTTTTGATATCCTTAATCTGAATAACTATAAACTACACAAGATGACATGCAGGCTGCCCCAGGGAATAAATAAGAGACATGATATACAAAAAAGAGAACATCAGGGGAATTGAAAATCTCCCTTTGTAAAGCTTGACTCGGATGGTCTGATTACACTTTTAATACTCTAAATGCATCTCTTACTTTTTTAGCAAAATCCAGTGGTGGTTCAATCGATTCAAAGTAAGCTACGGGTATGGCATGCCAGACCCCAATAACTACGTTTTTGACTTGGTAGGAGATTCCTACAACCTTTACAAATTTAATGCTGTCATTTTTTCAAAATAAGCAGCAATATTCGTTGTCGCTTCGCTCGAATGTAATTAAAAAAGAGAAGGGAATAATATGGCTAGAATTAATACTTATTTCCAAATGAGATTGACAGAGGAAGATAAAAAATTCATAAAAAATAAAGCTGACAAAATGGGTTACAATAATGTTTCTGCTTTCCTTTTAGAAAGCGCAAAATCTCATTTTAGATTAAATATTGATATGAGCATTTACAGAAAATTAACGAGCGAAATAAATTACATTGGTAAAAATATTAACAGCTTGATTCGTAAGGTTAATACATTGGGTGCTTATTCAGATATAGATAACTTTGAAAAACAGCTAACTGCCATTGATGATGAAATATTTGATTTTGAAAAAATGAAGGACTGTTTTTCTATTTATAAAAATAGTTATCCTTTAATTACAGACTATAAAAAGTCTGATGATAAAACAAAATTTAAGCAAGAAAATTATTATCTATTTAAGCAATATGATATGGCTAAAAGGAATATCAATTTTCTTAAAAAACATTATGGGATTGATGAAGAATCGAGTTTTCATTATAAGTTGTCTTTGATGAAAAATGAGCGTAATTTACTTTATGGCAGCCTATGAAAACGGAATGAAAGAGCAAGAGAATTGGAGAGTCAAGAACGAGAAAGAAGGGAATTGCAGCGAAGAAAACGTTTGGACGAAAGGTAAAAATTAAGAGTAAATCAAGATACTTTGTGGTATAAATTTAATTACGGGAAGCAAGCGTTGAACTTGGAAAAAACCCTAAGTATGTTTACCTTCTTTGGAGACGCGGATCTGATGTGCTGCTGAAAGACAGCGTCCAAATGAAAGGAAGTACACTCCTTATTACAAGACAAGGTTTTGAACATTTAAAGCTAATTGCAAACGAGGGATCACATAAATTGATTTAACATTAATAACCTATACACACTTACACTTGCAAGCGTACCCATGTACATACTTATGGTACGCTTGTTTATTTTTTGTAAAGTGAATTACTCACTTCCTAGTGTTGCTTTGAAATAAATTTTGATCAAATTAACACTAATAACCTTAATATAAGAGCAATTAGAAAAAGCATGTTTTGAAAAAAGATTAATCAAAACATGCTCTTATTTAATGTAATGGATTAACTTCTTTATAAAAAAGTTTGATCATTTTTGGAAAATCCTAGTTGCACTAAAGAGAAGAATGGAAATATAGTATACATAGAATAAGGGGGTGTAGTTTGGTTAATACAGTACTCCCTTACTTTAATAATTTTATTTTCCATCCAACAATTATCTCCAAACTTCGTATAACATATCTCCATGGTGGTACCAATATGTTTCATTATCATAAACATAAACGTCATAATCTCCACCGTTCATATTTGTAAATGTTGGAGCAGTATATCGAAATGATTTAGTTGTAGTACATGTTGAGGTACCTGCTCTACAGAGTTTAACAGAAAGTGCTCCATCATTCTGTATTCCTCCTTGTGTTTCCCAAGTAGATGTATGTGTTCTATACCAATAAAAATCAGTGTAAAAAGAAATATTTGCTCCTCGTCCTACGTTTGTAATTCGATGTTCACGTGATTTTGAATAAGTATTAAATTCAAATGTACTAGTACTAGAGCCAGCATCTGCTTTAGATTGAGGGAAAATTACAAAAATCATTGAAAAGCATAAAACAAACGGTAACAGCCATTTCTTTATAATTCTTTGAGATAATGTCATTTTTTCTTCTCCCTTCTCCTTTAAAAAGTAAGACTTATTAATCAAGTTTCTTCATTCATCTCTCCTTTTTGTATATAATTGAATTACAAGTGACGACTATTCGGTACTAATTTAATTATAAACTGTCAATATATTACAAACAATAATAGAAATGCAAGATTTTCCAAAAAAGGTTTTTGACATTTTCAAACAACTCTATTGACACTTAACACTACACTTCATTAAGGCACATTATTCTAAATTTATTGATGTAGTTGAGATGGACTCACTTTTTGAATTTGAACAAGTATATCAAACGCTTTACCTAATGATACATCAACAGTTTTTGGTATATCAGGCCCTTCCATAGTTATTCCAGCGAAAATTGGATGTTGTTCGTTTAACCAAGTTTTTGTCACGCCGTTTGCCTTACGTAAATCAATAAAAAATTGATCTTTTTTAACTTGTCCAAAGATGTAGTTATAACTGTTTGGATCATCCGATTTTAATATTCCATATGGGCCAAATTCACCATCGCTATTCTGGACATTATATTGTCCTTCATAAACTGACGTTCCAATAGATACGTACCGTTTTCCATAATATTCTGCTAAATGCTGCCCAGCTACTTTAGGGTATATAAAAGGAAGCATATTTGTTTTCGAAACGTGTCCATTATGTCCCCATACAATGGTTTTTCCTAAATGTTCTTCAGTCCACTTCGCATTTTCATACATTGCAATATCATGTTTCAAAAAAAGATCCGATGGTTTATCAGGAGGTGACGCTAACATTGTAGTAAACTGTTCAATAATACGAGCATTTTGTTTTATCCATGCGAACTCTTTGGATTTCCCATTTAAATAACTTTTATTTTCCTCTAATAAAGCACTGATTTGTTTAGCATCTGAAATATACTTTTCTTTTTCTTCTTTCGTAAGGCTTTCAAAAGTATTCATATCCTTTGTTACAGGAATAAGACCTTTTATCTTCTCTTCTACTCTAGGTACAAGATCTGAATTGTTTCTTTTTATATATTCTATTATATTATTATAAACATTCTCGTTTACTGATTGAATGTCCATCCCAATGATACGCACTTTAGATTTATGTTTTGGATTAGCATTATATTGTTGAATCCAACTAAGCAAATCTAACATTTCTTTTGTGTTAAATATAGGTGATAGATGTTGGCTTGGGTTTCCCTTACCAGTAAGAACATATCGATCAAGCTCCAAAGCTCTGTCCCATACCTCTTCTAAAACTAAGTTGATAAATCCCTTTTCAGATACTAAATAATTAACAATGCGTTGTTTCATTGTAAAAACTTCATGAGCCCCATGCGTAGCTTCACCTAAACCTACAATTGAAGCTGAACCTACCATATTCTTAAGTGGTTTTAAATCATTAAAAGATGCAGTTGGATTAGTTGTTTTTAAAGGCTTTGCATGCATTTCTAACCATTCCGCTATTTGATTTGTATTGTAGGGAGCTGTAACAGAAACACCAAGTGCACTAATCATTTTCTTTTTCATATAACCCTCCTGAAATAATTACTTGTTAGTTTTTGACATGCTCTAAGGACCCCAGTTTAAACCATTAATTCTCTTATTACTGTTAAGATAAATTTATTCTAGTTCCTAAAACAAACGCTATTGTGTCCTAACAAACGGTAAATTCCTCTTTTTCCACATGTATGTTAACCCTAGAAATTACTTCTTTTCCTTAAAACACTCTTGTTACTGGTTTGTTTTTCTACCTTTCACGCCTCTTTATATTTTTATCATACACAATGAAAATCTCCCCTCCTCATTTTATTGTTAATGCGTTAAAAACTGCTCTTTGATTCTAAGTGTTTTTCTGTCACATACGGTAGTGACAAAATGTCATGATTTCTATGACATAGCTATTAATACAGCCGTATCCCACTCAATTTTTGTTGTTCTTTATAAATAGGGGTCCTACCACATGCCCATCAAGCTAACAATAACGAGTTACCCCAAAACGATAAAAACGGTAAAATGCACAAAATTTTCGTTCTGGGGGTATTATGATACCTTACCTTGATTGGCATGTGACGCTACCCTAATAGATGAATTTGTTTAAACTTGATAACCTCAATAGACCATTTTTAGGTTAGTCAATGCCAGGAGATGATAACAAACAAAAAAAGGCCTGGTATTCCAGATCTCTTTCATAATCACATCCGATGCGTGAATCAACTACCTTTTGGATTTATCTTTTATAGTTTTTGCTATTCCTAAAAAAATGATGATGTTAATATAGAAGTAGCTATTAGAAAAAATTATAGGAGTGAAGGACAATGAGTGTACATAAAGCCCTTACGTTACATGCTCAAAAACAAAATCAACTTTTTACTGAATTTTCCCTATTAGACCAACAACGTGAAGATTATATTCAAGAAGCTATAGAATTATGTAAGGCTGAAAAGGATTTTACAACAGACCATATTAATCAAATCACTATGCAAATCAATGTTCTTGCAAACCAAAGGCTAATACCTACTCGTAAATTAGTTACCCCAGAAATGGTTCATTCATATGTGGAGTCATTAAAGTAAAATAATTTACTGATCTCTTAGTCGTAAGAAAAAGCACCGAATATCGGTGTTAACCCTCGACCTCCTAATCAAATATTAAAGATAATTTATAGCCCCCAGAAATGAGGGTTCTTTTCTTTTGAGCACGATCTGGCTCATTTCTTTTCCTTCTTTTCCATTTTATGCAGGATGATAGAGCAAATAATCGTATAGACTGCCAATATCAAAAACTAATAACTTGGATAATCCTCATATTTTTCAATCGGGGGTACCGCCACATTGCCATCAAGTTAAAGTTTTGTAATGCCCCCAGAACGAAATTTTGTACTTTCTTGTATAACTTATAAGCTCAATTTATCGTTTTGGGGGTGACCTATTTTCTTAGCTTGATGGGCATGGGGTAGCGTCAGGAAAATGCGGATATACAACGTTAAGGGGTACCACCGACAATTTTAAATCAAAAAATCGATTTCCTGTACAATAAGAAAAAGGCTGCCGAAGCAACCACTGTTATAGAACTAAACCAGCTAATAGGATGTCAATATCTTTCTCTAATATTTTCATTTCCCTTATGATATACTATTTTTGGCCATGCCAAATAACCCTCCAAAACC
>NZ_JBIWES010000031.1:0-19039 GCF_044762665.1 Peribacillus sp. NPDC096622 | reverse complement strand
GGGTACGTCATCATAAGTTTCGCAGAGATCTATTGTGCATCACATAGTGGAGAAAATAGCTAATGATTTCCATTAGTTTTAGCGAAGCGTACGCTCAATTTAGTAATAAAAACCAGAATTTCAATACTCTGTTTAAAAGTAGAATAAAAAAATAATTTCCCTAATACACCGAGTGGTGCAAATCGTTGATACATCAATGTTTATAGAGGGAGGATAGTTGAACAACGAATATCAATAGAAATACAAGATTACATGGTAAAATAGTGAAAAAAGGCTGTGTCATATATGAACGTTTCTTTAATTGTTGCGATGGACAAGAATAGAGTAATTGGCAAAGAGAATGATATTCCATGGAGAATTCCAAAGGATTGGGAGTATGTTAAAAATACTACAAAGGGACATCCTCTTATATTAGGTAGAAAAAACCTTGATTCAATCGGAAGGGCTTTACCTGACAGAAGAAATATTATTTTGACGAGAGATAAGGATTTTAGCTTTGACGGTTGTGAAATTGTCCATTCAATCGAAAATGTATTTGAGTTATGTAAAAATGAAGAAGAGATTTTTATTTTCGGGGGAGAACAGATTTATAATATGTTCTTGCCTTATGTTGAGAAGATGTATATTACAAAAATTCATCATGAATTTGAAGGAGATATATTTTTTCCAGAAGTTAACTTCGATGAATGGAAAGAAGTATCTGTTGAAAAAGGGATAATGAATGAAAAAAACCCTTATAACTACTATTTTCATGTTTATGAAAGAAATCTTAATTAAGTTAACTGGGTGCATTAGATGAAGATCAGAGCTGTCTTTAAGGCAGCTTTTTCTTAATGAACTAAAGGGGCAGGATAGTTGTATAAGAGCGATGAACCAAATTTTGTTAATATTCCTTGATATAGAATAGAATTAAATATATTAAAACAAGATTATATTAGGAGGGAAACCATGAAAGAAAGTACAAAAAAAGAAATTTATTCTTGGGTAAAATCAATTGCCTTTGCTTTCATCATCACTATTATTTGTAGACAATTTCTTTTTACACCTACAACTGTATTGGGAGCATCAATGTCGCCTACCTTTCAAGACAAAGATAGAGTAGTAGTAAGTAAAACTACTGAAATTCAACGATCTGATGTGATTGTATTCGATGCACCAGATATTGATGGTAAAGACTATATTAAGAGGGTAATAGGGCTTCCTGGAGATCGTATTGATATGAAAGATGATGTGCTCTATATTAATGGGAAAGCCGTAGAAGAACCGTATTTAATTGCAAATAAAGAAGATAATCCATTTAATAAACTGACAGAGGACTTTTCATTGCAAGAAAAAACTGGAGAATCAAAAGTGCCTAAAAACATGTTATTTGTGATGGGGGATAATCGTTTAAATAGTGAGGATAGCAGGACTTTCGGATTTATTTCCTACGAATCGATTATTGGAGAAGTGAAATTTCGAATTTATCCATTACAAGAAATCGGCATACCTAAATAATAGTACAAGTAGAAGAAATGATAATTCCATTAAAGTGGTGCTTTAGTACAAAAAGCATCATCAAAACCACCAAACTTTTTTAATCGCTTTAGCAATTTGTAAGTAATGAATCCATTTTGATCAATCTTTTTTTCAAAATGGATTCGTTTTATTTATCGTTAAAAAGTGTAATGGATCGACTATTCGGTCGATAAATAAGGAGCGCATAAAACCCAACTTTTTTATGCAGCTGACAGGCTTCTTCAGAAGCCAAAAACGTTGATAAATCAACGATGTATAAAAAGATGTATAAACGATAAAAAAACGACCAAGAGCCAAACCCTTGATATATAAGGATTTGGCGCTTCTTCTAACTTCATATAGTTGTTGTTATGTAAACTAGATTTGTAAAACGTATTCATGCGATACCTTGTTGACGTAAGCAGTTTAGTGGAAGAAGCAGAATTCAAGTTATATGTTAAAGAAATAAGGCTGTACTCTAGGAGGAAAAACTATGAAAATAAAAGTAGAGGGAGTTTCAGAAATTGTTTTAGAGGTTAAATCGATGGAAAGAGCAACTGATTTTTGGTCTAATCAATTAGGGTTTCCAATAGTCGAACAGTGGGGCTATAAAGCAGGACAATTCGATGAAAGTGATGATAATGTATGGGCAACATGGTTATATATTGGGGGAACTACTAGATTGGGGTTATGGCTTCCAAGAGACTTTACCGAAAAAGAATTATTCGAAAAGAGAAAACCTATTTCTAAATGGGAAGGACTTTTTGATGAAGGTGGTTCGCACGTCCACTTTGCTTCGTATATAAGACAAGAAAATTTTGATAATGCAGTTACAGTTCTTCAAGGTGCGAATATTGATTTTAAAGTAATTGAGGAAGATATCAATGGTACTAAAGAGAAAAGGTTATATTTTAAGGATACAGAAGAAAATATAGTTGAATTTTATACACTTGATATGAAAAAAGATTATATAAATAGACTACAAAACGGCAAAATAAAGTAAGTATGATTTTCAACTTAAGCAGCTAAAAAGGATCTTCGTTTGAAGATCCTTTTTCAATGCCGATAATCAATGATTATGTTAAGTTCATTTCAAAATCATCTCGATATATAATACAATATTTTAAGAAATATTTTTCAATTCCCCAGTTAATCGTAGAAATTCTTCTTTGTTTCGGTCCTGTAATGACTGGTCAATCTCTTTTCGGATTTGCTCTTTTCGGAAATTACGAAGGGCGTTGTTTAACACCATTTCAGCAAATTCAGAAACCTTGGCGCTTACTTCAGGTTGTGGTGTCGTATTAACCAAATTCCTTTCCATAGGAAACCAACTCCTTGACCTTTTTTTTATTATACTTAAAGTTTTCAGATTATTCAAATATTTAGCTTGGTAGTTCCATAGTATCTATTGCCACTGAGTTTACATCTGAAAGTTTAAACTCAGTGAAACCTTCAGTTTTGAGACTTAAACAAGAATATTTTTAATGAATCTCAAAAACTTTTATTCTTTCCAGTTTACTTAATCGTTAATCTATACCATTTCCTGATGCTACCCCTTATAGAACTAACGGGTGCGTTAGTTCATTAAGGATAATCAAAAATAATCAAACTATATTACAAAAACTGCAAACAAAATTAATAGAAAAGAATCCATTTTAATCAATCTTATTTCAAAGCTACAGTTATTTCTTTGCTTTAGCACATAAGAGAAATAAAAAAAGTCAATTCCTAACGTACAGGAAAGGGCTTTTTTGCTGGGATTTTCTTAGCGTGCAAAATTCCGTGGCTCATGCTGGCCCATACACAAGATAAAGACTACCTATGCTATTGCTCTTTCAAAGAGGCATGAATATATCTAATATCTGTCCTGACATTGAAGGTATTGAAATTTTTAAAGAGAACATTATGTGATGGGGATTTTTGGTTATTTTAATTTTTATCCTCAGTTCATATTTGATAAAGGGCAGGAGGACACAAAATTGAAAAAGTTCTTATTATCATTATTAGTTGGAGTAATAATAGGAGGAATTATTTGTTACGTTTTTATGGATTATGAAACTTCCAACTATGTAATTCAAGATTTTAATGGTCAGGAAGAGAAGGAAATTAAAGAGTGGGACTTTATGTATATCACACAAGCTGGTTTCATAATTTTAGCCATCACTCTATTATTTTATTTCTCTTGGGGCGTTATGGAAAAACGGATGGATAAAGACCGAAAAATGTAAATATTTATATATTTTAGTATAATTAACCAACTCCCACTAGGCTAACTGCAATTGTAATTGAGTCTGAAGAATTAACTCCTTCTAATATTATGCTAATTAAAGAAAATAAATAAAAAAATCTTGTTGAACTAACGTATGCTTTACTTCAATGCTAAGAGCTGATTAGCAGCTCTTTTTCTTATGGAACTAAAGGGGCAGGATAGTTCAATAGAGGACTTGGGTTTTTATGTTAAAATATTAAGTAAAACTTATTGTTGGGGGGGAGGGGATTACTTGGAACTTATTATGGTTTTAGTCGTATTTTTAGTTTGTATATGTATTAGTTCGGTTCTGAATATACTTTTTAAACTGACGAAAAAAAGAGATTGGCTTATAACATTCTTAATAAGTTTAGGTTTATCAATAATAATAGCTCCTCTATTAAATGCTGGATAAGATCTGGTTAGTGTTATGAGATGATTGAGTGGGATTTTATTGATTATTATTACTTCTTAGGTTGTTGGTATTCTTTTTATCGTTTTGGTTGAATAAGGGTCCTACCATGGGTAGGACCCCCTTTATTTCAGTAACAATCGTAAATATTCTTTGGAAAAAATGAAACCAATACCTAACTAATTCGTCTTAGCATTAAACTGGAATGGGGTGAGAAGCGTGTGAGAAAGGTCAAGGATGGAGGCCCTTTGGAAGATCGAGATACCTGGCTTGAGACTATTATGGATAAGTACGGTGAACGGCTCACAAAGTTAGCTTATAACTATGTGAAGGACTGGAAGCAGGCTGAAGATATTGTTCAAGATGTATACATCACTTGCTACAAGAATTATGAAAAAATAGATGAGATTATTTCTTTCAAATCGTGGATTTTTCGACTGGCAATTAATAAATCAAAGGATGTATTGAAGAGTTCGGCTTTTCGAAAAGTGGTGATGAATTCAAGCCTTTTTACTCTTTTTACATCAAAGGAATTGTCACCTGAAAAGGATCTTTTGAAGCGCAGTGAGGAAGAATTTCTTTCCATGTGTGTATTAACTCTGCCTGTGAAGTATCGGGAAGTTATTACGCTCTATTATTATGAAGAATGTTCAATTGAAGAGATTAAAGGAATGTTAGGTGTGAACCAAAATACGATCAAAACGAGATTGAGTAGAGGCAGGGTAAAGCTAAAAAAAATGATGGAAAGGTGGGGGTATGATGGAGAGCAAGCTTAAACAGTTACGGAAAGCGATGGATTCTACGACGCACAAAGGTGTTCATTTCACGGAATTTCAAAAAAATAACATTAGAAAAGCAGTTCTAACAGATATAAAAGAGAAGCCAAACAGACCTAATAAATTAGTAATATTCGTCATTTCCACTTTTGCCATCTGTTTATTAGCCTTCTTTGTTTCAACTGAGCTGTTAATCAAGCAGAATAATGAAAAGATAAATGGTAGTCCAAGTACTCTTAATATGTGGGAAGTACGACACGAATATAAGGAGAATCAGAATGTAATATTTAGCATATTTCCTGACCCTGAGTTGAAAGCAGGAACACCTTATGGCTATATCTTTAGTTTCAAAGAACCTTTTGACATTTTTAAAGGAAAAGAACTTTCCATTTCTGCGATTCATAAGGAAACCGGTGAAAGAATTCAAGTTTTATCTCCTCAAAAAATAATAGAACCATCAACTGGATACTCAAGTTTACAGCGATTCTCGACTACATTCCAAGTTCCTTACGAAGGCTTATGGAAGTATGAGGTATACCTAGATGGCAAAGCATACGGTGATGTTGTTGTCAGAGTGGCTGAAAAAGCAGAAGAAACCCCTATTACTTTGCCTGCAGATATACCAGATTTCGTTCAAGAAAGTGATTTTGAAAATATTGATTGGGAGAGAAAAGCAGTGGAGTTCGGTGATAGGGGCATTCTAGGAAATGAAAACAAATCAGGTGTTATTGGTGCTGACATGCCCAGTTTAAACGGTCAGAAGTGGATGTGGCATCTTTGGGGTGTTGAAGATGTTGATTTAACAATAGTTGGATTTCATAAAGAAACCGAAACAGTCCATAAAATTTTATTAAATGGACTTGGATGGACAATTCGTGCTTATGGTCCCAATAACGGTGCAGATGCACATACTCCATCATCAGTTAAAATTCCAATGTCGGGAGAATGGGCAATATTTCTATATACTGACGGAAAACTATTTGATAAATTGGTTTACGAAATTAATGAATAATGAGCATGCTAGTGGGTGCCTATCTTCAATAAGAAAACATAAATAGATCTTCCGCAATCGGGCGCAATTGTTGAATAATAAAATCCCAATTTCTCATTAATATCACTGAGAGATTGGGATTTTTAATGCTGGAATATCCTTAACGTTGTAAATCCGCGTTTGGCTGGCGGTACCCCTTATGTATTTTTTCGCGTTTTGCTGGCGGTACCCCATCGCCATCAAGCTAAGAAAATAAGTCACCCCCCATAACGATAAATTGAGCTTATAAGTTACAAGAAAGTCCAAAATTTCATTCTGGGGGTACTACAAAACTTTGACTTGATGGCAATGTGACGGTACCCTATAATTTAAGATTCAGTGAAAAAGTCCAATTTTTTCAAAACAACAATATAACCTCAAAAAAACGAGCCTTTAGAATTGCTTCTAAAGCTCGTTTCGTGAGAAAAGTCTGAACCTTCAGCACGCATTGCGAAAACTGAAGAGCCAGGCTTATCATAAGTTGAAATTATTTCACTTCTACCCAGCCGTTTTTAATAGCAAGAACAACAGCTTGTGTACGGTCGTTTACATGCATTTTTTGAAGAATGTTACTCACATGATTTTTTACTGTTTTTTCACTAATGCATAAAGTTTCGCCGACGGCACGGTTGCTTTTTCCATCTGCTAAACGTTGAAGAACTTCACACTCGCGTCGAGTCAATAGGTGAAGTGGTCTTCTGATCTCTACAGCATGGGTGTTTTTGCCCATCCCCTCGAAAAGGTGGATTAAGGGATTTTCCGAAAAACAAATCCCCGTTAAATAGAGAATGGGCGCTTCCTAATTCAAGAAAAGCGCAATTGTGGAATATCAAATTCAATACGTGTTCCCGACAACACTAAGGGATCTACGATCTCTATGCTTCCGTTTAAGTCTTCAACAAGGTTTTTAACAATAAACAGACCTAATCCAGCGTTACCCAACGAATTGGACCTTGACCTATCTTCCCTAAAGTGTTTAGAAAACACCAAATCTCGATTTTCCCTTTTTACTCCCGATCCAGAATCCTCAACTGCAAAGTGAATATGATTGTTCTTTTCCTCGATAAAAAAACGGATTTCTCCATTTTCAGGTGTATATTGAATGGCATTTGCAAATAGATTCTCTAAGATTCGATTAACTTTTAAATAGGGGATTCTTAGGTCTTGATTTACTCTTAAATCATGCTTATATTGAATATTCTTCTTCTCTATTAAAGGAATAATGTCACTTTCTAAACCTTGGATTAATTCATTAATGGACATCACATTGTCAATCAAGGTTGGATCCTTTACATTACTTGCATGACCCATGCTTTTTAATATGTTATTTACCTTCGTGATATTTCTATTTATGATGTCTACCTGTGATTGCTGATTGGGTGTTAGCTCATCTACCTCATTCAGTATTTCCGTACTTAACGCAATGAGTGTCGCAGGCGTTTTTAAATCATGTGACAAACTTGACATCATGACTGCCCATTCTGAGTCTTTTCTCCAATTTTCATATAAAGACTTTTTTAATTCTCTTTGCATTTGCCCAAAAGACTGGGTTAATTGACCAATTTCATTATTGCTGTTGTAACTCAGACTGAATTCCAAGTCTTTTGTTCGAATCATGTTTGAGGCATTTAATAATTCTTCCAACGGTTCCTTTATGGATCGATAGAGCTTATTGATAAAGTATCTCGAAAATAATATAAAATAAACAATCGGTGAAACAAAAGATAAAGCTGTAAAACCAAAAATAATATAACGTGGGACTGTATTTCGACTTTTTATCTGATAAGAATAAACCCATATTTCCTTGATTTGATGATTTATAACCACAGGTTGCACTAAATGATAATAACCTTTATAAAAGTGGATTTGATTAAACATATCAATAACATTTTTCCCCTGAAATAAACCACTAAACTCACTGCCATCAATGAGTTTCCCACTAGGGCTATATTTGTTTAGGATGACATCGTTCTTTTCGAGATATCTTTTCATCTTATTGAACTCAGACGGCTTCATATATTTCGATGGATGATTCTTCATGATTTCGCTCTGTTTTTGAATCAGTTTTTCGTTATAATTTGCTGGTCTTTCAATGGTTCCAAAAATGACTAAAAGCGAAATAATGACTGTGATCACAGTCATTATAATGGTCCATAGTATACTCTTTGTATATAACATTCTTATATCTTTAATTATCGATTGTTCCATTGGTACCCAATTCCCCAAACGGTTTGAAGGTAATTGTCAGGAAAACCTGCAGAGGACAATTTACTCCGGACATTTTTAATGTGCTCCACTACAGAATTTGCATCGCCCTGTCCATCAATCCCACTAATGCTTTCGTATATTTGATCTTTGGTGAAAATTTGTTTCGGTGACGAAAGTAATAATACGAGCAAGTCAAATTCCTTTTTCGTAAATGGTATAACCTGTTTGTTATACATCATTTCTCGTGATGAAATATCAACAAGTAAGTCATCAATGATCATTCTTTGCCTCTTATTTTCTTCATAATTTTGCAAAAGGCGTTCCTTCATTTTAAATAAAGCTTCAATTTTATACATTAATTCCTTTAGAGAAAAGGGTTTTGATATAAAGTCATCTCCACCCAAAGAAAAAGCTTTCATCTTATTCATGTCATTTGAAGCAGCACTAATAAATATTATTGGACAAGCCACTTGACTACGAATTTTCTTGCACACTTGCAAACCATCCATTCCCGGCATCATGATATCTAGCAAAATTAAATCTATATTTTGTTTTGCCCTGTCAACTGCTTCAATGCCATCCTTTGCTTCTAAAACTTCATAGCCCTTTGAATTTAAATGAAGAGAAAGTATTTTCCGCATATCTTCCTCATCTTCTGCAATCAATATACGTTTATTCATTAATTGTTCTTCCTTCCCATTTATTAAACCAAAGCATAAACGCTCCTAATAAAATGGCATTGACAATAACATATAGGCTAGCCACAATAGATGTTACTTCATAATGATTCGTCGTCAACCAATATAAATATCTTGTCCCGTATAAAAGAGGGATGTACTGCCATATAGAATCGCCTAAACTGTTCGCACCAAAATAGATAAGAAATATACTAAAAAAGACGCCTATACCGAGACAAACATTTGTATTTATTTTTAATGCAATAAACCATAAGATAAGGACCACAGTCAATGAAAAAATAGTGGTTAAAATGAAGTATAACAATATGTTACCTAGAAATCGATTGCCTATAAGTAACCATAGTGGAACGCAACTAATTAAAGCACTTCCCATAATAGATACGACACTAATGAGAATTAGATCCATACTCCACTTTTTCCTATCCGACAATTGTAGTAAATGATTAAAATGCCCTATCTGTTCCTCGTATTTAATATATAGACTTATCATTAATGAGATTCCAAACGGTATGGCGCAATTAAAGTAGACTGTGTAGCCGTGGAATATGCTTGCTGAGTTATCATACCTCTTTAGATATAAAAATGCACAAATATCATATAGAATTGGAGCCAGCGCCATTATAAGAAACCAATAAGATTTCGCCATTTTATATAACATTACTTTATAATAACTCATACAGATCTTTTCCTTTTAAAGAGCAATATTGAGAACCAAGATAAAACGACAAAATAAATAATGCTAACAATCATGGCGATGGCTAAGGTATAAAAATCTGGTACTAGATCGAAATTTTCCATTGGTGTCCCGTTGGGATGGATCCCCATTGTCTCTGCAGGAACCCTTAACATACTTCCCCATGGAAGAATCCAGAAGTAAGACTTTAAAGCAATAAACACAGATCCAATTGAACCAACAAGACTTATTAAAGTTGTTATAATGGCACCGACATACTGACCTAATGTTAAAGAAAAAGGTATTAATGGTAATGAGGCAATCGTTATTAATGCTGTCGCAAAAATTATTTGCGGTATAATCGGCAATTCCTTGTTAATCAGTAACGAACCCACTATAGCCACTATGATCACTAATACCGATGAAATACATTGATAAATCACCATTGAAATAATTTTTGAAAACAATAGTTTGGGTAAAGGTATATTATTCGATAATGCGCCTTTATAATTGCCACTTCTTTTTTCTAAATTGATATTTATACCACACGCCATAGCCAACCCTATTGGTAAAAAGAATACGGGCCAAAGATTATAAATAATTGTCAAAAATATATTTGTGTTCGGCTGTTGTTCAGCATAAATACTTGAAAAGACAGCAAAAAGCAAAAAGAGGACTGGCATCGCTAATAATAAATTCTTAGATAAAGATGATTTCATTTTCAGCAATTCAGCTTTAATAAAAGTAGTCATGCTTATACATCCTTTCTATTACCAGACGTGATTTTAAAGAATAATTCCTCAAGGTTTTCTCTAGGATCGATTTTATTTTCATATTCTAGTTTTCCATTATGAATAATGCCGATAGTATCCGATAATATCTGAATCTCATTCAAGATATGACTAGAAATCATGGTTGTGATGCCTTCACTCTTTAAATCATTCAACAGTTGCCTTAATTCCCTTATGCCTACTGGATCTAATCCATTCGCCGGTTCATCCAACACCAAAAACTTGGGTCTCTTTATTAATGCCATAGCAATTCCTAATCTTTGTTTCATTCCCAATGAAAATTCCTTTGACTTTTTCTTTCCTGTATTGGTTAGGTTCACCTTATTTAACACCTGATTAATTTCTTCAAAAGGGATGCTTTCCTGCAAACAAAAGAGTTTCAAATTATCATAAGCACTTAAGTTTCCATAAATTGCAGGACCTTCTATCAAAGATCCTATTTTTTTTAAATCACTCCTTTTCCATTGATCCCCTTCAAACATGATCTCCCCTTTTGTTTTGTTGAAGATACCACAAATAATTTTCATTAACGTTGATTTACCGGCTCCATTTAATCCTAAAAGACCATATATTTCTCCATAACCTACGTGCAAATTTATATCCGATAAGGCTGTTTCATTTGTAAATTTTTTTTCTAAATGTCTCGTCGTTAATATATAATTTGTCATTATTATCAAGCTCCTTCTTTATCTTTTCTTAGGTAATTATAAAAAACAAAAATAAGGAAACTATAAGGAATTTGTTTTTTACCAATGTTTTATTGCATAAAGGAATTCGTAAAGAAGGTCATGACTTAATTGAGTCATGACCTTCCCCAATCCTCCCCTATTTCTACCCCAAAACAAAAAGTTACCTCCTCATCCGACTCCTCGACACAACCCATCAGTTTTAGAAATCTAAAACTGCCTGACCTTTACTGAAAATGTGTGACCTCATTTCATTTAAGCTAGGAACATTTCGCACCCGTTAAATGGCCTGTTTGCGGAACAACTTTATTGCTATTCAACACTCAATTCTTAGGATCTTTTTTCGTTTATAAAGGTGTACCTTTAAAATCCGTATGATAAAGTCTAATTCATGCGTTTGAAAATGTATGAAAATCATTTTACAAACGTTTATTAAATTCAATATACCTTTGGAAACGAAATAAAGTAAAATAGTAGATGAAAATAAATCTTCTGGAGGAAGTTCATGGTGAAGATCGGTTATGTTCGTGTTTCATCTACAGATCAGAATGAAGAACGTCAAATCAAAAAAATGTTTGCTCTAGGCATCGAGGAACGAATGATCTTTGTTGATAAACAAAGTGGAAAAGATTTCAATCGCCCCAGCTACCAGACGATGAAGCGTATCCTGCGAAAAGGGGATCTTCTTTATCTGGATGCTCTAGATCGCTTAGGGAGGGATTACGAGGGGATTATCCATGAATGGAAACACATTACAAGAAACATTCAAGCAGATATTGTAGTGTTGGAAAACGAAACGTTGTTTGATAGTCGAAAATATAGGGAGATGGGCGATATTGGCAAACTGATGGAAGATCAGTTTCTAAGTCTGCTGTCTTATGTGGCTGAACAAGAGCGAAAGAAAATTAAACAACGCCAAGCCGAAGGCATAGCGCTGGCCAAATCTCAAGGTAGGCATTTAGGACGACCTAAGCTCAATTTACAGACACTTTCCCATGAACAGCGCCAACTATTAAACTCTCACTATCCGAAATGGAAAAACAAAGATATCACAGGTGTAGAATTCATGAAGTTACTTAGGCTGAAAAAGAACTCATTTTATAAGGTAATGAGGGAATTTGAGATTGGAATGCTCCCTTGATTTGGAGTCTCTTTATTTTATTGGAGAATCCTTCATATGCAGCAGTCATTCCCTGAATTGCTCACATACCCTCATACAGAAAGGGTAAATATGAATATGGAAAACAATACAACTACTCAAAAACGGTTGAGGATTCTTAGTGAAGATGAAATAAAGATCATTTATGACAGACCAAGTTTCACATACGAAGATAGCTGTTCTTATTTTTCTCTCTCACAGCCAGAGAAAGAGTTGCTACACACATTGCGCTCTATCAAATCTAAAGCTTATTTTGTTTTACAACTAGGTTATTTCAAGGCTAAACAACTATTTTTTACATTTGACCTCCATGAGGTAGAGGAGGATCTTCAGTATATTCTAAAGGAACATTTCAACAACAGTAAGATCGATGACTTGAGTTCAATTGATAAATCTACTAGGTTAAAACAGCAACAATTGATTCTTAAATTATTTAACTACCACAGTTGCGGTGCTGAAGAACGGCGTAAGATGGAGGAAAAAGCTCAAAGAGCTGCAGCGTTTTGTGGTAAACCCATTTATATCTTTCGAGAAATCATGAATTATTTAGCTGAAAACTGCATTGTTGTTCCGGGCTATAGTTTTATGCAAGATATGACGGGACAGGCGATAACCCACGAGCAAAACCGATTAATCAAATTGATGCAGGATGATCTTAAACAGACTGATATTGAATCCTTAGATCGATTACTTGAAGATTCTTCAGGGCTATATGAAATAACACTACTGAAACACGAACCGAAAGACTTCAGCGCCACTGAAATAAAGCTTGAAATGAATCGTGGTAAACAAATACAGCATTTGTATCACCTTGCTCAAGAACTGTTACCAAAGTTAGGTATTTCTAACGAAAGCATCAAGTACTATGCTTCATTAGTCAATTACTACTCTGTCTACAAGCTCAAACGGCTGAATGTATGGATTGTATATGTTTATTTGCTATGTTTTGTATCCCATCGTTATCGACGGATGCACGACAACCTGATCAACACCTTCATCTTTGGTGTAAGAGGTTATGTAGATGAAGCTAAATTAGTAGCAAAAGAACAAGTTTACGAGTCCTATACAGAGAGCAATCAAGACATGAAAAAAGCAGGGGAACTGCTTAAAATTTTCACTGATGATCATATTCCTGCCGATACTCCCTTTAAGGATATTCAAGACCGTGCATTTACTATTCTGGAACGTCAGAAACTGGAATCCATAGCGAAACAGATTACTACAAATATAAAATACGATGAAACTGCCTTCCGGTGGGAACATATTGATCAGCTGGCACGACGATTTAAACGATATTTACGACCCATATTTTTGCAGATTGATTTCATAGCTTCTTCACCGAATGATCCGTTAATTAAAGCAGCCAATTTTATGAAGACTGCTTTTAATAAGAATAAACCGTTAGGACAATATCGCTCAGATCATTTACCAAATAGTTTTATACCTGAAGGTGTGAAGCGTTACATCTATCAGAAAAAAACAATCTTAATAGATCGCTATGAATTTTTAGTCTGTAGCCTCCTACGCAACCGTTTAGAAGCAGGGGATATTTTTTGTCGTGATAGTATTTGATTTCGCAGTTTTGAAGATGACCTGATCAATGATCGTCAATGGGAACAGAAAGAAACGTTGATCGCTGATACGGGTCTAACGATTTTCAATCAACCCATTCATAGTCATTTAATGGAGCTTGAGGGGAAATTAGAAGAACGAATTACAGAGGTTAACCGAAGCATTTCATCTGGGGAAAATGAACATCTTCAAATAAAAAAACGGGGTTCGTATACCCGATGGACGTTACCTTATACCCGGGATGCAGAATCCATTAATCACTCATTCTACGATACATTAAAGCAAATAGACATTAGAAGTGTCTTGCATTTTGTTCAACAACAATGTCAATTCCTTGACTCATTTGAGCACATTCTGGGACGTTATGCCAAACAGAATAAAGACAATCGAATTCTTGTCGCCTGTCTGATCGCTTGGGGAACCAACATGGGGTTAGGTAGAATGGGGGAAATTTCAGATATTAGCTATCCGTTACTGGCTGCCACATCTGATAACTTTATTCGTCTAGAGACTTTAAAAGAAGCGAATGATTGTATCAGTAATGCAATAACCAAACTTCCAATCTTTAAACATTATGACATTGGTGAGGCGATTCATTCTAGTAGTGACGGGCAGAAAATTGAAACTCGAATCAATACTATTAATTCTCGTCATTCACCTAAATACTTTGGTCTTGGTAAAGGGATTGTTTCCTATACAATGGTAGCCAACCATATCCCTGTTAATGCTCGAATTATTGGGGCCAATGAGCATGAAAGTCATTATGTGTTTGATATTCTATTCAACAACACAACTGATATTCAGCCTGATCTACATTCCACGGATACACATGGAACTAATGAAGTGAATTTTGCTATTCTTAACTTTTTTGGTTTTCAGTTTGCGCCTCGCTACAAGGATATTCACGATAAAGTCAACAAATCTCTTTACGGATTCAAACATCCGAGCCAATATGGCGATCAACTGATCAAGCCAGTCCGAAAAATTAATACCAATCTTATTATAGAAGAATGGGAAAATATTCAACGAATTATGCTATCCCTTGCGGTTAAAACAACCACACAGAGCATTATAATTGGTAAGCTGAGTGCTTATGCACGGAAGAACAAAACCAAACGTGCTCTATGGGAGTACGATAACATCATAAGAAGCCTGTATTTTCTGGATTATATTGATTCTCCACCTTTACGCCGCAATGTGCAAAAGGCATTAAATCGGGGAGAAAGTTATCATAAGTTACGCAAAGCAGTATCCTTTGCTAATTTTGGAAAATTACGTTTTAAAAATGAAAATGATCAACATATCTGGGGGGAATGCAGTCGCTTACTCTCCAATTGCATTATTTATTACAATGCCAGTATTTTATCTAATATGTTGGTTTACAGAGAAAGAAAGGGACTGGATTCAGATGTTATGAAACAAACCTCTCCAGTTGCATGGCAACATATTAACTTCTATGGAAGATACGAGTTTAATATTCAACAAGAGACTGTTGATATGGATAAAATCATTCAAGAATTAGCCCAATTAAACGTAATATCAGAAACAGAGTAAGCAATATTTAAGGAGAACTTCCCTAATCTTTAATGAAGTTCTCCTTATTCCACCTTTTCGGGGGGATGGGCAAAAACACCCAATTTGAAAAGATAATTTCAATGTCAGAAACTTTAGCTAAAGGTGAATTTTATCTGTACCATTGCGGCGTATAAAGATTGTTTAAAATCGTTAATGAAATAACGGGTGCGTTAGCTGAAGATAGGAGCTGTCTTTAAGGCAGTTTTTTCTTTATGCAACTATTTCGCAAGGCTCGCCATCAGGGCCATATATGCTCGCTCATTCTACTAAGTATCCATCGATTTGATCAACTCATTCGACAGCATGCTTCAGATACGATGCAGTACCTAACCGGGAAAACTTACGTACTTGAAGCTAATTTTTCAGGTTCTTCTGGGTCTATTAATTGGTTGTTTTTGGATTTTCATAATTAATTGCAAAAACGGACGAATGGCACTTACCGGGCCGTTCGTCCGTTTTATTATGCACAGTTAAATAGTGAACGGTTCAAAATGGCGTACATTATCGAGGCTACCGCTGTATAAAATCCCCCGCGATATAAAACGAACAATTAGCGCGGGAGAAGCAGTTGATACCGTCGGTTACTGCGTCGTCTTTACCGCTTATTTCTACGTGAAAGTCCGTAATTGCCTCGATAGTAGCGGGTCCGTAAACGTGGTCATCGAAGTATACGTATATCGGCGTTCGTTTAGCGGCGGCTAGAATTAGGTCGCTCGTCGTGGTTAGCGGTTTCATGGCGGAATCACCTCGTATAGAATGGCGGGCTACTCGATTAACTTAAACTCTCCGGAATTAACAAAATATAATCACCGTAAGCGCCAGCATCCCTGGCGTTTTTTTTATTTTCGCGTGTCGGTAATGTTTGACATTAGGTGAAAAATAATCCATCATAAAATATGACCACCTGGTCATGTGGTAATTTCACATGATTTACAATTTTAAGCTAACAATACGAGTTTATGATGAGGAGCTGATTTATTTTGACTATTAAATCTAATTCGAAGAAATATTTATTGTTAATGGTAATGGCTTTAGGTGTCGGATTGTTTGGAAATGCAGGACCCAGCCATGCGAGTATCGAGCCGTCGAACAAAAGTAAGAAAACGTTAGTGCTCCAAAATGCAACTGTTGTGGATGTTCAGTCTGGGAAATTGGAGGAAGATCAAACGATAATCGTTGTAGGCAACAAGATTCAACAGATTGGAGACAGCGATGAAGTTGAGATACCAGGAGAAGCACAAGTGCGCGACGCTGCAGTCCAATATGTCATTCCCGGTTTGTGGGATATGCACATACACTTAACGAACGACCATGAGCTGGCTTTTCCGTTATTTCTGAGCAATGGGGTAACAGGCGTAAGAGATATGGGGGCGAATCTGAAAAGCATCGATTTATGGAAAAAAGCGATCAAAGACGGAATGAATGCACCGCGAATTGCCTATGCAGGATCGACGTTGGTGCAAGGCGCGGATGCGCCCCACATGTTTGATTTGAGAACGGAGAAACAAGCGCGCGAAGCCGTTCGTCTCATGGCCAAGAAAGGCGCGGATCACATTAAGGTATATTCCTGGCTGCCGAGTCCGCTTTTCATCGCCGTTGCGGACGAAGCGAATAAGCTCGGACTACCCGTTACAGGTCATTTGCCTGCGTTGGTTCGCGCCACAGAGGCGGTCCGAGTGGGAATGAAGAGCATGGAACACATGCATGGTATGTTTATCGCGACCTCAAGCCTAGAAGAAGATCTGTTAAAAAATCCAAAATTGATGGATATGACTACTTTTGTGGAATCCGAAGTTAGAGCGGCGAAATCTTATGATCCGAAGCGTGCGGCAAAGCTGTTCCAGGTGTTTAAACAGAACGAAGTTTGGCAAGTGCCGACGCTTGCCGTGACGAACGCTCTATTTAATTCAGAGCAGCTTAGCGAGCGAGCGAAATATGTGCCGACGGAGATTCAGAAACAATGGGTTCAATCTCTTCGACAAAGCAAGAATAACCCGAAAGAGTTTGCTCAAATGAGGGAACACAACTCCTTTTTACCGGGTTTAGTCCGGAAAATGAACGAGGCTGGCGTTCCATTGCTTGCCGGAACGGATGCCGTGTTCTTGATTCCGAATCTAGTATACGGTTTTTCCTTGCACGACGAGCTTGAACTGCTCGTGAAGAGCGGTCTTACTCCGCTCCAAGCGTTGCAGACGGCAACGCTTAATCCGGCGAAATACCTTGGCAGAGAACATGAGCTTGGTACCGTCGAAGAGGGCAAGCTGGCCGATCTGGTTTTGCTCACAGCGAATCCGCTGAAGGACATTCGGAATACGACGGCGATTTCCGCCGTTATATTGGACGGAAAGCTAATGGAGAAGCAGGATTTGACGAAAGCGATCAAAACGCACCAGGTGATAAAAATGTCGGACGTGAAGAACCAGCCGCAATCGTCGCAACCGCATATACACTAATCGGAGCTTGATCAGTAATCTGAAATGAGAGTATAATACATGGCTGAGGGACAAATCCGATAAGGAGGTTGAGTCATGAATATCGAGATGTTCGAGCGATTGCCGCAGGAAAAACAAGAGAAGATTTTGCAAGCTTGTTTGGACGAGTTCGCCGCTTATGGATTCGATGCCGCTTCGACGAACCGGATCGTGAAGCAGGCAGGCATCCCTAAAGGTTCGTTATTTCAATATTTCGGGGGTAAAGAGTCCTTATTTCTTTATATGATCGAAAGGATAGAAAGCGAGAATGAGCGGATCTCGAGATATCAGATCGAGGACATACCGTCAGATTTTTTCGAGGCCATTATTCACCTTTTCGTAAAGGATCTTGAATATTTAAAATCTAGGCCTAAAGTCGTTCAATTAATTCGTATCATTATAAGCCAGCCGCTACACCCGGTGTATCAAAAAGCTGAGGCACTTTGGGGACAAAAAAATTCCGGACAATTCCGGGAAATCATATCTGCCATACCTCGGGATCAAATACGGGATGATATTGATTTTGAAGATGTGATTAAAATCATATCGGTAATTACTGAGGCGATGGAACATCGTATGGATAAGCTGTTCATTGCAAGGGAAGGTAGCCTTGAGCAGATGCGTCGAGAGCTGGAAGTAATTTTCCAAGATTTTCGTGAATTTTTTGCCATGCTGCGTTTTGGTGTCTACAAAAGATGAAGTAGCGCATGTGAATATCTTTTCTAAAGAAGCGGGTATTGGCTCTGTGCCAGTCCCTGCTTTTCTTCGTTTCCACCTCTAGGTTACCCCATTTCCGAGTCGAACAACACCGTAATGGTGCATATCAGCAAGTTGAGAGATAAGCTCGAGCAGGAAATGGGTCGCAAGCTCATTACGACTGTGTGGGGGGTTGGCTATAAAATTGAAACCTAACATCGCTGTTCGTATGGCTTGCACACTGATATGGCAAATCATTGCGAGCACTATCCTGGCAATCATTACTTTTTATTTGTTAATCATTGTAGTGGATCGGATGACTCGTAATAGTTATGACCAACGATCATTTCTCAAAGGGGTCTATTACACCGTTGGCCAAATGCCAATGGCCATGCTAGCCGTTCAGTGGAACATATCGCGAAAGGTCATTTTGACGACACCATCCCCGTTATCGGGGCAGCATTCCTGTAATAACTGAAAATGAGGTTTGAACGAAAAAAGACCTCTTGATAAGATGAATGTGTCCTGAGCTGGCCAGCTAAAAAGG
>NZ_JBIWES010000030.1:0-24582 GCF_044762665.1 Peribacillus sp. NPDC096622 | reverse complement strand
TGCTGGGTCAATGGTCGTTGACACTCATGCATCATACAAGAGGGCTCTTTTTCTTTCAAGACCCCGAACATCCTTCTAACAGGAATGCTGCCCCGTTAGTTTAAGTACATCATTTCACAATTTCTTCTCGGCATTAACATAAATATCCATTTATCTTTTAATAAAAACTCCCCATAAACAACCGTTTTCGGTTACTTTTAAAATCAATAACACGGTTCAGTAATTCGGGTTAATACCCCCTATCTAAAAACTATACCAAAATCAAATTACTAAAATGAAGAGTTTAGACCGTTTTTGGTGAATCATTTTACAATATCTGTCTTAGGGTATAATAAGTGCGTTTTTTTTGACGGCTGGACCCCTAAATGAACAAACATTTTTATAAATTATCAATCTTATTAAAAATCCACAGGCATCCCATTAGGTTGGGAACATATAACCTATTCGGGGAATATACATTTGACTTGAAAAGGTACCAAACTCAAATAAACTGCGCCCGTAAAAGATAGAAAAAATAAAGCTGATTTCCCCATAACGTAGGAGAAATCAGTTTTATTTTTTCTAGTAATTGTATTAGAGTGGGTTTTACGTCAAAATGTTGGCGGTACCCGGGTACTGTCAACACTTCGCGGAAAACATACGCTAAGTTAATTTTCTACCATAAAAAAAAGAAGCAGGTTAAAAACTTGCTTCTTTCCGTTTAAAATCGAAGTTGAAACTATATGGCGTCGTTGCTAGTATTCATTTGATACTGGGATTGCAAATTGAACCAATTCAGGGTGTTCTTTCATGTCTTGCATCACTTTTTCTCTTTGCTCTTTTGATGTTTTGATATCTTCTTCAACCAATACATCCATTCCAGGCATTAGAGTGATTTCTTCGTTGTAATCTTCAACTAATACATCCATTCCAGGCATTGGAATGATTTCTTCGTCATTTACTGGCGCATTTGCTAAATTAGATTGGAAAGAAAAAATACTAATAAAAGCTAACAATAAACCGAATGATATAAAAACTTTCTTAAACATAATCTACCTCCTTCATGCTATTAGGTCTTTAATTTCACAATTTAGACTTATTTGCAATCGCTGCTGCAGTTGCATCGAGGTCATATGTTGTTCGACTTATGATTGGTGTACTTTTAACAATTTGTAAGGGTATAAAAAAGCTTGGGAATTAGTGGCTTAACGTACAAAGTTTCCGTTTTCGCTGGCGGTACCCCGAATAATAGTAGTTTTTAATTCTTCCAAAAGTATTTCTGCTCCTTTTGGACTTAAAATGATATCTCCTGGATAGACTTTGTTTTTGTTTGTCACTTCTCCAGTAATGGTACATGTATTAGAAGCTTGGTATTTCTGTAAAATGATACGATCATCTTCTACAAATATTTCTATTAAATCTTTAAATTGAATGTCTCGGATTTTTCTTAATTCGTTAGGAATGACCACACGACCTAATTCATCAATATTACGAACAATTCCCGTTCCTTTCATAAAATATCTACCTACTTTCCTATTATTCTAATTAAATTATAACATTAAATGTTAATGATTGTTATTTTTTCCAAATTCTCCATTGCACAAGTTTAATTTTATAAATGGGGTACCGTCAGGGTAGCACCAACATTTTGACGTAAAACCCACGTTAAGACATTTTTGGGTAGCAAAATAGTTCTTTTCCTTACTTTAAGCTAATTCCCTTTAACGTAAATGGGTTTGCGAAAAGGGAATTAGTTTTAGGTAAGGGTTAAGGGAACGAAAATCATGACTTTCTGGACTCAATAATGAATTAACCTTCTATTTTTATATTTCGTTTTACTCTTTTCAGTAATTTATCTCCTTGGATATGAATGAATAAAACTCCAAATAGCGTTATGATTCCTCCTATAGCAGAAAGGGTAGTCGGCACCTCTCCAAGCCAAACCCAAGAAATCACAAATGTAAGAGCTGGTGTTAGGTAAAGGGAGCTCGTTGCCTCTGAAGCTCCTGCTCGAGATGTAACAAATGCTAATGCAAGATAAGGAATAACCGTAGGAAAGAGACCTAAGTACAAAATGCTAAGGGTAGATTCTATAGAGGAACTTATTATTTCCTGACCTAGTCCTGGGAGATAGAAAAGCATAAAAAATGTACCTGCCCAAATCGTATAGGTAGTAAAAGCAAGAAATCCATACTTTATTAAATAACGCTTTTGAAAAACGAAGTATAAACTTTCTGAAAAGGATGCTAAGAGAATAAACAAAATTGTAGTGTTAAATTCAAAGTGATCTCCTGTTCCAAACGATATCAAGATAACTCCCAGAAAACTTATAATAGATCCAATCCACCTTATAAACCCAAAGCGTTCACGCATAAACCAAACGGCTAATAGAGCAGAAAAAATAGGAGTCATAGAAACAATTAGGCTTGCAGCACCAGCACTAACCGTTTTCTCTCCAACGTTTAAAGCTGTATGATAAACCGTGAAACCTAAAAATCCTAACAATAAAATAGCTGGAGTATCCTTTAATTCAGGTAAACGCATACGAGTGAGTATAGCAATTACTACGAGAGCTATAGAACCAACTAGTAATCGAAAAAGGGCAAGATGTTCAGGTGTATAGTATTCTAATCCAACCCGAATACCAGGAAAAGCTGAAGCCCATAGAAAAATCGCAAGACCATAGGCGACAATAACATTAAAACCCCATTTTTTTGCCATTTGAACACATCCTTAGAATAAGGAACCAACCAATATTATTTCTGGTTCCGATTATTTCTAATATTAATCAGTATTTGATAAAATGTCCTCAACCAGCTTGGTAATTTTTAACCCAACCACTTTGGATTAAAAATAGAATGTAAAGGGGTTTTAAATGAGTGAAACCAAATAAACAATATCCAAAATATCAACAAATTGTCGATTATATTAAAGAGAAAATTGCAAATGGGGAATGGCCAATCGGAAGCAAAATTCCAAGCCAGCGTATATTAGCTAAGAGATTTGAAGTAAATCGGAGCACTGTCATCACTGCTTTAGAAGAATTAATGGCTGACGGGTTAATTGAGGGTAAGATGGGAATGGGAACAGTCGTAGTTAATAATACTTGGACATTAATAGCCACAAATCCTCCGCCTGATTGGAACGAACATGTCAAATCAGGATTACACAAACCGAGTCAAGCAACAGTTCAAGAGATTAATCAAGCCGAATCAAACACAAACTTTATTCAGCTTAGTAAAGGAGAACTTTCCAAAGATCTATTTCCTTTAGAAACAATGAAGCTCGTTATGGGGAAAGTATCTGACAAAATGGAACCTTTCGGGTATGAAGACCCAAAAGGCTTCCTCCCCTTACGTGAAGCATTAACTACTTATTTAAAAGCATTGGGGATTAATACCTCTCCTTCTTCCATTTTAATTGTTTCAGGAGCCTTGCAGGCTTTGCAACTAATTTCAGTTGGTCTTTTACAAAGAGGATCAACCGTTTTACTTGAAAAACCTTCTTATCTTTATTCTCTACATGTTTTTCAATCAGCTGGGATGAAGCTTACAGGTTTACCGATGGACGAACAAGGTCTCTTGCCAAACACTGTTTTCACTTCAAAAAAACAACAGGGTAAAGTGATTTTATATTCCATTCCTAGTTTTCATAATCCAACAGGGATATTAATGTCAGAAAAACGCCGTCAAGAACTTCTTGAAGTATGTGAAAAAGAACAGCTTCCAATGATTGAAGATGATGTTTATCGAGAATTATGGATTGATGAAACACCTCCACTTCCTTTAAAGGCAAAGGATAAGAATGGACATATTTTGTATCTTGGCAGTTTGTCTAAAACGTTGAGTCCTGGTTTAAGAATCGGTTGGATTGTTGGTCCGGAACCTGTGATTGAACGATTATCCGATATAAAAATGCAAACCGACTACGGTTCTAGTTCGTTATCTCAAAGGGTTGCAGCTGAATGGTTATCAAGTGGTCTATATCAACATCACCTTGAAGATGTAAAAGAACAACTAAAAATACGGAGGGCAGTTGTTTTGGATGTTTTAGAAACTCATTTAAAAGATATAACAACATGGAATGTACCGAAGGGAGGATTTTTTATTTGGCTAAAAATTCTACCTAAACTATCCATGAAAGATCTTTATGTAAAAGCATTATCTGAGGGTATACTTCTTAATCCAGGTAATATTTATGGTCAAGAATCGGACCGTTATCTACGTATATCCTATGCGTATGCCTCATTAACAGATCTTAAAAAGGGAATACATGAAATTAGTCAAATCATTCGTGAATTAGCAAAGAGTTAATAAAAATCCTCATCCAAAAGAGAATTGGTTGAGGATTTTTGTCACCCTATCTTTTCTTGCTGCTGTACTAGGTATGGGTGAATAGGAACATAAAACTAATTCCATAAGATTTATCAATAAAAGTAGAAATAATAACCAATGGGAAATAAAAAGTGTTAACTTACTTATTCAAATTCGCTGAAGAATTTCTTTTTAATATCATTCCACTCCTCTTGGATAATACTAAAATAAACATCGTCTCTTTTATTTCCATTTTGATCTATGTAATTGCTACGAAAGATCCCTTCTTGCTTAGCTCCAAGTTTTAGAATTGCTTTCTGAGACCTAATATTGTCTATATCTGCACTAAATTGAACTCTGTTAAAGTTCATATTTTCAAAAGCATATTTTAATAATTCATATTTACAAGCTTTGTTTATTCCTGTTCCCTGAAATTTTGTCCCATACCAAGTCCAACCTATTTCTAATCTCTTATTATGAAAATTTATATTCCCAAGTCTTGTGCTACCTACAATTTTTTTTGTTTCTTTATCAATAATAATAAATGGATATGACTTTCCCTCTAACTTTTCATTTAAAGTTGAATGTATATACTCATCTAACTCCTCTTCTGTACGAATAAATAAACCCATGTATGTCCATAGAGACTCATCAAAAGCAACCTCTTTTAGAGGTTCTTTATACTCTAAGGTAAAAGGAACAAGTAATACTTTTGAATTTTCTAAAATAATATCATTCTGAAAAAAACTATTCACTATTAAATCACTCCCTAAAGGTATTTTATTCCAATATAGAATACTAAACACTATTTTATATTACATATTGTATTAAATACATAGATATATTAAGCTTATTTTGTTTAATACTTTATTATTTATTTTAATTTCACAATTTTTCTTAAAAATATAATGTCAAAGGACGATGCTACCTTGGATGAAATTGATCAAAGTATTTTAATTCTACTTCAAGAAAATGCTCGAATATCTATGACAGAACTAGGGAAAAAAGTTGGACTTTCAACTCCTGCTGTAAATGAAAGGGTAAAAAAGCTTGAAGATAAAGGGGTAATAAAAGGATATAGAGCTATTATCGATACTGAAAAGCTAAATAAAAGTGTAACTGCCTTTATTTTATTTGATACGAAACAAGGAAAATCATTTAGGGATTTCTGTAAAAAAAATCATAACGTAGTTGAATGTCATCGATTAGCAGGACAGTTTAGTTATTTAGTAAAAATCGTAACGGAGTCAGTTCAATCGCTTGAAGAATTTATTGATTCGTCATTAGCTTATGGAGAACCTTCTACATTAATTAAATTATCTTCGGTGGTAGAATATAGACCTTTTAGTTAAGGGTAATAAAATTGTAAAAGGGTACCGCCAATATTTTAGATGTAGAGCCTAGACATTGAAAAGCCGAGTTTGCTCCTTAAAGTAGGAAAACTCGGCTTTTCAATGTCGAATAATGCTTAGCGTATGTTTTCTGCGTTTTGCTACCGGGACCCAAAAAAGTAGTATAATCGCAAAAATAAAAAGGAGCTGAAAAGTTTAGCTTTGAAATAAAGATTGATCAAAAGGTCCTCTTGAACCCCATATTAGCGTAAATAAAAAGAATCCATTTTGAAAAAAGGTTGTCAAAATGGATTCTTTTCTTGTGATTAAGTATTCAGTTTTTATAAAATACTTTGATTGTTTTTAGTGATCCTTAATCAACTAACGCACCCGTTAGTTTAAGTACAATATTTCACAAACTTCACTTACTGCGTAAGTATTAGTTTTGGAACTCTTCAATTCTATCCAACCATTCATTTAATAGAGTACTAAAAAGTTGTGGTTGTTCAATTTGTAAATTGTGACCTGCTATATCCAATACAGCAAATGTTCCTCGCGGATACTTGTTTACTATGTCAAGAGCATCTTTATATCCAACCGAAGAGTCTTGTCTTCCTAACAGGAATACACTGGGTTTAATAAAATCAGACTGGTCAATCTTAAAAGAAAATCCATATTTATTCTTAACCTTATTTAGAAACTTTTCATCTCCAATTTTACAACCACTTAGAATTTCTTTGTTGTACCTTAACCATGTGTACTCATCAAGTACAATGTTGTTATTTCTAAAATCTTCTAATTCATCCTTTGATAAATTTCCAATAAACTTTTCATCCATTCTCAATATTTTATGTTTCTCAACTGTTCTATTTTCTGGAAGAGGAATAATAACAGGACATATAAATGCTGCACCGAGTATTTGTTCTTGATGCTTCTCAATAATGCCTCTAGCTATATAGCCACCGTAAGATTCCCCAACAATTACGTACTCTTGGTTAGGAATTACAGCTTGAATAAAATCTAAAACAGCATTCAGCATTTCATCAGAACTACTTATTTCGTTATATTCTTTTGTTAATCCCATTCCAGGTAGGTCAATATAAATACGTCGCCACCCCTCCCTCTTGGTAAATATAGGCTCCATACAACCACTCATTAATCGATGGTCCGGAGAATAACCGTGTATCATTAAAATTGGTTTACCTTCTCCTAAATCTTCATAATATATTTCGGCTTGGCGAACTTTGCAATATGCCATATTAATCCTTCTTTCTATAAAAATCATTTTAACTAACAATACCTATTTTCTTTTTGTTTCTTCAATTCCTTCTTCAACTAAACTGCCCCGTTAGCCATCCATGAAGCGCAAAAATCAGCGCTTCACCACAGAGAATGAAAATTGCTCTCTATGTCGATAATGTTTTAATGGCTGGCGAAGAAGGTCGTTGAACTATGGTGCCTTTGAGCCCATCCGTTAGTCTGACTCCGACGACCACGGTGTACCACCGACTGTCGTGCCCTTTATGGGTAGCACTCATGGGGGATTAATCCTTTTTTGGTCGTCGCGCTAGCCTCTACTTATTTTGCTATGATTGGAGGTTTTTGTTTAGCGATTTACCAAACTCAATCAGATTACTCATAAGGCTTGCCTTTTTTTAAAAAGCGTTTTTACTGGGTCTATTTTGTTGTGATTTTTTCTGGATTTTGAGCTTTTTTAATTTTCATGGGAGTTCATTAAGAAAAGCGAAACTTCTTTAAGAATCGCGCCCGATTACGGAATAAGAATAACATATTTCGTTTGCCTATTTTACATAAACACAATTATCGGATAAGAGAAGTAGCCCCTATTAAAAGGCTCTTTCTCCTTAATTATATTCCTTCATAGCTTAATGATGAAATACACGAATGCCTGAATGTGCCATGACCATTCCATGTTCATTTGCTGCTCGTTCAACTTGATCGTCTCGTATAGAATTACCTGTTTGAACAACATATTTAACTCCACTTTGAGCAGCACGATCAAGATTATCTCGGAACGGTAAAAAAGCATCGGAAGCATAAGAAACTTCTTTTAATCTTTTTAACCATTGCTGTTTCTCACTCTTACTTAGCCTTTCAGGGACTTCTTGAAAACATTGTTTCCATTGTTGATTTTCAGCCTCAGTAATATTATCATTCAGCCATCCATCAATCGCATTATTCATTTCTACACGAGATATTCCTTCTCTGAACCTCATATTAAGTGCCCTTGGATGTTGTCTTAACCACCAGTTATCTGCCTTTTCAGCTGCTAATCTTGTACAATGAATACGTGATTGCTGCCCAGCACCAATTCCAATTGTTTGACCATCTAAAGCGAAACAAACAGAGTTTGATTGTGTGTATTTCAATGTAATAAGGGCAACAAGAAGATCTTGCTTGGCTCTATCAGGAATATCACATTGTGTCGTAACAATATTGTCAAAAACTTCTTTTCCGATCTGTACATCATTTCTTTCTTGTTCTAAGGTAATTCCAAATACCGTTCTTTGTTCAATTGGAGCAGGCACATAGTTTGGATCAATTTCTAAGATTAAATACTTTCCTTTCTTTTTCTGTTTCAAAATCTCTAATGCCTCTTGACTGTAACTTGGTGCAACAATGATATCAGAAACCTCTGTTTTTAGAAGGTTTGCTACAGTTACATCAACTTCATCACTAAAAGCAGCACAATCACCAAATGAAGATATCCTATCTGTTCCTCGTGCTCTTACGTAAGCAACAGCTAATGGAGAAAGTTCCATATTTTCAATGAAATAAGATTTAGCAAGTAAATCATTCAGTGGAGAGTACACAGCTGCACCTGCTGGACTGACATGTTTAAAGGATGCTGCTGCTGGTTGACCAGTGGCTTGTCGAAGCTCTCGAACCAGTTGAAAAGCATTTAAAGCATCTAAAAAATTAATATAACTGGCTTCTCCGTTTAAGATTTTAATAGGCCCGTTCTCTGCAACATAAACTTTAGCTTTACTCTGATTTGGATTCATTCCGTACCGTAAACTAATCTCTTTCACTTAAAGATCCCCTTTCTAAAATAAAAAAAGTATTTGAACTCATGTTCAAATACTTTGCCCAGGCGTACGGCCGTTATCTATGTGCTTCCTCATGGTCCTCCATGTTTACGCCAGTAACACATAGTCTGTTTTATAAGAAAATTTTACATAATAATATTGATTTTAACAATATTTTTGGCTAATTTTTCTTTTTTTAATTGTAAATCCATTTTTGTTCGGAAGTCTTATTCCATTAAATGGCCCGATTGCTGAACAAAGTTAAAAAGCACACATTTTATTATTTGTTCCAAAACTCGTCCTTTTTGAACACATGTCATGAAACTCTTTTTTTGTCACTATTCACGTCATAAAACCCTGTTCATTATTCTACGTCCAATAACCTATTAAAATCTATCTTATTGTAGATTTGAAACAAAGTTTGATCAAACTAATACAAAAAACTTTGATAAATAAATACAAAGGGCATGTTTTGAAAATAGATTATCAAAACATGCCCTTATACTACTATTGAATTGGATTATTCTTTTATAAAAAACGCTGATCTTTTTGTCTTCCTTAATAAACTAACGCACCCGTTAGTTCTATAAGAAGAGTTGACCAATATTTCGTCATAGATTCTGTTTAAGGTTTGCTATTAGTTTTTTTCAAAAAAAACAATATATGAAAATAGGTATGTACTGCTATTCCTACCGTTAAATAAGCCCAAAAATTATCAGAGTCTAATATGTAGGCAAGAGTGATTGCAGAAATAGTATACAAAGAAAATTGTAAAAGATATACTTTTAAGTTTGTATGTAAACCCACAAAATAAGTTATGGTATCAATAATTAGAGTTACAGGAATACCAATAATGCAATATATTGCTAATTCATATATTGTGCCAATAATTACTCCATTTAAAAAAGGGAAATATTCATCTTTTGGAAGATCTTCATTTAAAGATATTAAACTATCAATTGAAGCACTAAAAAACGATGACAATGGAGCTGCAAGAAGTATAGAAATAGGGATCAAATATAATTTTTTCATAAACACCACCTCAGCATTAAATATTACCATTTCATAAAGAGTGGTAGCAAAATGTATTGCAATTAATTCACAGTACGAATAAATTACGCTTCTTGAACTAAACTGCCCCTTTAGTTCTATAAGAAAAAGCTGCCTTAAAGAAAGCTCCGATCTTCAGCTAACGCACCGTTCATTAGAGGTAAAATCTCATTCTCCTGTTAAAATCTCTATAAAAATAACGGTAAAAACAAAAGCTAACAAAGAAAGTAACACTCTATTAAATAAATGAATAGGCATTAGACGTTCTTTTAGCTTAAAGTATCCATTTAACACGACGATTAGTATAGCAAAATGAATAATTATTGCTATTAAATCAGTGTAAGTAAATGGCTTGCTTATGTAACTATCTGAGTAAAACCCTGTTAGGATTATTACATTAAATAGAATAAATTGGACTCCAAAATATTTAATAAGATTCAATCTGCATAAGCTCCTTCTCAATTTCTCATTGTGGTTCACCATTATTGTAGCTGTAACAAATAACTTTGGGAAACAGTACATATCGAGAAAACTTCTTCAACTAACCTGCCCCATTAGTTGTTTAAAGAAAAAGCTGCCTTTTAAGACAGCTCCGAGCCTACGCTAACGAACCGTTAGTTCATTATGCAGAGATATTATTTTTCTTCTACTTTACACAAATCTTCTGCTATCTGCTTTATTCTTTTAAATCCAATTCCTTTTCTTTGCTCTATGGATAATGGGTGTTCTGTTGGTTCTAATTCTATAGAAGGACGTAAACCTATTGGACGAGTGTGAACCATTGTTTTTAAGTTTAGTGTTTCAGGATAACAAGGAATAGAAGTTTGCAGCCAACCAAACATTGGTTTCAAATCCTTTTCTCTGCCTTCAACTTCCCAATACTCCATCATTTTGTCAAAATTTGTTTCACTTAATGAAACCCAAACATCCCAAATAAAAGGATCTTCCCCATCCATTACTGGAAGTTCAATACATCCACGAATAAAGAAATATTCATCATCAATTATACACACATCTTCATTCATCTCTATTCGTTTTTCTTGTTCTTCGAATGGTACTTCCTCATAGTAATCAGGAACAGGACTTCCATAACTCAAGGGAAGTTCATCGTGATAATTTCCACAACATTTACATTGATAACCAACTTTATAATTGCTCATTTTACATCCCCCATACAATAGCCTTACCTTATCTCAATATTAACCCAAAAGGACAATACTGAATTTGATAATTTAGCCTGGCACGTTAGTGAATATCATAAAATTCTTATGCAACTAACCTGCCCCGTTAGTGCAATAAGAAAAAGGCTGCCTTAGCAACCTTCTTTATTGAAGTAAAGCACCCGTTAGTTCATTAAGAAAAGCGAAAATTCTTCAAGAATCGCGCCCGATTGCAGAGGATTAAAAAGAATAGAGTTCTAATATTTTTTCTAAGGGTAATTTATTCGGATTACACATGTCAACAAAATAGGGTAACTGCCATTTTTGAGTTTTCATCGCTTGATTACTACTCGGACTATCCCAGCTAGGATAAACTCTTATTGCCATTTTGCCCTTTGTTGAAGTAGACCTAAGAATGTTCTGTTCTAATAGAATTTCTTTTGGGAAAATAAATTGACCAAACTCATTTTCATTTTTAAAGGTAGTTATAACTAATATCAGGGGCTTCCTCATATAAGTAGGGTTGATTTTTATTATTTTGGTCTTTTTCCCAAAATGCAACAAACTGCCCTACTTTGGTAGGGGTTATATTCGCAACTCTGAATCGAACTGTTTTAGAAGATAATTGAAATGTACCAGCACCATACTTAGAATTTTGCTTCTCTTCTTGAACTGACTTTACAGTTAAGTGATTCGACTCATAAATCATTTTATTTACATAAGTTAATGCTGTAAAAAAATTATTCATTTCTTCACTCCTAAATTTCAAACAAAATGGCCCAATTGTTGAATAAAGATCAAACAGTACTCTTCAACTTTCCTGCCCCGTTAGTGCCATAAGAAAAAGAGCTGCCGCAGCAACCCCTATAAAGCACCTGTTAGGTGATTAAATCTTGTAATACGGTAATTTTCAAAAACGGTTTCATATTTCCTGAATGTTCTTTTTGCTACCCTGCCCAGGAGAGAGATTGTACTTTTCTTCAATCGCCCCCGATTGCGAAAGAAAACAAAGGCAAAGTTAATAAGGGCTATATTTATTAAAGGATATATATAAGAGGATGCCTGCAAATATCATCATAATGATTCCCATAATTAAACCTATTATTGCTAAAGGTTTCTTCTCATTCTTTTTAAGTAAAGCTATAACACTCAAAATAATCGTTAATATGATGCCAATATATTGCGTTAATCCGATACCAATATATTGCGTTAACATAAAGAATTTTGGATATATATTGGCTAAAATGGGATGTAAAATCACGAATACTCCTAATCCAAATGAAGTAAAGCTTATCCAAGAATACTTTTTATCTTTCATATTTCAATCCCCTGCATTTCTAAAATGAATTATCAAAATATTAATCCCTTATTAAACAATCCTGCCCGTTACTTGAATAAGTTTTTTCCTTTTGTCATTATAATTTTGTTTGAAAATAAGAAAACAAACCACCAAACCAATAAAAATAAATAACCCACAACTACATAAAGAGACCAAATCGCACCTTGTTGTAATTGACTAAATAAATGTTCAAACTCATTTAGTCCTTCTCCTCTTCCAATACTATTTAACAAACTCATTATCGGAACAGTAATCACAAAAATTATGGAAATAAAGGACATTCCTATATTCCTTTTTCGAATAAGACTAAATATTAATGCTCCTAATGTAATAAACAAAAATAAGTAATATATTATCCAAAACCACCCTGGAAGACTTTCCGTACTCATTTCCCCACCTCCTGTAATTCATATAAACGACTTAAACTCTCTTCTTTATCAAAAGAACTATGCCAACGATAATCAAATTGATCCAATATACGGTAATGATTACTAATCAAATTTTGTTGCAAACGAAAATCCCCCCTATACTCGATTTCTTTCCACCATATCTTACCACCCATTGTTTTTTCTTTAGGCGTACCACCATTTTTTCTTGCAATTAACTGAACAAAATCAACTGGATTGTCACCAATTGTTGATATCAACAATTGGCTATGATTAAACAAAGCACAAAATGCAACAACGGTGGTCCAATTGGCTTTTGTTCTTCTTTTTTCAATTTGAACTAGTGTTTTTTTTGAAATCCCTAGAATTTCAGACATCTTATCTTGAGAAAAACTTTGTTCTGTTCGGACAAGTTTCATTTTTTCTGATATTAAATTGATGAATTCTTCTTTTTCCATATATACTAAATACTCCCTTTTAGTGTAATTTTACACTAAAATTATTATTTTTCAACGAAAAATACCCTTTTTTAATAAAAAGCAACTTTAAAACACAAAGAAAAAAGCAAGGAATAACCTTGCTCTAAATAATAAATTTGAAATGAGAATGTTTCTTAATTAAAGCTTGTTGAACTAACCTGCCCCGATAGTTCCATAAGAAAAAAGAGCTGCCGATCAGCTCCTAATAATGAAGTAGTGCACCCGTTAGTGAAATAACCAGTATGTATTATTCACATGATACAGACCAGTTAATAGCTAAGAAGTCCTTTTCAACGTTAGGTGTCTTATTGTTTTCAATACATGCACTTTTTGTGATTTCAAGTGAATTAAAGTTTGAGATAATAGCAATTGCAGAAAATGACAGAACTATAAAACATAGCATAAAAGACTTTTTCCTCTTAATATTCACACCAACATTCCCCCAAAATCCTATTTTAATGACCAAAATTGTACAATAGCCAGCCGTATAATTCTTCTATTAAACTCCCTATTAATTTAAAAAAGGAAATACCACCGTTCAAGTAACCCACCTACAGGAACGCTGCCCCGTTGTGCAATACAAAAAGACGCCTCCTTATTAAAGAAAAGCGCCCGTTTGTTGAATTAATATAAAATCATTTAATCTTTTTTACTTTGATTTACCTTAATTAATTCATCAAGCTTCTCATTTTTTTCTTTGTCTAATTTTATTTTTTCATTCATGAACTTTATTACCTTAATTACAAAATAAATAGCAAAAACAGTAAGAACTAAATAAAAAATAATAGGTAAAAAAGCTAAAAGAGCAAATAATCCATCTCCACCGTTAATCATTTCAGACCTCCAAAAATATTAAATATATCAATATTATACAGTATCTTCTTAAATTAAACTGACCGGTTAATTGAGGGTTACTTGAATTCGAAGATAATGTTAATAATCAATAATCTCACATTCAAAAGGCCGCCAATTGGCTGCCTTCTTATGACGCTAACGCACCCGTTAGTTTAAGTACAATCCTTCACAATTGCATTTAAATTGAATAGTAATAAAAATATTATAACTATAGGTTCCTCTCTAATAAAATTCCCACTCGTTGTGCCATAACATGAGGCGGGTAAGGCTTTCCATTCTTGAACCACCATTCCACTATCCCTACGATAGCTGCTCCAAAAAATTGAATAGTAACATCTTCACCATGATTTTCTCCTTCTTTTATATCCACTTGATTCTTTAACTCTTCGAGGACAAATTCAAGGAACCGATTACGGAAATAAACTGCTCCTTTACTCGCTAAGATTGCTGAGAAAAATAAATAATTACGCTCAAAGTACTTAAACAATAAAAATTCCGTATCAATATAATTCATTTCGGCTGTCGATTCGCAGAGTTTTCTTAGTTCGTTTATATGTTCTTCAGTAATTTTATCCAGTAGATCAAATTTATCCATGTAATGAAGATAGATGGTCCTTCGGCCAACATTTGCTCTGTCGGAAATATTTTGTATTGTAATCTGATCAAATTTTTTTTCAGACATCAGTACAATAAAAGCATTTTTTATTGCTTCTTGAGATTTAAGTATTCTTCTATCCACTACAGACATTTTTAGAGACACCAAACTTTCTTAAAATAATTACACCATTTTAATCAAAATCTGCAATAAGGCACAAATCATGTTCATTTAATTATTGCAGGCAACCTATTTTCATATTCCACCCCTATTTAATGAATAATTATGTATATATTGGTATTATCATACAAGATATTACAACTAATTAAAAGGATGTATTATTGAACTAACCTACCCCTTTAGCTCTATAAGAAAAAGAGCTGCCGAAGCAACTCCCTTATTGAAGTAAAGCACCCTATAATTAAATAAACATTTGAAATAAAAATCTCATTGCTTCAATACCAATAAAGTAAAATAAACCAACTAAAATACTAAGACCTAAAGATACCCTTTTCCAATATCCCTTTTCGCTGAGTCCAGCAAAAATAAAAGATAAAATAATTCCTGTTATCATTAATAAACGAAACGTTGAGACTTCAGGATTAATGATAAATGTTACAGCCATACCAAAGAATCCAATCACCAACATTATTAAAGTGAATGAAATAACTCCAAAATATTTTTTCATTACCTTCCTCCCCCTTAACTTATTTTACCATTCTGTAGAGGGTGTAGCTTTATAAAAAAGTCTGATCAGAAATACCTCGCAAACCCATATTTTACGATAGATAAAAAGAAACCATTTTGAAAAAAGATTGATCAAAATGGTTTCTTTTTTTAGAACATACGTATGATTTTTTATAAAAAAGTTTGATCATTTTCCCACCTATTTTATTCAACAATCGCGCCCGATTGTTGAAGATCATTTATTAAAGGAGAACTACAAGTTTAGTTTTTAAATTTTTTGAGTTATAATATTAATCGTTATATAGAGGAACTCGGAGGAAACAACAAAATGAGTATGAATGATGAAGTGCGCGATCAAATTATAATAACTGCTTTACGCCTTTTTAATACAAAAGGATTTAGTCAAACTTCCATTCAGGATATTATGGAAGCATCTTCTTTACCAAAAGGAGCTATTTACCGTAGATTTCCTAACAAAGAGGCAATTGCTCTTGCTACATTTGAAAAAGCAGGAGAAATAATTTGGAACCATATGGTTCAAGCAAGTGAACAAGCGAATACGGCTACTGATAAAATAATAGCAATATCATACATTTACCAAGATGCTGTCAATAATCCTCCTATTGAAGGCGGTTGCCCCTTACTAAATACTGCGATTGAAGCCGATAATTCCTACCCAGAGCTTCAAAAGGTTGCTTCTGAAAGTTACACCCAAACACTTCTGTTTTTACAATCAATTATTGAGGATGGAATGCGTAATAACGAATTCCGTAAAGATATAAACTCCCTTTCTCTGGCTTCATTTCTTATGTCTTCTATGGAAGGCGCAATAATGTCCAGTCGTTTATCATTTAATAATGACCATATTTTTTATTGCATTGAACAAATTAAAGCTTTATTGAATTACTATTCTTCTTGAAAAATCCCCACTTCTAAGTTATTGGGGGTTTTTTCATTAATAATTCACAATTTCATTATATACAATCGAACAATATACTATATAATATAATTTATCGGACCGGACGGTCCGGTCCTAAAATAAAGACAGGATGTGTATATAATATGAAATTTCAAATTGTTTTATTTGATGGATTTGATTTAATGGATGCAATTGCTCCTTTTGAGGTTTTTGCAGCTGCAGCAATTCTTTCACCTGAAAATGTAATAGTAGAGTTGGTAACAGCTGAAGGGAAAAGACTAGTCAAAAGTGGCGTTAATGACGTTGGAATTGAAGCCACAGGAGTAATTGATCCGAACGCTGAAGGTGTTATTTTAGTTCCGGGTGGGGCTGGAGATATGTATGGTGATGGTCCCAATTCGATAGTAACCAAATTAAAGAAAGCTTCTGAAACGAAGCTGAAAACTTCGTTACAAAAAGCGGTGCAAAACCCTAATATTACCTTAACCACAGTATGCGGAGGTTCTACCCTTTTAGGGATGATGGGACTATTAAATGGCCGACATGCTGTTACACATCACATGGGGATGGATGCGTTGCCGGCTATGGGGGCTAGGCCAGTATATGCTCGTATAGTAGATGATGGAAACTTAGTCTCCAGTGGTGGTGTAACTTCAGGTATAGATATTGCCATTTACACAATTGAACAAAAGCTCGGCCCAAAAATTGCTCACTATCTCGAGAAGTTATTTGAGTTTGAACGTAGAGGAACAGTTTGGTCAAATAAAGGTCAAGAACCTCGTATCAATTAAAAAATAAAGAGGTACTTTTCTTTTAATTATTTACCTGTATTAAAACGAAAGGAATAAACTTATGTATCATCTATTATTACTTGTTCATGTAATTAGTGCGGTACTTCTTGGGAGTTACATTACATTACCTTGGCAAATAAAAAAAATGCTAACTATTCCAAGAGACAACCTGGTACTTCGCATTAATCTCATTCAATCATATACAAGAGCAGGGCATTATTCACTCATCCTCCTACTAGTATCTGGGGGCTTAATGATCGTCATATATTCTGCTTTCCCCTCAATAATTTGGGTAGTAGTATCCTTCACCACTTTACTGTTTATTGGTGCTTTTATGGGCATGATTAAAAAAAAACTTAGGCAAATAAAGGATTCAGAAAAACCAGAGGATCTTTTGAAGAGGAATTTTAAAGTTTTAAGCATGTTTAGTTGGGCATTATTCGTTTGCGTACTCTTTGCACTCATTATAATGACTAATCCTTCTATACTGTTATAAAACTGAGGAGGATAGGTATATGAAGCAACGCAAATTCCTAATTACGATTTTATCAATTATTTCTGTAATGTGGGTAATGCATACACTATCTAAGAATTTTGTAGTTGATCCAAGTTTTCAGGGATTCCTATCAAAAAAAGATGAACTTCTTTCTAATCAAATGCTATGGGTATTGATGATCCGAGTTCATATTATTCTTGCGATAATTGCACTCCTTACAGGACCTCTCGGAATAATTAAACGATTACGTTTGAAATCCTTAACATTTCATCGATGGAATGGTCGAATCTATGTTTCATCTATTGTGTTAAACTTTATTCCCGGTTTATACGTTTCGTTCTTTGCGACAGGTGGCTGGCCAAGTACAATAGGGTTTCTTATCTTAAATACACTATGGCTTATAACAACAATATTCGGTTATATATATATAAAAAGAAAAGATGTCTTACGGCATAGTCAATGGATCATCCGAAGTTTCTTTCTATCCTTTGCCAATATGATCATTTATATCATTGTCGCAATTACACATAATGGATTAGATCTTTCCTATGGTCTTTCATATACGATTGCTGTATGGCTTTGCTGGATTTTCAATTTAGCAATAGCAGAAATTGTGATTAGAAAAAAATACTTATGATATTAAATAATTACGAGCCTTTTTGAAAACTTTAAGTTCGCAATTTCTAACTTTTGGATTTCTTATCTTCTTGGTTAGATTAATTTAACGTGTATCATAGCTTTAATTTACTTAAAGAAATACTCCATATTGTTTCAACCTGAACCTATTAAAAGGCACTTTCTTTCTATATGAGAGGAATGCGCCCGTTTGTTGAAAAAGGATATTTTCCCCTGACAGTTTTACATGAAATTTAGTTATCGTTAGTCAACATATCTATAAAAATGAGTCAATATGAAGATATAACTAGTATGGAGGCGGTTATAATGCTTAAACGTCCGAAAACGAATGAATACCATCCGTTTTTCGAGAGCTACATAAGACTTGTTTCTGACGAAGGATTACTTGATATTCTAAAGAAGCAACAAGAGACAACTATTAATTTACTAAGAGGTATATCTAATGAACAAGCAGCGTACCAATACGAAGCGAAAAAATGGAATTTGAAAGAAGTACTCGGTCACATGGCAGATGCTGAACGCGTACTGAGTTCTCATGTTCTTGTAGTTGCTCGTGGAGATACTCCTTCATTTACGCCATTTGATAAAGATTTATATATGACTAATGCAGATTTCAGCAGACTTGATTTCCAAGACATACTTTCAGATTTTTCGATTGTACGACAATGCACCTCTTCATTGATCGCCTGTCTTTCCAACGATGCATGGATACGCAAGGGAACAGTTTTAAATCATCCAACTACTGCACGTGCACTGGCGTACATAATTGCCGGTCATGAACTACATCATCTAGCAATTATCAAGGAAAGATATTTACTAAAATACAGCATAGATTAAGATTCAAATGAAAAAAGGAAGTCATTTTGATTTCCTTTTTTCATTTTGCACAAGGCATATTTTACTTAGATCTATTTTCATGGTAGTTCTATAAAGACTTATTGTATAGTTGACACAAACTGTGCGCTAAACTTTTGAGAGTAATAATAGTTTTCTTCTCATCAAATTAAAGAAGTGTTACCTCTAGTAACCCTTCTCAGTTTATTGATCAAATATAGCTAATTTAGTACCAATGTTTAATTTATTTTCTTTTTATCTTCGCTATATACAATGATTTTATAAGGATCATTTTTCACTACTTCATAAGATTCGTCAGATTTGATGTACTGCTTAATTTCTCTTTCAATCATATTACCATATTCCTTAGCATCCGAATCAGAAGATTTTACCGACGTATTTATAGTAAATGTTACTGGTAAGGATTCGAATGAGAATGATAAAAGATTAACTTTGTAATCTTCGTTAAATTGTAACCTTCTTTCCAATACGTTAGTAATGGGTTTCCACCTTTGTTCTTGTTCCCTAATTTTCAAGTTAATTTTATCGATTTCAATTTTGTAGGAATCTAATTCTTCTTTTTGGATAACTTTATTCATCTCTTCTTTTATTTCTTCTATCTGGTTCTCAGTGTCGGGTACTTCTAATTTAATCAAGCGACTCTCTTTAGTATAGTTCACTTGCAATTCTAAAATATTGAAATTCTGTTTTTTTAACTCTTTTGAAAGTTCATCGGAAAGTAACTTGACTTCAGCCATCCTTATATCTTGTTTCGCGTTTAGCTCTTTATCAAGAGGGTCTTCTTCGTATCTTTGTATTTTAATTGAATATGGACCTAAATTCTCCGATTGAAGTGCATCATTCACGCTTTTTCTAATGTTATTTTGCAAAGAAGACAGCTTATTTTCTGGATCTCTGATAGCTAGGATGATTTCTTTATCTGCTTTTGAAACTTGTATGTCCCAAATATCATAGTCCTCTTTGTTGGCTACATCCAAAATAATTCTCTCTATATCTATGATTTGATCTTCCTGATTTAAAAAATAACTTAAATACGGAATTTCGGATAGCATTCTAGCCATAGCTGGAGAGACAAATGCAGAACCAATGAGAAGTGTAAATAGTAATAGGGCTGAACAAACAGAATAAGTGATTTTTTTCCCAAAACTGGACCTATGTTTTTTGGTTCTTTCAAAGTTAGATGTCTTATTTAAGTATCCAACTTTTCTCAAAACATTTTGCTTATGTTTTTCCTCAAAGCGTATTTCTTTCAGTACGGTATTATTCATTTTATCTTGGAGGTTTTTCATTTTATCTTCCATCCATATTCCCCTCCTTAAATATACTTTTAAATAAATTTCGTGCACGGTAGAGTCTAGTCTTTATTGTATTTTCGTTAACATTTAATAAATCTGCTATTTCTAAAATGGAAAGATCCTCGTAATAATAGAGGATTATTACTTCTCTCAATATCAGGGGAAGAGATAGAATTATTTTCGAAATCCACCGATTTTCTTCTAAATCTAAAAGTTTAAGCTCCGTTGTATTCGTTCCATTTTTAAAAAAGGAACTGATTAAATCGGTATAAAACAAATTTTTAAAAGACCAGCTTTTTAGTTCATCTTTACATTTATTTACGGTTATCCGATAAATCCATGTTTTTACCGACGATTGATTACGGAACTTATCCATATGTTGATAACAACTTATAAACACTTCTTGGGCTATGTCTTCTGCTAATGTCTTTTGCTTCACGTATGTATAAGCTAGGCGTACGACCATATCGCCATATTGCTCCATAATTGTTTCGAGATGAATTTCTTCGGTGGTCTCATTGACTTCAAAAAAAGAAGCCTCATCCATTTTCTTTTTCACGTGCAATCATATCCTCCTTTTTTTCTATAGTTAGACGATTCACATAGAGAAATGGTTCTGTTTTCTCCAAATTAAAAATGACTAATCACAATTTAAAATGTATATTCCCTTACCTATCTGGACCGGACTCAACAATTCTTAGATTTTTTCATTTTAATTTGAATGTATGATTGTATAAAAAATACTTTTAAAAGGCCGCCAATTGGCGGCCTTCTTATGGCGCTAACGCACCCGATAGTTTAAGTACAATATTTCACAAAAAGAGCCTGTTATTCACAAAAAATATTATCCAACCATCAACTAACCAAATGAATTGGATAGACCAGTACTTATTTCTTTACGAGCAACATCTGGTACATAATCTAAATCACATAATGAATCAGGCTTTTCTAAAATAAAAATATAGCTCATATTGCATTGTTATTTTATACTAAAAAAAACTACATGGATAAATTTGGAGGTTTTTATATGAATGAAGTTACTAAAACAGGCAAGATGCAAGATATTGGTGGCATTAAACTTTATTACGAATTTTTTCAAAGACCAAATGAAAACATTACAGTGGTTTTTGAATCTGGGTACGGATTCCCTTCTGATTATTGGAACCCTATTAAAGACGAGATTTCAAAATTCGCACAATTTCTTACCTACGATAGACTAGCTTTAGGAGAAAGTGAAAAAGATGATAGACCAAAAGACAGTAAACAGTCTGTTAAAAATCTGCGTGCCCTATTACAAAATGCAAATATTAAACCACCATATATGTTTGTAGGGCATTCAATAGGAGGAGCTAACGTAAGATTATATGCTAGTGCATATCCAGAAGAAGTAGCAGCAGTTATTCTTTTAGATTCTTGTCATGAAGATCAAAACAAAATTATGCCACCATTATTCAGTGAAGAAATGAGATCTATTTACTTTAATCAATTTTCAGTAGAAGGTTCTTTAGATGAAATTCAAGATAGTTTAGAGCAAATAAGTAAATGCCACTCATTAGGAGACATTCCCCTAACAGTTGTCAGCGCTGGTTTACAGTCTTATCACACAACTGAATCCTTCGCAGCTTGGAATCTATTTCAAAGAGACCTGACACGTTTATCAACGAATAGTAAACACATTGTCGTGGAAGATGCTGGACACCTCCTTCATGTTGATCAACCTCAGGTTATTGTTAACATTATTAAAGATACATTGAAAGAAATTAAGTAAGTTTAGTTTAAAACAGCCTTAGAACTAGATCACTCTAAACAGAAAAAACTACTGAGCACATGCCAGTATTGAACTGTTTAAGTCCTTATCATTTTCTTCGCTATTTATTTGAAACACTACCAAATATGGATGTAACGAATAAAGAAGAAATAGAAAAAGTCTTCCTTGATTAATGGATTTGCCTTCCATGTAAAAGGTATCGATAAAAAAGGAAGCAAACAAAAGTAGTTCCCCAAAACACACTTTTTATCGTGTATTTGGGGCTACTTGACGTTTTTACCATACAACTAAAGATGCCATTTTATCCCCCTGTACTTTTTATCTATATATCATATTTTACCATTGCTTATTCAACTATACTGCCCCGATAGTGCCATAAGAAAAAGGCTGCCTCAGCAACCTTCCTTATTAAAATAAATAAAGACCCTTAGTTGAAGAACAAAGTATTATTATACAAAGTATATTAATCCGGAAATCCCCAAAGAGATTACAGCTATGAGACCTGAGATAAATGCTATTTTCGTTCTAAAGCTTCGATTTTTTGCTGTTTCGGAATGAAAATTTGCCCTTTGTTGTTGTCCACCTGTCCATGCTCCGATAAAAATACCTGAAATAACAATACCTACTATCCCAACAATAAGAAAAAACTGAAACATTAATAACTCCCCCTTGTTAGGCTCTCATGCTTTTTATTACATATTATACCATGGATTTTATTGGTTTCGTTATAGAACTAACCTGCCCATTTAGTTCATTAAGAAAAAGAGCTGCCGAAGCGAACTGCATTAGAGAACATCTAACAATTGGAGGTGCAGTTTTACCTTCCACGGTGCTTTTTTTTACGTTTTTCTACCTTTAATTGTCTTTTCTTTTCCTTTTCCTCTTCTATTTGTTCACGAGAAAGTACTTTTCGCTTTACTTTTCGATTTTCAAGCTCTAATTTCAATGCTTCTTGAGCTTTGGTAGAGGCGCCTTTTTGTTTCATTTCTTTTCCAACAGCACGTGCTAACCGTTTAGGGTTTATGTGCTGTTCTTTATTTTGATTAACCTTTACACCTGTTGTAACTCGTTCCAGTAACCTCATCATTATGTGGTTTACAAAGTATTGTACCTCTTCTTCTTTTGGTTCTTTTCCAAAGATATGTTTACAAACTCTCAAAAACCCATCTTGATTATCTTCAACAATTCCTATCCAGAACTGGCCATCAAAGTAAAGTGTTAATTTCATCAGAATGCCCCCTCTAATTAAATAACAGAGTGATGGACATCCCGAGGGGGGAAGGCTACTAATATTAGTATGATGCAACTAATACGTCTGGACTACCAACCAAACTGTGATTTTTCACTCTATTAACCATTATATAAAGATATATGTTTTTGTAAAGTATTGGTAATGCATTCCCTTTAGGAGACCATTAGAATCTTTGGTTCATAAAATTTTTTTTATTTCATTAATTTTAAAATTTGTTAGTTACTTGTAGATTTGAAACAAAGTTTAATCAAATTAATACAAGAAACCTTGATAAATAAATCTAAAGGGCATGTTTTGAAAAAAGATTAATCAAAACATGCCCTTATATTATTTAATTGGATTATTCTTTTATAAATTGATCATTTTTGTGTTCCTTAATCAACTAACGCACCCGTTAGTTTAAGTACATTTCTTCACATTCTCGCTATATACTTTAAAATAAATATCCAATTTGTATAATAGAATAATGATAATAAAGAAAGGATGTTTTACTATCCAAACTATTGCCAGTAACTTCAAAAACATCTTATTAGTTATTTTTTTCGTAGTTTGCGTTGTTAATGTTTTTAGTGATAATGAACAATTTAATATAGCAACTAATGTGGCTGCCATGATTTTAATTAGCATCGTCGGATTAATTAACAGAATATATGCGAAAAAAGAAGTATAATCGCAAAAATAAAAAGGCGCTGAAAAGCTCCTCAGGCTTGTCGAGAAACCCTCGACAGCCTCTATTTTTTCTGTTTGATCCATCCATAGTAGATATGTCATATAAACCTAACCTGCCCCGATAGTTGCATAAAGAAAAAGCTGCCTTATAGACAGCTCCGAACTTAAGCTAACGCACCCGTTAGCATAATAATTTCTATTCATTTAATTCAACAGTTCAGAAATAATATCAGAACTTCTTGGCATTAACAAAATAATTGACAAAACGATAAAAAGAATACCAACAACCTATCAGAAGTAATAATAAATAATAAAATCCCACTCAATCACCTCATAATACTAACCAGATCTTATCCAGCACTTAATAGAGGAGCTATTATTATTGATAAACCTAAACTTATTAAGAATGTTATAAGCCAATCTCTTTTTTTCGTCTGCTTAAAAAGTATATTCAGAATCGAACTAATACATATACAAACTAAAAATACGACTAAAACCATAATAAGTTCCAAGTAATCCCCCCCAACAATAAGTTTTACTTTATATTTTAACATAAAAACCCAAATCCTTTATTGAACTATCCTCCCTCAATAAACTAAACACAATCTCACGATTGCTCTAGAATTCTTAGAATTTCATAGTCATATCATTAACCGTTATCTATGTAAGCTCGGCAT
>NZ_JBIWES010000029.1:0-30277 GCF_044762665.1 Peribacillus sp. NPDC096622 | reverse complement strand
AAGCTAACCACTACTACTGCCTTCATGGTTCGGGACTTTCACCCTATAGATTGCACCCATGCCGGGCGCACGAAAAAGCTGCCTTAAAGACAGCTTCGATCTTCAGCTAACGCACCCGTTAGCTGAAGTACAATAATTCACAATCTTACTTTTTTAGATAAAAACTATTGCTAAAAGTTTTATATTGTATAAATATTTTAAATATGTAAAAAAGCTTACTCAAAGAGTAAGCTTAACCTCTATAAACACTATCACATGTTCCAGGTTTTGGTTCATAAAAACAATGGTCTTTAAATTGACCAGTATGAGGTTGATCATACCATGTTGGAGGACATGGCGCATAGGGATTGAAATACCAAAGGGCATATCTAGCCGGATGCTGTCTCCAGTGCTTCAAATTCTGTTCTGCTAATCTTCTTTCAATACCTCTCGCTCTTTGATAAAATACATTCCCTTTTTGAACAGCTTCAAAAGAATAATTTCCTCCTTGTACTTGATAAATGACTTGTGGAATTGTTCTTAAACCTTTAAAGTCTAAACAATTAGCTACAAGACGATTCACAATTACATTTCCAACAAATAACATTCCTAGTTGTCCTTCACCTTCGGCTTCTGCTCTCATCATCCTTGCCATTAAGTCAACGTCTGAACTTCGGTAATTTGCTCTTGCCATTTTTCCACCCCAAAAATATTGTATGAAAAATAGCCTACAGTCATGTCATTATTTATGTAATATAAATGCTTAGTTATAATTACTTACAGCTTTTAAGTAAAATGAAAACTATTACATTCTTTTTTCCCTTTATTCAACTAAACTGCCCCGTTAGCCATCCATGAAGCGCAAAAATCAGTGCTTCACCACAGAGAATGAAAATGGTTCAGAGCCGTCAATACTAATTCTACGGCTTGGAGAGGAAGGTCGATGAACTATGGTGCGTTAGAGCCCACCCGTTAGTCTGACTCCAACGACCAAGGTGCACCACTGACTGTCGCGCCCTTTTGGGGTAGAGCACTCATGGGAGATTAATCCTTTTTTGGTCGTCGCGCTAGCCTCTACTTAATTTGCTTTGATTGGAGGTTTTTGTTTAACGATATACCAAACTCAATCAGATCACTCATAAGGCTCAGCCTTTTTTTAAAAAGCGTCTTTACTGGGTCTATTTTGTTGTGATTTTTTCTGGATTTTAAGCTTTTTTAATTTTCATGGGAGTTCATTAAGAAAAGGTTGCTTCAAACAACCTCCCTTATTGATGTAAAGCACGTATTCCCTGACTTTCTTTGAGTGTGGGGTGTTGAGAAAGGATCTTGCTGAAAAGATCGAGACTTATCTTTTTATTCAGTTACCTAAGCCAAGTGAGTATCCAAATGTTTTAAAAATTTCTGCTGGAGATTGCTGGTGTATCCAAAATAACGGCTGGTCTATTGATTCTGCTACTGAAATTTTTAGTGAGGAATGGATATCTGATGACGAGTTTTTTGTCACCGAATCTGAAATTTTTGGGAATAATAAACTCTATCATTAATTGAAAAAAGAACTTCGAATAAGAAAAACATAGGGAGATTTTAGTCTTCCTATGTTTTCATTCATACTATTTATCTGTTTGTTTTTGCTTCTTTTTCAAATACTCCGCACGTATTTTTTCAAGTTGCTGCTTTTTATCAAATTTGGCAGGCTTCTGTTTTTCATGATACTTTGTCACAGCTACCTTACCTTTGGTATCCAATTGATATTTTCCCACTTTGTTCACCTACTTTTCTTGTCTTTAAAGAGAATTTATTCAACAAATATAATATACCTTATTTTACTGAAGTTAACCTTATTACTTTTTTAGTGTACTGCTAACTTTGCATATATCAGTAAAAACATTAAAAACTTAGTAAAATAATTTATCGCCAAATGGTATTCATTTCATTGCTTTAATTAAAATAAAATGCCTTGACACTCTGCATAAGCCTCAATAACTCCTTATTAGGAGGTTGCACAACTTCCAATTTGTTCACTTTTTCTATAAAAGCTTGTATTTCATTAATATCTGTAATGACTCGGAAGATACCCCTTCCTCATCAACACCTTGCACTAATAAAGTTGTATATTCATCTTCATGTGCTTCTCCCTTCAATAAATTAAGGTCAAGTCTTAGATAAAATGGGAGAGCGATTATTAAAAGGGCATTTTACAGACAAAAAATACGGACAAAACCTGTAACGACATGTATTGTTTTTTTCCTAAAATATCCGCAAATACCCCGATTACAGCCGATTATCCCTGATTAAATGACCTGACCGGCATGTAAGCACCAAATGATAACGCTTCCCTTCACTATCTCGGCCTTTTCCTTGTGAATGTCCTCTCTTCCCTTGAATCTAAATCTGAGCATGTTACGATAACAAGGTTGAAAAATACGAACGGATTACGAACAATGAACTTTTAGGAGGGCATAATGTTGAGAGATAAAACTGTTGCATTTTTAGGAGCCGGTTCGATGGCAGAGTCGATGATTTCAGGAATTGTACAGATTGGGAGCATACCAGCAGAGAGAATTTATGTGACAAATCGCAGCAATCAATTACGACTCGAGGAAATGAATCACGTGTATGGAGTTCATGCGGTCCATCAGGATGCATTGCCATATGAAGAAGTTGATTTCTTTATTTTGGCAATGAAGCCACAGGGAGCAGCAGATGCTCTTGATGCACTCAAAGATAAAATAAGAGTGGATCAAGTTGTGATTTCTGTTTTAGCGGGCATTTCCACTGAATTTATGGAAAATCATCTACAGCTTGGACAGCAAGTTGTGCGGTTGATGCCAAATACCTCGAGCATGATCCGGGAGTCGGCAACTGCGTTATGTCCGGGAAGACATACAGCGATGGACAATGTGATAGCAGTGAAAGAACTGTTTAGCTGTATGGGAAAAGTGTTCTTAATTGAAGAAGAGCAAATGGATATTTTTACAGGAATTGCAGGAAGCGGACCTGCTTACTTCTATTATTTAATGGAGCATATGGAACACGCTGGCGTTAAAAAGGGCATGGATGAAGCGATGGTCCGTGAGATTGTCGCCCAAACGATTTTAGGCGCAGCCAAGATGATTATGGTGAACGACGAGACACCGGCAAGTCTCAGAGAGAAAGTCACTTCACCAAATGGAACGACGGCATCCGGACTTGATGCTTTACGAAAAAATAATGGCGGCAGAGCCATTTCACAGGCGATTCATCATGCAGCGAAACGTTCGAAAGAGCTGAATGAAGAGATGGCAGTAGCGGACAGGAAATCGACTATGCCCCCAAGAGTACTAGGGAACTTCAGTACCATAAAAGGACGGTGTCTAAGTTAATTATTTACAGAAATACACCATGGAACCTCCTTAGGTAATTAATATGTATCAAAAGATGCGGTAATCAAATAACAATCCTATCAAATAGTTAAGAAAAAATATAAACGTAAGAAAAACGGAGGACAACATGAAGAGAATCCTTAAGATTGCTAGCGCTTTTATCGGAATTCTTATCGGAGCAGGGTTCGCCTCAGGACAAGAAACCATGCTTTACTTTGTAAGCTTCGGGAACTTGGGCACAATTGGAGCTATCATTTCAGTCGCTATTTTTGCATACCTTGGAATGATTCTGATGAAGCTTGGCAGTCGTACACAAACAGATTCGCATCAGGAAGTAATTTATAAGATTTGTGGTCGCTTTCTCGGCTGTATCATTGATTATGTTCTGAACGCCATCCTATTTGGTATAGGAATTGTCATGATTGCGGGGTCAGGCTCGATCTTTGATCAGCAATTCGGATTACCTTCCTTTATAGGCAACATTCTTATGACTGTTCTTGTTATGATAACAGTTATGCTGAAAGTTGACCGTGTGATTAAGGTAATTGCATCCGTCACACCATTTCTGATTCTTGTCGTACTTGTTCTATTTATTTATAGTATGTTTACAATGAATTCATCGTTTACGTCACTTGAACCACATGCGCTGGAACAAAATTCAGCTGCGGGACATTGGCTTATATCTGCAATAAACTATATTTCAATAACCATTGCAATGGGGGCTTCCATGACACTTGTTATGGGTGGAAATGAACCTGATGAAAGGATATCATCCATTGGAGGACTTACAGGAGGGATCACTTTAGGTCTACTTCTTATAATTAGTCACCTTACTATTTTCTCAAATATTAATACTGTATCGGACTTAGATATGCCAATGCTGGGAATCGCCAACAGTTTTTCACCTCTCTTAGGTATTCTGTACTCTCTCGTTCTGTTCGCTATGATCTTCAATACGGCAGTCAGCATGTTCTACTCATTTGGAACACGCTTTTCGGATCCACAGACCATAAAATTTAAAGTAATCGTTATTTCATCACTGTTGATAGGATTTATAGCAAGCTTCTTTGGCTTCACTAAACTTGTTTCCTCTCTCTATCCAATCTTTGGCTATATGGGAATTGTTCTTATTATCGTTCTCATCATTGCTCCATTCCGAATGAGTCGATTAACGAAAGAAAATTAAATTGAGGATTGTTCACCCAACCTTTCTACTCCATGTGTAGAAAGGTTTTTTGAGGAAAGAAAAACTTTCCTTTCCCCTCTATACTTCGGACAAACTAACCTACTAAGAGCTGTTGCCAGCATTAATTTAGGGTCTTACATTAATAATATGAAGACAATTCACAAATTCACTAAAAGCAATATTAGGAACATATTTTTCGTCATAAATCTGCATTTGAAAATGATACCAATAAAAATGGATTGGTACTGGATAACCCAGTTTGCCTAAATGTTTTTCCATGCAGTCTAAATAGCGTAATTCTGGTATTATCTCTCTTGTTTTATCAATATATAATTCTTCCTTATTCGCAAGGTGTGATAACTTCTGATAAAAACTTTTTTCGTATTTGTTAAAATAAAAATTGTATGTCGCTATATAGATGGCTTTTGTTTCTTTATAACATCTTGCTAACCAACCATCCCAAAAATCCGATTCTTTAAAAAAAGATCACTTTACCTTCTTGCAAAGGGATTTCTTTTTTCATATTTCAGCCTACCAATTTGATGTTTCTTATTAAACTAACCTGCCTCGTTAGTTCCATAAGAAAAAGCTGCCTTAAAGACAGCTCCGTGGGAATAAGGGTTAATGATTTTTATTTGCATACATTCTTGCCATTGTCGAAGGTGAAAATGTAATTCTATATTTCCCTTCAAGTTCTTTCTTCATTTTTTTCGTTAAAGTCAATCCTTGTTTATTGTGTTCTTCTTCAAGTTCAATCCCATTAGGAAGCAATGTATCTTCATCCCAATCAATCCATTCACCATACCTATTTACCCATTCAATCAATTCATTTGTTAACGTATTTGAAATCGGAATGTCCTCTATATCCAAGTTACAACCACATTGATTGCACCATATAGGGTCCGCCCCAACATCACCTTCAACTCTTAACTCATATGTTTCTTTTTGTTCACAAAAACATTCCATATTATTTTCCGACTCCTCCACTACACGCTTTTTTATTATATTTTACATGACTTTTGTTAAAGTAACCTGTCCTGTTAGTTCAATAAAGAAAAGCGATTCTTATTAAAGAATCGCTGAGTTTGTAGACAAATATCATCCGAACTTACGAATAGAATGAAAAGGTGAATGGGATTAAGATTGAATATGCAGAAGAATCTCCTCATTGAGGGAACCTCATGTCTTTTCCCTTATTCCTTTTCGTTCATGTAAAATTTCTTGGATGATTTCAATATGAACAAAAGACCATGATTTTTCATGAAAGTGAAGATACACACTTATGGAAAGAATGGAAATATAAATTAAAATGAAGACGACCCAAAGCAAACTCCCATCTTTAAAAAGGAAATCTTGCAATTGATTTGAAAATAGAAGAAAAAGCCAAGGTCCGGAGGATATTATAATAGGAATGATCCCCGATCCGTTTTTCTCTTTTATCATACAATAATAAATTTTTTTTAACGTATCACTATCAATGGAACTATAAAAGTTTTGAATTTTTTCCACTTCTATTAGTTTCTTCATACCTTTGAAAGATTGGTCTTTGTATGATGCTTTTTTTAATTGAAGATAAATTTTATGAGCATCTCCCCGTAATGAAAACATATATCTGATCTTTCCCCCCTCCAAAAAACTCCTTGCTAAAAGGCTTTGTAATAATCCGTATTTTTATGTAGTCTTTGTCTTTTATCTTAGCTTGAGGGGGTGACATACGAATTATCGTCCATACTATTACCATAATAAAACCAGCTCGTATATGTAAACCTAAAAGGCCATAATCATCACTCCCGATAATTATGGCCTTTTGTTAACGACAACGTGGGGTACAGTGACCTCACTATTATGTGGTGGCCATCCCCTTTGGATCGCCTCTCATTCTTAAACGGTTTTACTTATTTTCAGATTCATTTTTGCCCGTAACTTCAGCTAATTGTTCAAATGAATGGACCTTACCATGTGGATTCTGCGATTGTTTACGATCTTTCCATTGGCGTTCTTGTTGTCGCTTAGATTGAGTCATCTAAATAAGCTCCTTTACATAAAGTTCAGTAAAAAGTTTGAAGCAATGATAAGCCTCCACCCTTTGTACTCGGTGCAGGCATCACTTATCCTCAGTTCAAGTCTGGCAAGTATTAATTAATGCATGCCTTTCCACTCACCTTGATTTTTAGATGCTTTTTCTTTTTTTGCTTTATTTTTATGTGCTTGATTAGCATTTGCACTGCCAAATTCTTTAGAGAATTCAGAATCAGTTTTGCTTGAATCAAATCCTTGTTTGTTTTTTTGATCTGCATCATTTTTCTTTGTTCGTTTTGCCATGTATACCCCTCCTTCTTATCTTTAGTATGAGATCAGAAAGAAGAAATATACTCCGAATAAAAACCGTAGTAGCATGAATCCGACATGTAATTCGGGTAAATAATAAAGTGAATAATACATGGACGGCTTAATAATTCCATGTTAAACTTCTTCATGCCCATACCAAGAAGAAGCAATGTAAGCGTTCGGTCCCTGAAACATAACAAGCACATCTTCACAGGTTTCAAATGATCTCCACTGAGGATTTCCATAAGCCAGATGCCCAGTAAGATAGTAATCATCACCTTTTTTATTTAACCCCAAAGGTAAATGAGTCGCATTGGTTTCCCTTGATCTGTTGTGACAATCGTTCCAAAGAGTTTTCTTGAACAAAATCCCAAATTTCAACAACATTCATGACCTTATAATAATTTGGATTATACATAATGATCCATCTTTCAAAATAAGTTATATGAGTGTTTTGGTCATTATAAAGTCCGTTTGTTCTTCATCACCCATATAAAAAGAATGGGCTCCAGTTTGAACAAACCCAATTTTCTTATAAAAACCAATGGCATTTTCATTTTTTTCCCATACGCCCAGCCAGATTTTCTTTTTATTACGTTCCATCGCAATTTCCATAGCTTTATTTAGCAGATATTTACCCAGCCCATGTTTTTGAAATTTGTTCTTTATATAAATCCGCTCGACTTCAAGTGATTCATCACCCATTTCTTCAGTCTGGGCATCATTGGTATTGACCTTTAAATATCCAGCGACTTCATTATTAAAATAAACAAAAAAGAATTGCGAAGAAATATTGGATAATTCTTTTTCTAATTGGTTTAAGTTAAATGCCTTTTCCAAATAGGCATTCATATTTTCGGGTGAATTTTGATGCTTAAATGTCTCATTAAATGTTTCATAACTAATTTCTTGAAGAATGCGTGAATCGTCTAGGGTACACTTTTTAATATTTGTAGTAGTCATTTAAATATGCCGCTCCTTTATATAATCAATAATTTCTCTTGTTTCCCTTTTTTACAGTTTCCCAGTCTTTTTCTACATTTTTTCTTACTCTTTGAAGAAGATCGGAAATGGTTTCTACTTCACTTTCGGAAAATCCCTCCAATGCAACGATATTGGAATAATCATTTTCTCTTTTTATAAAAGGATAAACATTTTTCCCTTTCTCCGTTGGAAAGAGTTTTTTAATTTTTTTGTTGTGTTTATCTTCTTTCTTTTCAATAAAGCCATTGATTTCAAGTTTTTTTATAGCACGAGCTGCTGTTGTTCGATCTACTTTTATCATCTCAGCTAACTTTTCTTGTATGATTCCTGGGTTTTCACATATTCGCACAAGGTACAAATACTGCCCTTTTGTAAGGTCATATTCTTTAAATTCGATATTACTTATGGAATCCAATGCCCTTGCTATCATTCCAATTTCACGAAGAATTTCCTTCATAATTAACTCCTCAGCACGTATTTTTTGTTGCAAATGCAATAAAAATATCATATATTTAATTTAACTTAATTTTGTTGTGTTTGCAACAAAAAAATAATGATAAAGGGGTCGTTATAGTGAAATATGTTTTTTATGTATTGGGAATTTTAATCTTAACGCTTGGTATTTCTTTCACTATACAATCAGACCTTGGAACTTCACCTTTTGATGCACTTTTGGTCGGTCTGTCCATTAATGTGGGGCTTACTGTGGGAAGTTGGGAAATAATAATAGCTTTGATCTTGATATGTTTTAATTCATTCTTAAAAAGGCAAAGACCAGAAGTTTTGGGGTTGTTAACAGCATTTATAACGGGTATTGGTATTGATATGTGGCTTTTTTTATTGCACAATTTGATAACACCTGAACTATGGTACAGCAAAGTTGTTTGTTTTGGAATCGGCTTAGTTGTTATAGGATTAGGAACTGCAACATATTTACACACAAATTTTGCACCGATTCCAGTTGACCGATTAACATTAATCATACAAGAATTAACGAAAACAAATATATTTTTTTCGAGAACAGTCATTTACCTCGCATTCTTGATAATGGCAATGATTTCAAATGGACCAATTGGCGTTGGAACTTTATTGACCGTTTGTTTAGGAGGGCTAATACTCAATTACTTTATGCCAGTTACTGAAAAAGTATTAGACCGCATATTAACACACTCTAGTACATCACCGAATTATGATAAAGATAAAAAACATTCCATATAGAATGATTTTTATCTTTATTGTTCCCCCCTTTAGTTGCATAAGAAGGCAGCTCCGATCCTCAGCTAACACACCTGTTAGTTCATTAAGAAAGTCTATTTTTTTATTTCTTCTTCAACTAAATGACCCGATACATATAATAGAACGCAATCCCTACTTCGGAAAAGCTCCATGCTCTCGAATAATCATCCATATAACTTCTTTAAGTATTATTGAACAATGATCTTAATTGAATAACATATCCTCGTCTTTAACCAACTTTATTCAATGCAACATCTTTATTGTCATCAACATTATCAGGTCTTTTGAATCGGCCACCATCTTCCTATTTAATAAGTATTTGGTAAAAAATGTAGGTTGATAGCATTATTTGATTTGGAATGTATTGTCAAATATTTTGTTTTGTAGTAACCTATCAGCGATTTAAATCGCACCGATCTAATAGCGGATAGTCCAATGGCAGTAAACAGCTGTTACTATTCAATAAGGGAGGAATTGGAATGTCCAGGTTACACAAGCATTTTTTTTCAATTGTCCTTGTCATGCTTTTGACCTTTGGCATCTTTGCACCTGTACAGACACAAGCAACTTCAAACGGTGGAGGATACTGGGTCCCAGACGACAAGATCAAGAAGGCAACCGAACTGATGAAGCAAGGTAAATCCCTCGGGGAGCTTGAAATCAAACAAGATCAAATCCAGCAAAAAGAAGGCATTCAGACATTAGAAGAATTGATGGAAGTAGACCAGCAAAGTAAAGTGACATACAGAACGAACTTGGCACCTCCGATCAAGACGGCGGTCGGATGGGTACCCCCGGAATTTGACTATGATCATATCCAGACTGTAGATGAATGCCGGAGAAGTCCTGACAGCAGTTCAGAAACAGGGTATATCAAGAACCGTTATTCCTTCTGTTGGTCCCATGTGGCGACATATCAAGTCCCTATAAAATGTATCGGAGGGATCTGTATAAACGCAGGGGTTCAATTTCAATTCACGGAAATAGGTTATGGTTCCAACCAAAGCCGGAACATGAGAATCTATTATACACTTGACGATATCATCGTGACCGATCCAGCTTTAAATGGAGCCAAGTTGAAAATCGATATGGTATGTGAATCGAAATTGAACGCAGGTGACTGTAAAGAGGATCCCGACTATCCACCGACGGAAAGAACGATCGCCCACTGGAAAAACACGAACTTCAGTACGGAAATCTTCACCTCAGAAGCGCCCCCAGCAACTGATTCAAATCCTGACCAGTTGGGATACATGGAATTTTGGCCGAAACTCACCCTTACCCATTCAGCAAGGAAATACAAAAAAAGCATAGATGGCATCAAACAGACCGTCCGATATGACTCTGCAAAATACATGTTCGCTTTCCCAGATCAATATTTCCGGCAAGGAGCCGTATTCAGCAAAGCCACACCGGTCTTCAATGTCCCGATCACGAAACCTGAATTCGAAATGCTAACTGAAGCCGGCCAGCATTGGAAGGACGCTATGGACCACCCAGAACAGACAAAGCCTCAAATGATTGGAAAGAAAATACCGGGAGCTGTAGGAGACAGCACACTGACACGGATGTATACAAAACGTCATCAGGAGGAATACAACCGTAATAGGAACAAGACACGAAGGATTTGTGACCGGGAGTTCGGAGATGAGGATCGGACAGGAAAGCAGTGTGACGAATATCCTTTCGCTTCCACCTGGGAAGGTTCATCGACGAACGGATCGGATAATTTTTCTGTGAGAATGATTTCCGCTGATTCGAACGGTGCTGCAGGGACATGGCTCGGTGCCTGGTACGCCTATGACCGGATTCTGGATGGAGACGCTTTTAATGTGGAGGTCGAAGCTCCTGAGAAAATCGCGACGATCCGATCGGAAGGTCAGCCTCAGGACGGCCAGGATAACCGATCAAGTGATAACTTCACGATCGGGAACATCCCTGCTTACGCGACCAAGTTACAATGGAAAATCGTCGACGGTCCTAAAGATGCAAAATTCGATGTCATGAAAGACATCAGCTTCGGTATCGACGAAACGATCTTCTATGATCTTACAGACGGGTCCGAGTCAGAAATCGAAACGAGTGAAGATTTCTACATCGCCAGACCGGAAAACACCGATGGAGAAAGCTTTACTGTCGAAGTCTACGCAATCCCTTAATAATAAAAGGTTAGTTGAATAAAAGACGAAGGCTAGTCAAAAGAGCTTAGAGATTCCAATCTAAGCTCTTTTGACTAGGTATTTATAGTGACTACCTCCATCATATCCCCGATAACGAAATAAGCAAATTATGTATTTTCCATAGATGACATTCCAATTAATTATATCTGCATTAATTCTCTTCTACATTTAAATCTTTTATAGTTCTTGTTTCACTAATCTGATACGTTGTTTTTTCACAACTACCACTTTTATACCTCCCAATGACAGCTTTATTTATTGTTTTTTTCCTCCTTTGTATCCTTTAAAGAGCAAGAAGTATGTATTACAATATATCAATAGTTATAAAATGGTATTTTAGTTAATGATTACATATCACTAATAGGGGGAAAAGTAGGGGAATTTTCTGTAATTCATGGCGATTATCACTTCTTAATCATGGTTAGTAACAGTCTGCTTGTCGTTAAAATTATAAAGAACCTTATTGCATATTAAATAAGGCCGCCCAAAAGGAGAAACTTTAAATTTATATTGAAATCAATTTTATCAGGTCATAATACAATACAATCTTATGTATTTAGTTTGTGATCAATTTTTTGAAAATTATTTCTTTTCGAGAAAGTAAAATCTAGTTCTTTCATGGAGGTTTTAATTTGGCTACTAGAATACCCTTTTCATTTATATTAGTTATTGGTTTAATGTTATTTGCTCTATTTTTTGGGGCAGGAAATTTAATTTTTCCACCAATGCTTGGTCAATCAGCAGGAATGAATATCTGGTCAGCAAATGCAGGGTTTTTAATAACAGGAGTTGGCTTACCGCTACTTGGTGTGTTAGCACTTGGTTTTTCGGGGAAAGATGATTTACAGTCGTTGGCAAGTCGGGTACATCCTGTATTTGGTATTGTATTCACAACCGTTCTTTATTTAGCCATTGGTCCTTTATTTGCTTTGCCTAGATCAGGAAACGTTTCTTTTGAAATCGGTGTAAAACCTTTTTTGTCCGACAATCCAGGCTCTGCACCTTTACTTATTTTTACAATCATCTTTTTTAGCATTACGTGCCTTTTTTCAATCAATCCCGCAAAAGTTGTCGGAATTGTCGGGAAAATATTAACACCAATCAAGATAACGTTCATTGGAATCCTAGTAGTAGTTGCTTTTAATCATCCAATCGGAGATTTTCAAGCACCTATTAAGAATTATTCAGTTCAACCATTTTTTAATGGGTTTAGAGAAGGTTATTTAACAATGGATACGCTTGCATCTTTTGTTTTTGGCATCATCATCATTAATGCCATAAAAGAAAAAGGTGCTAGAACAAAAAAACAAATTTTGGTTGTTTGTGGAAAAGCAACTGGAATTGCTGCCTTTTTCCTGGCAACCATGTATTCAGCTCTTTCTTATATGGGTGCTTCAAGTGTAGAAAAACTTGGGCACCTGGAAAATGGAGGCACTATCTTAGCAAAAGTCTCGGATTATTATTTTGGAGCTTATGGCGGGATATTATTAGGATTAATGATTACAGTAGCTTGTTTAACAACAAGCGTGGGACTTGTTACATCTTGTTCTTCATTCTTCCATAAACTATTTCCAAAGGTTCCTTACAAAACAATTGCTATTAGTTTATCTATTTTTAGTGCAATAGTTGCCAATATTGGGCTAACCCAGTTAATTGCTGTTTCTATTCCTCTCTTAACAGCTATTTATCCATTAGCCATTGTATTAATTTTCTTGACATTTTTTCATTCTTTATTTAAAGGGAAAGCTGAAGTGTATCAAGGAAGCTTACTTCTAACATTTATAATTAGTTTATTTGATGGATTAAATCGAGCCGGTATACACATTTCATCCATTAATAATTTTTTTAATGAAATTCTTCCTATGTACGATGTCGGACTAGGGTGGATTATTCCAGCAATTGTTGGAGGATTTATAGGGTTTAGCAGTAACATACTACGAGGGAAATTCGGTCTTAATCCCCCAACTAGTAGTTAAGTAAATATTAAAATAAGGTCAACCCAGTGATTTTCTACTGGTTGACCTTTTAAAATTGAATGTCGAGGCCTGGAACAGCCCTATTAGCCCACCTAGTTCCTCTACTAAAAAGAGGCTGCTTAACGTAACCTTTTTAGTACAATCATTTTCTATTTATTTTTTACTTTAAGGGCCTTTATTACTTCTTCTGTTGCCTCAGCAATAAGCTCATCGTTGTAATCAGCATCTTTTTTATCACGACTTGAAAGTACAGCAAGAACAATTGGGTCTCCTTTTGATGGCCAAATGATTGAAATGTCATTTCGCGTACCATATGATCCTGCTCCAGTCTTATCAGCCACTACCCAACCTTTCGGCACTCCTGCACGAATTAACGCATCTCCAGTAGTATTTCTCTTCATCCAATCTATTAAAAGCTCACGTTTCTCAGTTGGAAGTGCATCTCCCAATGTAAAAGCCTGAAGACTAGTAGCAAGTGCCCTTGGTGTACTCGTATCGTGAGTTTCACCAGGATTAACTTCATTTAAATCCGGCTCAAATCGCTCAGGGTTGGTAACATTATCTCCAATTTTCTCCAGTGATTTTTTAAATCCAGTCGGTCCCCCCAGTTGCTTAAGGATAAGGTTTCCAGCAGTATTGTCACTGTATCGAAGAGAAGCATCAGAAAGCTCCTTAAGAGTCATCCCCGTATCAACATGCTTTTCTGTAATCGGATTATAATTAACAAGATCCTCACGTGTATAGGTAATTCTTTGATTAAGTTCTTCTATTGATTTCTGTTGTAAAAGTGCTCCTACAGCTAGAGCCTTATGAGTAGATACATAAGCAAAACGCTCATCTGGATGATAGGTTACTGTTTGGTTTGTGCCAGTATCCAACGCAAAGACACCAAGTTTAGCATCATATTTTTCTTCAAGCTTAGCAAAATGATGATTATTGGCACTTTCTTGTTTTTTAGGTTTAGTTAATTCAGCATTAACGTTATTGTTTGAACAACCTACAAGCGTTGCACATGAAAGAAATAGAACAGGCATAATTTTTCTGAATGCGGAAGTACTAAAAATGTTTCTCAATGATTTCATTTAAATTCAACCTCTTTCTAAAAAATATTTATTATGTATTCTCCTGGGATAGCAGCCGGATCTTGAACTCTTGCACCCTATCTTTTGTTCATGGTGTAGACCTCCTGACTATTTGATTAGACTCTTATGTACGAATTGAAAAAGTTTTAACGGATTACATTTGTAGTCTTATTACATCTGTAGTACAGTATTACATATGTAATCAAATAAAGTCAATTCTTTATTTTTTCACCCTCAAGCCTCTATAAATATGCTATATACCTGTTTTTTAAAATTTATAAGTCAAGAGAGTTGGTATTGAAGGACATGTTTTTAACTCATTTTATAATAGGTCTATTGGTGTCTTCATTTTCCGTTACTGTTATTCTACTTATACGAAAATGGTTTGGAAGACAATTAACAGCAAAATGGCACTATCATTTGTGGATGTTTCTTTTTATGGCTTTAGCCCTTCCATTGATACCTACTGATTTATATAATTTCAGTACCCTCTTTAGCGGTGGGGATACATATCAGGCTAATGCACCCAGCTCTAATATGAACATAAATGGAACTGATATGATACATGGCCTGCACCTTATACAAGACTTTTCCGTATCGGTCAATCGGCCGGACCTGTCCTTACTTAATATTGGAGTGGTGGGTTTATGGATGTCAGGGATGCTTTTATTTACCTTTACCATGGTTCGTGGATGGCTCACACTTAGAAGGATAAAGAATTATTCTTCTCCGTTTTCCAATCAAGAAGTTCTCGTCCTTTTCGAAGAATGCAAGAAAAGACTACAGATTAAAAAATCAATAAAGATTGTTTTTTCGAAAAGAGTCCAATCTCCAATGATATTCGGACTTTTTCAAACATATATCGTCTTACCTTCCCAGCATGAAAACTGGCTTAGCTTGAAAAATTATGAGTATATCTTTCTACATGAACTAAGTCACTATAAAAACAAGGATTTGCTGACAAATTACGTGATATTGTTCTATCAAATCATTTATTGGTTTAATCCCCTTGTCTGGCTTGCTTTTAGAGAAATGAGATTGGATCGGGAAATCGCATGTGATACATCTGTTTTACAGTTACTAGATGATAATTCATTTAGTGAATATGGAAATACAATCATTAATTTTTTGGATCTTTCAAAACGGTCAAGTAAGCTACAGATAGTGACACATTTAAACGGTTCGAAGCTTCAAATCAAAAAACGAATTGAACGAATTTCTGCCTATAAACATTCAACAAAAAAACCAATAAGAAAAAGCGTCTTTATTTATGTTTTGGCCAGTATCATTTTGACAATCCAATTACCTTTCGTTTCCGCATTTGCGACGGAAAACGACCGATACTATTTTAATAATGATGGAGTGGTTTTTGAGGATTTTCATCAATTCTTTAAAGGGTATGAAGGAAGCTTTGTTTTATATGATCATGACGCACAGCAATATCGCATTTATAATGAAGAGAAAAGTACGTTGCGGGTATCACCTGATTCCACATATAAAATCTATAGTGCCTTATTTGCACTGGAATCAAATGTGATATCACCCGAAGAATCCACCCTTTCATGGGATGGGACGGAGCAACCCTATGACGCTTGGAATATGGATCAGGATGTTTCATCTGCTTTACAAAATTCTGTAAACTGGTATTTCCAAGAATTAGATCGCAGAACAGGATTTGAAACAATACAATCCAATCTACAAGCGATAAACTATGGAAATTCCGATATATCTGGGGAATTGGGCGAATTCTGGCTCGAATCCTCATTGAAAATTTCTCCAGTCGAGCAAGTCCAACTGCTGCAAGCCTTTTATTACAATCAATTGGGATATAATGAAATGCATATCCAAGCTGTAAAGGAAGCACTACTCTTAGAAAAGAGTGAGGAAGCTCGCCTATCAGGAAAAACAGGTACAGGAACAGTGAATGGAAAAAACATCAATGGTTGGTTTATCGGGTATGTAGAGACGAAGAACAATACTTATTTCTTTGCTACCAATATACAAAATGAAGATGATTCATCTGGGAGCAAGGCGGGAGAAATTACTTTATCAATTTTAAAAGATTTAGGAATCTATAAAGAAAATGGAGGGGAGAAAAATGGAGAAAAACATTCCTAGCATATCAGAATCAGAATGGGAAATCATGAACGTGCTTTGGGATAAAGCCCCTCAAACAGCAAATGACATCATAGTTTCCTTACAGGAGAGTACGCACTGGAAGCCGAAAACCATACGCACCCTTCTAGATCGATTGGTTCAAAAAGATGTAGTGGGTGTTAATAAAAATCTAAGAGTATACACCTTTTACCCGCTCTATACACAGGAAGAGTGCCAGCGTGCCGAGACCGAATCATTTATCAACCGTATCTATGGAGGTACCCTGAAATCCATGCTTGTCCAATTCATCCAGGAAGATACCCTGTCTGATGATGATGTCAATGAACTACGCTTTATTTTAAATAAGAAACCTAAAAAGTAATAATATTAAAAAGCGATTTGGAATTTATCCAAATCGCTTTTTTCGGTCGAAATAGCTAATTATAGGAAAAAATCAGTTTAAGCAATGTTATGATCGCAAGTACTATAAAACCCTCTTATAAAGCACGATTAAGGATCAAAAAATCCAGTTGAAAAGAGTGTAAACTCCGATTAATGTAAAGAGAATTGTTAATATTATGATTGAGAAGCAACCCAAACTAAACAAATTATCTTTCAGTAGATCGTCAGGTTGTTCCAACAGGCTCTCTTTCACTTTATTCTGTATAGGCGAAATTACCTGATCCAATTCCAGTCTTATTAAAATTTCATTATCACCTTTAAATTTCAGAGCTCGTGCTATTCTGAAAGGATCGTTTCCCGTAGATTTTTCGAATAAAATGCACGCTTTTACCATCTCTGATGTCTTATTCTTTTCTAAATACCAGTAACGACCTGCCATTGAAGGATATTTCAATGCAAAATAGATGTCCCCCAACTTCCTGCGGAGTTCTAACTCATTAGGATATGTCGAAATTAACCCATGTAGCCTATCCCTTGCTTTCCCTAAATCATTTTTTTCAATGTCCTCTTCTATCTTTTTAATCGTTTTTACAGGTACCTTTTCTATACAAACACCTCATTATCTTTTTTCTTTATAATCTTTATTTCTAGATAGTTCTAAATAGTTCCTTCTTCAACAACCTGCACCTTTAGTTCCATAAGACTTATGTAGAGGTGACATATACTGTGACATAAAAAAAAGACGGTTTTACCGTCTAATAGATTGCACTAGTTTTCTTAATAAAAAATAAACCTAATATTAGAAATAGAACTAATTGGAATACTTAGCCACCTTAGTCAAACATATATGATCTTTTTCGATAGCTTATTGAAAAGATTAATCCCATTGCTAACATATTGCCCATTAATGAGCTTCCTCCATAACTTATAAAAGGTAAAGGTATTCCTGTTATAGGTACTAGACCTATATTCATTCCGACATTCTCAAAAACATGGAAAAAAATCATTGAAGTAACACCGGTACATATGAAAGATTCAAAACTATTTTTTACTTCTAGAGCTAACTTCACTATACCCGAAATAAGGAGAAAATAAATTGTTACTACAATACTAGCCCCAAAGAAACCATATTTAGAAGAAATAACGCTAAATATAAAATCCGTATGTGCTTCAGGAACATATATTCCCTTTTCCAGATAACCGTAAACCCCTCCTGAACCAATGGCTAATAATGCTTTGGTTAAATTATAACCTTCACCTGATGCATAAGATTCTGGATCAATCCAAGCATAAATCCTTCCTAATTGATATGTTGCGAATCCCATTGATTGAAGCATTTCAGGGTTAAAAAAGACTAAGTATATAAGGATGCTAGCAATTAAGGAAATAATAATAAAAATTACACTAATTATTTTCCATGATATTCCCGAAACAATAAAAATCCCTGTAAAAATACATATTAATACTAAAGACGTACCTAAATCCGGTTGTAGCATAATTAAAAGTATAGGAAGAGCTGTAGCAGCTCCCATCTTAATTAATAGTAACAAATCCGTTTTTAAAGTTTTATCTAAATATTTACCATGATGTTTTTGTACCAAGAAACTTAAACAAATTATTAAAGATATTTTTGTGAATTCAGCTGGTTGTAGAGATCCGATTCCCGGAAGTTGAAACCAACTTTTAGCTCCATTTATTTCACGAGCTATTGATTCAGGTGCCAAAATTAACGCGATCAATAGAATTATGCTAAATGAGTAAATAAACCAATTCAAGCGCAATATCTGTTCAGAATCTAAATACATCATTCCTAAAATTATTCCGGCTCCTACTATATACCAAGTTATTTGTCTAAATAAAAAATTCCCTTCATATTGACCAAAATCTTGAGCATTTAATATAGCAATACAACTTGTTATAAATAGTAAAAGTAAAAGTGTAATTAGGTTGTAATCTAATTTATTTTTTGAATTCATGAATTTCCCCTTGTAAATATTTGTTTATTTTATAATTTAACTTCATTTTTTTGGATTTATCAGTTGCAGGAACTGTATCCTTTTTACGAGAAAACTAATTGTTGGGCAATTGGATGCCACGCCAGCCGCTTACATCGCATTGGCCATATCCATTATCACCCACAGCTACCACCGTGCCGTCCGATTTAAGACCGACGGTATGGGCACAACCCGCCGCAATCGCCACAATATCGCGCCAATCACTTACATTACATTGGCCATACTCATTCCAACCCACAGCCGCCACAGTACCGTCTGATTTAAGACCGATTGTATGATTACTACCCACCGCTATCGCCATAATACCGTGCCAGCCGCTTACATCACATTGGTCATTTTTATTCCAACCCACAGCTACCACCGTGCCGTCCGATTTAAGACCAATGGTACGACGCCAACCTGCCGCGACCGCTACAATATCGCTCCAGTCGTTTACATCACATTGGTTATGCTTATTCCAACCCACAGCCGCCATAGTACTGTCAGATTTAAGACCAATTGTATGAGCATTCCCCGTGTTCGTCGCCATATGAACATTACCAGCCGCGACCGCCACAATATCGCTCCAGCCACTTACATCACATTGGCCATATTTATTATCACCCACAGCTTTCACCGTTCCGTCAGATTTAAGCCCAACGGTATGACGACGCCCTGCCGCTATGGTATCTTTAGGCCACCGTTTCACCTTTAACAGCGCTTCTTTCGGTGAAATGTAATCCATCTTTTACCTCCTTGAAAACAAGACCTATTTTATTATTGTATCACTTTTGCTTGTTATACTGACCTGCCCCTTTAGTTCCATAAAAAAAGTGCTGCCTTAAAGACAGCTCCAATCTTCAGCTAACGCACCCGTTACTTAAGCCTTAGAAACCAGTAAAGCCACCAAATACATTATTTGTGAGAAAAGATGTGATATTGGTCATCCAATCAAAAAACAAGACAACCCCCATAAGAATTGTTAAATAACCGCCAATTTGAGTTATTTTGCGGTTATACTTTTTTATCCATCCTGATTTTCCTATAAAAAATGACATTGTTAAGAACGGTAAGGAAAACCCAAATATATAAGCAATCATATATACTAAACCCTGGCCAGTCGATAAACCAAGTGTTATAACGGCACCTAATATTGGTCCTATGCAAGGAGTCCAACCAGCAGCATATCCTATCCCAATTAGAATAGAACCTATATAACCAGACGGGCGATTTTTAAAATTTATTTTCCTGTCCATCATTAAGAATTTTGGTTGAAAAATCCCAACAATCATTAAACCAAAAATAATTATCAAAATAGCCCCTACCTGTCTAATTAAATCAATATATTCATAAAAGAGATCGTAAATAAAGGAAGTTGATAACCCTAATATTACAAAAATAATAGAAAATCCAATCAAAAAGAATAAGGTATGAAGCATTGGTCTGCGGTTTAATTTGTTATTATCTTCTTTTAATTCACTAACTGATAATCCTGTAATATATGATAAAAACGCAGGATATAAGGGCAAACAGCAAGGAGATATAAAAGAAAGTACCCCTGCACCAAAAGATAAAAAAATATTTAAGTCTCCCAATCTAATTTCCTCCAGTTTTGATTTTCTCTTGTATATAACTTTACCATATTTATCTATATCCTCTTAAACTACTCTGCCCCGTTAGTTCCATAAAAAAAGTGCTGCCTTAAAGACAGCTCCAATCTTCAGCTACGCACCCGTTAGTTAACACACAGAGGATATAAGACTATTGTAGAGTTGACCAATATTCGTAATCTGTTTAAATTTTGCTATATTTTTTTCAAAAAAAACAATATAGGAACATAGGTAGGTACTGCTATTCCTACAATTAAAGATGCCCAATAATAACGTACTTTTAATTAAATTGTTGGATGGTCAATGTTTTTGATTCTCTTTATTAGATAGGTATTCTGCTACATCTTTTGGAACTTTAAAATTTAAATGTAGTTTCTTGGTTCTAAGTTCGATATAAGGGCTATCTTTATATGTAATAATTGTAGCGATTTGTTTAAGTTCCTTTTTATCTGTATTTGGCTCTCCTAGTTTGACTGTATCTTCTTGGTACATCTTATAAATATACCCTTCAGTTGAATCTGAAGGAGTATCTGCAATAAGCCATTTATCAATTTTAAGTGTATTAACAAATTCATTCACTTCATCTTGATTGTCTATAACGCTTAAAACCAATTCTGGATTTTCTTCTGACGATACTTCTATCTTTTGAGATTTATAAAGCCCAGGGTCTTCTTTCAGATCTTTTTTTTCATTGCTGCACCCGAATAAAAGTACAGAAACAAATATAAATATCATAGAAATTTTTTTCATACTTGCCTTCCCCCCTCAAAGAATCAAAACCATACACTCACTAAATAAAGAAAATTTTCACCTTTCCCGATACATCTGAAATTCATTATCAGGATTGATGATTATTTTATTGTTATTTATTAATGTAATTTCAAGAGGAAATATGGCAGATGTTTTATCGGAAAATATCCACCTTCTACCAGGTTGGGCTAATATGATAAATATTCCATACCTTCTTTCACCCATGAAATTAAGGGATTTTTTACTTATTGTATTATTGTCACGCTCGTACACACCAATTTCATTTAATTTTTCGCTCACACCTATAGTGTCTTCTACAATTAAACCTATTTCACTTATGTTTAAAATGCTTTTAACCGAAAAAGGCTCCATACTATCTTCAGCAATTTCATATCTTGAAATAAATTCTACTATATTACCAGAAGGATCATAGAAGTATAGAGCATGGGCAGGTAAATGAGCAAAATCAGCTTCATCTACCCCATCTTCAACCAGTAAACTTACTCTTTCTTTTGCCCATGATTTTGCCTCATTAAATTTGTTAGCCGGTATGTTAAAAGCAAAATGATAATAGGGGTCACCTTTTACTTCTTTTGTTGTAAACTCAAATTCACCTGTACCAACAGCAATTCGAAAGCTATTCTTATCTTCATTAATGAGAGAAAAACCTAACGTTCCAATATAGAAATTTTTCATTTGCATTAAACTTTTAGTCTGTAAAACAATCGATTTAATTTCCATTGATAATAACACCTTCCTTGTATATCTAATTATGTAAGTAAGCCATTTATAAAACGTACTGACATTCTGATTAAATCATAATTATCAATTTAAGTAAATTTATTCTATTTTTACCTATATATACTAAACAACCTTATTGTTGCTGTTGAAATCTAGTCACTGCCCCTTTAGCTGCATAAGAAAAGGAGCTGCTGATCAGCTCCTGATAATGTAGTAAAACATCTGTTAATTCATTAAGAAAAGCATGTCTTATTAAAGAACCGCTCCCTTTTGTTGAGAACCGACAATATTATTAAAAGCTTTGAAGCTTGTTCACGCGTTTATTGCAATAAAGAAATCCGTTAGCGCAATTAATGTTAGATGCACTCAACTATAATCTTCAATTAATGATATTTTCCCTTCATTAAGTCCAAAAATGGACTTTCCTTTTAATTGAATCTTATCTCCACTCTTTAATCCGTTAGGCAAATCAACAGCCAGTATTGCTTCATATTCAATTTGCACTTCTGTCTTATCTTCTATAGCATTATAGTCAATAACCCTCTGACGGCGACTAGAGAAAATCTTTGACGACTTTTCCGCCAGTTCTCTAAACTCTTGTATTCCTCTGGTCTCTGTGTTCATTTCGCCATTCGTGAAATTCCTAAACATGATCTCTTTATGGAGGAGTTTAACCATACTTTCAATATCAAACGAATTGTAGGTCATAATATAATTTTCAATGATTTTTTTGCTCTTTTCACTAATCATGATATACCTCTCTCATCAATATATTTTTTTTCAATATATATTCTTTACGGCACATATATTCCCTTCAATTCCCACAAAATAATACGATCAAGTATGTAGAGGATCACTTGAGTTTCCGAGAGGTGTTACTGGTTTTTAGGTCTATTTTTGCAAAAGCAATTGGCATCTGTTTCTTCAACAATCTAGCCCAATTGTTGAACAAAGTTCAAATAGTACTCTTGAACCTTTTTGTAAATAATAAGTTTGTTAAACAATAAATGGAGGAGGACTTGTATGCAACAGAATCAACCAGCTAAAGGGAACTTGGGTTCAATTATGAAACCGGAATTTGCCGGAACTGATGCACAAAAAGTAAAACAACAAATTCAAAAAGATGTAAGCGAAGGACAAGGTGCAATGACTTCCCGAGAGGCAGGAGCAATGCGCGATTAAAAAAGCGCCCCGTATTCAACAATCGGGCGCTATTGTTGAATAAACAACATATTTTTAACCCCGTCCTACATTTAGAACGGGGTTATGCTTGTTTGAGCTTTTAAAATTAAATAACTTTATTGTCTTTTTACAGTTTTCTCGGAATTGTAGCGAGAAATTAGGATTTTCGTTCAAAATGTCAATCAGTTGTAGGTGTATTCTATAATAAATTATAGTCTAACCTTAACCTCCGTCCCGTCCTTAGCTCTGACATCCACTAGCACGATCCCCTTATAATTTTTCAGTTCCTTGACAATAGGCTTTAGCGTCTTTTTGTCTATTAGTGGAAAGGTAAAGTCCAGTTTTTTTCTTTCAAAGTGCTCTTTTGTCCATTTGTTTGCATTTTGCTGAATAAATTTTGAAGACAAAATTGAAATAACAATGTTTAAAATGGCATATGGAATTGGGATGGTAAACCGAACGTCTTTTGCTTTCACTTTTACATGCATCATAAACAAATCACTAATCAATGATGACCGAAACGGTATCCCCGTTTGCCGATTTAATATCAACAATTTGGCCATCTAATTCGTTTTCGATCGCTTCAATGATAAGGCTTATGTCTATATCTTTAACGTATTTTTCCGATTGGGGAATACTCGCTGCGATGCTGTGACCAGCCATTAATACTACCTTGACAAGTTTTATAGGCAAGTTGACCGTGACGTTATCATTTTCTGCCGATACAACACGAATTTTTAGGGTTTTATCTAAATATTTAGTCGGTTTTTCAAATAGCTTATTACCTGTTTGTTCTTTCTCTTTTAATACTTGAATCAGTTCTGATCCCTTATCTGCATCAATCTTCCCTTCTTGAACCATTGTTAACACTCTTGTAATTTCTTCTTTCATGATAAATTCCTCCCTATTCCTCTTTTAAGAGCTTAATGGCTTCTTCTGGTGTGATTTCGCCATTTTCCAACATGGTGACAATTTTTTTCTCGTCTACTTCATTTTTCTTCTTCTGCACATATCCAAGGGATGAAATGATGTCTGTTAGCTTGCCTCGAACCGTTGGATACGAAATCCCCAGTTCCTTTTCAACTTCTTTGATATTCCCTCTGCAAGTTAAAAATACTTCCACAAAATGAAGCTGATCCTTTGATAAGGATGCCAGCTTAGATAATTCAAACTCATTTTCAATCGTAGTGTCACAATGAGAGCAATGCAATTTTGTAATTTTCAATGTCTTACTGCAGACAGGACAATTTGTGATTACTTTATAAGCCATAATGGAATGCAATTCCTCCCTTTTAGTTGATTCGATTATATAACATGAAATTAAAAATATAAATAGTAAAATTAAAATTATTCAATCAAAAAATCAATAATATTAATTATTTGTTTAATATTATTGATTATCCATTTTCAATTCAATTATTATATTTACCATAATGGTTAAATTAAACAACTATATTTTAACCCCGTTCTAATTTAGAACGGGGTTATGCTCGTTTTCAAATTTTTTTAAGGGACTAACACAGGGTGAAAAAAGAATAGTACCCTTTTTAAGCTTTTTGTGACATTATTTCTAGTGTGCTATGGAAATGGGGTTGACCGTGCGTAATGTCCAAAGAGTAAGACTGAGACAAGCTTATGGTTTTATAATCCGCAAAAAAGCCTTCCAATTCACTTCTTGTAAAATAATGAAGAAACATATTTGAACTTTCATTATAAAACGTATGCTCTGCTAACTGTTCATACCTCTCTGGAGCTTTCTTTCTACCTGGTTCTTTATCATCAAAGACATTAATATATACCAACCCATTTTTTTGCAACCCATTTTTCACCTTGTAGATAATATTTTTAATTTCATTATCAGGAAAAAAATTAAGTACATTAGAAAGTATGATTAAAGAGTATTTATTTGGTTCAACCTCAAAAGAAGTAATGTCTTGAACTTTAGCGTTAACATTCAAATTGTGCTCTTTTGAAAGTTCCAAACATCTTTCTACTGCTGTTTCCGAAATATCTATACCATCAACTACAAATCCTTGTTCAGCGAAAAAAAGGGCATTTCTTCCTTCTCCAATACCTATGTCTAAAACCTCTCCGTTTTCAGGAAGCATTTCAACATATTGAGATAAGATATCATTAGGCTTGAAACCCCATAAACTATCAACATTTCTATATTCCTTCTCCCATATATTTTGTTTCATTTTTGTCACCCCCCGGTTTGCTTTCATCTTACTGTCAAAACTATATTCTTTTTTTAATTCGCTGTAGCTTTCTTACTATTAAAAGCACCTGTTAGAAAAATTGTTTCCCTACACGGCAGTATTGAGGCTAGCTTCTGGGGAGCACCTCTCTATTCCATCCACTTTTTGTAGAGGGCATCAAATTCCCCCTGGAGCTTCATTTCATCCATCCACATTTCCAAGTAGCTTGCATAAATGAAATCGCCCCTTGGGATCATATAGCCTTTTTCACTGTTTGTGAAAGGCTTGTCAGTCTGAGCCGCATACAATCTGGGATCCGCTTTTGCATACAGCATTGCTTCTACTGTGTCAGTGATCATAACATCAAACGTACCTTCTGCAACAAGATGCGGGATGTCAAGGTTGTTTTCTACAACCGTTACGTTAGCTTTGCTAAGATACTGACGGACAAATTCTTCATTTGTTCCGCCTGGATTTACGCCAATGCGTACAGAAGGCTTGTTGATATCTTCAATGGTAAGATACTTGTCTTTATCTTCCTTGCGAATCAATGGCACCTTACCGAATGAAAGGTAACCTTGGGATACATAAGCGCTTTTTTGTCTGGCTGTGTTGCGAGTCACACCGCCCACAGCGATATCAAATTTATCCGCTTGCAGGTCTTTCATCATCGTAGGCCATGTGGTAGCGACAAATTCCACCTCCACACCAAGATCTTTGCCAAGCTCTTTGGTAGCGTCCACGTCAATGCCTTCATACTCATTTGTTTCCGGGTTCAAATAGGTAAATGGTTTGTAGTCCCCCGTCATTCCTACCCGGATGTATCCACGTTTGATAATTTCATCAAGCTGGGAAGACTCAACTTTTTTCAAATGCCCTGGTGCATTTTTAGCTGCCGGTTCAGCCGAGACGTTTTGCGAGGAGATCAGGTCGTGACTGACATACCCAATCCCCAGCAAGGATAAGCTGATCACTCCAGCCATCAGTGTTTTTTTCCAATTGTTAAACATGTGATTTCCCTCCGTTTTTTTCTGTATTTTTAATTAATCTATCAATTAGTAAAAATACAACAAAATAAGAGAATCACCTTCAAAAAACAAATATTTTTCTAAGTTGATAGGAAAAGGACTACACATATTAGTCATATCTAAAATGTGTAGTCCTCATTTAATTTCCTGATGAACTGAAGCCGCTGTTTGTACGCTAAGAGAATTCCAATCTAAAAAGTCGATCTCCTCTACTTTAAAAAATTGACTTGCTTAAAGGAAACATTACTGGTACTTAATTCTTATTTATTTTCATGAAACCCTATTCCATAAGAATGTAAATCATTATAGTAAAATCGAATCAATATAAAATGAGGAATAATTTGGTAAAATAAAAATGTAAAGGAGTTGAATTTTTGCTGATGATACACATAACAAGAAAAAAGTGGTTAATTATTACCCTTTCAGTAATGATTCTTTCAATTATATTGTTTTCTACGTATGATTACTACATTGACAAGACAGCCATTGACTGGGATTTCATACTTATGCGATCTATTATCGCTCCATTGGCTATTACAGGATTTTTCTGGCTATGGGGAGATTTAAAGTTTAAAAAAAAGAAGAAGGATGAAGTTTATTAAAAGTACCGTAAAAATCTTTATCCCAGCGGACATTTGATAAACAATCCTGATACTTGGAATAATAAAAATAAAAAGCCCTTCTCACACGAGAGGGGCTTTTTTGTTATTAATATTCACTTACAGAATAACCTTTGTATGTTAACTTGTTGTTTTCAAAAACCGTATATACATGTGTGTCAGTAGTGTCACTGTAACGGCTCCAGGTATAATCTTTCTCGGTAACACCGCCAGAGGTATATGTTGAATCTAATTTCATATATTCACCTGTGATAGATACCATTTGATTATAAGTCATTCCTTTTTTTACATTCGTATATTCATTGAAAGTTATACCATTTTTAATGGGAGTAAAGAAATATCCCTTGGCTGTTTTTGTATACTTGACCCACTTTGTTCCTACTTTATCATAATCCACAAATGTTACTGTAGCATATGAAAAGTTTTTATTTGTTGCATATGGAGTTAACGTTACAGCTTTAGTTGTTTTTGCATTAATTGTATTACCTTTATAATCTTGAACCTTATAGGTAGTACCTACTAAGGCGCTCTTATAGAAAGTTGAACCGATCGGCTTTGTTACTGTTGCAGCTTCTCCTTTATTTGCTCCAACTCCTGCCAGTAATCCTAGAGCTAATACTCCTACAGTCAATGCCTTTGCTAGTTTTTTCATCTTAATTTCTCCCCCAACCCGTTAGTTATTATGAATTTATATGTACATTTGTAGTATACCTATTATTATTAACATAATCTACCTCACAGATTGCTCAACAATCAATTCTACAATAATTATGAGGTGGTAACTTTGTTTATTTCCCCAATGCTATTGCACAAAACAGAGCAACCCTTCGAGGACGATAATTTTATTACCGAGCTTGATGGTATCAGATTAATACTTTCTAAGGTTGATGATCGAATAAAATTGTATACTCGTCACAACAATGAGGTCACAAAGAAATTCCCCGAAATGCTCTAGTTGGATATTCAGGATGGAACAATATTATCTAGACCTAATTATAAAAAAACTTAATAAATAAAGGAGATTTATAAATGACTATGCTGATGTAGCAGGAACAAATGGTACTGTTTTTTCAAGTGTAGATGCTTCATCTGAAGTTACTGATTCAAAAGCTGAAAAAGTAGGCTATGATATGAATGCTGTAGGCACTTATAAATTAACTGTTAAACTTAATAATGGCTATATAGTTCTTACTAGTTATATCAAACTTACTTCTTTAAATAAAAGTAGTAAAGTTGCTCGTGTTTATCAAAAATACACATATAGAGATTAAAATTTTTAATGGAGTTGAATTAAAATGAATGTATCGTCTTCTTATTTTATATTTGGTTTAATAAATATGATTTTAATGATTGGAGCTATACCAGCTATCATATACGCATTATATTTATTACGTAAAATTTCAAAAAAATAAAGAAAAAAAGGAAGAGGGACTTTTGTAGTCCTCTTCCTTTTTTGTGTCTTTGTTTCTTCAGCCAATTACATTAAGAAAAATTCCAAAACACACTTCCTCGGGGTTCCACCAGCATTTTATACGAAACCCCTCAAATGAACGTTTTAGGGAAATTCCTAATATATCAAGCTTTTTATCCTTAGCGTGGGAAATCTGATAAACGGATGGGGCTACCCTATGAGGTGTTCAAAAAGATTCCACACAAAAAGAAAAGGGAAACCAATAGCAAAAAGATCAGTAAAAATGAAAGTATAAAGGCTAGCAAGGAAGTAGCAAGCACGTTGCAAGATACTATCCAAGTTACCCCCGAAACCAATAGTGTTAATACTAGTAAAAAGAGCAGCGACAACATTGATAGATTACTATCTGGGAAGAACGCAAAAAAGCTATATCGGGGCTTTTACTTCGATACTGATGTGATTTCAGTTATTGATTCCGTTGAGAGTGGAGTTAAGTCCGAATTAATCAATGAGTGTTTGCGAAGCGTGTTTATGTCGAAGAACTTACTATAAGATGTTGTTTTAAGGCCCTAGCAAGCCGTATAACAAGTGTTAGCGTTTTACTCAATGTTAAAATAGTCCAACAAACTATTAAACGGCCTGTATGACCGAAATACTTGAACATTTTTGTGTTTCTTAATGAACTAACGCACCCGTTAGTTTAAGAACAATCCTTCACAAACTAACGCAACATATTAGAAAAGGCCCATTGACGGCCCTTTTATGGAGGTAACGCGGCGTTAATTCAATAAGAACAATTCAAGAAAATAAAATATTTACTGTTATTATTCCTATAAGGACCATATATCAAAGCAATTCTCAGTTACCTGTTGGAACTTCTTTCATTTTTTTAACCCTATAATAATTAAAATCAACATTACTAAAATTACAATTATTGAGTTGTTGACATTGTCCAAACGCAATATAAAATAGCTAACTCCCATTAAAGAGAAAAGAATAAAGAGGAAAATTGGTATATCGAGTTTTTTTATGACCAACACCTCAGCTTTAATTTATTGTCTAAATTAATATGATAGATTAACTTCTTTATAAAAAGTTTAATCATTTTTAAAATTCTTGTGTTCGTCAATTAATATCATGTAACTTCATTTTTTCTAATTCTTTCTTTCTTTTATTTTTTAGAGATTCTCTTCCCTGAGCCCAACCTCCAAATAAAATCATCAATCCAGTAAATGCAACAAAAATAGTGTGAAAAGGATGTCCATTATCCATTCTATTGGACAACCATTCAAAAATAAAAACTAAATACAGAACAGGTAAAATTGCACCCCAGTAAACATTGGTTCTTCTAGATAAAAAAAATTGAACCCCTAATATTCCAAAGGCTATTAACCATTTATAAACTTCATCCATTATTCATCATTCCTTTCGTTTTTGTATTTATCAATAATCAATTTTGCCGTGTCTAAACTCATCCGTTCATCAATAACAAAATTTTTAATCATATTTACAAACTCTACATCTTCTGTTTTGCTATTCAGTTCAATTTTTTTAATTAATGTATCCAACTTAGCCCTTACTGTCGGATAGGAGACATTATAAATTTTAGATATATTTTTTAAAGACCCAGAATTTATAATGAATTTTCTTATAAATTCAATAGATTCTTTATCTAAAGATAAAATCCAAGCTGGTACATCCTCACGATTCATGTTTCCACCCCCTACTTTTTAATAATATTAATATATAGCTAAATAAAATTCAAGTATATATTAATATTATTTAAATATGAGGTGTGATAATCATCCCTTAAACTAGACTGCCCCGATAGTTGCAATAAATCGAGTAGGAGGAGGTGCCTAGCCTCCGACCTCTCACACCACCGTACATACCGTTCGGTATACGGCGGTTCAGTTTAAGTCTGACGTAGT
>NZ_JBIWES010000028.1:0-30856 GCF_044762665.1 Peribacillus sp. NPDC096622 | reverse complement strand
GAAATGGCGCTGACCGTATCATTTTTCAACACATCATCAGTCGCAACCGATTGAGCGAAATCATAAGACTTTGTTAAAATATTCACTAACTCAGTCAGTTTTGGTAACTGCTCGACTAAAGTGTTCAATGATTCCTGCACCTCAGGCTTTAAAAGCTGATCTAGGATATCCAATTGTTCTTGGTTTGCAGAAATATTAAGTGTTTCATGTTCAGGTTTTGTGACTACATCTACCATAACTAATTCCCCTTTAAACTTAATTATTTTGATTAATGTGTTTTCCGCCGATACTACTAATCATACGACTCTAATCTCTTAATTTCAAATATTTCTTTTGTGATACGAATATAATTTTAATGGTTATAAATAACAGATATTAGGTGGGTTTGAGGATTTATCTTAATATTTCGAAAAAATGTTAAGGTTATTCTGGATATAGTACCTTAAATAATGGAGGTTATTCTATTAGATTATGAATTGGATCACCTTGTCATTTCCTATAATAATAGAACTATAGGTTGTCGTTTTTAGACAACTTTTGTTTTGCATGCATATTTGTTTTGCTATAATGTCCATAATCTTTGAATAGGCCATGACAGAATGTACCTCAAGAATATTTTATCTGATTTAGGGTAAATAATATTATCGGAATTGGAGATGATGCCCTTGGTAGAACGCAGGATGTTAAATGTACGTGGTGAGATTATCGAAATTTCCTCTAGGTATAATGAAAAATATAGTAAATGGAATTGTACAGCTAAAATTCCAAATAGTTCCATCATAGCTTATTGTCGTGACAAGAATAAGCTTCGTGCTGAGACAGTTTCTATGAGCAGGTTATTAATAACTTATGATGACTATAAAATTGTCTAAGATGTATGTGGCGCCCAAACTTGAAGATGAAGTGGGCGCCTTTTTTATAGAATAATATTTTTATCTGTGAAATCGGGAATATATCTTCGAAAATGGAGATATATCATCGAAAACTCTGATTTATCTACTAAATTATACGATTTATCGATTTTTCGACAAAACTTCGATTAAAAAAAGCTATTTTCTTAATGAAAAGCAACGAAATTGTCAAAAAATATATCAGAAAATACTGAAAAGGAAAGTAAAATTATGTTAATATATTTAAAAAAAGTATTATTTTCTAAAGTAATAATGAATAATTTATATTTAAAGTATCTTCGTAAATGGAGTCTAGAACCTGGCTGTTTTATAAGCGGCGATTTAGCAAGTGAAATAGAATAACATTATCAATTGATTTTACTACAATAAAATGAAATGGAGTCGATACAATGGTGAATATTACTGGATATGGCAAAGCGACACAAGCAGAAGTGAATAATTTTCAGGAATTTGTGGGTTTTGAAATTCCTGAAGATTATAAACAATTTCTCCTTAAACATAATGGCGGCACAACTGCGGTTCAAAACTGTAAGTTTTATGTAGATGGATTAGACACACTCGTTTGCTTAAAAGCACTTTATGGATTAGAGCTTCAAGATAAAGAACTGGATTTACAAAAATGGCATGAAGAAAACAGAGAAGACTTACATAAGAATTGCATTATAATAGGTAATGATACATGTGCAGGTAAAATCTTGCTGATAAATAACGAAGAGGAAAAGGGAGTATACTTCTGGGATCGGGGTTGGTATTCGGATCCTTCAAGCCAGGATGAAAATATTTATAAAGTTGCATCGAGTTTTAATTCCTTCATTGAGGGATTGAAAGTCCCGGAGGAAATCTAATTTTATTGTAATCCCCTTGATTGGCTCATGCCATTCAAGGTTTTTTATTGTCATGTTAATGAGGAGATAAAAATGTATAAAATATTATTGGTTGAAGACGATCTCAAAATAGCTGGAATCTTGGTCAATTATTTAAAAAGGTATGGGTATGAGGTTTTTGAAGTGAAGCAACTGGACCAAGTTTTTGCGGAGTTCCAAGATATAAAGCCAGATTTGGTTTTATTGGATATTAATCTGCCCTATTATGATGGGTTCCATTGGTGCCGGCTAATAAGGACGGTTTCGAAGGTTCCTGTCATATTCATCTCTGCAAGGACGGATGAAATGAACCAAGTCATGGCCATTGAATATGGGGGAGATGACTATTTAACAAAACCGTTTCATTTGGAAGTGGTATTAGCGAAAATAAAGAGTGTCCTACGAAGGGTGTATGGTGAATATGCGGATATATCTTCATTCCACCAACAAGTAAAGGAAATGGAGGGATTAACGCTTTATACGGAAAAAGCGATGATTGAATATCAAGACAATCAGGTAACGTTAACTCAAAATGAGTTGAAATTATTGAGTTGTTTACTACGACAGTATGACACCATCGTTTCTCGTGAAGTGTTACTTGAAGCATTATGGAATGATGATTCATTTGTTGATGACAATACATTGACCGTCAATGTCACAAGGGTACGGAGAAAACTTGAGGATATTGGTGTCAAGAATGCCATAACAACTAGCAGGGGAAAAGGATATCGACTAAAAATAGTGCAAGGTGAAGAAAAATGAAGCTGAAATCCTTTATTAAAGACCGTCTTTATTTTATATTTTATACCGTACTATTGGTAAACCTGCTTATCATTGCTTATGCATTAGCCGTTCTGGAAGCAGGTAATCACATATCGATTTCAAATATCATCTATTTAATTATTCTCGCGTTGTTTATGATGCTTATATTTTTAGTGGCCGATTACATAAGGCAATACCGCTTCCTTAATCAATTAGCAAGGATGAAGCAAGAACCGAGCTTGTCGTTTGAATATGTCGAAGCCTTTAGGGAACCTTTGACAAATGAACAAAAGTTGTGGATGGAGCTTTTTCAACAAATGAACAAGGTAACCATTGGGCAATTACAAGAACAAATCAAACAGAAGGAGCAATATGAGCTGTTGATTCATCAATGGGTCCATCAAATGAAGACACCTGTTTCAGTCATTTCCTTACTGATTCAAGAAGGCAAAAGGATGTTTTCGAATGAGCCGATGAAGGATCATCTTAAAGAGATAGAAGAAGAAAATGATCGATTTCGCAGAGGGCTGGAAATTATATTGCATGGAGCAAGGCTGCAGCGTTTTTCGGAGGATGTAAAATCGGAGCGGGTTAACTTAATTAATCTAGTCAAGCAAGTGATTAACGAGGAAAAAAAACAGTTCATCAAACGGTTCATATATCCCAGGCTTGAAACGGAGCTTGAGGACGTATATGTACATTCGGATCGCAAGTGGCTGCACTTCGCCATTAGTCAGGTGGTCTTTAATGCACTGAAGTATTCAAGGCAGGAAGAACATGACAGCATAACGTTCAATATCATTGAAAAAGAGTCGGAGATTTTCCTTAGGATAACAGATCAGGGAATTGGAATCGTCCCACATGATGTAAAACGGGTGTTTGATCCATTCTTTACTGGTGAGAACGGGCGAGTCAAACAAGAGTCAACCGGAATGGGACTATATCTTGTGAAGGAAATCGTTAATAGACTTGGGCATGTCGTTACCATCCAATCGACCGTATCCGAAGGGACTACTGTGGAGTTTCTCTTTAAGACAAATATCTTACATGAAAGGTGACAGAATTGTAAGGGTGCTAAACGATTATGTAATAAACTTCGATGGGAGCCTCCCGCTTTATTCATTATACTTACTGTAAGAAAGGGAGGTATTTTCGGATGTCGATTTTAAAAGCGGAACAACTATCCAAAACTTATTTTCAAAAGCAGGGGAATTTATTTCATAAGGCGTTACATAATTTCACCATGAATGTACAGAAAGGGGAATTTGTCGGAGTGATGGGTCCATCTGGCAGCGGGAAAACCACTCTGCTTAACTTAATGGCCACGATTGATAAGCCCACCACAGGTAAAGTCATTCTAAATGATCAAAATCCTAATGAATTAAACAATCAGGACCTGGCATTGTTTCGCAGGAGGGAAATTGGATTTGTTTTTCAAGACTTCAACCTTCTTGATACACTTACCGTTCGCGAAAATATCCTCCTTCCTCTAGCGTTAGATCATTATAAACTGCAGGAAATGGAATATAGGGTAAATCAGTTGGCAAGCCTTCTTGGTATAGAAGGGATTTTAGAAAAGAGGACTTTTGAAATTTCTGGAGGTCAGCAGCAACGAACGGCTTGTGCAAGAGCGATGATTCATGAGCCTTCCATTATTTTAGCGGATGAACCTACTGGTAATTTGGATTCCAAATCTGCCAAGCAGGTAATGGATACCCTCACGACACTTCAGGAGAAAAAGGGAGCAACCATCCTTATGGTCACTCATGACCCGACTGCAGCCAGCTTCTGTGACCGGATTCTATTCATAAAGGATGGCAAGTTCTTTTCGGAGGTCCACAGCGGAGGGGAAAGACAGAGCTTCCATCAAAGGATTTTAGATACGTTAAGTGTTTTGGGAGGAGTCTATCATGAACATCCGACTTCTCGCTAAGAGGAATATTCAAGGAAATGCACAACGTTATCTTGCTTATTTTTTTAGTATTGTCCTTTCCGTCTCAATCTTTTTTATTTACGCATCGTTTATCTTTCATCCTGATGTGGTCCATGCGAATATTCCAGGGGGACAGTTAATTAGTAGGGGACTCATTGCAGCAGAAATAGTGATCATCATATTTTCAGTTTTTTTTATCGCTTATTCGACTGCAGCATTTATACAGCCGCGAAAAAAAGAGTTTGGGCTGCTGACACTGCTTGGAATGTCCAAATCCCAACTTAGAAAACTGATTTACTTGGAGCAAACGATGGTTTCCCTCATATCTATCCTGGTTGGAGTTGGCTTAGGGTTTTTGTTCTCAAAATTATTCTTAATGGCAATTTCTTGGTTATTGGCTGTAGAGCAACCAATATCGTTTGTCTTTGTCCCTGAGGCCTTTATTTATACCATTGTTGGTTTCATTTTGCTATTTCAGCTATTATCGCTCCTTTCATTGTTCCACATAGGAAATGCGGAGGTAGTCGATTTACTCAAAGATAAACAAAAACCCAAAAAGACTCCCTTCGTTTCAAGGTGGTTAATTGCACTATCAGCAGTTTGCTTAAGCATTTCTTATTATTTGGCATGTACGATGTCGGTGAACAATTCTTATATTCGAGTATTGCCCATAGTATTCTTCGTACTGATCGGCACCTATTTTTTATTCAGCCAAAGCATTGTCGCTCTATGCAGAAGGCTTTACCGGAAGAAGAAAAGCTTATATGGTGGAACGAATTTAATTACTCAAACAAACCTGATATTCAATATTAAGGACTATTCCAGGTTATTCTTTTTGACCTCGATCATTACAGCCGTGATTTTGACAGCTGCAGGAACACTTTTCATGTTCAGTGCAGATTTAAAAAAGCAAGGGATGGATAACATTCCGCAATCAATTGGCTGGGTTGAAAATGATGCTTCCATTTATTCAGTTATTGAACCATCTGCAGTGGAGAAAACATTAAAGGAAGATGGATTCAAGATCCTTTACGAAGTAAATATGACTGGATTGCCCATTACCCACATGTTACCCCATATGAGAACGGGAGAACCCAATGAAAATAGGTCATTATTAATCTCGGAAAGTGATTATAACAATGCGGCTGCATTGCGAAAAATTGAACCAGCAAAGTTATCAGGAAAAGAAGCGTTATATATTTTTCCTTATGATGGAGGACTGGACTATCAATTCGTCCACAAGGGAGAACAAAAGGAGCTGCACTTTGGCAATCGAACCATTCAGGTAACAATGATTGGTCAGCGCAATCAATCGATAGTCGCACCCATAAAAGCAGCAACGACCCTGATGGTGGTCGATGATCAGCTGTATCATGAAATCACTGCAAATGTGCCATTAAAAGAGATGGCAAGAGTACGGGGGTATGAAGTTAAAGATTGGGAAGAATCAATGGAAACATCTAGTGAAATCGAACAAATGTCTAATAATCCTAATCATAATCAACTGCAAACAAGAGCTCCGATTTATCAAGAAATGAAACAGGGAAGCATATTGATTCTTTTTATAGGCTTGTTTGTCAGTCTATTATTCTTTATCGTCCAAGGGAGCATGATGTATCTGCGAGTTTTTACGAATTTAGAAGATAAAAAAATCCAAATCCATGCCCTTCATCGATTGGGGTTGACAAAAAAAGAAATACGGCAAATTTTAAGTGCCGAAATACGCATCCTCTTTTTCGCTCCTTTTCTGATAGGGGTGATTCATGCCATAGTCGCCTACGTGGCATTAAGCAATTTATTGGGAACGAATTTGTTTGTCTACTCGGCCATGGTCATCGCAACGTATTTTCTTTTTCAACTGCTATACTATCAAGTAACTAAAAAGATGTATGAGCGGGCAGTCATCAATTCATTTAAATAAAAGCTATCATATGTATTGGAATCAGGGTTCAGTCCCTGATTCCATTTTTTTATTCAGGAGTCTTCTCATTGAAACGGCATTTTCATTGATGATAAATTAGTTAATATGCACTATTGAAAGAAGATTGATCCGCTATTTTGCACAAATCATATGAATTATGGTGTGATTTTACAGGTGAGTCCTTTAAAATCTTGTAATATTTTCATATAAAGGGTAAAATTATTTATTTGAAGCGAGAATATCGAACCCCACATCATTTATTTTTACCATTTTCACATAAATAATTATACTAAAATAATTATTTTATGGAAATATAATGATTTATTAGAAATGATTAATAATAGACTTAGTTTAGATTAAAACGTAAAAAGTCATATGATCAAAAAAATGGTGGGTATTCTGTTAATTACTTGATTTATTATAGTATTATATGCCTGGGATTATAGAGAATATTAGATTTTTCCCTATTTCTTTGTCCCTTAATATAGTAAACTCAGAATAAGTTCGTTAACTTTTAGCTGCTAGAGACGAGGTAAGTTTAATCCTATGAAAAATAAAAAGTTAAGGGCATTTCTTTATTTGACCATTCTTTTATTGATTGTTTTCATTCTTCTAAATATGTTTTCAACATATTTAAGCATTAAAAATTCTGTGCAAAAATCCGTTGCAAATCAAAACTTGGTAGCTGCTAGATCTATTGCCGACTCGATGGATATAGAGGCGTATCAGCGATTTCTCAATAACCAAGTAAAGAGCCAGGATTATTGGGATATAAAAGCTTACTTAGAGGATGCCCGTGAAAAAATAGGAGCATTATACGTTTATACCATCTTGATTGATAATCCGGAAGTATCTAAGGCTATGATTACTGGATTTTCTAAGGATCATAAAGGGGATTTTCCTATCGGTGGTGTATGTACTGTTCCGTCGGAGCAGGTTAAACAGGCGTATGAAGGCAAAAGTTTCATTACCGGTATTCTGGAAGATCCGGAATATGGTGAGTATTTGACTGTGGGAGTGCCGATGAAAAATCAAGATGGCACCATTATTGGTTTTTTGGGCATTGATGTTAGCGCGGAAGATATTAATGCCATTAACGGCAAGGTATTGAAAAGCAGCATTGCCATTCTTGTTTATAATGGTGGATTTGTTATCATGCTGCTGGTTACCTTTTTTGTCATTCAAAAATGGTATCAAAAGGAACTGACACGTGAAGTGGGGGATACGGAAGATACATATCAATCGGAATTTCAATCGCTCATTGCTTCAGTCCGCTCATTAAGGCATGATTTTTCCAATCATATTCAGGTGATACATGGATTGCTTAAATTAGAGGAGAACGCAAAAGCACTCGAATATTTAACCGGTCTTTCAAAAGAAGTGCATTCGATTGAATCGATGAAATTGGATGTGATTCATCCGGGCTTATCTGTCCTGTTAGAGACTAAAAGGCTTTCGGCCCAGAATTATAACATCGATATTGAGATTGATGTTTCACAAGAATCCTTCAATCGGGTCAAAACAATCGATTTGATAAAATTATTATCAAATGTTATCGACAATGCGATTGAGGCAACAATTGAATTGCCGGAGCAAGAACGCCGGATGAATATTGCATGCAAAGCTGATGATGATAAGTATACGTTCATGGTCACGAACACTGGACCAATGATTTCGGAATTAGATCTGGAGAATATATTCGCCAGCGGTTTTTCAACCAAAAAGGCACAAAAGGGCAAAGTTCGCGGACAAGGGTTGTTCATCGTCAAAGACTTAGTGAAAAGATATGATGGAGAGATTCATGTACAATCCTCTGAAAAAGAAACGACCGTTACGATGATCATTCCCGTAAATGGAAAAATGGGCTAAATTGATCCAAAGGAAACACATTTGATAAGAAGGTATGATTCCTTGAAGGAATCATACCTTTTTTACGATTTTTCCCCATTGCCGCAATGGAGCTGTGAGCCTCGAATGTATTTTTTGTATTTTACAGCCTGACGATCTAAGAGATATGAAGATGACGATTATTACGGTTAAAAATTTGAATAAAAGTACCTTAATTGGACATAATGGGTAGATGTTTAGCTGCTCTCAACGAGATTATGATAAGATAGGGAAAAAATCATTTAAGGCAGTGAGATTGTGAAACAACAAAAAGGAAAACTTCTCGTTATCATTGGACCGACTGCTGTTGGGAAGACAAAGATGAGCATTGAGATGGCAAAGTTATTTAATGGTGAAATCATTAGCGGAGACTCCATGCAGGTTTATAAAGGGATGGATATTGGGACTGCAAAAATCAAGAGGGAAGAAACGGAAGGAATTCCTCATTATTTACTTGATATTAAAGATCCTGTTGAACCATTTAGTGCGGCAGAGTTCCAGGAGCGAGCTAATGCTTGTATCGAGGATATCCAAAGCAGAGGTAAACTTCCCATTATCGTCGGTGGAACAGGATTATACATACAATCAGTCATCTATGATTATCATTTTTCGGAGGCGCCATCCGACCCTGTTTATAGGGAGGGACTCGAAAAACAGGTAAGGGAGTCAGGAATCGATCCTGTTTTTGAACAATTACGAAGTGTTGACCCGGAAAGTGCGAATCGGATTCATCCTAATAATATAAGAAGGGTGATCAGGGCACTTGAGATTTTTCATTGTACCGGTAAAACGATGAGTGAGCAGTTGAATGAACAGCCTACAGAATTGAAATATGATACGTGCATCATTGGATTGACAATGGAACGTGAAAAGTTATATCAACGGATCGATCAACGTGTTGATGTCATGGTAGAAGAAGGGCTGATTCAAGAGGTGGAGTCATTTCATGAAAAAGGTTTGAGGGATTGCCAATCGATCCAGGCTATAGGCTATAAAGAAATCTATGATTATTTTGATGGAAGGGCTTCATTGGATGAAGCGGTTGAGACATTAAAGCAAAACTCCCGTCGTTATGCGAAAAGGCAATTGACCTGGTTTCGGAATAAAATGAATGTATTTTGGTTTGATATGACCGATCTCGAGGGTTTTCCGAAAAAAATACATGAAATATCTGGATTTATAGCAGGAAAGCTTTTCAGTGAAGGCGAATACATAAATTTAGAGAGAAAAGAGGAGGACTAATTCATGAAACAATCAGTAAATATTCAAGATCAGTTTCTTAATCAATTACGTAAAGATGGTACGTATGTGACGGTATTTTTATTAAACGGGTTCCAGATTAGAGGACAAGTGAAAGGGTTCGATAATTTTACCGTTTTATTTGAATCGGAGGGCAAACAGCAACTAGTCTATAAACATGCGATTTCTACATTTGCTCCACAACGTAATGTTCAGATTGATTACGAAGTGAAGGAATAATCATATATATGAATGTGAAAAACAGGTTTAGCTTATGGCGACCTGTTTTTTTGCATGCACTTCTCTGTTCTTTTTCAAAGAATCGATAATTTTACGTACCTGATTTGAATATATATCAAGGGACGGATTATTTTCCGGGAAACCGCAGGAAATGACATTACCCCTAATAAATTGGTGAACGGGTATGGAATTTGTCGTAATAAATCCTCCTAATGAAAAAATCCTGTCAGAATAAGTCGCTTTTCAGGAAGGGAATGGGGCTTAATCACGAAAAGATTAACGCGAATTTTCCGATGGGATAATTTTGGCTAAGCAGCAATGCCATGACCATCATAAATCGAAAATTGTGGTGTTAGAGTCAGGGTCCAAGATGGAGAGGTGAATGAATTGGAACAACCGATCCGTATGAAAAATAACGGGCAAATCAATATTGTGTTTAATGCGGAAAACAGAAAAGCGCTGCAAAAGGATCTGCCGATAAAAGAAATTTTGGTGCAGGAAATCCCCCACCAGCATGTGGCATTGAAAGAGATTGAAGATGAACTGAAATCGCTGGTCGGAATGGAAGAAATGAAGCGGATGATAAAAGAGATATATGCCTGGATTTACATCAATAAACAACGTGAGGCAAAGGGGCTGAAGACTGGCCGGCAAGCGCTGCATATGATGTTCAAAGGGAATCCGGGAACAGGGAAAACAACGGTTGCACGTTTAATCGGTAAGTTGTTTCAAAAAATGAATGTACTTTCTAAAGGGCATTTAATTGAAGCGGAGAGGGCAGATTTAGTCGGGGAATACATTGGTCATACTGCCCAAAAAACAAGGGATTTAATTAAGAAGGCCATTGGCGGAATCTTATTTATTGATGAAGCTTATTCCTTGGGAAGAGGCGGCGAAAAGGATTTTGGAAAAGAAGCCATAGATACCCTTGTCAAGCATATGGAGGATCGGCAGCACGAATTCATTTTGATCCTTGCGGGATATTCGAGGGAAATGGATTATTTCCTCAGTCTTAATCCTGGCCTTCATTCCAGGTTCCCGCTTGTTATTGATTTTCCGGATTATACGATTGAACAGCTAATGGAAATAGCCGATCGGATGTTGCAGGAAAAGGAGTATCTAATGAATCGGGATGCCGAAAGGAAATTAAGAGAACATTTAATCATATTACGTTCATTCCGGGGACCTATTTCATTTTCTAACGGTCGTTATATCCGCAATATACTTGAAAAGTCAATTAGGGCGCAGGCAATGCGGCTTTTACTGGAAGATTCATTTGAAAAATCCGATTTACTCACGCTTACCAGCCAAGATTTGATTTTCGAGGATGATGAGAAAGAATGACATGGAAAAGCCCACCAAGATGGCGGGCTTTTCAAATTTATGTTTTAGGCACCCATTTTTTATTAGGCAGATGCCAATTATTGGTGTAAGAAAGGACTCGCAATATCGTGATGACGGCAAAGAGCGAATATAGCTGCCATGACTGGGATAATACACCACTGCCTAAAGCCAAGCCTGCAATGATGGCCCAAACTACGTAGATTTCTTTTCTGAAGACCAATGGCTTTCTTCCGGCTAGTACGTCACGGAGTATCCCGCCGCCGCATCCGGTTAATGCAGCTGATACAATGATGGCGCTTATTGGATGATTTAGTTCCACGGCATACATCGCCCCTTGGATGGCAAAGGCTGAAAGGCCAATGGCATCACTGAGATTTCCCCATCTGTCCCAGTGCTTTGATAGGTTTGTAGGAAAAATAAAAACGATGGTGATGGATACTAAAGCAATGACAAAATAGAAACTTTGATCCCATAAAGCTGAAACGGGGACACCAATCAACAGATTGCGGATTGCCCCGCCGCCAAAGGCGGTTATGATTCCTAAAATATAAACTCCTAAAATATCATACTCTTCTTCCATGGCGATGATGGTCCCGCTAATAGCGAATGCAATCGTACCGATTAAGCTTAATACTTCCCATGTCATATGAATGTCCCTCTATGTCTTTTCGATTTTGATGGTAAAGCCAAATTTGATTTTAGCATGTTATCGGAATTTTTAAAACGGTTAAAAGCTTCGTTTTGAGGAAATTTTTATATATTGAATTTTTTTGTTATGATTAACTGAAATCTACCAGAAGGTGGTGCCTTTGATTTGGAAGAAGCGATAAAGGAAACGGCTGTTTTAATTGGGTGTCAAACAACTGAGACTAGTGAACGTTTTGAATATTCACTCGATGAACTGGCTTCATTGGCGAAGACGGCGAATGCTGAGGTTTTAATGACCATCTCCCAGAAAAGGGAAAGCGTAGATCCGGCTACATATATAGGAAAAGGAAAAGTGGAAGAACTCAGGAATCTGGAGGAGGAGCTGGAGCCGGATTTATTTATCTTTAATGATGAACTATCCCCGAGCCAGATTCGGAACCTTTCGAAACAATTGGAGGCAAGGATCATAGACCGGACACAGCTAATATTGGATATATTTGCACAGCGGGCTCGATCCAGAGAAGGAAAGCTGCAGGTTGAACTTGCTCAGCTCCAATATTTATTGCCGCGTTTGGTTGGACAGGGAACGGCAATGTCCAGGCTAGGAGGAGGAATCGGCACCAGGGGACCAGGGGAGACGAAGCTGGAAAGCGACCGCCGCCACATCCGTGGAAAAATAGATGAAATCAAGCAACAATTAAGTGGAATAGTGAAGCATCGTGAACGCTATCGTGATAGAAGGAAACGTAATAAGACCTTTCAAATAGCACTTGTGGGATACACGAATGCAGGTAAATCCACACTGTTCAACCGTTTGACGGAGGCTGATTCATATGAAGAGAACCAATTATTCGCTACGCTGGATCCCATGACAAGAAAGGCGATCCTTCCTAGCGGATTTACCGTGCTGCTGACGGATACGGTTGGATTCATACAAGATTTGCCGACATCTTTAATCGCTGCATTCCGCTCTACCTTGGAAGAAGTGAAAGAAGCGGATCTGCTGTTACATGTGGTCGATTCCTCAAGTACAGATTACTTTAATCATCAGAAAACAGTGCAGGATTTGTTAAATGACTTAGATGTGCCTTCCATTCCACAGCTAACGTTGTATAATAAAAAGGACAAGATTCACGCTGATTTTGTCAGGTCAGCCAGTCGTGCTTCATTAATGATCAGTGCCTATGAAGAATCGGACCTGAATCAAATCATGGAAGAAATTGAAAAGTACGTGATTGAAGAAATGGTCCCGTATCATGTTTTCCTGCCGTCGAGTGAGGGTAAACTATTATCACAGCTGAAAAATGAAACCATATTGCGCACTCTCTCCTTTAACGAAGAATTGGAAAGGTATGAATGCAAAGGTTTTTGTCTAGCTGATCATCCAATAACCGGGCAGCTGGAGAAATATTCATTATAAAGGGGAATTTTGATGTATCAGCAGTTAACAAATGGAGAAGTGTTGAAAAACATTGCACAGGAAGTGGAAGCAATGATTTCTCCGTTACATAAGCAAGTGGACGAACGAATCGAACAAAATCAATTTCGCGTATTACAGAGTTATCAATCACATAAAGTGAGTGATTCCCATTTCATCCCGACTACAGGGTATGGATACGATGATATGGGCCGCGATACGCTGGAATTGATATATGCAGATGTTTTTGGCGCGGAAGCTGGATTGGTGCGCCCCCAAATCATTTCAGGCACACACGCCATCTCCACCGCTCTTTTCGGTATATTGCGCCCAGGGGATGAATTGTTATACATAACTGGAAAGCCGTATGATACTTTGGAAGAGATTGTCGGTATCCGGGGATCGGGTATCGGATCTTTGCGTGATTTTCAAATCGGCTATAAGGCCGTTCCGTTAGCGGAAACCGGAACCGTTGATTTCGAAGCCGTCAAACAAGCCATTCAACCAAACACGAAGATGATCGGTATACAACGGTCAAAAGGGTATGCGACACGCCCTTCCTTTACGATAAATGAAATAAAGGAAATGATTTCATTTGTTAAAGAGATTAACCCGGAAATCGTCGTGTTCGTGGACAATTGTTATGGAGAGTTTGTTGAGACACAAGAACCATGTCATGTCGGAGCGGATTTAATGGCTGGTTCACTCATTAAAAATCCTGGTGGCGGGATAGTGAAAACCGGTGGATACATTGTTGGTAAAAAAGATCTGGTTGAAGCTTGCTCTTATCGATTAACATCGCCAGGAATAGGGGCTGAAGCAGGTGCATCGCTTTATAGTCTGCAGGAAATGTACCAAGGGTTCTTCCTTGCACCGCATGTCGTGGGCCAAGCTGTCAAAGGAGCGGTATTCACAGCTGCCTTTTTAGAAAAACTCGGTATGAATACATCTCCTAAATGGGATGCGAAGCGAACTGATTTGATTCAATCCGTCCAATTTGATGACCGGGATAAGATGGTTGCGTTCTGTCAGGCCATCCAATATGCATCACCAATCAATTCACATGTAACACCATATCCTGCCTATATGCCAGGATATGAAGACGATGTAATCATGGCTGCGGGCACCTTTATACAGGGGGCCAGCATTGAACTGACGGCAGATGGTCCGACAAGGGCTCCATATGTTGCCTACGTTCAAGGCGGATTGACATACGCACATGTTAAAGTAGCTGTACTGACTGCTGTGAATGCGCTAATGGACAAAAAGCTGATTCAATTGTAAATGAAATTAAGTTAGGTAGGTAATGGGAATCCAGATACAATTGGATTCCTGAAAAAAGCAATAGTCATAATATTTGAGTAGTAGCAAATCATTTAATTTTTCTGAAAAAAAGACGTCATAAAATGTAACATCATATTGACAAGTTTAATAACATGATATATGCTTATTTTAAGATAAACAAAAGGAGGATGCTAAGAATGAGCGGCAACAACATTCGGCGTTCGATGCCTCTTTTTTCCATCGGAATCGTCATGCAGCTAACTGAGTTGTCTGCACGCCAAATTCGGTATTACGAAGAGCATCAACTTATTACTCCTATGAGAACAGATGGAAATCGTCGGGTTTTTTCATTAAACGATATCGATCGACTGCTTGAGATTAAAGACTTAATCGAACAAGGAGTCAATCTGGCCGGCATCAAAAAGATTTTCACTGTAAAGGAAGAGAATTTACCTAAAACTCAAGATTTAGAACAAGCGGAAAAGATAAGACAGGACCTTAGTGACGAGGAGCTTCGCAAGCTTCTGCGTGCCGAGCTTTTACAAGGCAGCAAGCATCGAACATCTCTTCGACAAGGGGATATGTCCCGTTTTTTCCAATAAAAAATATGATTTATGAATGATTATTAGGGGGAATAGAAATTGGCAAAGTTCACACGTGAAGACATCACTCGTTTAGCGAAAGAAGAAAATGTTAAGTACATTCGTTTACAATTTACTGACATTTTAGGGACAATTAAAAACGTTGAAATCCCAGTCAGTCAATTAGAAAAAGCACTTGATAATAAAATGATGTTTGACGGATCTTCCATTGAAGGCTTCGTTCGTATCGAAGAGTCTGATATGTACCTATATCCTGATTTAAACACATGGGTTATCTTCCCTTGGACTTCTGAAAAAGGTAAAGTCGCACGTCTAATCTGTGATATTTACAATACGGATGGAACACCTTTTGATGGAGATCCACGTGCAAACCTAAAACGTGTTCTTGCGGAAGCAAGAGAAATGGGCTTCACGGATTTCAATCTTGGACCTGAGCCTGAATTCTTCCTATTCAAACTGGATGCAGCAGGCGAGCCAACTCTAGAATTGAACGATAAAGGCGGATACTTTGACCTTGCACCTACTGACCTAGGAGAAAACTGCCGTCGTGATATCGTTCTTGAGCTTGAAGAAATGGGATTTGAAATCGAAGCATCCCACCATGAAGTAGCTCCAGGGCAACATGAAATTGACTTTAAATATGCAGATGCAATTTCAGCTTGTGATAACATCCAAACATTTAAATTGGTTGTTAAAACGATTGCCCGTAAACATGGTTTACACGCAACATTCATGCCAAAACCATTGTTCGGTGTTAATGGATCTGGAATGCACTGTAATGTTTCACTATTCAAAGGCAACGAAAACGCATTTTATGATAAAGAAGGTAAATTGGAATTAAGTAAAACAGCTGAGCAATTTATCGCAGGTATCATTAAGCATGCTCCAAGCTTCACTGCGGTAACAAACCCAACTGTTAACTCATACAAACGTCTAGTTCCTGGTTACGAAGCTCCTTGCTATGTTGCATGGTCTGCTAAAAACCGTAGCCCACTAATCCGTATCCCAGCTTCACGCGGAGTAAGTACTCGCGTAGAGGTACGTAGTGTCGATCCAGCAGCAAACCCATACTTGGCGCTTGCAGTTCTACTAAAAGCTGGTCTTGACGGAATCAAGAACGACTTGACTCCTCCAGCTCCAGTTGACCGCAACATCTATGTAATGAATAAAGAAGAACGTGAAGAAGTAGGTATCGTTGATCTACCAGCTACTTTATATGCTGCATTGGAAACATTAAAATCTGATGAAGTAATCAAAGAAGCATTAGGTGAACATTTACTTGAGCACTTCATCGAAGCAAAAGAAATCGAGTGGGATATGTTTAGAACTCAAGTTCACCCATGGGAACGCGAACAATATATGTCAATGTATTAATCTTTAAAACCCTTGGCACCTCTGGTGTCAGGGGGTTTTTATTTCGGGCATTCTTTCATAAAATCTTAGGAAGTTATCAACTGTCCGAAAAATGCCCGAAAAAATTTGTAAAGAATTTAAGATATAAGGAGATGAATCAAATGGGAAGGGATTTTTCATAATTACTTTAATTGTTATCGTGTAACTTTTTATTTAATTGGTTTTGATAGTTATATTTACTCCTATTAAAGTCAGTGCCCAGATATTACCCCGCCTATTATTGCCCCCCAAACAATACTTAAAGCGACGACAGACATAAGCCAATATATTAGAATAAGGTAGACCACACATACAAATGTCTATACAAATCTATCAATTTTATAACTTAGAAAAAGCACTAACCTTGGAGGTCAGTGCTTTTTCATTTGTGTTGGCTCTCCATTCAATTTTATCCATACCAATATCCTGAATAAACAGTACCGCTTATTGTTGAATAAGATGAATTAGTATAAAAAGTTACCTTCATTCTAGTTTTCGCATTCTTTTTCAATACATTTGTAAATGCTTTTTCATATAACAGCATCATTGGTCTCACGCTTACAAAGATGAAGAATTATTCAACTAACAGGTGCTTTACTACATTACCAGAAGCTAATCAACAGCTCCTTTTTCTAATGCAACCAACGGGGTAGTTTAGTTCATTAAGAAATTTCACAGTCCTAATTTATCTATATTTCCTGTGTTTATTTTGGCAAGTCATTCACTTCATATGCAACCCGGATTCCGGATTCAATCGCCCCTTGCATCCAAGCGTGGGTAAGCGAAGTGTGTTCACCGGCAAAGTGCACCCTTCCTTCAGGTTTAGGGATATAAGGATGTAACTCGGTTTCCTGACCCGGTTCAAAAGCAGTGAAAGCTCCAGAAGTATATTCATTATCGACCCAACTTAAGGAAGTTCCTGATACAAACTCAGAATAGACTTGGTCTCCGAAAATTTCAGCTAAGTTCTTTAAAGCATATTGAATGCGATCTTCGTTTGATAGACCGTTCCATATTAAAGCCTCATCCGCCCATGTATAGCTTGCCAAAACAACAGCAGGTCCCTTTGTACCAATCCCTTGACTTGGGTAATAAGTAAATCGAATCGGAAGGTCAGTTATGGATTTACCACCATATTGATGGTGTCTTTCCCAAAACCTGCTTTTAAACTCGATACCGATTTTTGTTGCGCTCATATAGTTCAGTTCACGAATCGCTCTCCGTTTATAATAGGAAAAAGAATGGTATGGTTCAACTTTCACAAATCGTAACACTGTAAAGGGGAGAGTTATGATGGCAAGATCACCAGTTATGGTGGAATCCTCTAAGGTGTGCTGATGGGTGGAATGGATGGTTACTCTGTTGTTATGTTGGACAATTTTCGTCATCCTTTGATTGAACATAAGAACTTCTTTTAATTGCGGGAGAAATGCCCGTGGCAGCAGATCCATACCACCGGTTATCTCATAGAAACGATTTGCTCTGAAGGACGACTCTTCTCGCAAGACTTCAATAAATGACATCCCCATATATGCTTCTAAGTCAAGGAGTACACCGATCATATCAACCGCGCCATCTGAAAAAGTCGTTCCATATTGATAATGGTAAGAGTTTAAGAAAGTACCTAGTGAGTAGTTTTTAAATTCTTTTTCTACGAGATGCCAATTTCTCGTAGGGTCTTGTTTAATAAAATCAAGAATTGGCTGTGTAGCTAATTTCACCAGATCCTCTGCGCTTTTACCTCTTTCATTTGGGGCAACGGGAAAGTTTAGAATACCAGGAGAACGTTCAAAAATGTTAAGACGTGTTTTGATTCCATTGAGATAAAGAATATCCATTGGAGTTCGGTTAATAAACAGGTTTAGGGTTAGCCCGAATTTTTTAATATACTCTAAGGTCAAAAAATGAACATCAGGAATACGCATTGGGCCTGGGTTAAAATAAAGCCCATTACTAAAGGGGGAGCGTATGGTAAAGGCACGTCCGCCTACCCTGTTATTTGCTTCAAGTATTGTGATGTTGTGCCCGGCCTCCTGCAATAGAGAAGCCGCAACCAGTCCTGCCAGTCCTGCGCCAACAATAGTGATATGTTTGGGAACTTGGGACTTTTTAAGACCATTTCTAATAATGCTAATCATTTGTTGAGTAGTTAATTGATAATTTATGTTAATGGGCATCTCTTCCCTCCAGTGAAATAGATTTATTACATTGTATTCACTTGTATAGAGGTCTATGTGTTCTTACTATTTTCGGATAAATAAAGTAAAGATAAATTCTACTTTTGTAGCTGGGGTACAAATGAAAATATTAAATAAAGAGACCCCTCCATTTCAGTGAGTGATAGGAAAAACCTCCACAACACTTACACAGGTATACTTTTTACGTAGAAGTGCCTGAAGGATTTAGCGTTGAAGTTCTGTGTTAAACAAGTTACTTGGAGATAGATATTAAACTAACAGGCGCTTTACCTCAATAAAAGGGGGGGCTGCGGGAACCTTTTTCTTACGGAACTAACGGAGCAGGATAGTTGTATAAGGAATTGGATTATTACGGTATAATCTTTAGGTTGTTGTCTTCAATACTCAATGTTAGGGTGGATAATTTAATCGTTCGAAATTTACATTTAACTTTTAGGAGGACATACCTTTGTTTAATTTTGTCACTGTAGGGCTCCTTGTTATAGGAATCCTTGCTGCTTGTGTCAATGAACTATAATAATGAATTAGTAGATGTAGATACTCCTCAACAAAACGAGGTTCAAGATTCCACCCAACAGAACACAGAGCTTTCTTACGATGCACCAAGGTATCATATGACGGGCGGTTGGACAAATGGTGAATATTACATAATGATTAATGGTAGCAGCGACATCGAAGGATCTGCTAAGTATATACTGCAAAAAATTCCGAAAAAGGGAAAAGAGAAAGTCATAAAGCATTTACAGTTAACCGAATCAACCGGAAATAAACTAACTGCAAAGCCTCCAGGGGCGGTGAGGAGAATGTACATTTATGGTAAAATATGGAGTGATGTACAACTCCTTTATTTCACAATGCCTTCACGAAATCCTCATGTCCTGAAATCACTCCATTTAACTTTGACCTCACAATCAAGGGTGATGAAATCCTGCGAATAAGTGAGCATTCGAAAGATATTTGTATCAAACTGAGGGAGTTGAAGAAGGTATTTATTGATCAGCTAAAGAATAGTATTCGGTAAAGGTTGATTTTAAGGGGTAAACAAACTTAATATCAGGAGGGAAAAATGGTTGATTATAGTTATGAGAAACAATTTCTGAAAAAACTCAGGACTTTTACTTATATCACGATAGCATTAATTTTTTTAATGATATTTATATTCATTTGCATTTTTCTTTTGTATTTTTCTATGTCAAGCATTTTAGACGTTGTGTATTTTACACCAAAAATAGCAATTTTCTCATTCTTGATTTCTAGTGTATTTTCTGTTTTAGCCATAAAAAATCTCTTTGGTAAGATATTGTTATTATTAAACATCTTTCTAATGCTATTTATGATTTTTTATGGACCATAAATAGATACAAGAAGACTAAATTAGGGTGTAAGCTGTCGTTTAGACAGCCTTTACTTATGCAACTATCAGGGCAGTTTAGTTGCAGAAAAAATGCTAAAATATGTATAGCTAAATTAAACTTTGGGACGTGATTAAAACGGATAAATTTTAAAAAAATTTTCTCTGGTTTTAGTAACGGTTAGTTTAAGACAGGGGTGTCCGAGGTGACAGTTATTAATGGAAGGAGGCGTTTAATTTAAATAAAATTAAAAAAATGGGTATTTGTACGTCTATCGTATTAGTAATTTTACTTGGTGTTACTTTTTTTGAATACATATTTTTAAGATTACTCGGATTACAATATAATCAATTGGTGCTTTAGTATTTTTCTTTGTTATGTAGGTATTTCTTGAAATACCTCTCTCGCTCATTACAAATGCGATACCAAAGGCTTTAAAATCCTTCGGTATTATTCAATCAACTAAGGGTTGGTTATTATTTTTTTAAAAATGCGGGTCTCACTTTTGCGTTAATTGAATTACTCGTTACCTTCTTGGATAATATCTCCATTACTTGGCAAGGTTCACTCATATTTGCATTGATTTCTGTACTTATCGGTTTGAAATTAAAAGAGAAAGATGATGGCGACCAAAGATTGATAGTGAAGAATTCAAGACAATAGAAAATAGATTTAATTCCAAAAAGTAAACTATCGAACGCACGTTAGTTTAACAAGAATGGGGAAACCCTAATTGATTAGGAGTGAGGTTAGATGATTGCCATTGTTATGCAAGTAATTTTAGCAGTTTTTATTTTAGTCGGAGGATTCATAAAACTTTTACGTATCCCGTTTCAGGTTGAACATTGGCAGCATTATCAATATCCATTATGGTTCATGTCTGTAATTGGATTTATTGAACTTATTGGAGCAATAGGAATGATTGGAGGTATCTGGAATAGATACTTGGCTGTTGGATCAGGTGTATTGTTTGTACTTATCATGATAGGAGCCCTACATGCTCATATTTTTCGAGCGCATCAATCTATTGTAATGATTGTTCCTGCAATGATCTGTTTAATATTATCTATCATGGTGATTATCAAGAACTTAACGTTGGTATAAATTTGTTCACAATTTTGGAGAGTTTAATAAAACTTATAATTTTACTTCTCTATTTATGTTAATCCCCTACTGAATCAGTCTTTGAGGGACTTTGCGAATGTTCTTGTGAACTAACGGGTGCGTTAGCTGAAAATCAGAGCTGTCTTTAAGGCGAGAGAGGAGCTTCAATAAGTGCTTAAAAATAGAAAAGTAATCGTAACAGGCGCGGCTTCTGGAATAGGTAAAGAAATTGTCAAACAATGCTTATATGAGGGGGCTTCAGTAATTGCATGCGATATTAATGAACATTCCTTATATGATTTAAAACGGTCAATGGATGACCGCTACGTTCTACATACATATCAGTTAGATGTAAGTAACCATGAAGAGGTCATTAAATTTTTTGTATATGTTGAAGCAGAACAAGCTGATGTAGATGGTTTAGTTAATAATGCGGGGATTTATTTGGCGAAAAATATATTGGATTATCAAGTAGATGAAATTGATAAAGTCCTAGATATAAATGTTAAGGGGTATATTTATCTCTCACAAATGTTCGGTAAAAAATTGTTCCAAAGCCAACGTAAGGGAGTTATCGTTAATATGTCTTCAGTGTCAGGAATGGAGGGCAGTTCAGATGCAATTTATGGGTTATCAAAGGCTGCCATATTAGGTTTAACTAAAAGCTGTGCAATGAATTTCTCACCATATATCCGAGTTAATGCTGTTGCTTCTACGATGGTTAATACTCCCATGATGGGTACGATACCTGATTGGAGAAAAGAGGAGTATTTATGTCACCAACTCATCAATACGCCTGTCCTGCCTGAAGATGTGGCTGATACTGTTGTCTTCTTATTATCAGATAGAGCCAAGCATTATACAGGCGCAACATTCGATATTAATAATGGAGGATATCTAAGGTAGTTCTGCTTCTTGTTAAACAATAGGTACGTTTGTTTAGATAGGGGTTGCTGCGGCAATCCTTTTTCTTATGGCACTAACGGAGCAGATTGTTGATTAAGCATTAGGGAGAGTTATAAGGTGAAATTAAAACTTTTAAGGGGGAAGACAGTGAGAAACTACTAAGAGGAACAACCATACTACAATAAATTGTAGAGTAAGAAGTCTAGTGGCGTTTTCTAGTAATACTCGGAAGTGTAAGCGCTTTCTGTTATAATAACAATGGGTTGGCATGTGTGGCTGTCATAGTATCTGGCGTAGGCGGGGCCAATACCGGAAGAGGACTTAGTGAAAATATCCTTTTTTATCTGAATAAAATCTTACATAAACTATAAAAGACGATAACCCCCTTGGCACTCAAGGGGGTTATTTTTCTGGTTATTCAGCAGTGAATGTAAATGTTTCTTTTAAAGGTCTGCCTTCCATTCCCTTTTGAGTCCAAATAATTTCCACTTCGAATTCCGTAGCTTTTTCAGCCAAAAGGAAATTGCTAAATCGATAAGGATACCCATCATTCAATTGTTTTGCTAAAGCAATCGCCTGTTCATCAGTATCTAGTTTTCTACAAGGATGATCAGGAGGACAACCAAAAAGTGCAAACTTCGTCGTAGAATTAGGTTCATTTCTATACATGTAAATTTCCGCAGATAATACATCCTTACCAATATTATCAACCTCTAAAGAGTAAGTATGATATTCTCCCTTTTTAGATTCTGCTAACACCATACCTTTTTCAGCTTGGCCTACTTGAACCGACCATTGTTTCGATGTTTGTTTGGTTGGCAATTCACCAAAGGTTAAAGCTTTTGCCTCTAGAGTTGGTGCGACTATGTTCAAAAGAAATAATGTGCATATAGCAAGTATCGTTTTCTTAACCATGACTACCTCCTTGTTTTAGTTACAGTTACTTTGCCCAAAATGGAATGGACTATGTTTTGAACTAAGAGGTGCTTTATTTAATAAGGAAGGTTGCTGCGGCAACCTTGTTTCTTACGGAACTAAAGGGGCAGCATTCCTGTAATGAATGAAAATGAGTTTTGAGCACATCTTTCTTATTAAATTAAACAAAACCAGCTAAGTTTGTGATTTAATACACTTAAACTAACGGGTGCTTTAGCTGAAGATTGGATCTGTCTTTAAGGAAGCTTTTCTTATGGAACTAAAGGGGAAGGTTAGTTTCAAATATTTAAAGTTAACGATACTTCACCTCTAAGATGTATTCGTCTCGATTTGCTTTCTCAATATTGCACCTAACAGAACAATAGTATATTGTTCTGTTAGGTGCAATGGTTCATCAACTTAAACCATTAAACTGATTACTGGAGGTATTTAACTAAATGAATAAACAGGACCAACTAAATATTATCAAAGAGGATTTTATTAATTGTCAAAAAGTACTATTGGCAATTGGTGATGAAACACGTCAATCGATCTTGTTAGTTCTAATGGGGACGGATTGTCTAACAGGATTACGTGTTGGTGAAATCACTAAACAAACACATCTTTCTCGACCTGCTGTGTCCCATCATCTTAAGGTTTTACGAGATGCCGGTGTTATTTTAATGCGTAAAGAAGGGACAAAAAACTTTTATTATATTAATGTACGTACAGAATTAGGTTTATTAAGAACGCTTGTGTTGGATATTGATAAGTTCATGCAGAACTTTTATTGAAAAGATGGAATATAAACACATATTAGTTGGAGGTATAGGTATGAGAGCAATGGTTATTGATTGGTATGGGAAAGTTCCAATGCATTTGGTAGAAATACCCACACCTGAAATTGGTGAAAATGAGGTACTCGCAGAAATTCATGCAGCTAGTATTAATCCTGTTGATTTTAAGATACGCGATGGGAAAGTGAAATTGTTAGTTAAATATAAAATGCCTCTTATCTTAGGAAATGACTTTTCTGGTGTCGTTGCAAGGGTTGGCGCAAAAGTGACTCGTTTTAAAGTTGGTGACGAAATATATGCACGTCCACGTAAGAGTAAAATCGGTACTTTTGCTGAATATATCGCTATTCATGAAGATGACATCGCCTTAAAACCTAAAAATTTAAGCTTTGAAGAAGCGGCATCGATCCCACTGGTTGGGTTAACCTCCTATCAAGCCCTAACTGACATTTTGCAATTACAAAAGGGACAAAAGATTTTAATTCAAGCTGGGGCTGGTGGTGTCGGTACCTTTGCTATTCAACTGGCCAAATTAATGGGTGCCACTGTTGCAACGACTGCCAGTGAAGCTGGTGCGAATTTAGTAAAATCTCTTGGTGCAGATGAAATTATCAATTACAAGACAGAAAAATTTGAAGAGATACTGAAAAACTATGATGCCGTATTTGATACACTTGGGGGTGAGATACTCGAAAAATCATTCGAAGTGATAAAAAACGGAGGGAAAATTGTTTCCGTTTCGGGATTACCGAATGCTCGTTTTGGTAAAGAATATGGTTCCGGATTTTTTAAAACGTTGTTGTTTTCTGCAGCAAGTTATAAACTTACTATGCTTGAAAAAAAGCATAATGTTCAATATACGTTTTTGTTTATGAAGCCGAGTGGAGAGCAATTACGTATAATCGCAAACTTTATTGAGACTCGTAAAATTACACCTATAATTGATAGAGTTTTTCCTTTTGAAGATGCTCAAGAAGCGATGGAATATGCGGAGTCAGGAAGGGCGAAAGGGAAAATAATATTAAAAATCAGATAGTTGTCAAACGAAGTAAAAAATATTTCCCAACTTTCCTTTTAATCAGTCTTTTTTCAGTATGGAGTCTTTTGTATGGATGTTAAATAATAGGGTAAAGGTAACTTTTCAATCATCTTTATTCTAAAGCTACAAATGATCTTCAACGAACAGGCGCTTTAAAGAAGTAACCAAAGCCTAAATTCACACTTATAACACCGGGAATTTAGGCTTTATGTATTGTGGCTTCATTAACGTTGTAAATCCTTTCCTGACGCTACCCCTTAATGAACTCCCTCAGTTTAATAGATAATGCTCACGAATACTCATAGAGGATAAAACTAAAATGAAATACGAACCTATATTATTATTTATTTGAAGTAAAGGAGGATAAGATGAATACATATTGTAAGAGTGCATTGAATCAAATTAAAGTAGCTGTAACGACAATTATTGAGATGATAGAAAAATTAGAAGAAAACGACTTACAAAAAAGACCTACACCCAATAAGCATTCCATAGGAGAGCTGTTAGAACACATTGCTATTATTGGTGAAGCTGATTCGCTTATATCGGACGGGGCATCCCAAGATATGATGAATAAATTTTATTCAAGTGTTTCATATAAAAGCCTAAATGAGATGAAAGGAGCGTTGATAAAAAATCATCAATTTTTAGAAGATAAATTTATGAATTTTACAGAAGTCGAACTTCAAGAGAAAATTACTTCTTATTGGGGTGTTACTTACTCACGATATGAATGGTTGTTAGAGATTGTTGCTCACGTTTATCATCACAGAGGACAATTACACTCTATGCTTGTTCATTGTTATGGGAAAGACCCAAAAGTTCCATTATTTGAATAGAATTTACTAATCAACTAACGGGTGGTTTCGTATTATAAGGTCGACCAGTAAAAAAAATTACTGGTTGACCTTTTTTTAATAGAATCTATTATATCAGTAGCCAGGGTAGGACGTACGGGTGCGTGGGACTTGATCCCGTGAACTAAACTGTCCGCCCCCTACTTGTAGAAACATGTTTGAGGCTGGTTGGGACGTAGATCTCGTATAACAAGCGAAGCTATGACACTGCATGGAGGACTAGGGGTACTGGTTAGTAAGTAGAGGAGGGGAAAACAATGAATCCAGTTGTTGGTCTGGATGTGGCAAAAGGAGAGAGTCAAGTTCAGGCATTTTTAGATCAATCAAAACCGTATGGAAAGAGCTTCTCAATAAAGCATACTAGAGAGGAATTAGATTATTTTATTGGATTTCTAAAAGAAATCGAAGAGGTGACAGGGCAGATGCCTATGGTCATTTTAGAATCTACAGGGCATTACCATACTCCCGTTATTCAATTCTTGGAGGAACAAGGAGTTCTATATATCTTACTAAATCCGATTATTTCTTATCAGGCAAAGAAGTCCGGTTTACGAAAGGTAAAAACAGACGCAATCGATGCGTACCAGTTGTGTGTGCTGTATTACAAAGAGGATTTTGAATCTCATAAAATTAGAGGAATTCAGCTTTTAGACCTTCGGAATTTGTCCAGACAACAGGAAATCGTAACGAATATGTATGTGGAAGCTAAACTTCAGTTTCACACCATTTTAGATCAACTGTTTCCCGAATACCGAAAGGTTTTTGGCGATTTATTCTCAAAGGTTTCATTATTGATGTTAAAGGAATACCCTACTTCAGAGGCCGTAATAAAAGCCGGGGAAAGTAAACTAGCAGAGAGTGTAATGGAGTTCTGTCCTAGCCGATCGGGTCAATGGGCGTGGGGAAAAGCCAAAAAAATAATGGACTCCGCATCTCGAAATCCATTTCAAAAAAACGTGTATGAAAGTCACGTAATCAATCTACGTATGTATATTGAGTTGCTTTTTCATTACCAGGGACACCTCACTGAGTTGGAAGATCGTATAGTGGCCCTGGCAAATGAACTGGAAGAATATAAGATCATCCAATCGATTCCCGGTATCGGAGAAAAAATCGCAGCCACGATTATCTCTGAAATTGGTGAAATCGATCGGTTTAATCACCCGAAAAAACTAGTTGCCTTCGCTGGAGTAGATCCAAGTGTTCACTCATCAGGTAAGTTTACGGCAACCATTAATCGTATTACTAAAAGGGGTTCGAGCAGCCTACGTCATTCTCTGTATCTTGCCGTACTGTGCGGCATAAGAAGTTCAAGGAACAAAAAGCTTAAAGCATTCTATGATAAGAAAAAATCAGAAGGAAAACCTGCCAAAGTTTCAATCGTTGCCTGTATGAATAAGTTGCTTCATTGGATTTATGCTTTATTAAGCAGAAAAGAAACGTTCCTAGATTTAGCCTAATTAACGGTTTTGTGAAACAAAGAAAAATCCTTCCAAAAGGATTTTGGAGGGTTATTTGGCATGGCCAAAAATAGTATATCATAAGGGAAATGAAAATTTTAGAGAAAGATATTGACATCCTATTAGCTGGTTTAGTTTATTAAGGAAGACAAAAAAGATCAGCGTTTTTATAAAAGAATAATCCAATTTAATAGTAGTATAAGGGCATGTTTTGATAATCTTTTTTCAAAACATGCCCTTTCTATTTATTTATTAAAGTTTTTTGTTTAGGTACTCTAAATAATCCTAGTGCTTTTCTAGTTCCATTAGATTAAGATGGATTAGTTAGTATTTACTATATGAGAGAAAATGGGGAAAAATTGTTATGAGAAATTATTTTATTTTAGCAGCAAGTGTTATCTCAATTGGATTGCTTGGTGCATGTATGCAAGAAGAAAAAGCAGTAGATAAAAAGGCTCCAGTCGAAGAAAGTGCACATGCTGAGGAACCGACAGATGTTGAAGAGCTCTTTTCAGAAGAAGTAAACGAAACTAAATCTCTTTATACGGTGGACAGTTATATGAAGTCAGTCGAAGAAAACCTTGATGCAAAATCGGAAACATTAATCAGTAATATAAAGGAGTTACATAAATACACCATTTACTCTAAAGTGGAATTATTGGATTTTGTAGCATTTGTAGAAGATCCTTCCGAGTTTAACTTATCCATTACTATGTTCTCAATGGATAGACAAGCTAATGAAGTCTTTAACGAGAGTAAGGATTCTTCTATCTTTGCAGGTAGTCTGGGTATGATTGAAAATGTAAGATACACCCACCTTTTAGGTAATCAAACAGATGACTTTTGGGATTTCTACGAAAAAAATGAAGAGGAACTTAACCTTGCAGAAAAACAAGCGTTTGCTACTTGGGTCGCAGATTGCTGGAAAAAAGCAGATGGACAAGCAATCACATTGCCAGCCTACTTTTCTCTACACGATGATTATGAATCCTTTGATTTAAAGAAAAATCAGTGGGTTACAGATGATGAGAAATGGTCTTATTGATACATTAACGGAGGGGCCTTTATCCACATTGTTCCTCATATGAGTAAAGACCTTCAATTGAAGGTCTTTTTTGTTAGTACATTGGTTACATAGTAAACCTGCAATAAATTAATATACTATTCTTGTTCAAAATATCATAAATCATTTAATCAGTATTCAAGTTAAAAAATCTTTAACGGGAGGCTAGATAGTCCTGAAGCACAATCAACAAATTACTCACTCGGATGTCTGGTTCTTACGACTCGTTTTAACTTCCTTTATTTTCATTTTACTTTCTTTTTCTCAATCCCTATACTGATTTAAAGGGAGGAGGAAATAGTTTGATTTTTTTATTCTTTATGTTGATAATTCTCGTTTATTTTATATATAGGGCGAATAAAAATACACATGAGGCAATCGTTAACACTGTAGCTCCCGTTTCTGCAAATGTGACTACCCCCAACTGTTCTAATCTACGCGTTCTTCAATTATCAGATTTGCATTTAGAAAACTTATCGATTTCTCCAGAAAAACTATATAATCAATTAAAGAAAGAGAATTTTGATTTGATTGCTTTAACAGGCGACTATTTAGATCGAACGAAAAGTATTCCTAAAATAATTCCTTATCTAGAAGTAATACAACAACTCAATCCAAAATATGGCATATATGCGGTCTTCGGAAATCATGATTATATTTTAAGAGAGGACAGTTTTGGACGTTTAAAGGAATTATTTGAACGATATGATATCAAAACAATGCAAAATCAGAATGATACGATAATTGTGGAAGGAAACTTAATTTATATTATCGGAATTGATGATTACCATACAAAAAGGAGCAATCTAAGCTTAGCATATAATGGCTTGATAGAAAAAGGTTATCGACTTGTTTTAACTCATGATCCCAACCTTGTTCTACAAATGGAAAAGTTCCACTTTGATTATCTACTTGCCGGACATTTTCATGGCGGTCAAATTTGTTGGCCGAAACCGTACCACTTAAGAAAGTTCGGGAAACTTGTTCGTCTCAACTTAATTAAGGGGCTTATTCATTACCAAGGGAAACTTTTCTATATAAATGAGGGACTTGGACAAACCTTGTTTAATATTCGTATAGGGAGCAGACCGGAAATTACAATTCATGAACTAACAATTCCTAATCTTTAAAACAAGTACAGAGGAAAATTTAGTTTGATTCTAAAAGTAAAAAACAATTAAAATTTCCCTTAGTGTTTTTTCGGAAATTCCTTCACCTTCACCTCTTTGAGGTGAAGGTATTATTATATTTTCTACTATTGCTTGGAATATGATATATACATGTTGCCCAAAATTTGAAAAGATTATTTTTAGATTATGTTATTGGTCCAAAAATAGAAAGCCCAATTTGGAACAAAATAAGCAATAATCACCTAGATATCAGTCAACTAAAGCCAAGCTTAAGACTATTGGGAATTATATTCCGGTATGAAGCGTCTACAAGTATACATATTAGAAATGCTTACAAGCATCTATCAACGGGTGAAATTGGTTAAGTTTCAAAAATCATCGTTAGTACCCATTTATTATCAGGAAGTCCTGTAGATATTCCACGATTATAGAAGGAAAGCCATTTTTACATTTGGCTTTTTTGCATAATTTCGAATGAAGAAAGGAAATTTAATTAAGAAATCTTAGCGAAAGTTGGTGTAGGGCATATTTTAACCGAATTTTTCCCGCAATTATATCATAACTTAGTACGTCCTAAGTGGTTTACTGAAAAGTATATACATCTTTATTTACAAAAGGAATTTGAATTTAATGATAAAACTGTCTTAGATTTCGGTTCCGGTACAGGGGTAAACTGCACTTTATTTTCTTCTGAACGTTATATGGGTGTAGAGCCTGACGAAAAAAGAGTTATGTATTCGAAAAAGCTATATTCAAATTATGAATTCAAAGTTTTAGAAGAATATTCTCTGCCAGTTGAAAATGAAAGTATTGATTATATTCTCATTATTTCCGTGTTACATCACATCTCTTGTGCTGACATAAAAACCTATACGGAAGAATTTAAGCGAGTATTAAAACCAAATGGGAGAGTCATTGCAATTGAGCCTTGCATGTACCAACATAAACCTTTTTGTAACTTCTTTATGAACTGGTTAGATCAAGGACGTTTTATCAGAGATGAGAAAGGATATATAGATATTTTTCATAAGAACGGTTATAAATGCGATGTTTTAAAGCGTTTTAGAAAATGTTTTGTATACAACGAACTTTTTTTTTCGGCCTGCTTAAAAGAAGCTGTCCCATCGCCATAAACTAAGGTGAAATTGGTTTCTCCATAACCCCCAAAAGTTATTCTTTTTGTAGAAATATACTGGAAGGGACTCTTTTCTCAGGAACTTCGAAACACCTTCTTCATCGTCTTTTTAAGAATTAGCTAAAGAGTAAATGTCTGCTGGACCCCCTATAGGGGGTTCAGCAGAAAAATATGGATTTTTACAAACGATAAGCATTTGATACAGATCTTATGAGACATTATGAATTCTAATTTAAAGGGTTTGATTATGTACCAATAGGTTTTACTCTATTAAGATTGTGAAGGTTTCTACTTAAACTAACGGTTCGTTAGCTGAAGAGCGGAGCTGTCTTTAAGGCAGCTTTTTCCTATGGAACTTTATCGGGGCAGCATTCCTGTTAGAAGGATGTTCGGGGTCTTGAAAGAAAAAGAGCCCTCTTGTATGATGCATGAGTGTCAACGACCATTGACCCAGCAT
>NZ_JBIWES010000027.1:0-34206 GCF_044762665.1 Peribacillus sp. NPDC096622 | reverse complement strand
AACTACGTCAGACTTAAACTGAACCGCCGTATACCGAACGGTATGTACGGTGGTGTGAGAGGTCGGAGGCTAGGCACCTCCTCCTACTCGATTTATGGAACTAACGGGGCAGGATAGTTGAAGAGTACTGTTTGATCTTTATTCAACAATTGGGCCATTTTCTTGAATAAGAAGTTGCATAAAATCCCACTTTTTTATACAGCTTCCAGGTGCGCTTGAGAGTGCACAAACTTTGATTAATGAAAAAAATTTGCATAAACAATAAATTATGACAGGTTGAATCCTCATAGTTCCCAATGGTGTTTGTTAAAGGGAGCTTCTGTTAGGACTTATTATGTCAACCTAATATGTTATACATATATACATAATTTTTGTTCTTTTTTGGAATTATAAAATATTGTACCGTTTATTTATAAGAAATAGCGTGGAAAAATGAGAAGTGAAGTAATGAACTTTTTGAAAGTAGCAACCCTAAATTGTGAGTAAGGAAGTGACCAGCAATGATTACCAGTTTTAATGACCGAATCACGACTGGCCAAGTAACTGTTATTGTAGCCAATGCTATATTCGGGGTTGGAATCCTTACCTTGCCCAGAACTGCAACAGAGAAGGTGAAAACCCCAGATATATGGATCAGCGTTATTTTAGGCGGTCTGATCGCGATGATCGTAGGAGTGATCATGGTTAAATTAAGCCAACAGTTTCTTGGGAAAACCTTTTATGAATTCAGTCAAGAAATTGTTGGTAAATGGGTTGGAGTGTTACTTAGTCTGCTTATTATATGTTATTATTTTACAGCTTGCGGGTTTCAAATTCGAGCGCTAGCAGAAGTATTGACATTTTTATTGTTGGAAGGAACCCCTAAATGGGCAATCATCATGACATTTATGTGGGTAGGTCTGTATCTTATCATTGGCGGAATGAACCCGATCGCCCGAATGTTTGAAATTATCTTGCCTATTACCGTCATCTTTTTTATGATTGTTGCCTTTTTGAGCTTCAAAATATTTGAAATTGATAATCTACGCCCGGTACTAGGGCTGGGAGTGATACCGGTACTAAAAGGAGTACAGACAACTGGTCTATCATACACTGGTTTTGAAACAATTTTGTTCCTTTTGCCATTTATGAAAGAACCAAAGAAAGCAGTAAAAGCCGTTCTAATGGGAATTGCTTTACCGTTGATTTTTTATTTGACAACGGTTGTAATGGTAATCGGAGCATTATCTGTTGATGGAGTGGTCACGAGAACATGGCCGACACTTGATCTTATACGAAGTTTTGAAGTCACCGGTTTGATCTTTGAACGATATGAGTCTTTGTTGCTCGTAATATGGATTATGCAAATGTTTACTTCCTTTACGATCTTCTACTATGGTGCTGCTTTAGGACTGGCTCAACTCTTCAAAAAGAGCATTCGTCCATGTATGTATGGCTTGCTTCCGGTTATCTACATCATTGCCATGATTCCGAAAAATATCAATGACATGTTCAAATTAGGGGATTTTCAGGGAAATGTCGCGTTGTATTTATTCGGCTTACTGCCACTGGTGCTTCTAATGATCTCGCGATGGAAGGTTAGCAAACATGGAGAAAAGTCATAACATTTAACGGTTAACGGTTTCTTGGTTTCGCTGTTGGTTCTTTTTCTCCTGTCTCTTACCATAGATCTCCAATAATGGGTAGCACCACATTGCCATCAAGTTAAAGTTTTGTAGTACCCCAGAATGAAATGTTGGACTTTCTTGTAACTTATAAGCTCAATTTATCATTTTGGGGGGTGACCTGACCTATTTATGGGCATGGGGTACCGCCAAAAAGGTCGGGCAACTACTGCCCGACCTTTCTACTATACCCCACTACATAGTGATATTTATAATACGAAACTATAAAAATATCATTCCTCAATATGTATGTAGATTAGCTTTACTTTGCAAATAAGTGGTTGCCTATTCTAATGACTGTTTCCCTAGTGAAAATCCATTCATCTGTTGCCGAGAACGGATTATAATAATAAACAGAACCATGAGTAGGATCCCAACCTTGTAATGCATCAATAACAGCTCGATAAGAATAGCTATTTGGGGTCAAATAATATTGCCCATCATGTACAGCTGTAAAAGCATTTGTCTGGAAAATAACATCGTAAGTATTTTTAGGAAAACCTGGCGTTGACATTCGGTTCAAAATTACTGCAGCGACAGCTACTTTTCCTTCATAAGTTTCTCCTCGAGCTTCTCCATGAACAACCCTGGCCATCATTTCAATACTATTTAACTTTTGTTGTGTTTGGAATCCAAAAACTCCATCTGGTAATAGTCCAGAATCTAGTTGAAGTTGTTTCACTGCATGATCAGTAATTGAACCATAATACCCTGTTGGTTGACTGTAAAAGTAACCCATTTTCTTTAAATTTTCTTGTAAGTCATAAACTGCTTGTCCTTGACTTCCATTGTGTAAAATTTCTTGAGCAAAGACTGAATTTGGTATAAAAAACATGAAACAAATAAAAACAACAAACGACATTTTTTTTACATTTAACATCAGATAATACCACATCCTTCGATTCATTTTCCTACTATTCTACTTTATTATACAAGAAAAAATAGATTTATCTTACATTACTCCTATTTTAAACCAATAATTGAAGAAATTTTCAGACGAATTTGTCTGTTATTGGGGTACCGCCTATCGCTATCGCCATCAATCTAAGAAAAGGATTATACCCAAAACGAAAAAATAAGCTATTCTTTCTGTTAATGCTGCTGAAGATAGCTTTTTTCGTTTTGGGGTATAAAGAAATTTTAACTTGATGGGCATGGGGTAGCACCAACAAAACGCGAATTTCGTACGCTAAGCAACATTTTATAAAGGAAAAGCTGATTTCCCCATATGTTAAGGGCATCGGCTTTTGTTCATTCTTTTACTTAATAAATAAATTTTTGACATAAAACTTAAAGTACTACATTTTTCAAAAGTAATAAAATTACTTATGCTAAAAAGAAAAGGTTTGATATATACATTTTAAAACATCATTTAGGCACTAATATTTGGTTATGTGTCATTTCACCCTTATGGGAAATATAACTATGTGCTATCATTCCTAACATTATTACTAACATACCGCACCAAGATAAGATAGAAGGAAATGAAGAATGTAATAAAACTAATTCTCCGATAACAGCAAACAGTACCTCCATGGATTGTGTTGCTTCCACGGTAGCTAGTTTTTTCATATCTCCTCTAACCATATCAGTTGCTTTAAAAAATAAAATAGTTGCAATTACACCCGAACAAATAGCAACTAAAATAGATTGCATAGTTTGTTCTTTACTAGGCACTCCTGTTGTAAAAAGACCGTACAAGGATAGTAAAAACCAAAATGGTAAGCTAGCTAATGTCATTCCAAGGACTCGTTGATAAGCATCTAGACGATCTCCACAAACCTCCATCATCTTACGATTACCGAGTGGGTAAGCAAAAGAAGCTACAATAACAGGGATAATACCTAACAAAATATCTTTTACAGCAAGCGATTTTGCTTGTTCCATTTGCATAAGGAAAATACCAAGAAGAATAATTAATGACATACTCATACCCTTCATTGGGATTTTTCCTCTTTTCTTAAGAATTCCATCTGGTGTTTGAATGGTTTCAATAAAAAGAGGAGCTAACAAAGATCCCGATATAATAGTAATTTGCCATGTCCCAGCAATTATCCATCCTGGTGCATGTGCAGCGGCAAAGCATAATGGAGCGTAAAACAGACAAAATCCTACAAAACTCCATAAAAACCATGTTCTTAAATCCTCTCTCATAACTTGTAATAATACTTTTAATTTTTTCCTACCCATAACAAGAAGTATAAGGAATGGAAGCATGAAAATAAACCTTAGTGAGGCACTCCATATCCAGTTACCACCTGATAATTCCATTGCTCGATTCAGTATAAAGGTGAAAGCAAAAAACAAAGCAGCACATATACCTAAAAAAATAGGGCGCAAATTCCTCACCTCAATCTGTCTCATAAGTCAGTAATTCCCCAAGACTTAACCAGTTTTGTTCTACAAGATGTGCTGTTGTTTCTTTATCTTTATTTTTGCATGCCTCTATAATTTTCTGATGTTGTTCCACTGACTTTAGACCATTTATAGAAGTGAACTGAGAAATCTCGAGACGTTGAATCTTAGATATACTTCGTTCTAACGCACGAATGATTTCAGGATTTCCTGCCACATCTAGAAAAACATTGTGGAATAACTCGTCAGCTTCAATTGCTTTTATAATATCTTTTTTCTCAATAGATAATAGTAAAGCTTTATTACTGAACTCTAATTCTTGAATATCCGACTCTTTTAATAATGGCACTGCTAAACGAGCAGCTAACGAGTGTAAAACTGCTACCACAGTAAATGCGTGTTTCGCCTCCTCAAGATTTAATGGTGCAACGCGAGTCACTGAACCAGGAATAGATTCAACAAGTCCTTCATCCTCAAGACGTTTCAACGCCTCTCTAACCGGAGTACGGCTAATTCCAAATTCTTCTGCTAACTCTTTGTCATTTAAGCGTTGATCAGGTTGCAACTCTAATGTAACGATTGCTTTTTTCAAAGTTAGATATACTTCATCTCTAAATGACATACGTTTAATAGGTTTAATAATATCTTTTTTCATAAAACCAATATATCGGATATTGGTTTAATCGTCAATTGTAATTTTTCAATATAATATATTTGATTAACAAGTGCTAAAAACGACAGGTTTTGGAACATAGATGGTAGAGTTGAGTAAGCAAAAGAAAACAGTAATTGGGTTATGTATAATGAATGGTTACGTGTTCGGCTTACATGGAACCGTATTTTATTCTTTCATGTAGATTCAATAAGTGATCTAACTCTTGGCTACATTGAATCGTTTTAAGATGATTGAGTCCATGGAGTTCAACTATATTTAATAACTGAGCTTTTTTCTCTATAATTAAGTTTTCTAGCATCAAAATATCCATCCATGTCATTGTCAATCTCCTTTTTCATAGAGGTTGTTAAAAACAATAAGAGAAAACGAGAGTCAAATCCACGAAGTAAAATTTTCTTACTAAAATAAATAAGTAAGCGACCTTGATCATCCATCTTAAGCGTTGATCAGGTTGCAACTCTAATGTAACGATTGCTTTTTTCAAAGTTAGATATACTTCATCTCTTTAATAATATCTTTTTTCATAAAACCAATATATCGGATATTGGTTTAACCGTCAATTGTAATTTTTCAATATAATATATTTGATTAACAAGTTCTAAAAACGACAGGTTTTGGACTTAAATGGTAGAGTTGAGTAAGCAAAAGAAAACAGTAATGGGGTTATGTATAATGAATGGTTACGTGTTCGGTTTACATGGAACTGTAATTTGTTCTTTCATGTAGATTCAATAAGTGATCTAACACTTGGCTACATTAAATCGTTTTAAGATGATTGAGTCCATGGAGTTCAAATATAGTTAATAACTGAGCTTTTTTCTCTATAATTAAGTTTTCTAGCATCAAAATATCCATCCATGTCATTGTCAATCTCCTTTTTCATAGAGGTTGTTAAAAATAATAAGAGAAAACGAGAGTCAAATCCACGAAGTAAAATTTTCTTACTAAAATAAATAAGTAAGCGACCTTGATCATCCATCAACTTTGGAATCACAAGGTCGCTTAGATTATTTCGCCTTCCATTTACCTGAAAATATCATCTTCTTTAAATGAAGTAATAATAGGAGGAAGATAGTTTAGGTTTTAAAGTTAAAGGGGCAAAATATTTAATTATACGTTATTTCTTATTGTTGAATTAAACCAGCCGATAGTTTGTGAAGAATAATACTTAAACTATCGAGTGCGTTAGTTGAAGAAGAACCCCAAAAAAGGACCTCCCAAAGTCCTGTATTTTTTACTGATTGTAAAACATTATCGTTTAACAGAGCCTTTCACAAAAACAAAACGTATAGTGGGAATTCCTTTATTATCAGAAATCCCCAAAAAAGAATAAGTTTGCTGAAGGTTTGTTTCCTACGGTTTGAATCCTTATGGATTCATTTAAATAACAGCTTTTAAGGTAAGGTTAGATTATGTCACGTTTAGTAAAACTTTTCACACCGTAAAGTAGTAGAACGATGAAGGATCCAATTAAAAGTGTGTAAAATAAGATATAAGATTGAATAGGCGATTCATCCTCCGGTGACATGGCTAACATAGGCTGTGTCCATGGATATATCTGTCCAAGTGGTGTACTGGCAATAATGATGGCAGGAAGCGTAAAAACAATGCTAATAGCAAGTGGTATTCCAAATGTTTTAGCTCGGATGGATATAATGAGTTGTAGCAAGATCAAAGGCAAACAAGCAAAAATCCCCCTGATCATGAACCCTAATATTGTAATAATAGGAAGACTACCTTCCATTCCTTTCATATAACCAAATCCAACAAAAAAGATGATTAAAATTAACATTGTAATGACTACCATGCGGACCACTGTTAAAAATTTCCCTAAAAAGATGTCTGAGTGTTTGATTGGTAAAGCTAAAAGTTGTTTCCATCCTCCTCTATGTTCTCCCCGACAAACAAGTGCTGCAAAAATGCCTACCATAATTGGCAATACAAAAGGGCCCATAAACAAGGCAACTTGTGTCCAAGCTTCTACCCATGGATTATCTCCAGGACTCATAAAAAGATCATAGTTTTTAAAGAAATTAGTATATGCTAGGAGAACACCTAGTAAGGGGCCTATCAAATAAAGTATCCATAACTTTGAGCGCTTTAGTTTTAACCGTTCAACAAATAAGATGTTTTTCAAGTATTTCCCTCCCTTTTTACAAAACATCGCGTTTAGCAAAATGAATAGATCCTATAAACAAAAGGATTGTTCCTACCAAAAGACTGATGATAAGGTAGGCTGAAAAATCGGGATTATACGCTATGCCTTCATACTGCAAAATAACCGTTGAGGACTGACTAGGATAAGCAAGTGGAAACCATCTCGTCGTTTGAGAAGCAGCCAAAAATAGGCCCATCATCGCTGATACGGATCCTATAAGAATTGAGAATGCCTGGTTTTTAAAAATCATGGATAACCATAGCTGGAAAGCCAATATAGGCAACACTGTAATCAACATGCCGTAACAATCGCCGAGCAACAGCCCCCATGGCAAACCTCCTTCAAACACTAACATCTTTCCTAACAACACCATGCCAACTAGAAAAATAGTAAGAGAAAGGAACAAACTAACCACTAACCAAACAAATTTACTTAAATAGATTTGAACTCTTGAAATGGGTAATGACAGCGTTTGTTTCCATCCGTTCGCCTGATGTTCGATATTCGCTATTATTGACGCAGCAAGTGTGGCGGCTAACGGAAAACCAAGGCCGAATAATAAACTATTATCATACAATAAAAACATCCACATAGAGCCGGCATGGAACATCTTAGCTTGTTTTTCCACATACTCTACTCGATATGTGAGATTCACCAATTCATATGCCAAAATCAGTAAGGGGACCAATAAGACTACAATAAATAACGAGGAACGTTTTAGCTTTATTCGATCCGCCCATAATATCTTTTTCATAGACTTCCCTCGGTTCCGGTTAATTCCAAGAAAATATCTTCGAGTGACCGTTTCACTTCTTCAAGCCGATACACAGAAACTCCCGAATGCACAAGAATGGAGTTAATCTCTGAAACAAACTCTGGTTCTGTTTGGGCCAACCACAAAAAGTCTTTTTGCATTTCAACCTTTAATCCTTTCCCTTTTAATAGTGTCTTTGCTTCGATTACGTCGCTTACCCCGACTTTTAATAATGGTTTCCGTTTTTGTCGTAATCGTTCTATCGAATCCTGGAAAATCATTTTTCCGTTATTAATGATTCCTACTTGTGTAGCCATTTGATCTATTTCACTCAACAAATGACTGGATACAAGAACACTCATTCCTGACTTAGGTAATTCTTTGATCAGCTCTCTCATTTCTTGGATGCCCGACGGATCCAAACCGTTTGTGGGTTCATCCAAAATCAATAAATCTGGACTGCTTAACAGAGCTGCAGCAATTCCAAGACGCTGCTTCATTCCAAGGGAATACTCTTTTGTTAGCCGGTTAGCTACTGTAGTTAATCTGACAATTTCCAGAACTTCGTTGACTCGTTTTTCGGGAATAGCCCGTAACCTACGAACAGCCTCTAAGTTTTCGTAACCAGTTAAGTTGCCATAATACGTTGGAGACTCGACTAGTGACCCGATTCGTTGTAAAATTTGCAAACGATTTTTGATTAGGTTCTGGCCAAAGATTTCGATACTTCCTTTTGTTGGTTTAATCAAACCTAGTAACATTCGGATTGTTGTTGTTTTTCCAGCACCGTTTGGTCCGAGAAATCCGTAAATTTGCCCACGTTCGATCCGTAAATTTAACCCATCTACGGATGTGTGGTTCTTATACTTTTTCGTCAGTTCGTTCGTTACAACGATTTGATCTTTCATTGCTCCTCACCTCACTTCTATCGTAAACGAAAGTTTTTAAACACGAACGAAACTCTTCCTAAACATATGTTTAACAACAGTCTAGGAATATTTATATCTAATATGATGAGCCCCAATAACCACAGCGATAAAATAAATCGAAATATTCAGAACCTTGAACAGAGTATTAATTCTTTTCTATAACTGATTTGTAAGCCCACCCTTTCATGTAAAATAATAAGATAGAAGGGGAGGATACATATGACTTTCAAGCTCGAAGAGCATAAAATCCTGATGGTTGATGACGATCAGCATATCCTAGATTTATTAATAACTGTCTTTGAGAAGGAAGGGTTTCATAATATCTTAACAGCCATTACAGGAACCGAGGCCCTCTTAAAAACAACACAAGAAAATCCGGACATTATATTGTTGGATGTTATGCTGCCAGACATTGATGGCTATACTCTATGCAGCAAAATTCGCTCGCATACAAATGCACCCATACTGTTTTTAACGGCAAAAGCAACAGATTTAGATAAGTTGCAGGGGTTTAGTTTTGGTGGAGATGACTATATTACGAAACCCTTTAACCCATTAGAGGTTGTAGCTCGTGTCAAAGCACAATTAAAGCGAACTCCTCAAGTTTCCTCATCTCATTCTCTAAAGCAGGTGTTTGATTATGGCTATTTTAAAATTGACCCCAATATGGGAAGACTTATTGTTGATGGAACAAGGATAGAATGCCCAACCCAAGAGATGAAACTTTTGCTCTATTTTTGTAAACACCCTAATCAAATTTTGAGCAAACATCAACTTTATAAAGATGTATGGGGCGAATTTTATGGCGGGGATAGCACCGTAATGGTACATGTGCGCCGATTACGTGAAAAAATAGAGGCAGATCCAAGCAGACCTAAATGGATTAAAACAGTTCGGGGATTAGGTTATATATTTGAAGCTGCAACAAGCGAGGATATAAAGTGAAATTAAGAAATCGAGTGGCATTTTACTTTGTATCACGTCTTTTCTGGCTCATGCTTATTTGGGGTTCACTCATCGTGATAAGTACGCTTTTGTTCAGCTTCTTTTTAGGGCATAACAAAATTGAAACTCCACGCTTATTAATTAGCAAAATTGTTGCCGATACGGCTGTTATGGATCAACAACTTTCAATCAACTCGAAAACAAAGGAAGATTTATTAAAGAACCAGATGTGGCTTCAGGTATTAGATGAACAGGGAAATGAGATCTTCTTCTTTAATAAACCAAAAACCATACCGAATCATTATATCCCTGGAGAACTAGTATCAGATTACCTATATCCAGCAAAAAAAGGGTATCAATTATCTACATGGTATGAAAACAAAAACAATCAGGATTTAACATGGGTGTTAGGGAAACCAATGACAAGCAATAAGCCATTTCTTTATTGGATGAATAATCTGTGGATTCTTTCCATCATTTTAATTGGAATTCTAATTGCCTTATTTTTCGGGAAACAATTAGGTGCTCCATTACTGTATATGGTTTCCTGGATTGAAAATCTATCTAAAGGAAAATATGAAGAACCCTTTAGAAAGTTTCATTTAAAAAAACACCGACTCAATAAAGCCGAATATAAAACATATCAAGAATTGATGCATGCACTTTCTAAACTTACATCAACCCTTCAGAAAAACACAGAAGAAAGAGAGTTATTAGAAAAGACACGGGAAGAATGGATGACAGGCGTGTCCCATGACTTAAAGACTCCTTTATCTGTTATTAAGGGCTATACTGTACTACTATCTTCAACTGAATATGATTGGGAACAAGATAAAGTACGTCACTTTGCTAGAACCATGGAAGAACGTGTGGAGTATATGGAGCAACTGATTGAAGACTTTAGCCTAACTTTTCAATTAAAAAATGAGGCTCTTCCTATACAACGTGAAAAAAAAAATTTAGTAGAAGTCATCAACAACGTTTTAGAACAACTGAAAAGATTGCCGGAATCAGAAAATAAGATGTTCTCTTTTGAACCTAACAATAATACAATTATTTTTAACATGGATGAAAGATATTTAAAGCGAGCAGTTGAAAATTTAATTGCGAATAGTATCAAACACAACCCTCCAAATACTAAAGTTACAATCATATTACATGAGGATTCGCTTGAAAGAGAAATTCAACTTACAATCGAGGACGATGGGGTAGGAATGGACCAAGAAACAGTTGAACGCTTATTTGACCGTTATTTTAGAGGAATAAGTGCTTCCTCTAATATTTCAGGTACTGGTTTAGGGATGGCAATTGCAAGACAAATTGTTATAGCTCATGATGGTTATATTGAAATAGATAGTAAACCTCAACTTGGTACCAAATGTAATATTATTTTTCCACTAAAACGGGTGCGTTAGCTAAAGATCGGAGCTGTCTTTAAGGCAGCTTTTTCTTTATGCAACTATCGGGGGAGGTTAGAAGAATCTTAGCGAAGTGATGCAAAAGAACAGGGAGGAGTTAACATGAATCAAAATATTGGTACAGAAGAGGCGATTAAAAGGTGGGATAGTTTCGCGGATACATATTCTGCAAATCATACCGAGTAAGGAGACCTTCATAAAGAAGTTTTTTTAAATCCAACTTTATTATCTCTTATGGAAACAGTAAGTAATAAAAAGGTTTTAGATGCCGGGTGTGGCGAGGGCTATTTAAGTCGAATGTTAGCGAGGTCCGAAGCGACTGTAACTGCTGTGGATTATTCATCACGGATGATAGAAATTGCTAAGGGAAGAACTCCAAATGATTTGTTGATTGATTATAGGCAGGGGAATTGTGAGGACTTGAATTCTTTAGAGGACAAAAGTTTCGATTTAATAGTATCCAATATGGTCATTCAAGATCTTGCAAATTACGAAAAAGCATTTCAGGAAATGTATCGTCTATTAGTAGATGGAGGCTGTTTTATATTTTCGATTTTGCATCCTTGTTTTGTTACTCCAGAAAGTGGTTGGGAAAAAACAAAGGACGGTAAAAAGTTGCATTGGAACGTAGATAAATATTTTTATGAAGGTGTGTATGAACAACGTTTAGGGGATAAAGAAAAAATGCTATTCTTTTATAGAACATTAACAAGTTATATAAACACTTTAATCAAAACAGGTTTTATTTTAGAAAGCATAATAGAACCTAAGCCTTCAAAAGAGATGTTAGAAAAATATCCTTCATTTGAAGAAGATTTCAGATGTGCTGATTTTATGGTTTTTAAACTAAAAAAGTGAAGGTGAATATTTTTATTAGGTATTAATGCATTTCGTCTAGAGGAAGGTGTACATGGTGGGGAGAAATTACAGAATGATAAATGAGGTCTTAACAAATGTCCAGTAAAACATATCAAATGAACCAGAGTTATGTAGATTCTCAAGAAAAACAAAAGATGTTATACAAACGTACATTAATTATTATAAGTATTTCACAAATTTTTGGTGGTGCCGGGTTAGCGGCTGGAGTTACGGTGGGGGCACTTCTTGCACAACAAATGCTTGGCACAGATGCATTTGCTGGAGTGCCATCGAGTTTATTTACTTTAGGATCTGCCGGGGCTGCTTTAATCGTAGGGAGACTTTCTCAACGTTACGGTCGCCGTACAGGTCTGACAGCTGGTTTTATGATAGGTGGACTTGGAGCAATAGGAGTCATAACGGCAGCCATCATAAATAGCGTTTTCCTTTTATTTGCTTCCCTGCTCATCTATGGTGCAGGAACAGCGACAAATTTACAAGCTCGTTACGCTGGTACGGATTTGGCTAACAATAAACAGCGAGCCACCGCTATTAGTATTACCATGGTGTTTACAACATTTGGGGCAGTTGCTGGTCCGAATTTAGTGAATGTAATGGGAGATTTTGCTCTTTCTATTGGCGTTCCTTCACTCGCCGGTCCTTTCATTTTATCAGCGGCAGCATTTATCTTAGCAGGTCTTGTCCTTTTCGTTTTGCTTCGCCCAGACCCATTAGTTATAGCAAGAACAATAGAAGCGTCCAAACAAGAAAGTAATCGAATGGAACATTCGGCTGATACTGAACAAATAGAAAACAAAAGAGGCATTATTGTTGGTGCGACAATTATGGTTCTTACTCAAATTGTAATGGTGGCCATTATGACCATGACGCCAGTTCATATGGGACATCATGGACATGACTTGGGTGAAATAGGTCTCGTTATTGGATTTCATATAGCTGCAATGTATCTTCCTTCACTGGTTACAGGTGTCCTTGTTGATAAGTTTGGCCGTACTGCCATGGCTATTGCCTCTGGAGCCACACTGCTTCTGGCCGGTTTAATATCGGCGATTGCACCAGGCGATTCTATGATTCTCCTAGTAATTGCTCTTTCTTTACTTGGATTAGGATGGAATTTTGGTTTAATAAGTGGGACTGCTCTTATTGTTGATTCAACTGACACTTCAAATCGGGCTAAAACTCAAGGTACAGTGGATGTTTTAATTGCATTATCAGGAGCTTCCGGCGGAGCCTTATCTGGAATGATTGTGGCCGGTTCAAGTTATACAGCCTTATCATTTATCGGTGGGTTATTATCTTTATTATTGATTCCAGTGGTTATCTGGTCTCGGGGAAGTAAAAATAAAATAACTAATTTCTAAAGAATCCATATAATAAGAGAAAAAAAGTCATTTCCTATCGTACAGGAAACGGCTTTTTTTACTGGGATTTGCTTATCATACAAAATACCGCAGTTTGGCGATACCCCTTCATGGGCATTAGGAGCTTACATGAATATTTTTCAGCTACCGATTTTGTTCTTTGTAGTGTTTGGGGTTCTAATTATTGTTTGGGGATTCTAAAAAAATATCATAAAACATATTTAAAAGGACCATTAAACTGAATCTCTTAATGAACTAATGGGGCAGGATAGTTGAACAAGGTTTTTAAAAAACCTTAATAGGATTTAGAGTTATAAAAAATACCTCAGTTTTTATTCTTTTAAAGGTTTTATTAAAGTTGAATTGAATTATTAATATGGATAAATAAGCAAAGTTGAGGTGTTATCTTGCAGATACTATTAATTCGACATGGTGAGTCAGAAGACGATTTTCTAGAAGAAAATTACGAAGGAACTACAGATTTACCACTTACTATTAAGGGAGTTGAACAAGTAGAAAAAATGTGCCGGCGTGTATCAGAAGAGTTTCCACCAGAATTCATATGGTCAAGTACCTTGCTTCGTGCTAGTAAAACTGCTGAAACTCTATCCAATACTATCCAATGCCCAGTAATATTCTTAGATGATTTACGAGAGATGCAAGATATGGAGAGTGAATTTGATTTTAGATTACGAGCTCAAAATGTCCTTTCCCATATTAGAGAGAACAGTGCAAATTATAAACGAATTGCTATAATATCCCATGGGGGGATGATTACTAAAATGATTGAAAGCTTTCTTCAATTACCACCCGAAATTAATGATGTGTGGTTCAATTCTAATAATACAGGTATACATCTTCTTGAGTATACCGATCATCCATACAAACTTATAAGATTTTTAAATAGTACTACGCATTTGAATTAACTTATGTTCGCGCTAAATAATTTTAACTTCTTTAATATCAGGAGCTGATCAACAGCTCCTTTTCGGGGCAGGATAGTTGAAAATGCAAAAGGGTAATTATGGATAATTAAAAGGGGAAAGATATATAAGTGGGAAATGAGTTTATTCAAGTAATTAAAGGAGGCGAACAGGATGAATAAAAAATTATTAAGGGTAGGAACTACTTATATCCCAGTTTCAAATGTAGAACATTCTTCTGAATGGTATGTAAACAAATTGGGGGCAGAGTTAAGCTATAAAGACGAAGACAAAGCAATTCTTAATTTTGCGAACCAAAGTTTTTTCCTTGTTAAATCTAAAGAAAATCAAAGCTCAAATTTCTATGATATTTACGGTGTTGAGCGTTTTTCTATAACATTTGAAGTTAATGGATTAAATGCTTTAGAAGCTATACATAGAGATTTTATCGGTAAACAGATTAGAATTGGTGCAATTGAAAATAGAGGGCATTCTGGAAGGAATTTTGTTTTCTTTGATTTAGATGGTAATAAATTTGATGTATGGAGTGAATTGAGTCCAATTTTCAAAGAAAAATACCTTATCTCACAATAGAAAAGACTGTTTTCTTGTTGAACTTACAGGTGCGTTAGCTGATGATCGGAGCTGTCTTTTAGGTAGCTTTTTCTTATGGAAATAAAGGGACAGGGATTGTTGAAAAAAGGAATTCAACCTATGTTTGTATAAATAGTAATATTTAACAATACTTGGCATTGCTCTAATAGTATTTTTAAATTATTTTCTAAATGGGGAGGGGCATTTTTGCAAACTTTTTTTAGATATAACTGGATGGTAAGAGAAGACTGGTATCGTTGGTGTGAAGAGTTAAGTGAAGAAGAACTTCTGCGGAACCGAACGGGTGGAATGGGAAGTATATTGCATACACTTTTCCATATTGTTGATGTCGAATGGAGCTGGATACGTCTCTTACAAGGTAAAACTGACTTTCAGGAGAGATGCTAGTATGGAAAATCAATTATTTTATGATACCTTGCAGGATGGAAGAATTGTGACGGATACTTGGGGTGAAATAATGCGACATACTATTGCTCACGAAATTCACCATATAGGGCAATTATCAATTTGGGCAAGGGAATTAGGGAAAAAGCCTGTTTCTGCAAACCTTATAGGTCGGGGTCTTTCCTCTCATTCCAATAAATAATCCAAATAGATATTAATTTAGTCGGTTTCTATAAAGTAACAGGTGCGTCAGTTCCATAGGATGCACAAGAAGACCACTTATAGGTGGTCTCTTTTTATTTGTTTCAAAAATCAAAGCCATGGTTAAAAAACGATCCTAATATATTCAATGGAATTAATATCTTGTAAAAAGTTTGATCATTTCCGTGATTTTCCCTCCATTAATTTGTTAAAGAATCGGAATCTCTGAAGCTGATGCATTGTCATCTTTTATTTTTTAAGGTTCTAAGACTTTCCATATCCCCATTTACTATCACATCAATATGAGCAGAAATGATAGAGATATCCAAATCCCACCATTTAATTTCCAGCAGTTCGTTAATGATTTCTTCTGAGAAGCGGGTTTTAAGTTTCTTTTCGGGATTCCCTCCAACGATGGTGTAAGGTTCCACATCTTTGGTAACAACCGATTTGGCGGCTACAATTGCACCATCCCCAATTTTTATTCCAGGCATGATGACAGTATCCATTCCTATCCAAACATCATTTCCAATTATGGTATCACCTTTAAACGGCAACTGATCTAACGCTGGCGTATACTTCTCCCATCCGTGTCCGAAAATGTTGAAGGGATAGGTTGAAAAACCATCCATTCTATGATTGGCCCCATTCATAATAAACGTTACACCAGGTGCCATGGCGCAAAATTTCCCAATGACAAGTCTGTCACCGAAGAATTCGTAGTGATATAACACTTGATCTTCAAAAGACTCACCATTTCTTGCATCGTAATATGAATATTCACCCGCAATAATGTTTGGTCTAGTGATTGTATTTTTAATGAATTGCACGACGTGATTTCCTTTAATCGGATATTTATCTTGAGGATTTGGCCCATGTTGCTTATTTGATTCCATGGATATCCACTGCCTTTCAGGGTTTTTATAATAAACTTAGCCGGCCGATCTTATTGCATTCCTCAGCGAACCAAATGGCACCATCAGGACCTGCTGCAATTCCATGTGGCTCCGCATTTTGTGTGGGAATTGGATATTCCGTAATTTCTCCTTGCATGGTAATGCGCCCAATTTGATTACTTCCCCATTCAGTGAACCATAAAGCACGGTCAGGACCCGTCACTATTGCGTGTGGGCGGGCATCTGCAGTAGGGATGGTATATTCACTTATTGTTCCAGAAGTAGTGATGCGTCCGATTTTATTTCCATTAATCTCCACAAACCAGAGTGCACCGTCCGGTCCGCTTGTAATGCCTACAGGACCAACATGTGCTGTTGGCAAAGTGTAATTGGTCACTTCTCCAAGCATCGTAATCCGCCCAATTTGATTACTCTGATTCTCAGTAAACCAAATGGCGCCGTCAGGTCCAGCAACAATAAAAGAGGGATAACAGCCGGGACTTGGTAAATCATACTGAATCATTTCACCTGATGATGAAATTCGCCCTATCCTATTTCCATTCATCTCGGTAAACCAAATGTCTCCATTGTGTCCTTCCGTTATTCCAAAAGGTGCTGAATTTGGATTCGGGAGAGTATATTCGATGATTTCACCTGTACCTGCCAGTTTTCCAATTTTATTCGCCCTATTTTCCGTAAACCATACATCACCCTGAGTTGTGGAGATTATGGATAGCACACCAGCATTGGGTGTAGGAACAGCGAATTGAGTGACTTCACCGTGAACGGTAATGCGTCCAATTTGATTTGCTTTATGTTGTGTAAACCATAGCGCACCATCTTTTCCGGCAGTTATTCCATATGGGCCTGAATCTTTGTCAAGAAGTTCGTATTCGTCCATTTTTATCCCCACTATATGCCTCCTCCTTTTTGTATGAAATTCTTCTATATCATTCGTTATAGATAATTGAAATCCTGCGAAAAAGTTTTTGCACATGGGGTAAAGTCTGTCCAAGCAGAGATTTTAATTCATAGATGAAAAGGTTATTGAGATTCTATGTTTCTAATAGGTCATATTTGCACCAGAACCCAATTACCTAACAATTTGGGTGAATTGTCCGATACAAAAGTTTTTTTTCCACATAGTTTATTAAAAAGTATGGTTACTCCAGCGGTGTTGATTAATACGGGTATTTAATAAAGAACAATATTCAACATTAGAAAATTATGCTTGTATATGGATACAACCTGATATTAGAACATAATGAATCTGTCGTGACCTTGCCCTTATTTTGGCGGAAAATACTTTTATATATATCACAGGAGGGGTTTTCATGGAGAAAGCAATAATTGTGCCTTGGGAAGAAGATGAGCTCACTCATGAGTTTTTTGTTCCTGAATATATTGAAAAAATGGCACTGGAAGTTCTTGAACATTACGGTTTCTCCGTTCAGGACATTCAAGTTGTTACAACAAAACCAGATAAAGGCGGCTCTATATGGAAAATGGAAACAAGTTCAGGGCCAAAGAGTTTAAAACTTTTACACAGAAGACCTACAAGAAGCATGTTTAGCTTAGGAGCTCAAGAATATTTAGTTAATGTTAAGGAAGCAAGAGTACCGCCCATCGTGAAAACCAAAGATGGAAGGGATTATGTTGAGGCTGGAGGGAAGTTATGGTTCGTCGCTGAGTGGATCGAATCATTGACACCTGTATCAAAAGATTTGGAAGGAGCCAAACACCTTTGTAATGCTCTCGGCGAATTCCATCTTTTAAGCAAAGGGTATGTGCCGCCCCAACAAGCTGAAGTTGCATCCCGGTTATATAAATGGCCAGCGACTTATGAAAAAGTCATCAATAAGATGGATTGGTTTCGAAACATTGCCAATGCATATGATGAAATGCCTGCAAGCTCTTATTTGCTGAATGTTTTAGATCAATTCGAAGAACAAGCAAAAAGAAGCTTAGAAAAATTAAATGAATCAAGCTATCTAGAGTTAGCACAAAGAGGAAATGAATATTGGGGATTAGTGCATCAAGATTATGGCTGGTCAAATGGTCAAATGGGCTCTAATGGAATGTGGATTATTGACCTTGACGGTGTTGCTTATGACCTTCCTATTCGCGATTTGAGAAAACTGATTACCGGCACAATGGCGGATTTATATAGATGGGATACAACTTGGGTAAGAGAAATGATCAAGTCCTATCACGAGGCAAATCCAATTTCATCGCAACTATATGATATCTTAATGATCGATTTATCTGGCCCAAATGAATTTTACAAGAATATTAAAGAAGTAGTATATGAACCTGAATTATTTCTAAATGATCAAACAACAACGATGATTCAAACAATTGTTGATACCGATCAGACAAAATGGCCAGTTTTAGAAGAAATTAAAGATGATTGGAAGGGAATAGAGCAAACATGAAAATTTTAATGATTTGTACCGAAAAGCTTCCTGTTCCTCCGGTACTGGGCGGGGCCATTCAAACCTATATCTCAGGCATCCTGCCACATTTAAGTAAAGCCCATGATATTACGGTTTTAGGAATTAATGATCCATCACTTCCTGACCAAGAGACGATTGATGGAAACCGTTATGTACGTGTACCTGGAAAAATATTCGAAGTATATCGAGAAGAGGTTATTAGTTATCTTGAGGCAAATCATTTCGATCTAATTCATATATTCAATCGACCTCGATTAGTCCTTCCTGTCCGAAAAGCAGCACCTCATTCAAAAATTACCCTTAGCATGCATAATGATATGTTTAATCCAGAGAAAATCAATCCGGAAGAAGCAAAAGCAGCCATAGACGAAGTTACAAATATTGTAACTGTCAGTGATTATATAGGCAATGTCATAAAAAGTTTATATCCACAAGCTTCATCAAAGATTCGCACCATCTATTCTGGTGTTGACACCAATCGCTTTCTGCCTGGCAGTCACTCGAAAATGCAAAAAATTCGTAATGAATTACGTAAAGCAAACGGTCTTGAAAACAAAACGGTCATATTATTTGCAGGAAGATTATCAAGTAATAAAGGCGTCGATAGGTTAATTCGGGCACTGCCTGAACTTTCAAGTAAATTTAAGGATTTGGCTTTAGTTATTGTCGGAAGTAAATGGTTCAGCCAAAATGATGTTACCGATTATGTAGCTTATGTAAGAGCATTGGCAAAAAAGCTGCCTATCCCAGTTGTTTCAACAGGTTTTGTCGCACCTAGTGAAATACAAAATTGGTTTGCTGCTGCTGATTTATTCGTGTGTACATCAATATGGCAAGAACCGCTTGCACGCGTCCATTATGAAGCAATGGCTGCAGGGCTTCCAATCGTAACAACTGCAAGAGGGGGAAATCCAGAGGTCATTCGTATAAGAGAGAATGGGCTTGTAGTAGAGAATCCAGAAGATCCTGGATGTTTTACAGAGAAGATTACAGAAATTCTATCAAACAGATCACTGATGAATAAAATGGGCGAAAGAGGCAGGGAACTTGCCCTTAGCTTATATGAATGGAATCGAGTAGGATCTGAAATACTTGAAGTTTGGAAAAAATAACTGTATAACCAATCAGGAGCGGATGTGAATTGCGCTTACTAAAATACTTGTCACTGGTCCTGAAGGGGTTACGGATCACATTTATGTGAACCATTCCTAAAGGGTACGAAAAACAAAATGATTGGCGATATACATTTGCAGGACCTACCTCCATTACCCCCTAATAAGCTAAGAAAGTTAAGCTTAAAGCTCTCCAGAACCACCCAAAGTGTCAATTTTATTATGCAGAAAATTTGTCAATGACACCCCTCGGAATCAGACTTTGTAAAAAAAATACAATTTAAGGGACCCCTTGAATATAGACCCCAAAAAGGTCGGGAAATTTCGGGAGGGACTCCAAATTTTTGGAGGGTTATATCGCTCTCTTTTCAAATGAAACAAGTTGAAGAGCCATAATTGAGTAAAAAAAAGCACCTTGCTTACCTATTAAATAGGCTGTTGCAAGGTGCTTGTATTATTTGTTTGAAAATTCCCTGAATAAGGTTATAATTAAAAGTGTTGGAGAACCTAGCCAACTAGACACCCTTAGAGAATTGCCTTGTCCGCTACTTTCTAAGGGTGGATATTAATATTCTGGCTCATGCTTGGTTGAATTTCGGGTATGGAATGATGGTGTGTAATAGATGGATTTGTTTTTCCATTCAGGATGGCATTTAACACAACCAGTGTTATTGTACCCATCACCACTCCGTTTCCACATATTAATTGGACTGTTTCCGGGAATTTATCGAATGCTTCCGGGACCCCCTTGACTGCCAGACCGACTCCTATTCCAAGTGCAATCGTCAATTGATTGGAAGGTTTGCTTAAATCCGCTTTGGCTATCATCCCCAAAGCTGCAGATAGAAGCATGCCGAACATTGGTATCATGGCCCCGCCCAGAACGGGTAAAGGGATCATCGTCGTAAGACCGGCAACCTTAGGCACAAAAGCTAGAAAGATTAGGATACAGCCTGCCGTGACTACTACCGAGCGCTGAGTTACCTTTGTCAGCAAGACCAAGCCAACATTTTGTGAGAAGGTAGAATGGTTGAAAGAGTTGAAGATACCACTTATGAAGCTTCCTATTCCTTCTGCACGGAGGCCCTTTTCCACATCTTTTTCGGTTATTTCCTTCCCGCATACTTCCCCGAGTGTCAAAAAGACGCCTATACTTTCCACAGCTATGATTAAAGATATGATTGTCATAGTGATAATAGATGAAAGGTCGAAGGTAGGTACCCCAAAATAAAAAGGAGTCACCATTGTAAACCAGCTGGCCTCTAAAAAGCCAGAGGTATCGACCATACCTAAAATACCAGCCAATATAGTGCCAAGAATCATGGCGAAAAGAACTGAAACCGCTTTCAAGAAACCTTTAGTAAGTGTATTCAATAAAAGGAAACTCACTAGTGTAAAACAAGCTAGCATTAGATTCATAGGATCTCCAAAGGTGGGGGAACCGACTCCGCCCGCTGCATTTTTCATGGCAACTGGCATTAATGACACGCCTATGATTAATATGACGGACCCTGCAACGATTGGTGGGAAATAGGGTATTAATTTACCGATTACTCCTGATAAAATGGCAACAATTATTCCGGATACCATAACTGCGCCTAAAACCCCGGTTATACTATGGACCGATCCTATGGCTATTACTGGCTCAACCACGATAAAAGAAACAGCCATTAAAGCAGGTAATTTTATACCAAATCCTTTACCGCCAATAACTTGAAGCAAGGTGACTATCCCGCAGGCGAGTAAATCAAACGAGATCAGGTATATGATCTGTTCTTGTGTCAAGCCGATTGCAGGACCGACGATTAGTGGAACAGCTACCGCTCCTCCATACATTACACAAACATGCTGTAAACCTAACAATAACGTGTTTAGTTTTCCTAATTTTTCCATGTTTGCCCCCTTTTAATTAGTCACGACTTTCCAATTATATGAATGTAACGAAATCGCCTCCTTGTGATTTTGTAAATACTTCCTTATGGATGGGTTTGTTGTTGCTTATTAAGAAACGCTATTTACAAAATCGGTGTATTTTTATATTATCACCGCCATAATGCTAAATCAAGACTATTTTTTGGAAAAATATGAATATTCATTCAAGTTCATTCTGTATATAATTAAGAAGAATAGGGGGAGAAAAATGTATTTAACGATCGAAAAAGCTTTGAAACTTCCTGCCCTAAACCAAGTGGAAGTTATTGGAGGAAGTCAAGGGTTAACTCGGGTAATTAATTCAGTAAGTATAATGGATCATCCGGATATATCATGGATTAAACGAGGGGAACTCCTGCTGACAACTGGTTATGTGTTTAAGGATGACCTGAATGCTCAAATCAATCTTGTTAGGGAATTGTCGAAAAGAGGAAGTGCTGGATTAGCTATCAAGATTAAGAGGTTTCTTTCTACGATTCCTCCTGGAATGGTGGAAGAAGCGAACAAGTACAATTTCCCATTACTGGAGATTCCTTATGAAATGCCTTTATCCGACTTATTATTCAGCTTTACATATGAACTTGTTAATAAGGAGAAAGGGAAAAACGATGGAAAAGGAAGTTTTGAAGTTTTTCATTCTCTTTTGAATGGGGAAAATAGGGGGTCATCTTTTATCCCCCAATTACAGGAATTTGGCTTTAATCCCGATAGGCCATATATTCTGCTCTTAATAAACGGAACGAAGGAAGAAGGGGATTCATTCTTTCCAATCGGTAAAATATTGGAGAAATTAAACCAAACGGAAAGGGAAGATTTTAAGTATTGGAATATCGACTTCGATGGTCAATTGATTATCCTGCAAGGGAAAGGGATGGTGACTGATGAACACCTGCTTATGCAGGCTCAAAGAATTGCCATCCTTTTAGAAGGTCTTATATCCAAAGATAATCCTGGCACTTCTCTATCGATGGGGTTAAGCAAGGTGAAAAAAGAATTCTACAATATGAAAGAAGGGTTTATTGAAGCTAAAAAGGCCATTCAACTTGGCTCGAGGGTCAACCCGACTAATATCAATGATTACGCAAGCGTTGAAGTTGAAGATCTAATAAATCAAATCCCAAAGGATGCCATAACTCAATACGTGCAATCCATGATTCAGCCGATTATTGCATATGATAGGGAAAATGAGGGGGAGTTGTTAAAAACGCTGGAAACCTATCTATTTTCTAGAGGCAGAATAGAAGACGCGGCACGGGCTTTGTTTGTTCATCGAAATACTGTAAAGTTTCGTTTGTCTAGAATTGAAGACTTATTAGGAGTTGATTTAAAATCGAGGGATATTGCTTTTAAATTGCAGTTTAGTATAAAAGCTGCGAAGTTATTATTACATGACTAGGTAAAGGAAGCATGATTTGAAGGAATCGGGAATCAAGTGTTACTGCACATGAAAAACTGCCAGGGATAGGTATCTCTGGCAGTTTTTCGTATGGTATGTGCTATTTCCTATCGGTTATCCAGCAGACGTTTGGCATATAGGGCAAGTTTTAAAGTGAACAGATCATCATTGCTTAAGTCCATTCCTAATAGTTTTTTTATGCTTTTAATTCGAAAATGGATAGTGTTTCGGTGTACCCCCATTATTCTGGCCGTTTCAGCAGGTCGAAGATTGCATTGCAAATAGGCCTCCAAGGTTTTGATCAGATCAGACTGGTTTTCATCGTCATGGTCCTTCAGCGGTGCTAAATTACCTGTAACAATATCCATGAGCACATTTTTGGGGGCATACTGCAAAATTTTAAATGTTATTAATTCTTTGTAGCTGTATACTTCCTTTCCTGGGTTCGATCGTTTTCCCAAATCAATAGATTGTAAAGCTTCCTGTAAGCTATTGGCCAGGTTATTGATACCTGTATGATAGTTACCGACTCCCAGCGTAAGTTCCATTGGCAGGTGTTTAGATAAAGTAGAGATAATTTGTTGGCTTATCTGGGTGACCTGTGAATAAAAGCGGGTGTTCCCTAGGGGGATGGTATCCAGATAAATGATAACTAGACTGCCCTTGATATTCCTTATGAGCTTATCGATTTTATATTGTTCGGTTAATGTTTCAATTGTCTTGATAAGCTGTTTATAAGTAATGGGATCATTCCTTTGATTACATTGCAGCGTTAAAGGTAAAACCGTACATATGAATCCCCCAGAAAAATGATGGAAGTTGGATTTGTCCTCCGTCATTCCTAAAATCCCGTAACTTAAATTTTCGGCACCAACTCCTGAAATATCTTCAATACTATAACTCAACTCTTTTTGTTCATTCTGTCTCGTTACAATTTCACGAAGTAGGGGAGACATGATATCTGATAGCGAAAACTCAGGGGGGATTTTGAGAATAGGCAAATTGGCCATATTGGCAATGTTGATGGTGGTTTGTGGAATTTCCTCCAGTTTGATGAACAATCCTGAACAATTCATTTTTGCTAATTCGATTACGAATTGGTCTAATTGTTGCGGATTATCTTGAAATAAGTATCCTGTTGTTAGAATTAATTCATTTGGCTTCAACCAGGAAAGCACATCAGGAGCATCAAAGCTATTGATGGATTCTATTTCTCTATTAAGTCCCTGAATGCCAGCTGCCACTTGGCATCGTTTGATCTGTGGTAATTTTAATGCATCAGTCATCGTTAAATGCATGATAGGTCCCCTTCGCTGTGCCTTTTTTCTCTAATTTAACTAATTTTTTGAATATTGGCAACTATATCAGAGCTATAAGGATAGCCTGTTCTTTAAAGGTGAGTGCGGTAAGCACAAAGAGGTTGGAAAAATATTAGCTTTTTCAGCTAATGACCTATAAAGAAGCGCACGTATATAATTCAATTAAGTTAAGAATGTTTTGAATTATAAAAATAATCGGAAGAAGGGAGGGCCCGTATTGATATCTGACCTTAATAGCATAAATGAGTTGAACAAGGTGGAATTCATCCAAAAGTTAGGTTGGGTATATGAACATTCTCCATGGATAGCAGAGCGTTCATGGGAGTACAAGCCATTCATTTCCTTAGAGGACCTAAAACAGAAAATGGAAATAGTTGTGCAGAATGCCTCATTATCGGAACAGCTCCAATTAATCAAGTCTCACCCGGATTTAGCAGCCCGGATTGATATGGCTGAAGCATCAGTTAAAGAGCAATCCGCAGCTGGTTTGAATTCGCTTTCTCCGGATGAATATGAAGAATTTCATGCGTTAAATAATCAGTATAAAGAAAAGTTTGGATTTCCGTTCATATTTGCTGTCCGTGGCAGCGATAAAACGGTGATAAAGGCAGAGATGAAAAGAAGGATTGGTTTGGATCCGGCAAATGAACTTAAGGAAGCGATCAAGCAAATCCACTTAATTGCCAGCCACAGGCTATCTGATTTTATTAAATAGGAGGAGGAATAATATGACAGTTCAAAATGAAAACAGAACGATGTATTACGGTAAAGGGGATGTATTTGTATATAGGACTTTTGTACAGCCTCTTACAGGTTTGAGGAAAATACCGGAATCAAGTTTCACAGAAAGAGATAATACTATTTTTGGATTTAATTGCCAGATTTCTCTAAAAGGGGAAGCTTTTTTATCTTCTTTTACGGAAGGAGATAATAGCTTGGTGGTTGCAACGGATTCCATGAAAAACATCATTCATCGCCAGGCCGCCAATTATCAAGGAAATACGGCGGAAGGTTTTATAAAGTTCATATGTGAAGTTTTCCTTGATAAGTATAGCCACATAGATGCAGTGGAACTGACAGCAACTGAAGTTCCCTTCGATCATGTACTCGTTCCAAAAGGGGAAGGGCATGAAAATAGTGATGTTGTCTATCGATGTTCCAGAAATGAAAGGGCTACCACTACAATCGAAGTGAAAAGGACACCTACCGGAAGCAAAATCGTTAAGCATTCAAGTGGAATAGTTGATGTCCATTTAATCAAGGTTAAAGGAAGCTCTTTTTATGGATTTATTCAAGATGAATACACCACACTGCCAGAAGCTCAGGATCGTCCACTATTTATCTACTTGGATTTCGATTGGGAATATAGCCGCTGGGAGGATGGCACTGGAGCGGATCCAGAAAAATATGTAGCAGCAGAACAAATTTGTGATATTGCAAACACAGTGTTCCATGAACTGAATAACCGTTCGATTCAGCAGCTCATTTATCATATTGGCATTAGGATTCTAGAACGTTTCCCTCAGTTAGCGAATGTTCAATTTAAAACCAATAATCGTACATGGGAAACGGTTGTAGAAACGATTCCAAATTCAGAAGGAAGTGTTTATCAGGAACCTCGTCCTCCGTTTGGCTTCCAAGGCTTTGTCGTTACACAAGAAGACGTTAAACAAAAAAAGGCAGCTGATTCAACTGTAGGGGCTTCCCGATAATGGACAGTAAGCTGACCACACATGTTTTAGACCTGTCTAAAGGCCTGCCGGCAAAAGGGATGAAGATAGAACTTTGGGCCATAGCAGAACAGGGAGACCATTCTTTCATTAAAGAGGTCTGTACAAACAACGATGGGAGAGTGGATGATCCGCTTCTTCAAGGGGATGATCTCAAACCAGGTGAGTATGAGCTTGTCTTTTATGTTGGGGAATATTTCAATGATGGAGCGAATGATCCTTATATAAGGCCATTTTTAAATAAGGTCCCACTTCGTTTTGGTATTAGAAGCAATGAAGAACATTATCATGTTCCTCTGCTGGTTGCTCCAGGAGGATATAGCACCTACCGAGGAAGCTAGTAAATCAGTAAGAGAGTTGGAGGGTTCAATTTGGCACATGAGCGTACTGGTGTTGTGACTTTAGGCGGTAATCCAGTGACCTTGATTGGTCCTGAACTAAAAGTAGGGGATAAGGCCCCTGACTTTACACTATTAACAAATGACCGCCGTAAAGCACATTTAACAGACTATAAAAATAAGACATGCATCATCACGACTATTCCTTCGCTTGATACTGGTGTATGTGATTTACAAACAAGGCTCTTAAATGAAGAAGCAAGCAAAATGGGTGATGATGTAGCAGTCTTGGCTATCAGCGCAGACCTTCCCTTTGCTCAAGCAAGATGGTGTAAAGAAAGTAATGTCGAAGCTATAACCATTCTCTCCGATCACTTTGATTTGTCTTTTGGTACTGCATATGGAACGTATATGAAAGAGCAACGATTGGAATGCAGGGCAGTATTTGTAATAAATCAAGAAGGAACCATTAAGTATGTGGAATATGTACCGGAAGTCACGAATCACGCAGATTATGAATCCGCATTGCAGGTAGCGAAGGAAGTGATAAATAAAGCTGGTGCAGCTAAATAAACATTTTCCCTCAAGAAGGATATTAACATTTCATTCTATTATCCGTAAGACCGTCCGATTTACAAAAGCTGGACGGTCTTTTGATGATACTGAATTATGACTTCATTAACGCAAACGGAGAAAAGTACTTCTACCCAAGTCGCTTTCTAATGTCAAAATATAATAAAATAAACTAAAATTAAACATTAATTCCTGTTATTTGAAGTGGAATTATGCTATAATGAAAGTCCAATAGCTTTATATAACATGGAAGCGCTTCCTTATCCAAGGAAGTGCTCTTTTTATCTTTTTCACTTACTAATTAACATAACAATTCTAAAAACACCTGAAATATTAATTGCACCGTCTTCCTGGGGTTCCGGATTACATGGTCCGGAGGGAGAATGCGAAAAAAGGTCACTAGAAACAGGACTACCCGTAATAGTCTGTAATCGTACTGGCGAAGACGAAACTGTCCGTTTTTGGGATGCAGAAAGCATGATCATAAAAAATGGTGTACCCCTCCTGACTCATAAATCAAAACAATCAGCCATACTTACCTTTGAATGGGATTTACAAAGCATGGAATTACTATCCCCTCATTTCGACATCGATTACATATAATGAGAACATACACCAACTCTTGTTGTGCGCTAGTGAAGAAACGGAGCTGTCATTTAAGGCAGCTTTTTCTTATTGCTAGAGGCAGGATAGTTCAACGGTGCCGCTTGATCTTTGTTCAACAATTGGGACATTTTCTTGAATAAGAGAAGGGTTTAGTCGTAAGTGAATCGAAGTTAATCAAAGGGATAATTGTTCAAATCACTTTTGATGAAATATTCATCTCACTGACATACTGTTGTCAGCATTAGACGTTTACAATAGCCAGAACAGCAACCTAGGAAATTACCCGGCGACCCTAAATATTGAAGTATAGTTACTTACTCAACATTGAGGAGGAAATCGATTATGAGTGACACAAAGACATTAAGAGGACTCACCACCGTCAGTTTTTGGGCGGCTGATCTAGTGGCGGCAAAGAAGTGGTACACAGAGCTGCTGGGTATCGACCCATACTTCGAACGCCCAGGTTATGCCGAGTTTCGCCTCGGGGACTACCAGCACGAGCTGGGCCTAATCGATAGCCGCTACGCGCCCGGTGGTTCGTCGACCGGCGCGGCCGGTGGTGCTGTCGTGTACTGGCACGTCGACGATGTGACAGCAACTTTCGAGAAGCTGCTGTCTATGGGAGCGAAAGAACACGAGGCACCCACAGTTCGCGGTCAGGGGTTCATTACTGCCTCCGTGGTTGATCCTTTTGGGAACATCCTAGGCATTATGTACAATCAGCACTATTTGGACGTTCTGGATTCGAAGAGAAAAGCGTGATCCGCTCTGCCGGCATTATGGAACTATAGGGATTAAAAAAGGTTGTTATAAATTCCAAAGAGCATGGGTAATTTCTTCAGATAAGAAGGGGGGAAGAGCCACTTTCCCTGAATTAATTACGCATAAGGAGAGTATGTTACTATCGCCATACGGTAACTTCATCGTAAAAAGCCTATCTCTAGTGAGGGGGCTTTTTAATTTATAAGAGGAATATAAAGCTAAACAAATGAAAATCCACTTTCAATGATCCTTAAAAAATCATCATATTATTTACTTTCAGTTAGAAAGCCGCATTCCTCTGTTGAAAAATGCGGCTGTTTCAATAAATACTCAATTGAAAGCAAATAACATCAATTATAATAGGGTTTAGTACCCTCGATTCCGATCTACCATTCCATTTAATGGTTGTTCACTTGAAAATCTCCTTAAATTTTCTATGAAAAAGTTGCTCACTTCGTTAACCGTACTTGGCCCTGACAGATGAGAAGTGACAAACACATTCGGCATGGACCAGAAGGCATGTTCTTTTGGCAACGGTTCTGTTTCAAATACATCGAGGACAGCTGCCTGAAGATGTCCTGCTCGCATGACAGATATTAAATCCCCTTCATCTATCAATGCTCCACGGCCAACGTTGATAAGGGAAGCAGTGGATTTCATCGCTAAAAGAAGGTCTTGGTTAATGATATGATAAGTGGAATCCGTTAAAGGAAGGGTTAGGACCAAATAATCCAGATCCTTTACAAATTCACCCCATTGATTTGGAGTAAAGTGGCGATCCACTAGTGTTGCTTGTTTTCCACTAAAGCTTAAGCCATGTACATTCATATCAAATGCTCGAGCTTTACGTACAAGTTCAGCGCCAATCGATCCAAGTCCAGCGATCCCGATTGTTTTCCCCTTAAGGGTTTCGGAAATGAAAGGATCCCACCTCCGCTCCAGTTGCGATTGTTTCATCCGAGGACCGTCTTTCACTATGTCCAAGAGAAACAAAAATACATATTCCGAGATGTAAGCACCAAATTGGTCAGTAATTCGAGTTAATGTAATGTTTTTAGGTATCGATTTGTCCGAAATCAAATCATTGACTCCGGCTCCCATTGATTGAAACCAGCGAACAGATGAGGCAATTGGTTTACATAGTAATTGTGTAGGGAAATTCCATCCCAAAATAACTTCAGTGCCTGGTAAATATTTTTCTGCTTCCCCCAAAGTTTTCGCTGCCTTCACCGATGTAAACCCATTATTGCGGATACGATCAGCATAAGCATCGACCTCTGTCTGAATAGGACTAAATACAAGAATGTTTGGTTTGTGTGTACCCCCCATAGGCTCTCTCCTTATTGATTCTTTATATATAGTATAAATTCTTCCTCCTGAGTCGTACAATGATAAAAAACAGTGCACTTCTTTCGGAGTATGCACTGCTTTTCAAATTTCTCCAGTTTACTATTGATTTTATAGAAAATCGGTATTAAAGACTCGTTTAATGAATCATTCGTTTATTTATTTAATAATATTGCTTCTGTGTTACAAGGTTGTAGAGCTATTTGTAGTGCTCTTTTTTCTTCATGGTTTAGAGGGACCAATGGTAAGCGGACACCTCCAACATTCACCCCCCGCATATTTAATGCTGATTTTACTGGTGCTGGGCTTGGCGCAGCAAATAATGCTTTCATGATTGGAAGAAGTTTACGATGTGTAGCGGCGGCAGCATGGACATCACCATTTTTAAAGCTATTGATCATTTCTTGCATTTCATTACCAATTATGTGTGAAGAAACCGAAACAATGCCTGTTCCACCGATGGCTAAAACCGGTAATGTTAACCCATCATCGCCGCTGTACAATGTAAAATCACTAGTTGTTTTGCTTATGATTTGTGCCATGGCATCTAAGTCACCGCTTGCTTCTTTTACTGCCACGATATTGTTGATTTTTGAGAGGCTAACAATCGTCTCTACTGACATGTTTACAACACTTCGACCTGGAATATTATAAAGCATTACCGGTAATGATGTTGAATGGGCAATAGCGCTAAAGTGCTGAAATAATCCTTCTTGAGACGGCTTGTTATAGTATGGGGTAACGAGCATGATTCCGTCGACTCCTGCGGCCTCAGCTTGCCTTGTCAAGCTGATAGAAGCTTTCGTGTTATTTGAGCCGGTTCCAGCTATGACTGGAACTCTTCCATCAACAACTTCTACAACAATTTTGAATAAATCTACTTTCTCTTCTGTAGTTAATGTAGGGGACTCTCCAGTTGTACCAGCTATTACCAATCCATCAGAACCATTAGCAATTAAATAGTTTACTAAAGCTCTCGTAGCATTAAAATCAACCTCATCATTATGATTAAACGGGGTAACCATTGCGGTTAAAACTTGGCCAAAATTCATAACTTCACACCCTTTTGTATAATTTTTAAAAATATTCAGAGGTGGTTAGGGCCGTTCAGGAGTAAACGCAAAAAAGCAACAACGAGGATTCGCTGCTGCAGTAGAAACAATATTTATCAAAAAAATGTTTCCGCGCATAAGATAGCCCTCCATATAGTTTCCTATATGACAGTTCTGTATTTATTCAATAGCAGAACCAGCTTCAAGAACATGAGATTCTTTCCGCTTCGGCAAATTCCCCTTTCCACAATAGTCATAGGATCTCATTCTCCTCAAAATGTGTACTAATGGTCTTTGCTCCTCTATCCTCACTTCAAAAAATTTTGAAGTAAGAAAATATTTAATTGATTGTAATATAACAGGGAATCCATTCTGTTGCAAGGACAATTTGTTTTTATGTAATCATTTCTACTATGTGTGAACTGGCTTTTGGTCAAGGAAAACACTTTTCCAACGGTTTTCAATCATGGCTGCATGATCAAAGAAAGGTTTAACTCGAAACTTCATAATCACTGGCTATTTGAAGAACCTCGGGCAATGTATATGAAAAAGTGTTATTTTCGGGGTAATTTGCGCTAATTTTGAGTGAGTGCTATTTTGCACATCCAACTTTAAAACCCAGCTACCTTAAAATGTTTAATTAAATGTCTATAATTTAAAACTTTAAGACACTTTTAAAATCTAACATATTATTTGTTAATTTATCCTTGTTTACTGTCTAAAAGTTTTAAGACTTATAGACAAAGGATGATACATATTGTTAATTGGTTATGCGAGGGTTTCAACTACTGGCCAAGATTTAGAAACACAAAAGGAAATTTTGGAAAGTGAAGGGTGTAAAAAGCTTTTTGTTGAAAAAGTAACAGGAACAAGTACAAAACAAAGAGCCCATCTTTATGAAGCTATTGAATTTGCACGAGAAGGAGATACATTAGTTGTAACTAAAATAGATCGTTTAGCTCGTTCTATTATGGACTTGAATAAGATCGTTCATGAACTAGCTGAAAAAGGAGTTAATGTAAGATTTGTAAAAGAAGATATGAAGTTTGATGGTTCAAACGAAGGAAACAGCTTACAAACACTGCTCTTTAATATTTTAGGTTCATTCGCACAATTTGAACGTGATCTTATTGTAGAAAGAACTACAGAAGGTCGGGAGAGAGCTAAGAGGCAAGGGAAACATATGGGAAGACCAGGGCAAGATGAAAAGACTTTAAAACGTGCTATTAAGCTATATAATGAACGTGAAACAAACGGAATGAGTGTAAAGGACATTGTAAAAACTACAGGAGTTCCACGTTCCACGTTATATGCAAAGATTAAATGATTCTTAAACTGAATCCGGGGCTGCCATTTGGTGCCCTTTTTGCTTAATGAACTAAAGGGGCAGTATAGTTTAAGTAAGACACTGGTTTTTACAGGAGGAAATAATGGTTAAAAAACGTAGAAAAATTTTAGTGATCACCTTAACAATTTTAATCATTTTAGTAGTTTATTACCTTTTACAACTTAATTGGATTTCGGCCTCCAATGAAACTGTTCATTTAGAGGATTTGCCAGAGGAATTTGATGGGTTTAAAGTCGTACAGTTATCAGATTTACACAATAAAGAATTTGGAGAAGGAAACAAAAGGTTGGTTAAAAAAATCAATAAAATTGAGCCAGATATAATTGTTATAACTGGTGATATGTTAAATAACTCTCACGACATACCAAATAACGGAGAAGTTCTAATAAAGTTACTTGAAAATCTAAATAATAACTATCCGATTTATTATGTGACAGGTGAACACGAAGAAGGTTTGTATTACGAAGATAGAAACAAGTATCAAAAAGAAGGCACAAAAGAAGCATACGAAGAAAAACTAAGCAATCTTGGTGTTACAGTTGTAAATGATGAACAAACAACAATTACAAAACAGGATGCAATAATTAACTTGTATGGGCTAAAAGAACACTTGTCAGGAGAAATTCAAATTGAAGAACGGTTAGGCGAAACAAATGAAAACGAAGTAAATATTTTACTTTCGCATAGACCTTTTTATTTTGATGAATATGCTGATTGGGGAGCAGATTTAGTCTTTTCTGGTGATACTCACGGGGGAATGTTACGTCTACCTTTTATTGGAGGGATTATTTCAACAGAGGGGTTTTTCCCAGAATATGATGGTGGTTTGTTTCAAAAAGAAAACTCAATAATGGTTGTAAGTAGAGGTTTAGGTAATAATCCAATTCCCCTTAGAATAAATAATCGACCAGAAGTAGTTGAAATTACCCTAAAAAGTAAATAAGTAAGTAATTCTTATTGATGTAACGGGTGCATTCGTATAAGAAGAAATAGTGGTGAAATATTGATTTTTATATTAAGATCTTCCGCAATCGGGTGCTATTTCTTGAATAAGGTTAGCTTTTCTAAATGAACTAACAGGTGCGTTAGTTCATTAAGGAACACAAAAATGATCAATTAATAAAAGAATAATCCAATTAAATAGTATAAGGGCATGTTTTGATTAATCTTTTTTCAAAACATGCTCTTTAGATTTATTTATCAAGGTTTTTTGTATTAATTTGATCAAACTTTGTTTCAAATCTACAAGTAACTAACAAATTTTAAAATTAATGAAATAAAAATAATTTTATGAACCAAAGATTCTAATGGTCTCCTAAAGGGAATGTATTACCAATACTTTACAAAAACATGTATTTTCATATAATGGTTAATAGAGTGAAAAATCACAGTTTGGTTGGTAGTCCAGACGTATTAGTTGCATCATACTAATATTAGTAGCCTTCCCCCCTCGGGATGTCCATCACTCTGTTATTTAATTAGAGGGGGTTTTCTGATGAAATTAACACTTTACTTTGATGGCCAGTTCTGGGTAGGAATTGTTGAAGATAATCAAAATGGGTTTTTGAGAGTTTGTAAACATATCTTTGGAAAAGAACCAAAAGATGAAGAGGTACAATACTTTGTAAACCACATAATGATGAGGTTACTGGAACGAGTTACAACAGGTGTAAACGTTAATCAAAAGAAAGAACAGCACATAAACCCTAAACGGTTAGCACGTGCAGTTGGAAAACAAATGAAACAAAAAGGCGCCTCTTCCAAAGCTCAAGAAGCATTGAAATTAGAGCTTGAAAATCGAAAAGTAAAGCGAAAAGTACTTTCTCGTGAACAAATAGAAGAGGAAAAGGAAAAGGAAAAGAAAAGACAATTAAAGGTAGAAAAGCGTAAAAAAAAGCACCGTGGAAGGTAAAACTGCACCTCCAATTGTTAGATGTTCTCTAATGCAGTTCACTTCGGCAGCTCTTTTTCTATGAACTAAAGGGGCAGCATTCCTGTAATAACTGAAAATGAGGTTTGAACGAAAAAAGACCTCTTGATAAGATGAATGTGTCCTGAGCTGGCCAGCTAAAAAGGA
>NZ_JBIWES010000026.1:0-34810 GCF_044762665.1 Peribacillus sp. NPDC096622 | reverse complement strand
AAATGTTTGACTTGCTCATTTGCTTTTTTGATAGTGTGTGCTCACTTAAAATTTAACGTTGGCGCTTTGTTTTGTTCAGTTTTCAAAGAGCAATAATGGAGCGGGTGAAGAGAATCGAACTCTCATCATCAGCTTGGAAGGCTGAGGTTTTACCACTAAACTACACCCGCATTTAATTTTAAAGTATTTTCAGAAAGAAATAATGGTCGGGAAGACAGGATTCGAACCTGCGACCCCTTGGTCCCAAACCAAGTGCTCTACCAAGCTGAGCTACTTCCCGTAAAATATGGTGCGCCCGGCGGGAGTCGAACCTACAACCTTCTGATTCGTAGTCAGATGCTCTATCCAATTGAGCTACGGGCGCTAATTTCTATGATGTTATTGGTGCGGCCGAGAGGAGTCGAACCTCCACGGGGTTTCCCCCACTAGGCCCTCAACCTAGCGCGTCTGCCATTCCGCCACGACCGCGAAAGCGACTTTGTAAGTTTAACACCTTTTCAACTTGATGTCAAGAAGAAAAATATCAGTGCGGGTGAAGGGACTTGAACCCCCACGCCTTGCGGCGCCAGATCCTAAGTCTGGTGCGTCTGCCAATTCCGCCACACCCGCGAAAATAAATGGTGAGCCATGAAGGATTCGAACCTTCGACCCTCTGATTAAAAGTCAGATGCTCTACCAACTGAGCTAATGGCTCTAAATAAAAATGGCTGGGCTAGAAGGGATCGAACCTTCGCATGACGGAATCAAAATCCGTTGCCTTACCGCTTGGCTATAGCCCAATAATCAAACATTAATTAACAGCCAGGATAATATTATATCACGATAATATCAGTTTGGCAAGTGTTTTTTAAAAAAATGGCGGTCCCGACGGGAATCGAACCCGCGATCTCCTGCGTGACAGGCAGGCATGTTAACCGCTACACCACGGGACCAGTATTTTGATTATACATAAGAAAGTGACCCATACGGGATTCGAACCCGTGTTACCGCCGTGAAAGGGCGGTGTCTTAACCGCTTGACCAATGGGCCTTGATATAAAATATGTGACTGGCGGAGAAGGAGGGATTTGAACCCTCGCGCCGCTTACGCGACCTACACCCTTAGCAGGGGCGCCTCTTCAGCCTCTTGAGTACTTCCCCAAAAAAATGGCTCCGCAGGTAGGACTCGAACCTACGACCGTTCGGTTAACAGCCGAATGCTCTACCACTGAGCTACTGCGGAATAATGAAAATTGGGTTCCTTTTTCACGCTCAAGGACCTTAGTGTTTGTCGTTAAGGACAAGTTGTTATCTTGTCGACTCTTATGATTATAAAGAGGTTGCAACCTAAAGTCAAGAGTTCTTTTGTGTTTTTTTATTTTTTTGTTTTTTGCTCCTTAAACCCTTGGTAAATCAATGTTCCGCGACATTTACCACAAACGAAACGGGTAGTGTCGATTCGTTTTTTCCTTATATATACCTGCTGACAGTCTTCACATTTATATTGAATTGTATTCATCTTTTTCTTTAATTGGTTAGATGGCAGCGGCTCGCAAAATCTCGGTGCCCCCACTTTTTTGAGTAAATGCTTAAAGTCCGCATCACGATGCTGGTACCCCTTCTTCTCGATGTGCAGATGGTAATGGCACAATTCATGCTTAATGATTCCAATCATTTCTTCCACACCGCGTTCATCAAGATACTTCTTATTGATTTCTATATTGTGTGAACGGAGCAAGTATCGTCCTCCTGTTGTCCGGAGACGCGGATTAAAACTCGCTTGGTGTCTAAAGGCCTTTTTAAAGTCTTTCAACGAAATTTCTTCTACTAGTTTTTGCAATTGACGATTATCCATTTCCCCCTCCCTTTCCTTGGTAACATGACAACCCATTATAACATAGACTAATAATACAATAGGAAACTAAGGGAGGAAAAGCTATGCCTAATTGGTTCCAGAATCAAATCCGCAAAGCCTTTTATGAAAAGGATTATTATCAAGTGAAGATGTTGAATCAATGTTGGTTTTTTTATCAAAAGAAAGAAAGTCTCAGGTTATAGATTCGACATTGTTCCAAATATAAATACATCATTTCAAAAAAACCCCTTCTAATATAGAAGGAGCTTAACATAGGCTAGTTTTGATCCTTTGGCTCGAGCATCGTTAAAGATACCCTTTGCTTTTGGGAGTCAACAAGTTCGACCCAAACCGTTACAACATCCCCAACGGCAACTACATCCAATGGGTGCTTTACAAACCGGTTGCTCAGTTTAGAAATATGCACCAGTCCATCCTGTTTAACACCGATGTCCACAAACGCACCAAAATCCACAACATTCCTCACTGTACCTTGTAACTCCATCCCAGTTTGCAGATCCTCCATTTTTAGTACATCCTGCTTAAGCAGCGGTTTTGATAACTCATCCCGAGGATCTCTTCCCGGTTTCATCAAATCATCGATGATATCTTTGATCGTAATTTCTCCAATTTCCAATTCATTGACCAAATCAGCAGGATTTAGCTTACCTAACTCTTCATTCAGTGCATCACTGCCTAAATCCTCAGATGTGAATCCCATTTTCTTCAATAATTTATTCACGGCACTGTAGTTTTCAGGATGTATCGCAGTTTGATCTAAAGGTTCATCTCCATTAATGATACGTAAGAACCCTATACATTGTTCATATGTTTTGGCACCAAGCCGGGGAATCTTCTTTAATTCCTTCCTGCTTGAAAACTTTCCTTCCACTTCCCTTTTCTTCACAATATTTTGAGCAACCGATTTTGATAAACCAGCTACATATTGTAAGAGAGACGATGAAGCGGTATTGACATTAACCCCCACCTGGTTAACAGCTGTTTCCACTACAAAGGTGAGGGATTCCGTTAACTTTTTCTGGGACACATCATGTTGATACTGGCCTACTCCCACCGATTGCGGATCAATTTTTACAAGTTCAGCAAGGGGATCTTGAAGCCTTCTGCCTATCGAAACGGCGCTTCTCTGTTCTACTTGAAGATCCGGAAACTCTTCACGGGCAATATCCGAGGCTGAATACACACTAGCTCCCGCTTCATTAACAATTATATATGAAATGTTCCCTTTCACTTCTTTTAGAATATCTGCAATGAATTGCTCTGATTCACGCGATGCCGTACCATTGCCGATTGCCACGATCTCAACTGAGAACCGCTGGAGTATTTCGATCGTTTTTTCACGGGCATCATGAAGTTTCGCAGCAGGAGGATGCGGATAGATTACACTGATATCGAGTACCTTTCCGGTTTCATCAATGACAGCAAGTTTACAGCCAGTCCGATATGCCGGGTCTAAGGCGAGGACCACTTTTCCTTTAAGCGGAGGCTGCAAGAGCAGGTTCCGGAGGTTTTCAGAGAAAATGTGGATAGCTTGATCCTCAGCTTTTTCCGTAAGCTCTTTTCTGATCTCCCGCTCTACAGAAGGCATGATCAAACGCTTAAGTCCATCCTCAATCGCAGATTTAAGAACAACTTGGGCTTCAGATTTGTTATTTTTAATGATTTTACGTTCTAGATGACCAATGATGACTTCAGTCCGGGGCTGGATGGAGATTCGCAAAACCTCTTCCTTTTCACCTCTATTCAGCGCCAATACCCGATGTGGTACGATTCTTTGAACGGGCTCCTCATATTCATAGTACATTTCGAAGATTTTTTTCTCGTCCTTCTCTTCATTTTTCACAGTTGAAACCATTTTTCCAGCTTTGAAAATTTCAGCCCTTATCCACTTCCTTAATTCCGCATCATCGGAAATATGTTCAGCTATGATATCCTGCGCACCTGCAATAGCCTCTTCAATAGAAGGAACTTCTTTTTCTGCCGATATGAATTCAGCTGCTTTTTCACTGACTCGAGGATGCATTTGACATTCCAAAAGCCAATTAGCCAGTGGTTCAAGACCCTTTTCTTTAGCAACTGTCGCTTTCGTTCTCCTTTTTTGTTTGAATGGCCTGTATAAATCCTCGACTTCCTGCAGTTTTGTTGCCTTCTCGATTTGTTTCGTTAATTCTTCCGTCAATTTCCCCTGTTCACCAATCGAACGCGTAACTTCCGCTTTCCTCTGGCCAAGGTTTTCTAGATAGTTCCATCTTTCCATAATGGAACGAATCTGCACTTCATCAAGTGAACCCGTCATTTCTTTTCTATACCGTGCAATAAAGGGGACAGTATTCCCCTCTTGCAGCATCTGTATAACGTTTTGGACCTGATGATTTTTCAAAGTCAGCTCATTGGATATTTGTTTTATCAATTCTTTTAATGTATCTTCCACAACGATCATTTTGTATACCTCCAACCTTTTGATCTAATATATATAGTCTAGCAAATGAGCGATGAAGTTGCGAATTCAATACAAAAAAGCTCACTTCCGAATTATGGCGAAAGTAAGCTTCCTAAAATGAAAGTTGTATCATCTGCAGTTAATGGACTGCTTTTTAATATGCATTGGGCGTTCTTATCGATAGGGACCAACCTTTTTAAAAAAGACTTGGCTCCCTTTAGTTCCAAACCATCGGAATGAAGAATGAATTTCGCATTTGGTTCATATTTGTATCTCTGCGTCCTGTATTTTTGTTTCCTGCCGGATAAATACCCTGTAACAGGTAAAGGGTAAACGAGTTTATCGTCGCTTGGATTATACAGGAAAAAGCGGATGTTACCCACCGAACTGTATACAAATTCATTCTTGTCATAAAAGATCTTCAAAATGGAAACGGCTGCCCCCCGTTTATCGACTAAAACTTGATTGCATACTGCCATTAGTGCTTCCACATCCAACTCATGATTACGTTTAACTTCCTCAATGACGGCATGGGAGGAATCGTATGCGTTTTTCCCGCTGCCTAGACCATCTGCCAGTACACACAAAAAATATTCTTCCGTATGAAGAAAATAGTAATCATCACCACAATAAACCATCCCGTTTTTAGACGATTGAGAGACAAGGACTTCTATTTTTTCTCCCCTCAAAATATCTTTGATCACTGAATTAACTCCGAGTTTTCAGCATTAATGGCTTCTTGAAGTTTCTTGATGGCGCGGCGTTGGAGCCTTGACACATGCATTTGGGAAATCCCAAGTTTATCGCCTGCTTCTTTCTGGCTTAAATTCTCTAAATAAGTATGTTGAATGATCATCTTTTCACGGTCACTCAGCACATGAAGCACCTTTTCAAGCACAAGACGCTGATTCACCTTTTCAAAACCTTCATCAACATTTCCGAATATGTCAAGCAATGTGACAGTACCGCCATCAGAATCCGCCTCAATAGAATGATCCACGGATAAAGCTTGATAGCTTTTTCCCATTTCCATCGCTTCTAAAACTTCTTCTTCGGTCACGCCTATACTATCGGCTATTTCATCTATTCTTGGTGAACGATGCAGAGTTGTCGTTAATTCCTCGACAGTCACCCTGATTTTCGGACCAAGTTCCTTAATTCTCCTTGGCACATGGACACTCCATGTTTTGTCACGAAGGAACCTTTTGATTTCCCCGATAATAGTGGGGACGGCAAATGCCTCAAAGCTCTTACCGAAAGATTCATCATAGCGTCGAATCGCACCTAATAAACCAATCATGCCGACTTGGGAGATATCCTCCTGAAATGATTTACCTTTCGCATACTTACGGGAAATTGTTTCAACCAAACTTTTATAATGGATGACCAGTTTACTCTGTGCTTCTTCATCTTGATTCTGCTGGTAAGCTCTGATCCATTCATTTACCTGTTCTCTTTGTGCCTGATTAGGTTGAGACTGTTTTTGCATCCATCTCCACCTGCTCTCCTTCTAAAAACTTAGTCATAAATACAGTAACCCCATCATGCTGATGAATTTTCACATCATCCATCAGAGTTTCAATAAGGTAAAGACCCAAGCCTCCTTCTCTCAATAGTTCGACCTTTTGCCCATTTTCATATGGACCCAGCCCTTGACGAACCTCTTCGAAATTACAGCTCTTGCCACTATCGGAAACCATGACCTCCAAACGGTCAGGATAAAGGCCGAAACTTACTTTCACTTCACCTTTTTCAGAATCCTTATATGCATGCTGTACCGCATTTGTACAAGCCTCACTGGTAGCGATTTTCAAATCCTCTATTTCATCATACGCAAATCCCATCCGGCTCCCTATTCCAGAAAGCGTTAAACGAATGACACCGATGAATTCTGGTTTTGCAGGTATTTTCATTTCGATGTAATCATATACTTGATTCATTCTAACCCACCCTCTGTACCACTTTTTATATCAATGATATCTGCAAGACCCGTTATATCAAATAAACGTCGTAACCTTTCCGATAAGCCAACTAATGTGAACTCACCATTATGTGCCCTTACGCTTTTAAAAGCACCGACAAATACCCCAAGTCCCGTACTATCCATATACGAAACTTCAGTTAGATCAATAGTTATCGAAACATTTTCCTGCTCTGAAATCGGAAATAGTGATTCCCTTAATTTCGGTGCAGTGTAGGCATCGATTTCACCTTTTAGTTTTACAATAAATTCAGTATTCAATTCATTAACATCTACTGTTATATTCATCCTTGACCCACCTCTTCAAATCCTCTTCATTCCTATATCTATACCCAGCAGAAACAATACTAAACATTCGATTTTAAAATTATTAATGTAAAATCATCCCTCAGTTGAAAGTTCTGCATTTTCTCCAATTGTTTATATATATTATTCACCATTTCCTGGGCTTGCAAATGCATATTCTTTTTAATGAAACCAATAAGCGTTTCCCTTTCTATGAACCCATCATTCGTCCGGCACTCCGTTACTCCGTCAGATAATAAAATGATCATGTCTCCACGATTCACCTTTTTTTCATATTGGCGATACCTTGTTTTTTTATCGACTCCAAGCAACAAGCCCTTTGCATCCAAATCGCTAAACGTACCTGTTGCGGCATCATAGTAAAAACCGGGTTCATGTCCGGCTGAAGCATAGGAAAATAGCCTGTCATGCGGATCATATAAACCATAGAACATGGTTATGAACATGCTTGGATCAACATTATGCTCCACAACACGGTTCAAACTCTCAAGCACACTATTCGGTTCATGACGATGCTCCGGAAGACTGTCCATCGCATATTTGATCATCGACATGCACAATGCAGCAGGGATCCCTTTTCCTATGACATCGGCTATCCCTACCCCTATTCGTTCATTTTCATCCTGGACGAAGTGATAGTAATCCCCGTTCATCTGCCTTGCCGGAACACTGATCGCCCCAATTTCAAGAGCTTTGATATCAGGGATTTCCGTTTCCAAAAGAGTATGTTGAACGTTTGCCGCTATCTCGATTTCCGTTTTCAGTTCCTGCTGTTGATGCCTTAGGCTTTGATGTTCACGGTATGCAATGCCGTAGCCCATCATGACTTCAAGCAGGAAGTCGAAAGAATCCAATACTTTTCCCGGTAATTCCGGGTAAAGTTCCATTAAGTTATTTTTATGCATACTGATGATTTCTTCTGGAGATATATTGTATTTGATATGTAGGCGGCTAATCTTTTGCCCTTGGTAGAGTGCCTGCTCATTTTGGTCTTTAAGATAAGTAGAAAGCGCCTCATGATACTTTTTCTCCATGTTCTCCCTAATATCCATAGTCCCCCCCTAACGGAGCCATTTCGTAGCGATAATCTTAGTCCCTTCACCTGGTATCGATTCAATATCAAAGTCATCCATTAAACGTTTGGCTCCAGGAAGGCCTGCCCCCAGTCCCCCTGAGGTGGTATATCCATCTTCCATGACTCTGCGGATATCCTCAATTCCCGGCCCTTGGTCATCTGCAATGATTTTCAATCCTGACTTCCCATTTATATTTAGCTTTTCTATGCTAACACTGCCTTGTCCAGCATATAGGTATATGTTTCGGGCCAATTCGCTAATGGCCGTTGTGATCCTGGCCTGGTCTACAGTACCGAACCCCAACTCTTTAGCGACATTTCTTCCGAGCTGCCTTGCAGCTACGATGTCCCATTCATTTATGATTTTTACGCAGGATTGGAACTCCATTCTTTAATCCCCCAATTCCTGTTGTAATTTCTCCAGGCCTTTCTCTAAGTCTAATGCTGTCAGAACATCATCGAGACTAATTCCAAGTTCAATTAATGTTATTGCAACAGCAGGCTGGATTCCCGTAATTACAACTTTGGCCCCCATAAGCTTAGACATGCTAAAGACATCGCCTAATACCTTCGCGATAAAAGAATCAATAAAATCTATTGAGGTAATATCTATAACAACGCCATTCGCGCTTGTTTCATGAATCTTATGCAGTAAATCCTCTTGAAATTGAAGGGCTGTCACATCATCCAATTCCCACTGTATAGAGACTAACAAGCAGTCATAAAGCTTTAATATCGGAATCCTCATTCTTATCCCTCCACCTTTACGATCTTACGGCTCGTTAATTCCAACGCAACTTCTATCCCTTTTTTCAACGTATTTTTTGTAATCACTTCATTTAAATTAATTCCAAGATTAACGATGGTTTGAGCTATTTCAGGGCGGATGCCGCATAGTATACATTTTGCACCCACTAATCGGACTGCTTCCGCAGCTTGAATGATATGATGGGCAACCATGGTATCCACGACCGGCACGCCCGTAATATCAATAAGAACAACTTCAGATCTATGCTTAACCACGCCAGTCAACAGGTTTTCCATTATCTGTTTGGCACGTTCCGTATCAATCGTACCAACCAGCGGCATTACTGTAATTCCTTCCAATACAGGAATGAGCGGTGCCGAAAGTTCTTGCAACGCTATTTTTTGCATGGAAACGGTTCTTTCCCATGTTTGAGTATATATATTGACTATTTCATTATTTATCGGTGTGGCCCATTTATCCAAATGGTTAACGAGATTGACTTGATTATCAGGAGTAACGAGACCCTTTTCCACCATTCCATTAATGACAATTAACGTGAATTTATGAAGTCCTTCATTGACGAAAGTAAGAGGCCATCCCAATTGGACGACTTTCTCGGCAAAATCTGAAAGCTTCAATGTGAATTCCTTGTTTTTACTATCAACGTTGGTGATGATCATATCTATAAATTCACTGCTCGTTTGCGTGAACATTCGATCTGAGACGACTTTAATTAACCTTTCGTCCGTACTTTCCTTCATGATGCCCATCCACTCAGTAAGGATGTAATCTTGATTTTGCTTAATAAAATCGTAAACCAATTGATTCATAATATCCTCCCATTCTAACACAATTGCTATGTTTCCCTGTCCACGTCACAAGGATGTTAACTAACTGTAATGTTATTTCCATTTGGATTCCCTTTAAGTTTCCCCACTGCACTTTTGCTTTTTTAGGTATTTACAACATAACTACATACCCGGAATTCAGGTAAGAAAAACATAAATTGATGAAAAGTTAGGGAGATAACATAAAAAACAATGACATTCCATCCAATATCTAACTGTATAATGTTTTTATTCGTCAAATTTTTCATATTTCCTCCCTGTTTCCCTTTTCGACATATGTTTATGTTATTTCATAAAAAAACACGATTCCCACAGTTGCAGGAATCGTGCCATCTAAATAATATCAAGAATGATTTGTATTATAATAACGCCCGGTTTTACGGGGAAAATTTTCTTTAAAACTCAATGAGGCCTAAACTGATTTGCAAAGCTTCATTGACTTTTTGCATCATCGGTTCGTCAAGATGCGTAATTTTATCAGTTAAACGCTGCTTATCGATAGTCCGGATCTGTTCTAATAAAATGACGGAATCCCGTTCGAATCCGTACTTTTTTGCATTAATCTCAACATGTGTAGGCAATTTCGCTTTTTGAATTTGAGCTGTAATGGCTGCCACGATCACAGTCGGACTAAAGCGATTACCAATATCGTTTTGTAAAATTAGTACCGGACGGGTCCCACCCTGCTCTGAACCGACTACCGGGGAAAGGTCTGCGAAGTATACGTCACCACGCTTAACAACAATCAATGGCTCAGCCTCCGCTAACTAATCGTTCAACGCAATGACCAGCCTCGAATTCAGCCTGGAAGGCTTCAGAAGCAATCGTTAAATTAATGGCCGCCATTTCAATATAACCGCGTTTCATCGATTCACGAAACTCTTTCTTTTTACGTTCGCGAAGATACATTTTTGTGGCACGATAAATAAATTCACTGCGATTAACATTTTCCTCACTCGCATACCCATCTAACTCTGTTAAAAAATTTTGAGGTAATCGAATTAATATCTCTCTTGTTGCGCTGGATTCAGACACAAACATACACCTCCACCATCACTACACACCTTTATTATATATCCTTTTCAATATTACCATTAAAATGCCTATCTGCAAAGAGTATATTCTATTCTCAATCCTATTATCAGCATAATAAAGGAAATCTTATTCACAATCTTAGGATTTTTTTACAATCCGCTCATTCCAAAATGAAGTTGCGTACATGATTCACCTGATTGTCTTTAATATATATGCGGGGCACTCTTGCTCCTATCATGCATGTTACCTCATAGTTGATCGTTTCCAGTTTTGCCGCTATCTCATCGACAGTAATCGATTCTTCCCCATCAATCCCCATTAGTGTGACCACTGTTCCTACAGGGTATGGTCCAGGCAGCTTGATCATGCATTGATCCATGCAAATCCGTCCGACTATGGGTACTCTTTTTCCATCCACAAGAACTTCCTGACCTTGCAGCTTTCGGATCCAGCCGTCAGCATAACCGATTGGCAAAGTCCCAATCCATTCATCACCTTCAGCCGTATAAGTCGCTCCATAACTAACGCTTTCACCCTTGGCAAGCTGTTTAACCGCGACCATTTCCGTTCTCAATGATATAGCTTGTTTTAATGGAAATGGCAATATCGGCTCCATCTCCATGGAAGGACTCAAACCATACATGGAAATTCCCATTCTTATTGCATTCCATTCAGAATCGGTGAACCTTAAAGAAGCTGCACTATTGGCTGCATGAATATATTCCGGCTTTCCAGTCAATTCGGAAAGCATTCCTTTAAAGAAAGCAAGCTGCGTTTCATAAAAGTCTGTCTTCATTTCATCCGCAGTCGCGAAATGAGTGAATATCCCTTGGAAATTGAAACAAGCTTCCCCCTTAAGCAAACTTTCCACTTTCATGAGTTGACCTTTATCCCGAACGCCGATTCTCCCCATGCCGCTATCCACTTTTACATGGATTTGCAAAACTTGTCCCGGTTTCAACAAATCCTTTGCCTTCTCCAACCAGGCTACATCGAAAACCGTCACGGAAATCCCATGCTCGGCAGCAAGTGCTGCACTTTCAGGCCTAGACGCCCCAAGTACAAGAATCGGGGCCAATATTCCCTTTTTCCGTAAGGCAAGAGCCTCATCCAAAAAAGCTACACTTAAAAAATCCGCCCCTGCATCAAGCGCCGTTTTAGCCACTTCATAGTCCCCGTGGCCATAAGCATTCGCTTTAACGACAGCGAAAAGACTAACGCCCTTTCTCAGTCTTTTTTTCATTGAAGAAATATTTTCAAAAATATTATCTAAATTTACTTCTGCCCACGTATCTCGATGAAATATTTTCGTTTCCAAGACCTTTTCCTTCTTTCCTACACTCACAATAAGATTCTTCCCAGTTGCGAAGTTTTCGTTTCATTATAGGACCATTCTATAACCAACCGCTAGAAAGATAAAGTGCTTTTTCACCTTGATCCTAATTTCCCAGCTGCCAGCCTAAATCAAAAAATGGATTAAAAAAAATGTCAACAAGCCGCTTCCCCGCCTATCCTACCTAGAAGGAACCTTCGTAAGGAGACGGGAAACATCAGCTTGTTATGTAATCCTATTTGACTGGATCTTCCCCAACCGAACGGGCGACTTCTATCATCTCTTCCTGTGTCAAATCCTTTGATGCAAGCATATAATCGACACCTTCAAAAGTCCATGCAATCGTATTTCCCGTCATGGCCCCGACAGTATATCCCAAATCAACAGGTTCTCCATTCACATTCGTCGAAACGGAAGTTTGAACTACCTCAGCTTTTTCCTGAACTAATGTAAAACTTTTTGTACCCTCATAGGTCAAAACGACACGCTCTCCCTTTTCCGTCGTAATTTCTTTTTCTTCCGTTAAATTCATATCACCGACATTTTCAGGGTATTTCACAGCAAACCCCTCATTTTGGACTTCTGCCATAACGGGCGCTTCAAGTTGTGCACTTGTCATGTTTTTCTTCATGTCAAATGAATCTTTATCAAAAGTCGTATCGAATTTAACTTTTGAGAATTCAACAAGAACCAACGCGGTCTTATCTGGGTCCATGACTTTTACACTGACTGGGGATAAATCCTTTTTGTTTATAGTAATCTCTTGATATGGCAACATTTTATTGTTTTGGTAGCGCGTTTTCGTTTCAAAGACATAATGTTTATCCGTTTCTTTATATGTCGCACTTTTATCTTCCGTAATGTCTTTCACCAACGACTCGAACAAATAGGCCTGACTGCTGTTCTCCGGCCACTCGCTTTGAAATTTAAAACTTTTATTCAAAGCTGGCGTCAAAACATATACACCATCATCATTTTTCAAAATCATCTGGCTTTGATCCTTCTCTTCATTTTTCAGATTTACGCGGTAAAAAGAAGGGTCCTTATGCCAAATCTCCACATTATACACTTGAGGTTCCGTCCCCATCTTTAATGTCATCTTCGCGTTAGCTTTATATCCTTTCATTTCGCCAAGCTTCTCATTCAATTCACTCACTACGTCACTCTGCGATTTTTGGCCGCAAGCAGAAAGAGCAAGCAAGAGCATGATCCCTGCAAAAAGCATTAACATCTTCTTCATCTTTTCAACCCCTTTTTGTCATTTGAACGTAAAAGGGAGAGGAAAAGGCAGGATCCGGACATTGGCTCGACTGATGTCTTAGATTCCTCAGTATTTTAGACAGACCAATTCTCGATCCGGCTAAAAACTTATCGAGAGCACCTACTCTGCCATGTACCTTTTACCGGGCCTTGTCTCCCTATAGCACTAAATGTATATGAGACAACCTCAAGGTTTATGACCCGATTGGACAAAACTCCTTTCACCCTTCAATTACGACTTGAGCAACCGCATAATCCCTGCTGTGGCTAATCGAAAGGTGGACCCCTTCAGAAAACGGCTTTGAAATCACCGGCTTTCCTTTATCATCCGTGATGATTTCAATGTCCAAAAAGGATAAGTGCTTACCTATCCCTGTACCGTTTGCTTTTGAAAAAGCCTCCTTTGCCGCAAAACGCCCAGCAAAATACTCGATCTTCCTTCTTCCATTTAACTTTTCGAAAATCAAGATTTCACTATCTGTCAATATACGCTCCTTTAAACGGGGCTGCCGATTGATCAATGTTTCCATTCTATCCAACTCAGTAATGTCCACGCCAATACCTTTAATCACTTTGACACCTCTTCTATTAATTTAATAAGTTGCATATCATTAGGAGGACTCTTTTACCTGAAAATGATAATATTGTATCTAATTAAAAACGATATAAGGAGGAATTTATGTTTACAAGAACAGAAAGCTTCCGCGAATACGCAAATTCTTATCGAGCTGTAACTGTGCTCATACTCATTATGATGATTGTATTCGTTCTCGTCCTTTTCCCCATACTTCCCGGCAATGTACTCTTTTATTATGGCACAGGTGTGAACTTATACATTGCTGATGGACAATGGTGGCGCTTGATCACCCCCATCTTTCTACATAGCACGTTTACACATTTACTGTTTAATGGATTCTCACTTGCCATATTTGGTCCATTCCTGGAAAAATTACTTGGAGCCGTCAAGTTTTCAATCTTCTTTTTATCGACAGGGATCCTTGCCAATATCGCAACTTTCCTAATTAACCCACTGACATATAACCACGTAGGTGCTAGCGGAGCAATTTTTGGTTTACTCGGATTCTTTCTATACCTTGTACTGTTCAATAAAACCAATTTTACTAACAACGAAAGAAATACAGTATATACATTGACCGGCATTGCCATTATCATGACTTTCATTCAACCGCAAATCAACGTTGTCGGTCATTTGGCTGGACTGGCAACCGGCTTTTTGACAGCTCCTTTATTCTTACGAAAAAAATGGTAGGCCAAACAGCCGACTCTTCCTTTCAATCATTGGGAGTCGACTGCTTTTTTAGGTAAATACCATGATTTAATTATTAGGCAATCCTTTTCTTCCACATCAGCAACCATGCCTACCCGGGAGGTAATTCCTGATTTAATCGATGCTGAAATAGTGGCTAATTCTTTTCGATTCTGAAACCAACTTTTTTTATATGTGATTGATTGAATCCTGCTTCTTTGCATGATCAATGTTTGCTTCGAGAAAAAACGGCTGCTCAATAGCAATAAATCCCCTTCTATGCACCATCCTGCATCTCTATATTGCATGTAAGCCCAAAAAATCGCCAACGGTACAAGTAAAAGGGAAAAATAACCCCAAGGTCTGAAAAACCATACCAAGGCACCGATGATCGGGATGAGGAATAGAAACTTATGAAACACATACCGGGAAAGTGCACGCTTGGGTATCTGTGTCATCTCCGTGTCTGTTTCATAAACCGGTAAAATTTCCAGGATTTTCTTTTGTAAATGCTTCTTCCTGATTAAAGGGAACAGCATGATGGAAAGACTTTCTTTATCTTCCATACTCCCACCCGCATATTCAATATAAACCGTCGCCAATCCCAATGGCTTTCGAATCAAATTTTCCATGATCCGGATACCTTGAATTTTATGGATAGGGATTGTCAGCCGTCTTTTCTCTAGAAGCCCCCTGGAAATGACGATTTCCTCATCCGTTTTTATCACGGTAAAGGAAGCGTATTTAATTACCATACTTAATGTGGCCAGTACATAAACCACCAATAAAGCCACAAGGGCAAACAAGGTCAGAATGAAGGTCCCCATTTCAATAAAATCTTCATAATCCTTAAATATCCTCTCAAAAGGTATCATTTCATCGAACTGTGAAATGAAAGCGACTGCCCCGGATAGGAAGACACCTACCGCTCCCGAAGTGGCAGCCATAACGAATAGTTGCGGCAGCGTCTGCTTAAAAACGGAAGACGATTTTGCTGCATATTCATTATCCGCGATTTCATCTTCATCCTTATCAAAAGGATTATTCGCATTTTTTTCCTCACTTATAAAAGCATTGATTCGATCCGCATCACTTTTGCTTATGGCTGATAATACGGCATCGGCCTGAGACCCGCCTGCCGTTTCAATATTCAGCTTCACCAGGCTGAATACCCTCTGGATAACGCCCTCTGATATATCTATGCTATGAATCCGATCAAACTTAATATACCGTTTCTTTCTTACAAACACCCCGGACTCAATTCTGAATTCGCCCTCTTCTATCCGATATGTAAAGCGTAACCATTGCAAGAATGCATTTCCTATAATTAAAAGTATAATAATGGCTATGACCAGAGGTTGTATCCATCCGGGAATTCCTTCATTATTCCCCGGAATGACGACCACTAATAAAAAAGGGATGACTAACTCCTTAATCGATTTAATGATGTTAAGCAATACAGCTATGGGGTGAAGCCTTTTAGGTTCAGACATCTTCTTCCTCCACACTTGCCATCCTGGAAATATAGTGCCGCAATTCATCTGCCTCAGCTAGGTCCAGGGCAGGGATAACATGAAGGGTAGCTGCAGTGGAAATTTCAACGGATGCTAAATCATATTTTCTTAATAATGGCCCTTGCTTCGTTTCAACATGCTGAACCCTAATCATGGGTATGAGTGTTCTTTTTATGACGAAAATACCACTTTGGATATCAATTTCGGTATTTCTTACTTCGTAACGCCATCTCTTCCATTTCACCGATGGAATCAGAAAAATGGCCAGATAGGATTGGATAATCGAAATTATGATCAACGCTCCGAACACCCAATATGTCCAATCAAAAATGATTGTAAGCACAAGTACGGCGATGCTTATTATCCAAGTTATTGAACAGCTTATAAGTCCACTGATTTTCCATACGGTCAGGGCCTTATTCGATATACGATTTTCTGGTTCCATGTGCTTCTCCTCTTCCGGACAGGTAATTTTAAATGAATCTTCATCATTTAACCCTTCGCTTTCATCCATTATACTATAATTAAATACTGGGAAATAACCCCTTTTTAAACAAAGGCTTTGAGCAGTCCATCCAAAAACCGTGGATACCTTCATGATGAATTGGAGATGCACATAAAAAATGCCGCTCAAATGAGCGGCATTTCCAATTCAATTAAATCTTATTTGTTTTTTCTCTTTTTTGGCTCGTGCTGCGGTTACCGTAACCATTCGATTTACGGTTCGTGCTTGGGCGTTTCCCTGATCCGCTACCGTAATCTTTTCTGCCTGAAGAACTGCGGCCATTGCGCTGTCTGTTACCAGAAGATCCGCTGCCTCCGCGATTGCGACGCATTGGAGATGGAGATTCTTCCGTTAACTTGATAGGCGTTTGATCCGGTTCTTTTGTCATTGATTTAAGCATGGCTGCAACTAAATCCGCTGCGCTATGTTTTTGCAATAACTCTTCCGCTTGACCGAGGTATAAAGTTAAATCCTCATTCTCGATTGTATTAAGGATTTTTTCCGTTACTGCTTTTTGTTGACCTTCCAACGCTTCAGTTAACGTAGGAGTCTTAAGTTTCTCCATACGTTTTTTCGTTGTATGTTCAACTGCATGCAGTTGGCCTCTTTCTCTTGGTGTTACAAACGTAATGGCTATACCATGTTTACCTGCACGTCCTGTACGTCCAATACGGTGAACGTAGCTTTCCGGATCTTGAGGGATATCAAAGTTGTATACGTGAGTAACGCCGGAAATATCAAGTCCACGTGCAGCCACATCGGTAGCAACGAGTACATCGATGCTGCGGTCTTTAAACTTTTTCAATACAGAAAGGCGTTTTGCCTGGCTAAGGTCACCATGAATCCCTTCAGCCATATAACCGCGGATATTCAATGCAGATGCCAATTCATCCACACGGCGTTTCGTACGTCCGAAGACGATGGCAAGATCCGGTGTTTGAATATCGAAAAGGCGTGCAAGTGTATCGAATTTTTCACTTTCTTTTAACTCCAAGTAATATTGTTCGATACGGTCCACTGTCATTTCTTTTGCTTTTACACGTACAAGAACGGGTTCCTGCATGAATCTTTCAGCAATTTTACGGATCGGATCAGGCATTGTAGCTGAGAAAAGCAATGTTTGCCTTTCATCCGGAACCGTTGAAAGGATTAATTCGATATCCTCAATGAATCCCATGTTAAGCATTTCATCCGCTTCATCAAGAACTACAGTGTGAACTCCGCCTAATTTAATATTTTTACGTTTGATATGGTCTAAAAGACGACCTGGCGTACCAACGATAATATGTGGTTTTTTCTTTAAAGCACGGATTTGGCGGTCGATGTCTTGTCCACCATAAACTGCAAGTACACGAGCACGTTTTCCGTAACCAAGCTTGAAAAGTTCCTCGGAAACTTGAATGGCCAGCTCACGTGTAGGTGCGATGACGATCCCTTGCACGTTTTCGTTATTAATATCGATGTTTTCCATCAATGGAATACCGAATGCTGCTGTTTTACCTGTTCCTGTTTGCGCTTGACCGATTATATCTTTACCTTCAAGTGCTAGAGGTATCGTTTGGGATTGAATCGGGCTCGCTTCCTCAAATCCCATTTTTTCTATTGATTTCATGGACGTTCTATCTAATCCTAATTCGCTAAACAATGTCAATGTTTTCGTACTCCTTTTTATATCGTAAATTTACACGTGCATATCATGCACAGATGTTTAGTTCAAATCCTCATCATCATGACGGATGTTCTACTTTATCTCTTAATAAAAAGTTTATCATTATCACCTAAAAGTATCTGCCTTTTAGTTCAAATGAACTCAATATGATTTTTTAAAAAGGAAATATACCAGTACGGACATTCACTGGCATTTTTAACTTCGCGCACGTGTAAACTTATCATTAACATACGCTCATCTTTTTAAAAGTACATGTAACCAAAATTAAATTCAATATGGAAAATTAAAAGTAGCATAAACGGGTGTTTGACCGTTTTATTCAGGTGAGGGCTGCTGCACCTATTATTCATCAGACTTAAAAAGGCTGTATGAACAAAACTTGACGAGAGCCAAGATTCTTATACAAAACAGGCCCGGTGCGTTGAGGATTTGCAGAAGTGGAAAAGCGCAAAATGCGGCTTGATTCCCTAATAGCTACTAAAGCCGCCAAGAGATGCAGCTTTTATATATGACCAGACGCGCGGCCTATTTAATCTAAAATAATCTCAAGAATTAACTCATGAAACATGTAAGAACATACAATTTTGTTGCCTCAACCTGATTAATTCAAATAATCATCAATGATAAGACATTTAAACTCATACTCATATTACCATTTTCAAACTGTTAATGCAATAAAGGATATCGCCCCATTCATAGTTACTAAAAACTTTAGATCGTTTCAAAAACTGGGAAATTGGATATCACTACCTGATAATTGTGCAGCTGATTTATTCAACAGGATTACCTTAGTTACTATATCCTATCATGCGTAAGTGGATTCAGACTGTACACGACAGTTGGCTTCAGAAACCCAGTTAAAGGATTTAGTAACTAGTCCTGTTTTAAAATCACGGTCCGGGATAGACCATTCCAAACCATTTACTGTATCCATGTAAATTTTTTTTACAAAACGAACATCCATTTATATATCATATGAGTTTAAATCAAATAGTTTCAACAAACAGGAAGGATTAATTCTAATGATAACACCCTTCCACGGTACCCCCGTTGGAAAAAGAAAGGACTTATCATGAACCCTCTTTGGATTTCCAGGTATATGGGATCATTAAATTTTAGAAAATTCCATCTTTTTTCTTAAAAATTATAGCAAATTAATCTAAATGCAGTATGATTGACCTATCAACAAATCAACGGGGGTTATATGAACATATTCACAATAGATGTTCCTTTATGTAAGGATTTTGGTCGAATCTTAAAGAAAATGAACAAGAAAGTCACCTTTTTGGAGGATCCACTCAATCAAAGTCATCTATTCAAAGATTCAACGGACTTAATGAAATCATTATTTATTTTGCCTTTAAACATATCAAAAGATTCTTGGCAGCAAACTTCTTTATTCGCTTTAGCTGAATCTCACGAAATCCCTATCTTATTTCTTTACAAACGCGCTTTAGGAATGGAGCACCCTCTTGCCTTACCGGAAAAGACCTATTATGACACCATGGCGGTCCCTGCCGATTCAGTAGAAGTCAGGATTAAATTAAAGTCACTCAAAAACATCGGCATGCAACTGTTTTCGGCAAAAATGAAGGGGCAACAGCTTGAAAAGATGCACCAAAAAACAGCAAGGAGCCTGCGGATTGCAAAGGGCATTCAACTTTCAAGTTTACCTTTGTCGATCAATAATGAAGATATAGAGGTCAAAGGTCTTTTTCAGCCTTCGAGTGAGCTATCAGGCGATTTATTTTACTGGACGGAGGTTGATGACAGGATATACGGCTTCATAATGATCGATGTATTCGGAAAGGGCATCCACACAGCACTTATAAACATGTCCATACGCACATTGATCCCCGACCTTATCAAACGTGTAAAAGACCCTATTTTCATAACAGAGGAATTGGACAAACATATGCGGGACCTATTGCAAGGAGTTAATCGGGAAAACAAAAACCACGCTCGGATTACAGCCTTCATCGCATACGTGAATACAAAGGATCGACTCATCGAATATGTGAACTACGGACTTCCTTCAGCCTTTTTGTATTCCCCACGCACCAATCAAGTTCTCAATTTAAACGAAGGGGCCACCCCAAGGGGACTGATCCCCGAAATGCCCATAAAAAAAATGGCCTTTCATTATGAAGCAGGAAGCCGTTTCATCATCTATACAGATGGGCTCTCTAAAACGCCCACACCTTCCGCCATTGACCGATCTGACAGTATCCAGAGGGAATTCATTGAAAATGTCCATCTCGATACAAATGACCTTCTTCAGGAACTGTTAGCCTCAAGGATGAGGCATTCAGTGATTAACGATGACATCTGCATTATTGCCGGGACACTTTTTTAAGCACGATAAAAGGGCCGTTTCAAAAAAAGAAACGGCCCTTTCTATGTTTTTTTATTTTTGTAGAGCTTGAACGACTTCCTCCAGCTTCATGCCCCTGGAAGCTTTAACGAGTATGATGTCATTTGCCTGTGTGGACGACTTAAGTTCCTCTATAAGCTCCTGCTTATCTTGAAAAGGACGAACCTGATCCGATGAAAAAGACTTGCTCGCTCCCTTGGCAATAAACTCGGCTAAAGGACCATAAGTGAAGATCTTATCGATCTGCTCATTGGAAATTAATTCACCAATTTTCAAATGAAAATCTTTTTCCTGCGGCCCTAACTCCAACATGTCTCCCAATACAAGGATTTTTTTATCGAATCCAGATAATCCCTCAACCAACTCCACTGCTGCCTTAACTGAAGTTGGACTGGCATTATATGCATCATTGATGATTTTCTGCCCTTTTGCGCCTTCAACCAATTCCATCCTCATATTGGTTAACTGAATGGTCGATAGACCTTTACGGATTGCTGAATCATCCACATTGAATTCTTTAGCGACCAAGATGGCTGCCAACGCATTAAGAACATTATGATGGCCTAAAACAGGAATCTCATAACTGATCTCCTTATCACCTCTTGCGATTGTAAACGCGGTACTGTCTGCCCCTTGGCTAATGGTCTGTGGATATAAATCATTTTGTTCCGTACGTCCAAAAGATATTACGTTTAAATCAGGAAAATCCTTTTTGATCCGATTGCGAAGCAAAGGTTCATCACCATGATAGATCAGCGTTCCATCTTTCGCCAAACCTTCAACAATTTCCAACTTCGCATTCGCGATTTCCTCACGTGACCCTAAATCCAATAAGTGTGATTCACCAATATTGGTAATGATTGCTACATCAGGTTTAGCCATTTTGGATAAAAACTCGATTTCACCACGGCTGCTCATTCCCATTTCCAAAACAGCCGCTTCAGTATCCTCTGCCATAGAGAGCACCGTTAGTGGCAAACCTAAATGATTATTGAAGTTTCCATTTGTTTTATGAACCTTATAGGTAGTGGCCAGCAGCGCAGCCGTCATATCTTTCGTAGTGGTCTTACCGTTGCTGCCTGTTATCCCAATGACTTTCATATTCAGCTGCTGACGGTAGGAACGCGCCAATTGCTGAAGTGCTTTCTCGGTATTTTCAACAATGATTATCGGTAAATCTTCAGGAGAATTCGGAACATCCCTTTGCCAAAAAGAAGCCGCAGCCCCTTGTGCTAAAGCTTGCTTGACATACTGATGGCCGTCAACCTGCTCACCCTTAAGCGGAATGAACAAACATCCTTCCTTAACCGTTCTTGAATCAATGGTAACTCCATTAATTACTTTGGACTGGAATGGATTGATATCATTCAATCCCCCTGCCATTTCATGTACTTGTTTTAACGTTCTCTTTATCATTTTGTTCCTCCTACATTCATCGAACCGTTAATCGTTCTCCATTAACCAAACGAAGCAGAAACCAGTTTAAATCGCACCGGTTCCTGCTGATTGGAATCCATCAAATTCAATGCTAGATGGATTGTGGAGTTTACTGAACATTACCTGTATGATCAAACTGTATATTTGATTTGTTGTTTTTCCTGATGACGTTCCAAGGCAAGTTTCACGAGTTTTTCAATTAACGCTGGATAGTCGACACCTGTGTGCTTCCATAATAACGGAAACATGCTGAAAGGAGTAAACCCAGGCATTGTATTCACTTCATTAATATAGATCTGCCCCTCATGCGTCAAGAAGAAATCAGCGCGAACCAATCCAGAGCAATCCAATGACTTAAAGGCAGTAATGGCCATTTCGGATAAAGCTGTATACTCGCTTTCCGTTATCTCCGCCGGAATGACCATCGCTGAATTACCGTCTACATATTTTGCTGAATAATCATAGAAGGCAAAATCTTTCTTAGGTATGATTTCGCCTGCCACTGAACAAGACGGTTCATCATTACCAAGAATACCAAACTCGAGTTCACGAGCGATGACCCCTTCTTCAATGATGATCTTCCGATCGAATTGAAAAGCTTCCGCTACCGCCTTTTCCAGTTCATCAGCATCATTACATTTGCTGATACCGACACTTGAGCCTAAATTGGCAGGTTTGACAAAACAAGGGTACCCCAATTCATCCGCTACCTTTTTGATGGCACTTTCAGTATTCTTCTCCCATTCAGAACGAATGAACCAAGTGTATTTCACTTGAGGAAGTCCAGCCTGGGCAAAAATGTTTTTCATGATGACCTTATCCATTCCTGCTGAAGAAGCTAAAACGCCATTTCCTACATAAGGAAGGTTCAATAGTTCCAGCATCCCCTGTACGGTTCCATCTTCTCCATTTGGTCCGTGAAGCAATGGGAAAATTACGTCATACCCTGTTGATTCACTATTTTCATCAGTTGAATGTGCTTGCAAAGCAAGAGGCGAGCTCGACTTTTCCGGTGAAAATGTCAAAGCCTCCACATTCTCGGCAGGGCCTGTTAACTTTGGTCCATTTATCCATGAACCCTCTTTTGTTATGTAAATCGGATATATATCAAACTTTGCTAAATCGAGAGCTTTAATGACTGCTAAAGCCGTCTGCATAGAAACCTCATGCTCCGCAGATTTTCCACCATAAAGCAAACCAAGTTTAGTTTTCATGAGTTATTACCCTCCAATATTCTTTTAACCATGTTCATTGTATCACTTTACACTAAAACGGATAAAGCGAAACTTCCATCATTCGAGCTTTTCCGATTATTACCATAATGCAGAACACAGGATAAAACCTCCGCATCCTGTGCCAACTCCTATGCGTTGCCCTCTCTTATCTTTTATGCATGAGACGGTAAGTCTTACACCTAAAAAATTCAAGGATGTCAAATAATCAGGAGGATGATGCATTTTTAATAACGCTTTCCCAGACCTTTTCTTTTCGATTGAAGATAATATAGGCATCGGGCTCCTTAATATCTCTATCCGAAAAGTAATCGTGCATTTCATCCATGTTTAAATGATCCCCTACGACCCATGCCGGTATCTCAATTTTCGTTCTTGTATACTTAACATCCCGAAAGGAAAAAACGAGCCCCTCTGCCAGGATATGGGCCAAGGAAGCAATGATTTCTGCAGGAATCGCCGTAAGCTCTTTTTTCTTTCTGATTCCAAGCCACGTCCTCTCTACTTTTAACGGCTCCAGCTTAAGCGGTATCAGGCTTCCTAACATCATATAATATGTCGAAAGAGAACGAAAATAAATTTTATTGAACCAGCCATCATCCTGGGCAAGGTACACAAATTGATTATTCAATTTACGGAAAAATGGGGGATCCAAATGGGTTTTAGCGTGTCCTAAATATAAAAGCTCCGCTATTTCCCTTCCATCCAATTCATCCAGCCCTTCCTCTTCTTCAAAATCGACCCAACAGAAATCTCCATATGCCCGGACATTTTCTTTAACGAGCTTCGCAATAGCTTCAGATGAAGCGCTCTCAAGCAGGACATTCAAATTGTATTCCCCACCATCGAATTGATGCTTCAATAATAAGATCGAATCCAAGGTATATGGCAGCGATTTGACGAATTCACGAAAATTGAGTCCATTAAAAAGGACAAACCGTTCGGAAGCCTGCATATACATGTATAAGATATCATTGCTGTCATTCTTCATAACCTGACCCCCTCCGAGCTCTCAATCAATAATGTTATTTTATCAAACTTTTGGAGTTTCACGTAAGTTATATAACCCCAATATTAATCAACATCTGCATCGTATAAATAACATGAAACAAAATCCATATTAACCAATAGGAAAAAATATAGAATTGGAATAATTGATCAATATAGGTTTTATCATTAATTCATTTCATGGGGCCGCTTCCCTTTATGCTGATGATTCCCCAGCGAAATAACCGACAGTAGCTTAAATTCAACCTTATTTTAATGAAGGTATTTTCATTTTCACAACGACCGTGATAAAAACGAAAATCACCTGACCTTCTGGGAGCAAGAGGAAATAATTTGGTTTGGAGGACATGATGAAAGGCTTTATGAGTTTCGGGGTATTTTGACATGCGGAAAGATGCGTCAAGAAGGTACTTACAGCCATCAAGAAAAATAAGAAAGCGCTTTTTAATTCAAAAAAATCCAGAGTGACATTTCACTCTGGATTTTTTGTATTAAGAAACTTGTTGTTCTAGTTCTTTTTTGGAAGGAGGGTTGAATTGACCTTCCCATTTAGAGATAACGATTGCCGCAAGTGAATTACCAATAACGTTTACTACTGTACGTCCCATATCAAGAATACGGTCGATACCGGCAATAAATGCTAGACCTTCAATAGGAATACCGACAGTTCCCAATGTCGCTAAAAGAACTACGAAAGATACACCTGGTACACCCGCAATCCCCTTGGATGTGATCATTAACACTAGCATTAGCGTAATTTGCTCATACATGCTTAAATCGATTCCGTACATTTGAGCGATGAAGATAGCTGCTAACGCTTGGTATAATGTAGAACCATCAAGGTTAAATGAGTATCCAGTCGGAATAACAAATGTAGCAATATGTTTCGGACATCCCGCTTTCTCCATTTTTTCCATGATTTTCGGAAGAACCGCTTCTGAACTTGCAGTAGAGAAAGCAAGAATCAATTCTTCTTTTAGAAGTTTAATCAACGTAAAGATATTGAATCCTACAAATTTTGCAATGACACCCAGAATGACAATTACAAAGAAAATCATTGTTCCGTAAACAGAAAGCGCTAACTTTCCTAACGGAATTAAAGATTCCAAACCGAACTTGGAGATAGTCACACCAATTAGTGCAAATACACCGATAGGAGCGAATTTCATGACCATGTTAGTTAGGTAGAACATTCCTTCAGCTACACCTTGGAAGAAACGGAATACTGGTTTACCCTTTTCTCCTATGGCCGCAATACTTAGTCCAAACAACACGGAGAAGAAAATGATCGCTAGCATATCGCCTTCTACCATGGCTTTAACTGGATTGGATGGCACGATGTGTACAAGTGTATCCACGAATGATTCATGCTGCTTAGTTTCTGCTGTATCAACATATGTGGAAATATCAGTTTGTTCCAGGTTATTCATATTCACACCAGCACCAGGCTGGATGATATTCGCTGAAATTAAACCAACAGCAATCGCTATCATAGTTACGACAACAAAGTATGATAATGATTTAGCACCTAGTTTACCTACCGCTTTCAAATCACCTACACCGGCAACTGCAACGATAAGGCTGGATACGATGATCGGCACTACAATCATTTTAATCATTCGTAGGAAAATGTCTCCGAATGGCTGTAAAAAGCTTTGGGCCGACTCATTACCATAAAAAATGGCACCAACGATAATCCCTAGTATTAAACCAATGAAAATTTGGCTAGCTAAACTTAATTTGAATTTCTTCATTTACTTTCCTCACCTTCCATAAAGTCTTTGATGCAAAAACATTTTTGTCTCGGTAAGGGAAACAAGATACTAATAAAAAGAAAGTAATTTTTCTTTTTTTGAAAAACTCTGTCTTTACGCCGAAAAAAAAGACACTTCATGTGTCGATTTCTTATTGGCGTGAATATTCACACATGTTCCCTTAAAGACGCTGACGAGGTTAGCTGTCGGGTTAGGAATTGGAAACACAAATGCCCTTTCATTTCTGAATTCACCCCTAGCGGATAAAATCCACAAAAATGGGTCCCCCGTTCTTGGAATAAGATTAAGCGAGTTAACTTATAATAAAATATTATACTAAAAATGATAATCTGTAAATATTTATTCGTATCTATTCTAGAAAAAATCTTTCAATATGTCTGAATATTCTGTTTTAGAGGCTATTGTATCTATAATTACGCTTCCCGATTTTTGTCCAAATAAGTTATATTGATATATAATTTATACCTAATTTGACATCACCTCTCTTGTAAAAGGAGCAGTTATTTTTCCAGAATGCCAAGTAACAGATATCTTACTTTTTCCCTTGAGGTGAATTTTTTATAAGTTCCAGCTTTCACTTTTTCAAATTGAATCGGGGTAATAAAATAAGAATGGTTCTTCACTGCCACATTCTGCTCCAGCAGGATGACGTCACCTACAGAAGGTCCCTTTATGATTTCTTGCTTCCCTTCAGCCTTAAGCCCTTTTGTAATGTAATGTTTATCCACATGTCCTTTATTAGTCAACTTGTAAATATAAGGCTGTTTTTGGTATTGTACCGCCTCTATAGGAATGGAGGGTACACCTGCTTTCTCATTGGTTATTACAGTAAGATTCACTTTCGATCCCACCAACAAAGGTTCCGTTTCTTCGCCTTCCGGTTCGATTGAAGCTTGAAATGGAAATCTGTTATCTTTTTTTAAAGACGGCTCTTCAGCGGGATAGGAATGGATACGTCCTATCGTTCCTTTCAATGCCTTTTTTGAATCAGAGGAACTTGCTTTTATAGTCATGCCCACTTCAGCCTTTTTCATTTCCTCTTCGGAGAAATACCCTTCAATTGCCATATTTGTCGAAACAATGGATATAATGGGATTATTCAGGTTTTTATTGATATTTTTAACTACACCATCAGCCTCGCTTGTCGTCACAATCGCACTGGACTGCTCCTCAATCGAACTTAATTTAGCGTCAAGCATTCTCACTTTTTCATTCAACCTGTTTTTTTCTAGTTCCTGCTTGTACATTTCTTGCTCAATGTTACTTTTAATAAGATCTGAAGAGCTTGTCTTTATATCAATATTCAAGTTTTTTTCCACCGATTCATCAATTGCCGCTTTTTCAGTTTCACTGGTCACGGTCCCTTGATAAGACCTCAACTTCCCTATGTATTCCTCAATCCCTGCCATTTCTCCCTCAGCTGCCGTTTTCTCCGCTTCCAAATTCGCTTTAAGCGCATCAAGTTCGGTCGTCGTATATTCAAACAACGAGGAGCCAGCCGTAATTGCATCGCCTTCTTTTACAAGGAATTTCTTAAAATCATTTTTCTGGGTATCAAAATAGATATCATACTCTTCTACTGGTTTAATTACCCCATTTGTTTGGATGGTATCCGTAACTGTTTCTTTTTTTACCTTAGTCCAGTTTTCAACGAAAACAGTCCGTTCCACTTTGCTTTCTTTTTTTTCAATAAGGTATAAGTTAACGGTTATTAACACTATCGACGCAATGGAGACCGCTGCTATTTTCCATTTACCGCTCATTCATTTCACCCGCCTTATACAAATACGCCTACTTGGATGTATCCTAAAAAGGCTTTAACAAACCATGTGGCCAGATAGAATAGAACAATCATTAAAAGGATCAAATAATTATTTCGTCCTGAAAATTCCTTTAAATAAAAATATTGCAGAGCAATAATAAGAAATTGAAAAATGGTGATTTCGCTGAAAAAGTGAATGAAATAATCACTTCTGAGAAAATACTGACTGATGATTCCCAATGAAAAAGGGTTAGCATCACTGCCTATATCCATTAAAACGAATAGGGGAATCAATAATGCTTTTTCAACTAATTGCAAGCCAAAAAGAATCATTTGAACGATTACCAATTTTATATATGGGATATCAGTAACGATCCAAAAGAATAGAGCTGCTAAAAATATGTATATGGAAGGGTCGATTATTCCTGTTATTATATTGCCACTCAAAATCAGCAACTTTGCTGCTTCGAATTCATTGGCGCTCATCTTCGTGATTTCTTTGGAAAATGATTCTGAACCAATGCCAAAATATCCCCCAATGGCGAATACTATAAGACTAAGAAAATATAAAAATAATAATTTCACACCAAGCTTTGTGACTGCCTCTGCATTTTGCAGCTGATAACGACTCCGATAAGGCTCTAAAATGCCCTTTAACAATCTGACCTGGTACACCATAAGTGGTCCTCCTGCAAAAATTGATATATCATCATATATTTTATCCTATTTTGGGAACAATTGCAGAAATAAGGAATGAATATACAAAAAAAATACATAAGCCTTTCCCTTATCCCCACACTAGTTTGGTGTTAATACTGACAAATGATGGGCAAGGACTTTAATGCTCGAAGGCGTTTGTCTATAGTTCTCTCCATCCATATCCACATCAAGCGGCCTCTTGGATTCAATAGTCAAGGTACCTGCTTGGAAATAAGTCACCCCAGAGTCAGAGCTCATATTTTGAGTCCATGAACGTTTCATCGCTATTATTTCTAAAAATGCACCAAGGCTTGCATTTTAAAAAGATGGCAACGCCAAAGAGACCATCGTCTGGACTAACCATGGAAAGAGGCAATAAATTAGGACCGATAAAACAACCATTCAAGACCAAAATCATAACTGCTTCCCCTTCAATCGAATCCCCATATAATCCAGTTTATAGGAAAAGGGAGCATTCTCACCAATCGTCCTTACAGCACTTAATAAATACCCTATCTTTCCGAACCTGCTTTTTTCCTGCTCATCAATATTGTTTGATGCATCTGAAATAAGTCCAACTCCCCTCCCAAAAAATTGGAGAAATGGACATTATTGGCCTGCCCAATATCAATTGGAACGAACCTTGCCATTTACTAATGCTTGCGCAGCTTGACGAACATTTTGAGGAATTTTTAATGTCCTGGAGAAATCATTGCTGGTCCCTCCAGGTAAAATCCCAAACAACGGCCGCCTCCAAAGGGGGTGAAAGGCCATTTACAAACTCATGTACCGTTCCATCTCCTCCCAATACGAAAACTACTTCCATTTCTTCACCATATTCCCAAACAATAACGGCATGCATCGCCTTTTTGCTTTGATTGTAGAATGGGAAACTCATCAATATGTGTTGCCAATAATGGAAGACAACCCTCAAGATTCCTTTCGAGTTTATGATTTCCTGCATTTTTATTATAAAATCACCTTTTTCCATTGCAGGATTCTTACCCCCATATCATTGAAAGAATTGTCTTCTTTCCATCACTTATACTTTTTCCTTAACCCCGCTTTTGAAACTCATTAAGAATTAAATGAAAAAAGAGGCTACACGCCCCTTTCGGTAAAGCCTTCATATATCCAACAAATAATCCTTCATCATTAAGATAAGCTTTGAACACAAGGGACTCCTTTTTTCATTTTTCTCCAAAAATAACAAAAGGCTTTCCAAGATGATGGGGCTTGGCCTAACTTTTGAAAACTCCTCCTGGAGCGCCTTTAAGGCTTCCGTATTTTTACGCGTTTCCAATCCCTCTTCTTTACGTGTTTCCACTTCCAGCATCCTGACGATAATCGAATGGATTTCTTCTTTTGGGCTCATATCCCGCATCGAGCAACCTGGTAGGGGAAATTGTTTCAATAATGGATCTTCCATATTCTCCAGGCTTGCGACAATGGAATCCATCCGGTTCAATATGAAGCTAGGTAACAATTCCACATCGAAAGCATTTTGTTTCCTGATCAATATTCCGATATATCCTTTGAAAAGAGAATCTAAAATTATGGTGCAATCCGGCAGAAGATCAGATGAAAGTTCCGGGTATAACTCAATGATTTTACGCTTGAACCAACTCAAGCCCTCTTCATGGATATAATGTAAAAATCTATCTAATTCTTTGCTGATATGAACCATTTGTTCCTGCATCATCATTTGTATCAAGTTGGTATTTCCCGTCATATGCTCAATGTGAACAGTGATCTGCCTCATGAATTTGTCTTTACTGGATAATGAAGCATCCAGTTCAAGATCAAGCAATGAGTCTGTCAACGCTTCATAATAAAATTTAAAAATGGAGACTAGTAATTCCTCCTTCGATTTAAAATAATTATAAAAAGACCCTTTTGCTATCCCGCATTTTTCAGCAATTTCCTGAACGGAAGTAGCATGATAGCCTTTCTCCGCAAAAAGCTCTACAGACTTATCTATGATCATCTTATTTTTTTCTTTCATCAAATTCATCCCATCTCTTAAGATTGTTCATTGGTGACCAATGGGTCACACCTTCCAAATTCTATCCCAAAACCCTTGAAATCACAACGTTAACACTGACGATTATTATCTGTTGCAATCATAATCCACATGCTATATATTTGAGTTTGTGACCGACTAGTCACAATTATATGTATGGAGGGTACAAGCTTGAATTCAATAATTAAATTTTCATTAAAGAATAAATTGGCTATCTGGTTGCTTACCATCATCATCGTTGCAGCTGGCTTATACTCCGGTTTAAACATGAAACAAGAAACCATTCCAAGCATCTCCACTCCTTTAATAAGCATCTCCACTGTTTATCCTGGAGCTGCACCTGAAGAAGTAGCAGATAAACTCACAGACCAGATTGAGCAGAAAGTAACGAATTTGCCAGGAGTCGAATTAGTCAGTTCTTCGTCCATGGCCAATGCCTCTTCCGTCCAATTACAATATGATTATGATACGGATATGGACGACGCTGTAAAAGAAGTGAAAGAAGCTTTAGAGAAATTGGAACTGCCTGAGGGAGTGGATGACCCAAGCGTATCTAAATTAGAGTTAAACGCTTTTCCTGTCGTCGCACTCAGTGTAACAGATAAGGACTCTGATTTACCAGCTCTTACAAAAAACGTCGAAGAGGTGTTAGTGCCTAAACTTGAAGGAATTGACGGCGTGACATCCGTCTCAATTTCCGGACAACAAGTAAATGAAGGCAGCCTTGTATTCGACCAGGAAAAGATGGCTCAATACGGGCTCGATGAAGAAACCGTAAAGAAGGTTATCCAGGCCGCAAACGTCAACATGCCGCTTGGCATATATAACTTTGATGATAAAGAAAAAACAATCGTTGTAGATGGAAACATCTCCACATTAAAAGACCTGAAGAATATAAAGATACCTTTAACCGGCGGCTCTCAAACAGGAACGCCAGCACAAGCCGGACCGGAAACCAATCAATTATCTCCTGAAATGGCAACAGGTCCTGCCCAACTGCAAAATGTCAAATTATCAGACATTGCCGATGTTAAAGTCACCGGTAAGGCTGAATCGATTTCAAGAACAAACGGTAGCGAATCGATTGGGATCCAGGTTACAAGATCGCCTGATGCCGATACAGTTGCAATCGTAGACGAAGTAAACGAAGAAGTATCCAATTTCAAAGAAGATTTTAAAGGCGTAAGTGTACACACTACGCTCGATCAAGCTAAACCGATTAAAGATTCTGTTGAAACCATGATCAGCAAGGCACTCTTCGGCTGTCTGTTTGCAGTCATAGTTATCATGCTATTCCTTAGGAACTTTAAAACGACTCTCATTTCCGTCATATCGATTCCCTTATCCCTGTTAGCAGCGCTTCTGGTGCTCAAACAAATGGATATTTCTTTGAATGTCATGACACTTGGAGCCATGACCGTAGCCATCGGCCGAGTCGTCGATGACTCCATTGTCGTCATTGAAAATATTTATAGGAGAATGGCTTTAAAAGGCGAACAATTAAAAGGCGGCGAATTAATACGATCAGCCACTAAGGAAATGTTCATCCCTATCCTTTCATCGACAATCGTCACTGTAGCCGTATACCTGCCTTTAGCAAGCGTTACAGGACCTGTCGGGGAACTATTCATGCCATTCGCCTTAACAATGGTGTTTGCATTAGTCGCTTCATTAATAATCGCCATCACACTTGTTCCGGCAATGGCAGACTCTTTATTTAAAAAGGGACTACCTAAAAAAGAATTAAAATCACATGAAGAAAAACCAAGCAAACTATCAGCATTCTACCGAAAAGCACTGGATTGGTCGTTAAACCATAAGTTAATCACTTTCGGCACAGCCATTCTATTATTGGTCGGCAGCTTATTCCTAATCCCAAGCATCGGTGTCAGCTTCATGCCTGCAGATGAAGAAAAAACGATCATCGTCACTTACACTCCCGCACCTGGAGAGTTAAAAGAGGATATTGAAAAGCAAACAGAAAAAGTAGAAAAATACTTCATGGATAAAGACGATGTGAAGACCGTTCAATACACACTTGGTGAAAGCATGATGGGCGGCATGATGGGCGGATCGAGTAACTCGGCTCTCTTCTATGTACTCTATGATGAAGACACCGAAAATTTCGGGGACAAAAAAGAAACCGTCATAAAAGATTTAACTGAACTTGATTCACCTGGAACATGGAAACAACAAGAATTCACGTCAACATCAAGCAGCGAAACCACTTTATTTGTTTACGGAAATACACAAAAAGATATTGAACCGGTAATTGACGATATTCAAAATATCATGAAGAAAAATAAAGATTTAAAAGATGTTGATACAAGTCTTTCAGATGCTTATGAGCAATATACCCTAGTTGCAGACCAGGAAAAGCTAAGTGACCTTGGACTTACAGCTGCACAAATTGGCATGTCCATTGCCAATACAAATAAAGATGATGCTTTAACTACGATTAAGAAAGATGGAGAAGAAGTCAAAGTATATGTCGAGACAAAAGAAACGACATTCGAAGACAAAAAAGATCTTGAGAATACGAAAATTTCTTCTCCAATGGGAATGGAAATCCCATTGAAAGAGCTTGTGAAAATCGAAGAAGGCAAAGCTTCCGATACAATCAGCCGCCGCGATGGAAAAATTTATGCCGACGTGTCTGCAACAATCAAAACGGATGATGTGGCAGCAGTAACAGCTGAGGTACAAAAGGAAGTTGATAAATTAGACCTGCCTGCAAGCGTCACTATAGACTATGGCGGAGTAACGGAAGATATCCAGGAATCATTCACTCAACTTGGTATCGCTATGTTAGCGGCCGTTGCTATCGTATACTTTGTCCTAGTCGTTACTTTCCATGGTGGTTTAGCACCAATAGCCATTCTCTTCTCCTTACCATTTACGGTAATCGGGGCATTGGCCGGGCTATTCGTTGCAGGTGAGACCATCAGCGTTTCGGCAATGATGGGTGTCCTGATGCTGATTGGTATCGTCGTAACCAATGCCATCGTATTAGTGGACCGTGTTATCAAGAATGAAGAATCCGGGCTATCTACCAGGGAATCTTTACTCGAGGCAGGATCCACCCGTCTACGCCCAATCCTGATGACTGCCCTTGCCACAATCGGCGCTTTAATACCTCTGGCAATCGGTGCAGAAGGCAGTGGATTGATATCACAAGGTTTGGGAATTACCGTTATCGGCGGACTGGTGAGTTCAACATTGCTAACACTTGTAATAGTGCCGGTAGTATATGAAGTTATAATGAAAATAGGTAAAAAGAAGAAAAAAACAGTTAAGTAAATGAAGAAAAAGAAGAGGGGATTCCTTTTATCAGGAATCCCCTCTATTTTGATTCACAATGTATCAATATGTGCAGCCCTTTTGACTGAACTATGTTCCTTCTTCTTTTAACCTGTCCTGTCTCTTAAGACAAAATCTCCTATTCGTCATTTCAAAGGAAATTTGTTTGTTTATACAAAAAAGGGAAAGAACTCGCTTTCCCTTTAATTTCTATATCTTAGTGTTTGGTGAAAGTTTGGTCTATCGCATTTGCGAGATCCAGCGGCTTTTCTTTTAGATAACGCTTCGTTACGTTTAAATCTTTATGACCGGCAAGCTTGGATATCGTTTGTATATCTATTCCATTATCCACTAGCCTTTGACAAAAGGTATGTCGCAGTTTATGTGGATGTACATTGTATTTTTTCAATATATATTGAACTGACCTCGGAGTGATCCTTTGATTATAGCTTGAGATGAATAACGGATCTGCTTTTTCTTTTAAAGAAAAAAGATAATTTTGCACATGTTGTATAGCCGATATTGTAAGGGGGACGGATCTGTCGATTTCACCTTTTGCGTTCCTGACAAGTATATAATTTCGCTCTGTTTCCATGATGACGTCACGGCCATTTAAGTCACATAATTCGGAGACACGGATTCCTGTATGTAACAAAAGGTAGACGATGGCAATGTTCCTTAGATTTCCTTCTGCTTCTATATCTCTTAACAGGATCTGCTGTTCAGTTATGCTTAAAGTTTCAGGTACCTCAAGCTTGTGCTCCTTAACCTTACGTTCCACAGAAAGCATTACTTGCGGTTTGCCTAAAAATTTAAAGAAGACATTTAGGGCGATATAGTGTTTTTCGATCGTTCCAGGACTTTTCTTGCAATTTTCTAAATAATCAAGATAACCCTGAACATCTTCAGAATGGATCTCCATCAATATCTTTTGTGTCTGGTCACAAAACTGTGAAAGGACACCAGTATACGTTTTGATCGTATTGGCTGATTTGCCCTGGTCTCTCAACCATTCAGCAAACGAAAAAATCATTTCATCTTTAGCAGAGGTATCCATCGGCTATTCCCCCAATGACAGTTTCAGAACTACGTTAAGTTTAACATATATCCCTACAGAAACGAAGAATTCTGTCCCTTTGTCTTAAACAGATATGGATAATACAGATAGCTTTAGAAATTCAGATGCATTTATAGTATGTCCTACCATTCATACTGCATATAACTTTCTTTAACAGGTTTAAATAATAGGTACTGAAGGAATAACGACCTCAAAAAAGACCAGCCGGATGGCTGATCTTTTTAAATGGCTTGGCGGCGTCCTACTCTCACAGGGGGAAACCCCCAACTACCATCGGCGCTGAAGAG
>NZ_JBIWES010000025.1:0-41913 GCF_044762665.1 Peribacillus sp. NPDC096622 | reverse complement strand
ACATGTAAAACGAAGTAAAGAATTAGACGATAATTCACCTACAAAGAATGACGTGAAAGATGCAAAAGTCATCGCACAGTTAGTCAAGGACGGAAGATACGCCGAACCAACAATTCCACAAGGAATTTATGCAGAACTCCGAGTGGCAAAAAAACTTCGCGATCTTCTCAACGTTGTTATACTGGGGTTGCTACGGCAGCCTTTTTATTATTGAACAAAAGGGGCAGTTTAGTTGCATAAGGATAATGGTTTTTTGTGGTAAAATTAATAGGAAAAGGATAATAAGGGGGGATGATTATGGAAGGGTTGGAAATATACGATTTTTTAAGATTAGTTTTTATTACTTTTATAATTAGTTTAATTGTTATTTTATTGATTCAAAAGAAACGAAGCAACCTCGTTAATGGATTCACAGTTAGTATTACTTCAATAATTTCAATAATTGTTTCTGGTATTAATCTTATTATTATAGGATACATAGCTGATGAATTAAATTTAGGAGGAGATGTTATTTCCTCATATTTGTTTCTTATAATTTTAGGGTTAAGCATATTTAATTTGTTTATTTACTTTAAAAATAAAAACAGTACCATTAGTGATTAATAAATAAATTTTGTTCTTAAAGGAGTTGTTAGGGCAACTCCTTTAACGGGTGCGTAAGCTAAAGATTGGAGCTGTCTTAAGGCAGTTTTTCTTTTGTCTATACTGTCTATTAATATGGTATAGATTGGAGAGAACAGGTATGATCTTAACTGATGTATGGGGTTTATATAAGGCAGATAAGCAAATCCAATTTATCGAGAATAACGGGATAGTATATCCATTAGTTCTTGCTTGGCTGTTTCTACACTTTCTTTTTGGAAATGTTTGTATTGCACTCGGATCTTGGATTCATCCATTCCTGCTGCACTTTCCAAAAACCCAGAAAGTCCTCTTGCTTTTCTATCCACTTCGATGAATAAATCTACGGATTGAGCGTCCGCGACGAATCCGATTTCAACCTCATCAAGGCTTCTTTGGAATGGACCGCCCTTTGGCTTGTATTCGAATTCCTGAAAGACACCCGTTTTGCTACGTTTGAAGGGTACATTTTTCACTTTGTTCAAGTAAAACCCTAGTGATTCGATTGCTTTTAGGAAGCTACTGACTGTTTCATTTTCAAATACGTTTATATAATCGTTATCTTTAGGGTCCAATGCGAACGTCACATCCATTTCCGTCTTCATCCACACAGACACGTCCCCTATCGTGATTGGCGTTTCGTACGGAAGTTGCAAGGAAAACGGAATCACCTTTTCTTCGCCTTTTTCAATGACGAATGCATCCGAAACCTTTATTTTGTAAAGGGTAACATCATCTAAATACTTACGGTCATCCTGTTCCCTCAAAACCTGTGTCATCACATGGATGTACAGCCCATTGATTTCCTGTTGGGTGTTTCCGCCAAGGACAAACACGTTCCCTTTTACCGTTTCTCCTTGTTTGTATGAATCTTTTTCTAATTTTGTATCCACTTTCGCCGCACCGATTCCGATGCTTGCTTTCATTTTATCAAAAAATGACATGTACATAATTCCCCCTTTGTAAGTCTATAAATAGCATAGCATAATAGGTTCATGAGCGCCTCTAGAAGTGGTTCAAAGTTCAATGGGTCATGAAAAAGTGAAACCACAAAAATTTATGCATATCTAACACACGTATAGGCGTTTGTAATGGAGTTCACCCGCATGACTTAAGTGGCTATCTTAAAGCTTGGAAAGAATGGAGAGTGTATCTTCCTTCTATGTAAATAGGGATTCTAAATGAACTAACAGGTGCATAGTTGAAATTAGAAGTATGGAAACTGATCACCCCTCCTTATAAAAGAAACATTCAATCGAATAGTTAAGAGCATGTTTCTTTTAGTCAGGACATGCTCTTTCTATTTGCTCATTTACCAAGGTGTTTTGTTTTTATCAATCGTTATTTCAGAGATACAGAACAATAGTTGTTTCTTACTAAAATTCGAAACTATTTACTAAAAAACTACCTTGTGTGATTAAAATTGTAAACTTTTCTTAATGGTATACGTCTAGTAGGCAGGAGGACGATGATGGATGACATAAATAAGAATAGCGAGCTTAATTCAGAGCTTAATATCGTATATAGATACTTGCGGAAATTGGGTATTTCACAAGCCGATGCAGAGGATGTTGTTCAGGAAACGGCTTATAAGTATCTGCTTTATAACGATACGATTCAGACTTCCAAGATAAGGAGTTGGCTGATACGTGTATCATTAAATTTTCATTATGATCAGTGCCGGAAGCAACGGCGGTACGACCTCAATTTAAATGAAGGACTTTTAGAGACGGATAAAAGGGAGCTTCCAGAGGTCGTTTTTCTTGAAAAAGAAAGGAATAAAGAGGTTGGATATGCACTATCAAAGGTAAAGCCGCACTTTCAAGAACTTTTGTTATTAAAGTATCAATCAGGCTTATCGTATGAAGAGATATCCAAGTTATTAGAGAAACCTATCAGTTCTATTAAGACGAATTTATTCAGAGCCAGGAAACAATTGGCGAAGATTTATAAGGAGGCAAACCATGAGCGATAATCACGAATCAAAAAAAGAGGAAGAAATCGATTTTATCAACACGCCTTCCTTGCAAAAGGCCCTCAAAAAAACAAAACGGAGGCAGACAATCAAGTATGTAATCATTGCTGTACTTACAACTACCATCCTGTTGACCACTCTTTTCACAGGCAGTCAATACATCCTCAATAAACGGCTAGAGCATCATGATGGGATATATGAGATGATTCATGGGGCAAATATATCATTTGGGGATAGCAGCTATAATTACAATTTATTTAGTGTAACAAAAGAAACGACATATCGTAAAAGCATTGGTGACCGTTCAATAGTATGGGATAAAAAGACCGAGAAAATCCCATTGTTCGGAAGGATAGACACCATTGAACGAGGAAGTGGAATGGTTGAAGTCAATGTTTATAACGAAAAGGCGCAACGAACAGTCCGTTATAATGACTTCAATAATGAAAGGAAAATCGATTTTTATTATCCAGGTTTGTCCTATGACTTTTTACCGGATGAACTTGATACTGCCGTTGGTTTGGACAAAAATATATTAATCGAGGTCGCCTTTTCCTTTGATAAGCCAATGACTTTAGCAGAGTTGGGTAAGCAGCTTGGCTATGAAAATGTCAATTGGCTATGGGTCGATACAACAACTGTCGCCCAAATGGACAGAATGACAAAGGAGCTGGATTCTGATAGGTTAAAAACTAAGGGCGGTGGCGGTGCCTTTGGATTCGAAGTCATTCAAGAAGTTCCTTTTTTTGATGAAAGCGGGCATGGATTCATACAGACTTTGGAACAACTGAGTAAAACAGACAGCCATAAAAGCTCTATTAAAGAAGCTCTGAAGGGAATCAAGGAAAACACCCAATCTTCAAAAGGGGAAATCCGTTTTAACGGGGCCGTTGTGACTGGTACGGCAGAGGAGCTTAGACGTTTCCAAAAACTAGATTTCATTCGTGCCTCCGTCATTGGTGCTACGATAGATAAATATTGAAAGCCGTGTAAAGAATAACAAAGGGTTGCTGCGACAACCTTTATGGAACTAAGGGTGCCAAATTTCTTAAAGAACCATAATAGGATTTTTATTCTTTTAAAGGTTTTAATAAAGTTGAATTGAATAATTAATAAGGGTAAATCAAATAAAGTTGAGGTGTAATTTTGCAGATACATGGTGAGTACGAAGAGATAAAAAGATAACAGATCAAAGGGCAGGGAAAGCTCCTTTCGCCATATTGTTTGCAGCATAATAAAATGGTCTTCTCCACATGGAGAGGGCTTATTTTTGTTATATCATACTTTTGTTTTATATCTCCTATAGTCATTATTTCTTATTTATTTAATTTTGAAGAAACCTATTTAGTAGGAAAGGATGGGAAAGTTGCTATATAATGTAAGTGGGAATAAAATTATTTATAATTGACGGGAGAAAGATAATGAATGCAACAATGTTTTTTTTATTAAGTTCTTTGGATGTTCAACGTGGTGGATTAACGAAGGCATCGTTAGCTCAGGCCAATACATTTGCAGATATGGGCTATGATACTCATATACTCACATTTAATTTTGATACGAGGTACGAAAGAATACGAGAAAAATTAATAGAGCTTGGACAACTAAACGAAAAAGTTAAAGTTTTAAATCTCTATGAAGAGCTTTGTGGAAGTGAAGAAGATTTAACGATTACACAAGTTACGCCCGAGACAGGATATTTAGATCCGCATGTTGGACATAATGCTTTTAGAGTTTACGAAAATGGACTTTACACTAAATATAAAAAATTTCACGAAGATGGGTCTTTAGATTTCATTGATTATTTTAATGAACAAAGATATCGAATCAAAAAAGAAGTGTATGATGAGTATGGCTTGATAAGAAAAGTTTCTTTTATGGATTTTGCTTCCAATAAACCACGACAAATGAATTTTTACAATAGCAGCTCTCAAGCTTATTTATCAAAATGGGTAAATCCCGAAAACGGCAAGGCCATTCGAGTAAATTGGTTTGAAGAAAATGGAGATATTAAGGCTATTTATAGCAATGATGATCAACTAAAATTAGATTGGGTCGAACGAGTAATAAAAGACGTAGACAACCCAGTATTAATTGCAGATGCTCGAAAAACTGACTTATTAATGATAAATGTAAAGAATAAGAATGCTGCAAAAATCTGGCGGTTACACAGTAGTCACCTTACGGCACCATGGGAAGCTGATTCTGACATCGCTTCAACTGTCCAAACAGGAATTAATCAATTAGATAATATTGATGCTGCTTTAGTTCTTACAGAACAACAAAAGACAGATATTGAAAATAGATTTGGGAAAAGAACGAATTTGCATGTTATTCCTCATGCGTCGAGGACAAATTTAAAAACTGGATGGTTTGGCCGCTCTGGTTTAGTTAAAGACGAAAGGCTAGCGGTAGTTATTAGTAGGTACTCAGCCATTAAAAATATAGATCATATTATTAAGGCATTTGAACTCGTTGTGAAGAAAGTGCCGGATGCGAAGTTAGAGTTTTGGGGAGATGGTTCGGAAAAAGAGAAGTTACAAAAAATTATTAATAATGCTAAACTTACAGATCACATAAAATTGAATGGATACACCCAGGAACCATCTAAAATTTATCAAAGTGCTCTTTTCAGTATTTTGGCTTCAAAAACGGAAGGGTTTTCTCTTTCTGTATTGGAGAGCATGTCTAATGCTACAGCTGTAGTGAGTTATGATATTAGATATGGCCCTAATGAATTAATTGACAATGGAGAAAATGGAGTTTTAATTCAAAAAAATAATATAGATATGCTAGCAGAAGCGATGATTTCAATGTTCAATCATCCGAATACAACCATAAAGATGGGTAAGGCTGCTCTAAAAAAGGTAGAAAGAAAATTCAACCAAGAAGTTTATGCAAATTCTTGGGAACATGTTGTTAGAGTAGCAATTGAAAATCGTCAATTGAAAAATAAAGACATACCATTAGCCAATAAGGAATATACCAATTCACAGCCAAATTAAAGAAGCGGATGAATAGGTTCAAATGGCTTGAACTATTTAAAATGATAAAGAAGCGATAAAGGTAAAGAACTTTGTAACCTATGCTTATTTAAAAGCAGCAGATTTTAAAGAATGGGATCCAATATTTTTAAAGGAGATTGAGGTATGACGGAAATCTGGGAATCAAGTTTTATAGAAAATCAAATGATGTGGGGATTTGAACCTTCAGACTCCGCAATCTTGACAAAGGACTTTTTCCTTGAAAAGGAAGTTAAGGATATATTGATTCCTGGTATTGGGTATGGAAGAAATGCAAAGGTTTTTACTGACAACGGAATAAATGTAACAGGTATCGAGATTTCAAAAACAGCGATTGAATTGGCAAGGCAAAATGGGCTTAATCTTAATATTTTTCATGGTTCAGTAACCGATATGCCTTTTGATAATAAACTTTATGATGGTATATTTTGTTATGCCCTTATTCACTTATTGAATAATCATGAGAGAGATAAGTTTATTAAAGCTTGCTATAATCAGTTAAAGCCAAACGGATATATGATTTTTACTACTATTTCAAAAGAAGCCCCAATGTTTGGTAAGGGCAAACAACTGGGTAAAGATTATTTCGAAATAATGGAAGGGGTAAAAATGTTTTTTTATGATTCTGACTCGGTTAAACAAGAATTTGGAAATTATGGACTGATAGAATTTTCGGAAGTTGTTGAGCCGCATAAGAATATGGAAAGTAAACCTCCATTTAAATTTATAATGGTAAAGTGTCAAAAAGGACTATAATGACAATTGCAAAATAGTTATTGATAAGGTAAGACCTTCAAGTGCTTACGCATTCTTAAAAGGGGAATTAAGCGAGTCATAGCACTCACCTTAAAAAGTAACGGGCAGTTTAGTTGCATCAGAATGGATTCCAGAAGATCGCCATTAGTGGCGATCTTTTTCTTTTGAAAGCACGCTGCGACCAAATTAATAGTAATAATATTTTATGAATTAGAAAAAACTAGTGTTAGGGAAGGAGGGATTGCGAATGTCTGTGAAAAAGTGGGTAACAGGATTGGTCGTTGTGCTTGCAACGGTTGTAGTTGTGACAACTCTAGGCTCACTCGGCGTATCTGCCGAATCCCGTGTTGTAACTCAGCCTACGGTGAAATCGATTGAGGTCGAGTTGAACGATGATTTCTTTAATCCGGAAGTCATCACTATTCCGAAAGGGACATCCACAACGTTGATATTGAAAAACAAAGGTAAGAGAGAGCACACCTTCACGGTGGAAAAGCTCGGAATTGACGCAGAGGTCCAGCCAGGTAAAGAAAAAACCATTACCGTGCAACCGAAACAGCCCGGTACATATGAACTGATATGTCGGTACCATTTCCAGGAAGGAATGGTTGGGAAAGTAATAGTCGAATAAAAGGCAGGGCCAATAAGGCCTTGTTTTTTTTAGCAAAGGGAAAATTATTTTTCAATACAGGATATTGATGTTTGGATAATTAATAATTGTTCCGCCTCTAATGATTGGTAAATATAATGTATAGTAACGTATAAACCATTTAGAATGAGGTGGAAAGGTGTTTTTTTTAAAACCTATTTCTGATGAGGTTCGTTTATCCCAAATAATATTCAATAAACATAAAAAAACGATGAAGCTCATTTTAGTGTCTATTTTTGGTTGCATTGCTGCTATTCTACAGGCTGCTGCTGGCTTTTTACCAGGTATAGGATATTTAATAAGCCCGCTAGCCACAGCACCTATTCTGTTGTGTTCCATGTTTTCCATTCCATATGGAGTGATGACCTACTTTTTGACAATTATGTTGTTATTCATCCTACAGCCATCTGAACTAATTGTATTTCCTTTTACAACAGGATTATTAGGACTTGGCATAGGGGCATCTTTTTCCTTTTTTAGGAAGAGGTTAATTATTATCGCTACTGGTGCAATTCTTTTAATGTCAGGAGTTATGAGTCTACTATTTATTTTTCACTTTCCGGTTTTAGGTCCAGCCGTGTCTGTTTCCTTTTCATTTCTTATAACTGGCTTTTTATTTGCTTTCATTTATAGCTGGTTATGGGTTGATATTGCTTTAATCATTTTTAAAAGGGTAAAAATGATTTTAATTTCGATTCATTAAATCCAAATTTTCAGGATTGAGTAGAATTTTATAGTTATGATTCAACAATTTCAAAAACGGTACCTTGGTTAAAATCAGTCACTTTCATAGAGCCATAAACCCCTAAATATAGTCTGGTTTGATCCAGGTTCGTTCCCAAATTAACATAATAAGCTGATTGAGACCCAAAATCATATTCGGTTTGTATCACACTAAAATCATTTTGTCCGCCATTTGGTCTTACGGTGGTATAAGCTAAAGCCCCTCTAACCTGAGGTTGAGATTCTTTCCGGGCTAGATCGGTAAACACAACGCTTCCTGTCAAAGCAGGGATTCTTTTCCCCATATAGGCTTGCACTCCTGTGATTGCAGTTCCTCCAAACTTATCGGGTCTGGTATCTTCATGAAAATAACTGGTTAAAGGCTGAAGACGACTTCCTGAAAGTGCTGCTGCTTCATTGTAATAAGCAGTTGTTTTCTCATTCAAAGTCGGATTTTCAGTGCACTTTCTTATAATCGAAGCAGGAAAAGCACCTTCCCAACCTCGCCATCCAAAGTTAATGAACCCTTCTTTGTCAGGTTCAGAATTCATGAAAGAAGCTTGAATAAGCTGAGTAACCGGTATTGGTTTATACTGAACGAATGAAAAAATCGACTCGACCAAACGCTGGCCGACATTTCCCGCATATTTAATATACTGATTATAAAATCTTTGAAATGAAATGCCTGGTATATTGCGAACCCCTTTGGCCATTACCATGAGCGTTTCCTGAATGGGTGTTGGAAGTTCATTAAAACGTGTGACAATGGGTGAATTATTGATGTATGGATACTTACCTACATCAATTTCAATTATTTTACCAGCGATTTCTAGATCGTCCTGGCTTAAGTTAAATGGATCATAGCCTGATCCGCCATCTCCTGTTGTTAAAACAAGCTTTCCTGTTTCAGGTGAAAAGTTTAAACTATTGAACCCATTATGATTTGCAAATGGTCTTCTTAAGTTAAGCAATGTCCGTCGTTTTTGGGGCTGACCATTCGATTGTAAAATCCATTCTTCAATTGTATCGATATGATCATATTGAGTTTCTCTATTCATCCACCTTAGGTTTAAAGTTTTGGGATCACACGGGTTAGGCTTAAAGGATTCAGAAAGAGCGCCTGGTCCTTGTGTTCCAGCTACTGAATAATGAATATAAAACAGACCGTTAAAATAAAATTCGGGATGAAACGCTAGCCCCAGCAATCCCCGTTCATCATATCCGCCACCAGAAACACCTAGTTTTAGGATTCGCGGGCGAATATCTAAAAAAGTCCTTATATCTCCGTTTCCTATGTAAAAGATCTCTCCTACCTGGGTTGCTATAAATAATCTTTCAATTGAGTCACCTGGAAGTATAGTCGTTTTCAAAACAGTAGGTAAATTAATCTTACTTACAATGGGCCGTAAACCAACCTTAACTTTTATCAACTGACTTTGCCCCCCTTCTTATTGTTTTCTTTAATAAGAATATGATTGGAACTGTCCATTAGTACCAAATTAGGACGGGGGAAACTGATAAGGCAATGCACCACTTTCCGCACGAGAATAATTAACGGGGAGGTTTAAGATGAAAAACTATAAAACCAATACATAAATCACCTGTATATTATTGGAAGTAAAATAGTGGCTGTTATTCATTATGATGGAGCCTGATGATGGAAATAATAAATCAAAATATGTATTTGTGGCTTCCGTCCGTTCTGGAATAGGTGCGATTGACAAGCAACCATACAGTTGCTTATACTTGTTGACATGCAACTATTGAGTTGCTTATAATTGATGTATGTTAGATAAAGACGCTATATTCAAAGCACTCGGCGATTCGACTCGACGGCTGATATTAGACGAGCTATCTGAACGCAACGAACTGACGTTGTATGAACTTACGGTACGTCTCATTACGAAGCACGACCTTGCCATTTCGCGACAGGCGATCGCTAAACATCTATCTGCATTGGAAGATGCAGGACTCGTAAAATCAAAACGAAAGGGAAAATATCGAGTACTAATGTTCAACAACGAACCACTTAAAAACTTGCTGAAAGGATGGATAGAGTAATTTTATAAAATCGGAAGATGACTTCTGACGAATGTGTGGGTTTTTCGGCTTGGAGCCAGATTGTTTGCAGACCACCAACGTGGTAAATACCAAAGGAGGCAAAGGATTATGAAAATCATTGTTACCAGTTTATTCGTACAAGACCAAGACAAGGCACTGGAATTTTATTCAGAAAAGCTAGGGTTTGTAAAAAAGCATGATGTTCCCATGGGGAAATTCAGGTGGATTACGCTTGTTTCTCCCGATGACCATGACGGTACCGAGCTTTTACTCGAACCGAATGAACATCCTGCCGCAAAGGAGTATCAAAAGAAGATAGTAGCCGAAGGCATCCCAGCAACAATGTTTGGCGTTGCAGATATTCATGAAGAGTACAAACGATTATTGGAAAACGGCGTGAAGTTTACGATGGAGCCGACAAAAATGGGCGAAAGCACAATAGCTGTCTTCGACGATACATGCGGCAACCTTATTCAGATAGTGCAGCAGTAACTTTATTGTTATTTTTTTTGTTCGGTGAAGTGTTTTTACAATTAAATACTTTAAGTTAACCCTGTCCCAATTTTAGGACAGGGTTATATATTTTTTGATTTTCCTTGGTCAAGTCTTGAATGAATTAGGTCATGCTCCCTTTACCTCCAGACATTATAGCAGGCAGAAACTAATATGCTGTCAATGGAGGTGGTTTAATGGGCGGGATTTCAATTAGTTTATGCATGATTGCTTGTCCATCCCCCCTATGATAAGTAGTCTGGCTGTATGCCGTTACGAGTAGTGCTTGTGTTATTTGAGAAGAATAAGAAATAGTGATGCTTTATGCCTTATAGAACTATCGGGGCAGGATAGTTGAAGAAAGTAATCTCTGTAAGTTGATTTTAGTCTGGGGATATTTGATAATAATTGGTGTATAAATTCGTTTACAAAAGGATGACTGTCATGAAAAAAGCAGAGGAAATAGCCTCCTAAATCAAATAAAACATATTAGGAGGCATTGCATATGAAATTCAATATAATTGATCGTGAAAATTGGTTTCGAAAAGAGTACTTTGAACACTATTTACAACAACAAACAACATTCAGTATAACGAATGAAATTAATATTACTGTTCTTATGAAAAACTTAAAGAAGAAGAATTATAAGTTATATCCTGCGTTTATTTTTATGGTTACAAAAATAGTTAATTCCCGTCGAGAATTCAGAACCAGTTTTAACCAACAAGGGGATTTAGGTTATTGGTCAGAAATTTTGCCTTCTTATACAATTTTTGATAAGAAGACATGCACATTTTCTAATATCTGGTCACCAAATATAAGTAGGTTTTCTGAATTCCATTCCCAGTATGAAGAAGATGTAGAAGAATACAATGGTACGGGTAGTTTATTCCCAAAGACTCCTATACCAGATAATAATATTCCGATATCCATGATCCCTTGGAGTTCTTTTACAGCATTTAATTTAAATATTAATAATGGTGGAGATTTTCTCTTACCCATCATAACTGGGGGGAAATATTCACAAATAAAAGATGAATGGTTCTTGCCTGTTTCGTTACAAATTCATCATGCAGTTTGTGATGGTTATCATGCAAGTGTTTTTATGAATGACTTACAAAGGTTTGCTGATGATAGTGCAGACTGGCTCTAGATGTTCATTGGGAAAATATCTAAAAGGGAACTGTGAAAACAGTTCCTTTTTTATAGAATTAAAACCAAAGTTTGTGTAAAGGGTGCGTTAGTTCAATAAGAAGATGTTTTTTGGATATGGTATTATATGGATATAATGATGGCTTATTTAATGTCACTTAATATTTTGATACCAATTATTATAATGGGTCCCATAATTCTTTGCGGCTTTGGAATTTTCAAGATTGCCAAAATCATAAAAAGGTGAGGCTGACCGGCCGCTTTTACTTATGGAACTAAAAGGGCAGGATAGTTCGATAAAACAAATTTGAAAATGTTTTTTTCTTGGACTAGAAATTGTAATTAAGCGATAAAACAAAAAAATCCCTACAATTAAGTAGGGAATGAATTTTAACTGGTGAGTTGTGTTAATTAGAATATGGCTTCACGCATTTTATGTGTTTCCGTTTTTTATATTTCGGGCATATAGCCTTTTAGTTATGGATATATTTTTCCCGATTACTGTTCGTGTTACAGATTCTGATCAAGAATCTTTCCTTGTACTTTTATTCAGAATCATAAGCTACTTCTTTATATTTTCCAATGCTCTATAAGCATTTGCTTCTCCTGAACCAAATAAAGCATCTTGTCCCTTCTTTCCATAGTCAAGGGTTGTTTGCTTAATGCGTGCTGTCACTTGGGCAGGTTTATACTCCGGATGAGCTGCCTTAATAACTCCTGCAATTCCAGCAACTTGAGGAGTGGCCATGGAAGTACCAGCATTAAACTCATATGAAGCACCTAAATAGGTAGGCCAAGTACTTAGGATTAAGTTACTTGGATCAGCCGCCGCAGGATCATTGGTTTCTGCATATTCAGGCCCGAAATCTCCTCCGGGAGCTGCTACGTCAATAGCACTGTTTCCATAATTAGAGTAGAAAGCAAGCTGCTGAGTTGACCATTTTGTGGAGGCAGACACATTAATGACTCCTGGCATTTGTGCTGGTACTACAGTTGCAGGCCCTTTCACGCTCATTCCATATGGTTCATACAATTTATTTAAAAATTCGTTAACTTCCTTCTTGTCATCTAAATTTAAACTTTCATTACCACTGCCGGCTACAACAGTTACCCCATTCTTTACTGCATATTGAATGGCTCTCTTCCAAAGTAACGTTTCAGCGATTGATTTATAACTTTCTCCCTCAATTGTCATTTTGGTATTATTATAGAAACGTAGAGACATATTAATAACATCTACCTTGTCATTTGTTGCTGCGATAATTGCATCTATAATCCAAGTTGGTAATCCAAGGGCTTGCTCTGAGTAAAAAGCGCGATAGGATCTGATTCCTAAATCTGGCCCTACACCCTTTACTTTACCATTTGCTCCAATGATCCCGGCAACGTGAGTACCGTGCCCATTGCGATCTTTTATATCAGTAGGATCACCTGTTTCAGATTCATCCATTCCAGCAGGAACAAGATTACGTCCACCTATTATATTATTCTTTAAGTCAGGATGAGACTCATCAATTCCGGTATCAATCACTCCCACCACTGCTTTATGAGTAATACTGCCATCTTTATTTTTATATCCGCCTGTTTCTAAATCATATGATTTCCCATCGTTGGTCACCCTTTGAATATCCCATTGGGAGCCCCAATAACTCTCTGAATTTTGCTGGCTGATGATACTAGACTTATAGTTATAAGGGCTGACTGCTGTTTTGTCTAAAGTTAGGGGAATTTCTCTGTTAGCAGCTTCTATTGAAGCATTACCTTTTAGGTTTGTAAGAAAAGAAGGCTCGTCAGATTGAGCTTCTATTCCTCCAACTTCTGGAAGAACTTTGGTTACTTTACCACCGGCTTTCCGAATTACCTCTTGATAATTCTCCGGTAATCCACTCTTAAAAGCTATTGCGTAAGTGTCATTCATCTCCTGATTTTGGCTCTTAGCTTGGGCAGGAACACCACCAACAGACAGTATCCCTGCTCCTACTGCAATCGAAAGTACCGTATGTAGAATTTTCTTTTTCATATTTCTCCTCCTATATAATGGAAAATTTTCATCATATACTATCTTAATATACAGCAACTAAAATTCCAAGTATTCCTAATAAATCTCATATTATTGAAATTGGCAGCTCTTTTTGTTATTGAACTAAAGGGGGAGAATCGTTCAAGAAGGTATTGGTAAATCATTTGACGAAAATACTTAGAAGTGCTTAAAATACTTTCTGATATTTAATAAAAACGGGAAAAACTAACTGCCAATAACTTTAGGGGGGAAAATATTGAAACAAACATTACTGATAATCGATGCTCAACAGGAATTAATAGAAGGTAATAAAGGGGAACAAGGAGTCTTTGAGAAAGAAAAAATCGTTAATAACATTAATACTGTAATTGAAAAAGCGATAAATGAAGATATCCCTGTTGTTTTTATAAGAGATTTAGATGTTTCAAATGGTGAAGGACCTGGATTCCAGATCCACAGGGATATTAAAGTACCATCGACTGCTATCATATTTGATAAAGCTGCCACAAATTCGTTTTATGGCACTCCATTACACGAACATTTAAGTAAAAACAATGTAGACCATATTGTAATAATGGGATGTAAGACGGAACATTGTATCGATTCAGCAGTTAGAACAGCAACAATCAATCATTTTGATGTAACATTAGTTGGTGATGGACATTCCACTTCTGATTCCAAGAACTTATCTGCAAAACAAATAATCCTTCATCACAATGAAACCCTTCACGGTCACTATAATGTAGACAATTTTTCACTTGTTAGAAATTCTAATGAAGATTTGTTTACACCTGTTCACAATAATTACCGATAATATTCATCTTCAACTAAAAGTTGCGTTAGCTGAAGATCTGAGCTGTCTTTAAGGCAGCTTTTTTCTTTTGCAATTAAAGGGGCAGGTTTTTCATAAAGCATAGTTTGTTCCAATTCTGAAGTCTACAATTTTAAAATAATTGTGGTTCCATATTATAATACTTCTTTAAAATATCATTAATCACCTGTACGTATCCATCTTCATTCTGAGCTTCCATCGAAAATACCTCACTGCAGTTATTCTTTCTTAGCTTAAATCCTGTATAAGTAATATCAATTTTATCCTCCAGGGTAGTTCCATCAATATTATCCTCCAGAGTAGTTCCGCCTGTTCCAAATGTACTTACACACTTATTATCTATAGGTGTTCGATGTCCTTTATCATTAACATAGAAGTATTTGTCTGTTACTGTACCGTAATCCAAGTCCTTGGTCCGGGTCGCATAATAGCCTTTTTCATTGATTTTATGCACCTCATAGCCATCTTCTTTCTCAACTTCAGGAGCTCCTTTAACATTGTAAAATACAAAAACATCTCCTTCATATCCTTCAGGTATTAGATATATATCATTTGTCTGACTTTCTTCACTTAGCGCTGACGAAATGATTTTTCCTAATCCAATTGCAACCCCTAAACTAACAATCACCTTAACCCATTTTGGTAAACGCCTATTCTTGCGTAACGATGAATAGACTACAAAAGAACCTACACTTAGTATAATTAACACAGGAGTAAAATAAATCACACCGTAAATAAAACTTTCAACTATTGTAGGATAATATACATCTGGTTCTCTATCTAAATATGGAGTATAGGCCATTATTGATCCAATAATAGAGATAATGAAGGATAAAATCACTGCCGCTGCTATCACTTTTAATAAATTCACAACTAAATCATCTTCTCCTAAGAACATGTAATAAAAACAACTTTATTTTATCAAACTAAAATGTGGAAGAATACCCCTTACTGAAAGAGGAATCCATTTAGAATCCTCCTATTGATTTATTCTATTTTTCATAAGCACAGTTTGTACTAACTCAATAATACGATTTATAAAACTTACAGGTGCTTTACTTCACTGACTGCCATGAGCTGATTCCTAACAGCTCATTAATGCACGGGGCAGGATCGTTCATTAAGAGTAATTACTTTTTTGGGAATAATTGTTATAATTAAGTTTCATATTCGTTAGGAAGGTTGTTGTTCAAGGTGGAGTATATTTATGAAATCTAAAAAGACAGTATTAATTATAGCTTTGGGGATTATTTGTATAGCTATCTTTATAAATCTATTAAAGAAAGATTTATGGGATGTAAACGAAGAGTTGTTAAAAGAAGAAGTGTTATCAATTGGACATTCCGCTGAAACAATAAATTTATTAGAAGTAACACCGTTTGACTGGGATGTGGTATATTCCTTTCCACCATATACCCCGAAAGATCATATATATGAAACGGTAGGTTATAAGTGGGATACTATTAGCGAAACTGTAAATGAAGGAATGAATCAAATTGTATTTTTAAAAGATGGAAAAGTGGTCTGCTATTTATATGGTTATCCTGAGAATAATGGATATGGCATATCTTTTGAATTAGAGAATAATAAAGATGTTGGTTATATGCTTAATAGTAAGGATGATTTAAATTTTCAAGTAGAGCGAAGAAACGGTATTGTTTATTTGAGAAGCTAAGCAAGGATAGGTTTTCTTCAAAAAGTGAGGTTGCTGCGGCAACCTTTTTTCTTACGGAACTAACGAACGATGTATAAAACATACATATACATAAAACGAAAGACATCCCCCCCTTGAGGCCCTAAGGGGTTTTTAGCTATTTTGAGGAGTTTATTTTCTTAATTTAATGGACAAGTTAGTATAAGTTGAAGTTTTGCAATGGTACGTTCATACAAAATTAGGTATATGTTTGTCAAAAAACATATAGAAGTTGGAGAGAAATGACTAGTAAAATAGAGAATATAACAAAACGGCTATCTGCTGCTCAAATCATTGTTTTTTATTACCTGGTAGCTGTAGTGGTTTCAACCATTTTATTGCTGCTTCCCATTACTCAAACGCAGAATGCAGAGCTTTCATTTATTGATGGAGTATTCATTTCTATCAGTGCGGTAACTGTAACAGGATTATCCACGGTAGATGTAAGCCAGCTGCTTAGTGTTCCCGGTACGTTTATTTTTGCAATCATTCTCCAGTTTGGTGGAATTGGGATCATGGCTTTCGGAACAATACTATGGCTTGCATCAGGAAAAAAAATAGGACTCAGGGCAAGAATACTCATGACGACAGAACAAAACAGCCCAACTTTTTCCGGGATTGTTCGGTTCATACGAATGATCTTCTTTTTCTTTGTCATGATTGAGCTATTAGGGGCTGTTGTTTTCGGTACATATTTCTTGAAGTATTTCCCAACATGGCAAGAGGCTTATTTGCAGGGTTTCTTCGCCTCTGTGTCTGCAACGACAAATGCAGGTTTTGATATCACAGGAAAATCACTGATTCCGTTTGCAGACGATTATTTTGTCCTGACCCTTAATATAGTACTCTTTATTATCGGATCCCTTGGTTTTCCTGTTTTAATGGAGGTAAGTCAGTGGCTCAGGCATAAGGGAAAGATGCCATTCCGGTTCTCCTTGTTCACTAAAATCACAACCGTAACTTTTTTCATACTGATCGTAATTGGAGCCATTTTCATCTATCTGTTTGAGTATAGTACTTTCTATTCAGAAAAGACTTGGCATCAATTCTTTGTCCATTCTCTTTTTTATTCGATATCTTCAAGGACTGGCGGAATGGCGATCAGCGACGTCAACCAATTTTCAGTACCTACCATATTGTTACTGAGTATTTTTATGTTCATAGGGGCATCCCCCAGCAGTGCTGGTGGTGGGATAAGAACCACCACGTTTGCTGTGATGCTGCTTACCATTTACAACTATGCGAAAGGGAACAGAACAATAAAAATATTCAAAAGGGAGATCGATGAGGAAGATATCATCAAGTCGTTCATCGTTTTCACAACAGGTATGATACTGTGCAGTGTGGCAGTTGTCATTCTTGAATGCATTGAATCTGCCTTTTCCCTAATGGAAATTTTATTCGAAGTTTCCTCTGCTTTTGGCACTGTAGGCCTTTCGCTTGGCATTACACCGGAATTGAGTACTGCCGGAAAGGCCGTAATCATGATTTTAATGTTTATAGGGAAAATCGGGATGTTTACCTTCTTATTCAGTATGGGGGGCAAACCATTAAAACATGCGTATCACTATCCAAAAGAGCGCATCATTATAGGATAAAAAAATGTACTACTGCAAAGGTTGTGGTCTATTTCTTGGTCGAAGAAAAGTTCAAGCTGAGGCGCATTGTACCCAATAATGTACATTGCTTTTATTTTCCGCTAAAATAAAAGGTATAATGAATGCTTATATAGTTTATTGATGATAAAAGATAATGAGGTAGGAAAAAAATGATTGCAAAAACAGAAGATGATTTTAATGGTTTGAAGGAAATTGGCAAAATTATTGCCACCATTAGAGATGAATTGGTACAAAGAACAATTCCTGGCATAACGACCAAAGAACTTGATGATATAGCCGGGGAACTTTTAGAAAAAGCGGGTGCAGTTTCAGCTCCAAAAGGGGAATATGATTTTCCTGGCTTTACTTGCATTAGCCTTAATGAAGAAGTGGCACATGGCATTCCGGGTCATCGGGTTATTCGTGAAGGGGATCTAGTAAATATAGATGTATCTGCTTCGAAGAACGGTTATTTCGCAGATACGGGAATCTCATTTGTAGTAGGAGAAGGAGAAGAAGTATTAGCGAAATTATGCGACGTTGCCAAAAAGGCATTTGAAGCAGGTCTTAAGAAAGCAAAACCTGGTTCCAAAAAAAGTAGAATCGGAAAAGCAGTGTTCGAAACAGCGAGACAGAATGGATTCACGGTTATCAAAAATCTTACTGGACATGGTGTTGGACGTAGAATACACGAAGCACCTGACCATATTTGTAATTATTATGATCCATGGGATAATGATATATTAAAGGAAGGGATGGTTATCGCATTCGAACCATTTATCTCAACCTTTGAAGAAGAAGTATTCCAAAAAGAAGACGGTTGGACCTATGCTACAGAAAAAAGCTATGTAGCTCAATTGGAACATACGATCATCCTAACTAAAAACGGTCCGATTATTGTCACGCTTTAATTCGCGGAAAAGGACTTGTAATATAAGTAGTGGGAAACTTAAATGAAGTGAATTATAAACATCTAAAAAAACAAGGATTCGATTGGTGTATTTCACATCAACCCACTTAAATAAGGGAGTTGCTTTTGCAGCTCTTTTTCTTATGGAGCTATAGGGGCTTAGACAAAGTCTCTTTGGACTGTTTCCCTAACAGATAATTTTTTCACCTTGTAATCGTTATTCCATATAATGGAAGTGGATAGGACAACTCTCTCCTGTCCTATTTATTCCAATCCGGTTATTTTGAAGTAACTATTCTTTAGCGAATAGTTACTTTTTTTAGTTACAAAGAATCAAAAGGTATTGTCCTTTTTACATAGAATATTTTAAGAATGGTTTGTAATTAAAGGGGGACATATATGGAAATTTGTTTAATTGGTGGTGGAAATCACACGAATAATGAATTAGGTGAAGTGTTCCTGGAACTTTCAAAAATGATTAAATCTGAAGCTAAGATTTTAATAATTCCTTTTGCAACCGACAATTCCAGGTATGAAAGTTGGATGGTAAGTATCAAACAAGCCTTTTCAATCATGGAGAATGTAAGTATTGAATTATTAAATGAAGACCTTTCAGGCAAAGAAATGAAAAAGACTATAATAGAACATGATATTCTTTATTTTATTGGTGGAAAGCCAGAAAGGTTAATCCATGTAATTGAAGAAAAAGGACTTACCCCAATCATCAAAAACTTTCAAGGTTTAATCATTGGATATAGTGCGGGCTCATTAGCTTTCTGCAATGATTGCATAATAACAAAAGATAAAGACTATCCAGAAACGATAGTGATCAAGGGCTTAGGATTAATCGGGTTTAGCGTTGAGGTCCATTACGAGGATAATATAGATGGAGAATTAATTCCCCTATCAAATGAACGAAAGATATATGCAATACCAAATGGAAGTGCAATTTTCTCCAAGAACGGGGAACTATTTAAAGGTATAAATGATATTTATTCCTTTAAAAATATGAAAAAGGAAATAGTGAATACCAAAGTCTTATAGAGCTGGCAGGCGCTTTATCCCAATAAGTTGCGGCAGCATTTTTCTTATGCAGGTGCAAGGTCGCCGGTCGCTAAGGATAGAGAAAAGGAGATTGCAATGAAAATAAATTTAATGATCTTCATAACATCAGTAAAAGAACAAGAAAAGAATAGGTTAATGATGAAAACATTTGAATCTGATATTCGTCCTGTTAACGGGGATATAATCGATGATCCTGGGTTCGATCCAGGATTTCATAATGGATATGAAGTTGCAAAGGTTACCATAAATTATGCTTCGAATGAATGTTTAGTATCACTGCACCCGCTTGCGATCGAAATTGAGGAAATCAGGATGGAAACCTATATAGAGAAACTGGAAGCACACGGTTGGCGTGCTGTCTCAAAAGAAGAATTGAAAAGCATGTAAAAATGACGTAAGGAGTATATAAATGGAAAAACACTCAACAACCACTTTAAAAATGATTAGAAATTTTGATGTAAAGGCTGAAAGGGTATTTGATGCATGGTTAAACCCTGAGATGATGAGAAAATGGTTTTTTACATTGGAGGGGACAAATAAAGTGGCACAAAATGATCCTCAAGTGGGAGGTACTTGGGAAATTATTGATCATCGCGATGGAAAAGATTATCGGGCGATAGGGGAGTACCTTGAAATGGACCCTCCAAAAAAATTAGTGTTCACTTTTAAAATGCCGCAATTCAGTGAAGCAGTAGATACAATTTCAGTTGAGCTGAAAGAACTTCAAAAGGGCTGTGAAATGACATTTTCACAAAGAATCATCGTTCCTCATGAAGAAAATTGGACGAAATCCGATATCGAAAAAGCTCTTGGAGAGTATCACGATGGATCTGAATATGGCTGGAATTTAATGTTTATGGGACTGAAGGAATTGGTTGAAACTGGATAAGTTAGCAATAAAGGCTAATGGTCGTTATCCGTAGTTTGTAGACAAAAGGGAGTTCGGAATGGTCTCATCCCGAACCCTGATTATAAAAACGGTGATTTGAACGTAGGGCACTCGCTTATGGATGAAACTCTAAATGGATGGATGAAATTTGCGACACTCCTGCCGAATAACTGGCTAGCCGAGACCCGACAGACGCTTTGCTTTGATGCGGCTTGGCAGACAGTCGGCAGCGGATTTCTGAAATCAGCTGCAACGTTTTTCCAAAACTGTAGAAACTCAATTACCGAGTTTTTCTAAGTCTGGGGCTAATAGTCGTTAGCGAATGGTAAGCTCTCCAAATTAACTGGAGGGCTTTTCGGAATGTATTTATATGTATTGACAATTCCCTTTAGATTGGTAATATTTACTGTATTATTACATATGTGATTATTAATATAAGGCGGTTAAATTATGGATGGGAAAATCATTTACGACGAGTTTAATAAACTGATAGAAAGTGGGCAATATCGCAAATTGGTCATTTTATTATGACTAACTTTATGTACATATTTTGTTTATTAGTATGGGGACTTAATTTTATTGCCGTTAAGATTCAAGGTACACCTGTGAGTTTAGAATTATCTTTAACATATCGTTTAGGTTTGACGGCAATCCTATTCTTCATTTTATTGTGCATTCTTAGACCTAAAGGAAAACCAAAGAAAAAGGATATTCCATTTATTATTGTGTTTGGAATTTGTAATTTTGCTTTAAGCTATTTATGCCTTTATTACGCCACTATCTTAAGTTCAGCGGCAATGGTTACATTAATATTTTCATTGAAAGTCATTTTAACGCCCATTGCCCTTCGTATTTTTTTGAAGGAACCATTACATTCACGTATCTTAATTGGTGGGATGATTGGAGTGCTGGCTGTTTGTATTGTTATTTATCCGAGTTTAAATAGTATTCATGGATTCAATGATATAAAGGGTATCATGATGGCTGTTCTTGGTACCATCCTTACTGCATTGGGCGATGCAAGCTCTGCCAGAAATGCCAGGAAGAAAGTGAACCCAATCTATGCGAATGTGCTTGGATTTGCAGCAGGAGGAATTCTTTTAGCGGCAATTGTGTTTATTCAAGGACAAGCAGTCACTTTACCGACATCCATTACATATTTATCTGCTTTGTTCTATTTAACTATATTCGCTTCCTTTGGAGCTTGGCTATTCTACCTCAAGCTTGTAGAGAAAATAGGTGGGGCGAAAAGTGGATACATGGTTGCCCTTTTTCCTGCAATTGGAGGTATAGCTTCAGTGATGATTGGTGAATCAGATCCAACCATTTTCTTGGGAACTGGTTGTCTTTTCAGTTGTTTAGGTGCGGCTATTGCATTAGGGTTTGGCATCAATATTGGTAAAAGTAATTTGAAAGAAGAAATATAATTCGATTTAAGAGAGGGATGGGACAATGGAAAGTAAATGGCCAAATGAAATGAAAGTAGCGCAAATCCGGGTTGCACGTCCTACTGATCAACTAAAAAAGGTAGTAAACTTCTATTGTGAAGGATTAGGTTTGAAAAAAATCGGTTCTTTCGAAGGGCACGATGGATATGACGGCATCATGATCGGGCTTCCTGATTCCAGCTATCATTTAGAGTTTACTCAACATAAAGATGGAAGTCCTTGTCCTGCCCCATCAAAAGATAATCTGCTTGTCTTTTATATTCCTGAACGTAAAACCATTGAGGAAATCACGAATAGGTTGAAAGGTATGGGCTATGAACCAGCTTCTCCGGAAAATCCCTATTGGGAAAAATCCGGTGTTACGATTGAAGATCCGGATGGTTGGAGAATTGTATTGATGAATTCGCCTGGCATAGGAAATTAAATTTGAATGAAAACGACCGAAAAGCATGGAGCTTTTCGGTCGTTTCGGTTTTATGAGGACATCGTGATCCCGCCGTTGATGTGAATGCACTGTCCTGTTATATAAGCACCTTCATCAGATGCTAGCAGCACATAGGCGCCTGCATGATCTGCCGGCTGCCCAGGGCGGACGAGCGGGGGTTCTGCCTGTATGCTTTATATAAGGATAACCAGGTTGTATCCTTGGCCGGATTAAGCTGGAGAGTTAACTTTTATAATAAACGTCATGTATTCATTTATGACCTTGTAACAGATTCTGCACACCGATCATTTGGATATGGAGAGAAGTTATTAAGCCATATACATAACTGGGCAAAAGAAAACGGAGCTGCATATGTTGCATTGGAATCAGGGATCCGGCGAAACGAAGCCCACCGTTTCTATGAAGAGAAATTAGATTATGATAAATGGTGCTATTCATTTAGAAAAACGCTGTGAATGGAAATAGCGATGTAAAAGAGCTGAGCATTCAGCTTTTTTTTGTGCCCTTGATGGAGTGAATGTAAGACACATTGTCCAATATGTGTATCGGATTAAAAACATTTTTAGTAGAATAGATCAATATAAAATAATTTCACGAGTAAAAGCGTGAAATTCACGATTAAATTGCTAAAACTCACGAGTAAATCGCTGAAACTCACGAGTAAACGCCGATTCACGAGTAAAAGCGTGAAATTCACGAGTAAATCGGCTAAATTCACGTGTAAACGCCGATTGCCGAGTATATGCCCCATTGAAAAATGGCGATGGTTCCAAGGGGCACAATGTATAACTTTCCACGTTGAAGTTAGCTGGATAGTTATTTAAGCTTCAGGGTGCTGGGGCGGCCTTTTTTCATAATGACGTCAGGTTGAAAGTGTTGGTAGTTTTTGTTTTTATAACGGGGGTCGTGTTTCTATATTTTGGTTTGTTTCCATACAATTGGCTGTATAAAGGTGTAAAGGAGATTGAAGTAACAATGATTTTCCTTTCATAAGCAGTTATTGGTTTTGGCGGATAATCTGTTTATTCATCATTTTTACGACTGTAAATTCATTCTTTCACTGAAAAACCCCAATTTTTGTAATGATTTATTTAGCCTTGGACATACTTAATTAAGATATCAAAAAGTAACATTTAATTAAGGAGGAAACCCAATGGCTAACGAAAATATACAAATGAAAATGGAACATATTTGGCAGGATACATGTGGATCATGGGAAAATTGTACGGAAACTACAATTCAGTCATTTTTGGCAAAATCTCAAGAAAGCAATATCGACCCGCAATATTGCATGAGCTGGGTGGAACAACATAAAGCCCAAATACCTGAATGGGATGCCGTTTCAAAAGTATCGCTTGACTGGGTTAATCAACATACCTCAACGGGTTCACCCATTTCAATCAAGGATGATTATTAAAAAGTTAAACTTTTTCTGCTTATGAATGGTTCGAACTCTACTATGTATAAGAGGTGAAGATAGTTGTCAAATAATGAGGAACAAAACGGTAAATCAAATCGTCGGGATCCAGATTACAGTGTTAATGAGTGGGATGAAATGAATGGTGAAGATAAATTTGTACAATCAGCCATCCAAGAGGAATTCAATAATCCAGTAATCGAAGAAACGATCTTGAAGTTCAATAGAATAGCGAATGAAGAGGAAAAGGAAACTTGATTTTTGGACGCGCCCTATAGGGCGTTTTTTTTTTTTGAAGTATGAGAAAGTAGGTGCTTTCGTTGGATACCTCTTTTACCCGGATGCCGCTTTATAAGCCTTGTTCAAAATCATATCATTCTCCATAAATGGACTTTTTTAGATGTGTGTCATCTTTTGAATAAATCACAATATCGGTGTGTAAATTTGTGCCTGAAAAACGGTTGATGCTGTCCTTAGATTAATCAGGTCCACATCTATTTTAAGGATATCTGCCAGTTCCTGGGCGAATAAAATAACTCATATGTAATATGTGATGAATCTTGACTGTAGAACGCCACATTAATGTCACTATCCCTATGTGTAGTGTTCTTTGCGTAAGAACCAAACACGATGATAAAGGAAGGAGCTTCAGGGAGGGAGCAAAGTCCAAAGATTTATAAAAAAACAATATATACAAATAAAGGAAAAAGGCATCTTGGTATCGTATAAAGATAGTATAATCGTTTTTAAAGTTAGCAATATCATTAATGGGAGTGAGAATCATGGAAGCGGCGGTAGAACGAATTTTTTCTAATGAATTGGTGAAATTGGCTGGGGATTTTTTTCAAGTGAATGCTGGGAATGCGGTTAAACTTGGAGATGCAGAGAACTACGTTTTTGAGGTTTACAGGGATGGAACGCCATATATCTTAAGAATGACACATCAATCACATCGTACAAAAGATCAAGTTCTTGCTGAGTTAAAGTGGATTGAGCATTTACAGAATAATGGAAGTGACATTCCTAAAGTTCTCTCTTCGAAAGAAAAGAACTTAGTCGAAAGTGTAAAGGGCTCGGATGGTACGGAATTTTATTGTTGTCTGTTTGAAAAAGCTCCTGGTGTCAGGGTGAAAGTCACAGATGAAAATTTCGACGAACCTTTATTTTTTGAATGGGGAAGAACCATTGGCCAAATGCATAAACAAACAAAAAGTTATAAGCCTGAAACAAAATATAAACGGCTGGATTGGTATGAAGAGGAATTATTGAATGTCCAGCTCTATCAATCCGATGTACCGAAGCAAGTGATCCGCCAACAAGAAGTAATCAAGAAGAAATTGAATGCCCTTCCAGTTCATCAAGATAATTTTGGCTTGATTCATTCTGATATACATAACGGCAATTTCCATTATCATGAGGGGAGGATTCATGTTTTTGACTTTGATGACTGTTCTTATCACTGGTTTGCCAGCGATTTGGCGATACCTCTGTACTATCTGATGTGGAGTTTGGAACGTGAAGGGATAAAAGGGCTCGATGAATATGCTGCCAAGTTCATGAGGGAATTCATAAAAGGGTATGAGACGGAAAATATCCTGGCATCTGTGGAATACGAAACGATTCCTCTATTTTTAAAGCTAAGGGATTTAACGTTATATAACTTTTTTCATAAAAAGTATGATTTGAAGAGTGCGGATCGTTCATTATACAACAGCGTTCAAAAAATCGAACAAAGAATCATGGAAGGCCGAACTATTGTTCACTTCGATCCGAACATGGTTCATTAAGGGGGATTGGAATGTCAAATGCATATATGATCCGGACTGGTGTATTGGAAGATGCGGAAGCGGTTTTGGATGTACAGAATTCCGTTATTTCCGAAGGCGAGTATTTTATTGCCGTATCGGGGGAGTTCAATAAAACACCTGAACAGCAACGAGATTGGATACGAAGGTTATTGGAAAATGAACGGGAAACCATCATCGTGGCCGAAATGAATGATGAAGTGGTTGGATGGATAGCATTTCAATCGGAAAATAGGAAGAGAATGTCCCACAAGGGCTCATTTGGGGTGATGATTAGAAAAAATTTCAGAGGGATGGGAATTGGAAAAGAGCTTATTGAAGCGTTATTGGATTGGGCAGAAGCCAATCCGTTGATTGAAAAGGTGAGTTTAGGAGTTTTTTCAACAAATCATCGGGCAATATCATTGTATAAAAGGCTGGGGTTTGTTGAAGAAGGCCGTAAAATCAAAGAATTCAAGCTGAGCGAAAGTGAATACGTTGATGATATTATCATGTACAAATTGGTTTGATCAGGCCGAAAGAGCATGAATGGATTCAATACATGCTCTTCCGGTTTTGTTATGTATCTAAACTAAAACGATGTTTATGTCATGCATCATTTAATTACTCTTACCTTCACTTGCTTTCTTCCCCACGTTAAAGCATCCGATTCTTTTGCGATGAATACATCGATTCTGTTTCCTTTGATCGCACCGCCCGTGTCTGCAGCGATGGCTTGTCCGTAGCCTTCGACTTCAACGATGGAGCCTAGCGGAATCACGTTCGGATCGACTGCTATCAGTTTGGCATCATCATATTTTTCTAAATCGACACCCATTCTTGTAGTGCCTGAACATCCCTCACAGCTCGCAGTATAAGCCGTACTTGTAACTGTCAGTTCTTTAACGGCTGAGCTCGCTGAACTGGCTCTTTCTTCTAATTTACTGAAGGTCCGTGCACCGGCTATACCGTCAGCGGATAAACCCTTTTGCTTTTGAAAGTTCATGACTGCTTGTTTTGTACCCGTTCCATAAATGCCATCGACCGTTGATGTGTAAACATCCCAGGCTTTCAATAGCCTTTGCAGTTCAGCTACAGGTCTTCCCATATCCCCGCTTTTCAGTACCTGTATTTTCTGATTCGTTTGTGTTCCTGATATTCCATCGACTTTCAGCCCTGATTTTTCCTGAAACTTCTTTACGGATTCCTTTGTAATCGGTCCGTAGTAACCTGTTGCTTCATGATAGGGAAAAACCCCTTTTGTCAGTAATAATTCTTGTAATTGTTCTACATCACTATTACTCATCCCAAATGAAAGTGTGCGATCCAAAGCAGCGGCTTCGCCTTTAGTTGGCATGCAAACTCCTAGAATGAATACAGAAGCCGTTAGGATCGTTAATAATATTTTCTTCATGTTTATCCTCCTCGTTGTTTCCTGCATTAAACAATTCGTTAAACTATCACCCTTTTAGGCGCAGTTAAGGAAAAACACCGCAAAGGCACTAAGTAATTGTTAAAACATGTAACAGAAAGAAAAGAAATGAGGCAGAGATCGGGTTACCATATCCTTATTGATTAACGAATTATGGAAAAAATCATTTTCATATGGAAACGGAACGGAACCGTTTGGTTGAACAGGGGCATTCATTCATGTACGTTTAAGTTACTAGAAATTCTTTTCATGATTAAAGGAGGAAATCATTTGATTAAGGCAGTTATTTTCGACTTTGATGGTTTAATTTTAGACACGGAAACGGTTTGGTATGAGGCTTATAAAGAAACGATGGCAATATATGAATTTGATTTGCCTCTCGAACATTTTGTTACATGTATCGGAACCGATAATACTGAACTAAATCAGTATTTCAAAGATCAGCTGGGGGAAAGGTGCAACATTGAAGAAATTGAATCCAGAGCAAAAAGCCTCCATGAAGTAAAGATGAAAACATCACAGGCACGTGAAGGTGTGAAGGATTATTTAGAAGAAGCAAAAGAAATGGTTATAAAATCGCCCTCGCTTCAAGCTCGACGAAAGAGTGGGTCACCCATCATTTGGCGCAACTCGGACTGTTAAACTATTTTGAAGTTATCATCACAGGGGATGATGTCGATAAAGTCAAGCCAGCGCCTGATTTGTATGTAAAGGCAATTGAAGTCCTGGGCATTCAGCCTACAGAAGCCGTAGCATTTGAAGATTCGTTAAATGGGCTTCAGCGGCCCTGACTGCTGGATTAAAGTGTGTAATCGTTCCTAATCCCGTGACGGACGCTTTAGCTTTTGAAAACCATCATTTACGTCTCCGATCCATGGCGGATAAGAGCTTGTCTGATGTTATGAAGCATATTGAGCAATAACAGTTCAACGGTTATTATAGTAAGATATAAGAATGAAACCGCGCCGAAGAAGGCAGAGTCTTCGGTTTTTCTGGTTATGTTTTGGTGGGGAGGATGAGTTTATGGGATTGCAAACAAATGACGAAGGAGTCCGGCTGCGGGAGGTCAAGGAGAGTGATCTTCCTATCTTTTTCGGGCAGCAATTGGATCCTGCCGCAAACTATATGGCTGCTTTCACATCCAAGGATCCATCAGACAAGGCGGCTTTTTTGACACATTGGAAGAACATCTTATCGAACCGGGATATTCAAAAAATGACGATAATCCACAACGGATGTGTTGCGGGCAGCATTCTCAAGTTTGAACAGTTTGGTAACCCGGAAGTGAGTTATTGGATCGGGAAGCAATATTGGGGGAAAGGGATCGCTACAGGTGCATTGCTCCATTTTTTGCCGAAAGTAAAAGTCCGCCCTGTTTATGCCCGTGCAGCCAAGGATAACCTTGCATCCATCCGGGTGCTGGAAAAATGCGGATTTGAAAGATTCGATGAGGACAAAGGGTATTCCCATGCAAGAGGCAAAGAGGTTGAAGAATTCATTTTGAAACTTGAAAATTAAGATAATAATAACAATATCGTTTAGCCTATGAGGAAACGGGTGACAGACAATGGGATATAAGATTTTTTCCATCATTTTTATTTTATGCGGTCTTTTTGTAATGTGGTTCTCCATTTTTGGCAAAAAGAAAGGGATCAAAGAGATCGGCACACCAACGAATTTCATCGATGTAATTTTAATGATGATATATAAGCTCTTACCTTCCAATATTAGAAAAATCCTTCTATTTGCAATGGGTCTGGCCATTTCTATCGGATTTACCTATATATTTTTTAAATTGTGGTAAATTTTCCTAATCCTGAAACTTTATTCTTACGGAATCGTATAAAATGGTAACGATATATAGGAGTTGTTGCTATTTCGAAGAAAAAAAGTGAAGGCAGTGTTTTTGGATAATGGGGGCGGGAAGTTGACGCCGACGGAGGCATTGGTTCAATATACCCAATTAGAAGAATATCAGTATAGTAATAATATGCATAATATGGTAATGTTGAATTTGTGTGATTTTGGAAATTCATAAAAAAGGAAGGTATTATATGTCTGAATCGGTTCTTAAGGTTCAATCCTTAACTAAAAAAATTGGAAAAGCAACCATCGTAGACAATGTTAGCTTTGAAATAAAAAGCAATGAAATATTTGGTTTGCTTGGTCCGAATGGTGCTGGTAAGACCACGATCATCCGTATGATCACAGGTCTCATCAATCGTACGGGCGGTACGGTCATGATCAATGGCAGTGACCTCGATCATGATTTCGAAGGTGCGATGAATGAATTGGGGGCCATTGTTGAAAATCCGGAGTTTTATAAGTATATGACAGGCAGAAAGAATATTCTGCATTATGCCCGGATGTCATCCAATGACATATCCAATGAGAGAATAGAAGAGGTCATTAAGCTTGTCAAACTGGATCATGCCATCGATAAGAAAGTTAAAACATATTCATTAGGAATGCGCCAGCGCCTTGGCGTGGCACAGGCCATTTTACATAAACCATCGTTATTGATTTTTGATGAACCGACGAATGGCTTGGATCCGCAAGGGATTCGCGAGTTTCGTGATTATTTGAAAGTACTGGCAAGTGAAGGCGTCGGAATATTGATTTCATCACATTTACTATCGGAAATGCAATTGATGTGCGATAGTTTTGCCGTTATCGAAAAGGGAAAACTGATCCATACGAAAGAACATATTGTTGATGAAAAAACCGAAACGATCAATGAAGTGTCATTCACTGTCAGTGGTGGGAAGCTAGCTAAAAAAATCCTTCAAGAACAGTTTGCGGATATTACGATCCTGAAAAATGATTCGAAAACAATCTCCGTATCGGCAACACGAGAACAAACGGCCAATATTAATAGGAGTTTTATTGAAAATCAACTCGATGTCTATGAAATTAGTATTACAAGAAAATCGTTGGAAGATAAATTCTTCGAAATCACTGAGCAGGAAATGAGGGAGTCTGTATGATGTCCTTAGTAAAAAATGAATGGATGAAAATCTTTTCAAAAGTATCAACTTATATATTCATCGCTTTCCTATTATTGGCAGCATTAGGGGCTGCGGTCATCGATTATAAACTAAGCCCTGACGAAACGGATAAAGATTGGAAGCAAGAGTTAAACGCCGATATCCAAGAACAGCAAAAGGCTTTGGAAGCTAAGGAAATCAGTGAAGATGAAAAAGCCGCCATCATGGACGACATTAATTACAAAAAGCAACTGTTGGCCGATAATATAAACCCTGACCTAAACACGAATTGGACCTATATGGCTGAATACACGACATTATTAACATCATTTGTCACTTTATTCGTCGTTATTGTCTGCAGCTCGCTCGTTTCCTCGGAATTTTCGGATGGCACCATTAAACAACTGTTGATACGGCCTTATAAACGTTGGAAGATCCTGCTTTCCAAATATATTACTTCCCTGTTATTTGCAGCGTTATTACTTGCGAGCCTACTTATATTCAGTTATCTAATCGGAATCATATTCTTTGGCAATGGTTCGTATTCAGACAAAATCATGGATCCTGCATCTTTCGAATTCAGTCCGGTGGTAGTCGGCGAATATTTCGTGGACATGATCGTTTACTGGATACCAGGATTCTTGGTCATCACGACCATCGCTTTCATGCTAAGCACATTATTTAAAAACCAAGCACTTGCAGTGGGTATATCCATTTTCATCCTATTTGCCTCTTCGACATTAAATATGGTCATTCAATCATTCATCGGAAAATACGAGTGGTTAAAGTTCGTCTTATTCCCGCATCTTGATTTAAGGGGCTATATTTCCGGAACGATAGAAATGTTCGATGGAGCTACACTGGGATTCTCGATGGGTGTACTCGGAATCTATTATCTTATCTTTTTAGCGCTAACTTTCTTCTTCTTCCAGAAAAAAGATATCACTAATTAAATAGAGCGAAAAACCGAAATCAGTGGCTGATTTCGGTTTTTCTTATGTAACGGGAATGTTACTGCTTTGAAACTGGCATAAAGTGAAACCTTTATCCAAATTTATCCGTATAAGATAATATGAGGATATTCAGCTGGATATAGGGGTGTAAAATGACTAAAAATAAGGTTCTATTAATTGGACTTATAGGATTTTCTTTATTTCTAATGGGCATGATCATATCACAATGGACAGTTGCTGGCGTTGTGATCGGGATAGGCGGAGGATTCGCAATGGGGATCAGTTCCTACCTGTTTGCTAGTCAGTAGCTACAATTACATATGTACAATACACTATTTAATTGCGGCTGCGCGGAAATAATCTGATAGAGATGGAGCAGATTTAAAGATGGGGAAAATGCATTATAAACGAAAGTTAGTCATTGTATTTACAATTATTGGAGCAGCGTTAGGGCTCTATGTGTACTCGGCATTCTCTGAAAATTTGACAAAATCAACAGATTTGTCTGATGAATCTATCGGGGGATTTAAAGTGTTTGATAACATATCGAGTCCAGAATTCATTAGGGAATATGGTGAACCCATCGATCAGGATAATAATAATGCTTATGATTATTATTATTGGAAAGGCGGGTTAAAAACGGCCTCTATCAATACAGACGAGGATAAAGGGAAAATCATGAGGTTAATCATTTCAAGTACGGACGACGATCAATTTGAAAACTCCCTTCAAACAAGCAAAGGTATTAAATTAGGAAGTAAGAAAGCGGACGTCCTTTCGAAGTATGGAGATCATTATTATAAAAGTTATGAACAGGGAGCGGATATTATCGGCTACATTGACCATAAACGAAATATTACCTTGGAATTTTGGTGTGTTCCAGGTGGAAGGGTCGCAGAAATACGATTGGATGATGCAGGTGTCATTTAATGATTGTATCATTACATCATTTATCCAATCATATTTGTTGGGGGATATGCCGCATTTACCATTTTTAAACTTGATGATACCCCGGTTCCTATAAATGATGCTATGCATATGGTTTTACTCTATTATTTTGCAATTAGTGTGTATCATGGTTTGCCTACTTTAAAGTTTAAGGGGAAATAACAAGGGGGTGAATTTCCATTTTTTTATAATTCATGAAACCATTTATTACTTTATCCGTATAATTAATTGTGTGCGGTGCTTGGGAGCACCGGTATTTAACGGCATTTATCATTTTTATAAATTGGGAGATGAAGGATCATGAGCGAAAAGGGTTGTATGAAATGTGGTAGCAATGATGCTGCCAAGAAGGATGTAGCCATGACAGGAACAGGCTTGTCAAAAATGTTCGATGTCCAGAATAATCAATTTACGGTTGTGTATTGCAAGCAGTGCGGTTATTCGGAGTTTTATAATAGGCAATCATCTGCAGGCAGTAATCTGCTGGATCTATTCTTTGGATGATCACTGGCACGGAAAGAATCCCCTTTTACATGAAAAGGGGATTCTTGTTTTTTCTTCATCATGCAGCTCATTACCCGATGAAATGGTCTTGAACGACTTTTGTAAATTCCTTGGCGACGGGTGAAAGGTGTTTAGATGATTTCATGACCAATCCGATCTCCCGTGAAAGTTCCGGGTTCAAGGGCAGGCTTTTGATGTGTTCGTTTTTTTCCGGTAAAGCCAGGTCGGGCATAATCGTGATGCCTAATTTTCCTGCTACCATTGAGAGCACGGTTTGATTGTCTTTTATGTCGTATGAAATGTTTGGTTTTATCTTGGCTTCCAGGAATCTATCTTCTATGAGTGTTTCACAGCCAGATCGCAGCATGATGAATGGTTGATCAACGAAGTCTTCTAGGTTCAATACGGTTTTCCCTGAAAGTGGATGGCCTTCATATACCACAGCTGATAAAGGATCATTTAGCAGAGGGATGAATTCCACGTTCTTCACTGGTTTTGCTGCAAAGCCGATGTCCACTGTTCCTTCTTCGATCCATTTTAAGATTTCCTCATATCCACCTTCATGAATCAGCAAATCGATATTAGGGTATTTTTCTTTAAAGATAAAGAATAGCTTTGGTATGAATCTGGCAGTGAAGCTTGGAAAACTGCCAATCGTTATTTTACCGATTTCCATTCCATTCACAGCTGCAATCTTTTGTTCGATATGTGCAAGGTTGGCAGCGATGGCCCGCATATGTGGAATTACTTGTTCTCCCGCAGTCGTGAGTGTTATACCTTTTCGGTCTCGCTTCAATAAAGTCACACCAAGTTCCGTTTCAAGTGCTGTAATGTTATGGCTCACGCCTGATTGAGTCAGTCCGATCCGGTCTCCCGCTTTCGTAAAACTCCCCTGTTCGACAACATGTAAAAATACTTCCAGTTGAAAAAAATTCAAATGCCCCACACCCTTCTTCTAATTGATTATACATGAGAAACTCTAATCGAAGTGATGAAAAACATTCATTTTACTTATGGTACGGTCGAGAATACAATAAAATTACAAATTAAAATACGAATGGGTGATGGGAAAATGATGAAACGAAAATATGGGCAAATTTTTTCACCGTACACGCTTTCTAATGGAACGGTTCTTAAAAACAGGATTGTAGTTGCCCCGATGACCACTTATTCAGGTCAAGAGGATGGCTTGGTTTCTGATGAGGAATTAGCTTACTATAAAAGAAGGGCAGATGGACCTGGCATGTTCATTACTGCCGCTGCCGCCATTTCGCCTGTTGCTACAAGCTTTCCCAGGCAAATGAAAGTATTTGATGAACAAAGCATCGCTGGACTTACAGAGCTTTCAAAAACAATCAAATCAAAAGGTGCAAAAGCCATTCTCCAGCTTCATCATGGCGGAAGCGAGAGTCTTCCAAGCTGTACAGGAGGAGAAAAAATGGTTAGTCCGAGCGGGGTCATTGCTAGCGTTTATACAGAAATGGGCGGGGAGTACATTCCAAGGTCAATGAGCCACACTGAGATTCTATCCACTATTCAAGACTTTGGAAGAGCCACCCGCCATGCCATTCGTTCAGGATTCGACGGCGTGGAAATCCATGGAGCGAATGGATATCTCATTCAGCAGTTTTTCTCACCCCACTCTAACAGACGGAGAGATCATTGGGGAGGGAGTTTGGAGAATAGAATGCATTTTCCACTTGCCGTCATTGCGGAGGTGAAGCGGATCCGTGATCTATACGCAGACAAGGAATTCATTATTGGGTATCGCTTCTCCCCCGAAGAACCGGAAGAAGGCGGATTGAAAATGGAGGATACAGCTGCATTGGTAGATAAATTGGCAACCCAAGGGCTTTCCTATTTACATCTTTCTGTTAAAAATGTCTGGTCCATGCCTAGAAGCGGATTGAACAGGGGATTGACAAGGACCGAAATTCTCCGTGATATCATCGCTGGCAGGACCAGCTTCATATCACTAGGATCGATTCATACTCCAGAGGAAGCAAATGCTGTGCTTGAGAAAAATATACCGCTTTTCGGATTGGGAAGGGAATTACTGATGGAACCTGACTGGGCCGCCAAAATAAAGGAAGGCAGGGAAGATGAGATCATGACAACCTTGCCGCGCGATAGCAGGTGTAAATTAAGTATTCCGGATCGAATGTGGGCGAATATCATTACTCGTGACGGCATGCCCGAGAAATGATAGTATTAATGTAAAAAATGGAAATTTAATGAGGGGAAATTAAATGAATAAAATAGCACTTCTTCAACTGTCTTTAGCCATGACAATCTTCGGTTCTGTCGGTTTCTTTTCGGAACTATCAGGACTTCCTGCATTGGAATTGGTTTTTGTTCGCTGCATTTGTGCTGCCTTATTCTTATGTGCAGCCTGGATGATTACAGGACATTTCAAGAACGAAATATGGAATGGTAGAGAGGTAATGCTCATCATTTTCTGCGCGGTGGCGAACTTGTTAAACTGGATATTCCTCTTTAAATCTTTTGAGCTGATATCGGTGACAATCGCCATTTCGCTTTATCATTTAGCGCCGATCATTGTACTCATTATAGGGAGCTTCATCTTTAGGGAGAAAATGAATGTATTCTCCATCTTGGCCATTTCCCTTTGCTTCATTGGCACATTACTCATTATGGGAACAGATGGATTTCGATCATCATCCCCTGAATGGGAAGGCATCATGTATGGAATCATTGCTGCATTTTTCTATGCGGCAACCATGCTTTTAGGAAAGAGCATTGCAAAGACCAGTGTATATGCGACTACATTTCTGCAAATGTTCATTGGATTTTTAGTACTGATTCCTTTTGTCGATTTTTCCGTATATACAACCTTAAAATCTTCCGAATGGTTTTATACGGTGCTTACCGGCATCATCCATACAGGCGTCGTGTATTTGCTGTTTTTTAATAGTATTCGCCATTTGCCTACAAATGTAGTATCTTTCATGATTTTTGTCGATCCGGCAGTTGCCATCCTTTTGGATATTCTGCTTTCAGGATTTAAACCGGACGGCATTCAAATTCTGGGCATTTCCTTGATATTTATTGGGGTGGTCTATTCACTTAAGACGACTGGACCGACCGAAAATGATGTCATACAGAAAAGGCCGCACACAATGTGAGGCCTTTTTCCTTTATGATTTTTTCATTAACTATTGATTAAAATGATAGACATCCCAAATGTCAGGGGTTTCCGATCCAATGTACCAAGCAGCTGCACCGCCTAGATGATTTTGTTTTACCAGGTCAATACGGAGCTTCATCGATTTTTTATCCTCTATCCAAATTTGATGCTTTTTCCCTTTGGAAGTATACTCCACGTAATTTTGTTGAGTCTTTTTATCCCATACCTTTTTAAGTTTTTGAGTTGAAATGATTTTGTTGACCTCAGCCATGGTACGGTCATGACTTTTCACTTTTTTGGTCGACAAATCGGTCACCCATTCCCTCGTATAAAATGGTACAGCCAATATGATCTTATGGGCAGGTACTTCTTTCATTAAAAGCTTGGTTCCTTCATTGATCCAAGGTAACGAGGAAACGGACCCGGCTACCGGGCTCCCTCCCCAATGCTCGTCATAACCCATTATGATTATATAGTCCGCTATTTTGCCAAGTGCTTTCCTATCTAGACTTTTTGACCAAAAAGGGTCGTCATTTTCTCGGGTGACATCCACAGACACTTTAATTCCATGCGGTTTTAGTGCCTTTTTTAGTTCGCCTATGAAAAGTACAAAGTCCTTCTTATTTTTTGGATCGATGTTTTCGAAATCTACATTTATTCCATCACTTTTCGTTTTAACAAGTGAATCGCGTAAAGCTGAAACTAATTTCTGGCGTTTTTTTGTATTGCCTAGTACAGAACCAGTTAAAACGGGATCAAATTTATTCCCGATAAGCTGCCAAACTTGTTTTCCTTGTTTATGGGCAGATTGGACGTATTTTGTATCTACAGAAACGGAAACGTAATTACCGGTATCCGTCAACGTGTAAGAACGGGGAGATACTACATTTAAATTGGGTTGTTTAATTTGCTGGGTATAGCTTTCTTTCGATCCATTATGCTTCCAGCCCATGACGATACGGTTTTGCGCCTTTTTTTGAAGCTGGGATTTCTTTATCCATCCCTTTTTTCCGCCAAGCAATTGAACCTGGTAGTAATAATCCGGAACCTTCAATTTTTGGCCAACTTTAAGGGTAACCGTATGTAAGTTATTTAATTTCGTCAAATCACTTGTTGTTACCTTGTATTTAGTAGAAATCTTCCATAATGTATCTCCTGATACAACCTTATGGATCTTATATTTCTGGGGAATCTTCAGGTTTTGGCCAACAGTTATTTCGGAAGAAGTTAATTTATTCACTTTTTGCAGCTCGCTTACTGAAACATCATATTGATTTGCCACTTTCCATAATGTGTTTCCAGACTTCACTTTATGAATGATAGGACCCGCAGAATCTCCGACGGAAGAAGAAATGATGGGAAACTCCTCGCCCTTCTTCAAGGTCTTTAATAGAGTAGAACCTAATTTGGGAGAACCAAAAACTTTCGTATTGTCCACTTTAACAGAACCTATAGATTGGGTTTTACTTGATGAATAACCACTGGTTGGAAAGAGACACATACAAAGAAGGCTTAACATAATAAAACATCCAAAGAATTTTTTCACAATGATTTTAATTCCCCTTTGTAAAATTTAACTTTACTAGTTTACTATGGAGAATAGCCATAAAATAGAGGTACATTGTGGAAAGGCATTTCTAACCTTCGTGTGGGACGAATTATTCCGTATGAAGGGCAATTGATTCGTAAGTAAAGGGGAGAGTTCAAATGTCACATTTTGCATTACAGTTTTATGATTTTAACATATGGGCAAATAATCAGATTTTCAACCGTTTAAAAGAGCTTCCAAAGGATGTTTACCATCAAGAAGTTCAAAGTGTGTTTTCATCGATATCGAGTGTGATGGCCCATGTGTATCTTTCCGATCTGGGGTGGGTGGAGGTTTTTTCCGGTAAAAGCCTGAAACATGCATTGGAGCTGGCTGAACAACTGAAGGAACAAACAGAGTCAAAGGAATTAGAGGAAATGGAGGCCATGTTTTTTGAGTTGTCCGAGCGGTACAAATCGCTGCTTGGCGAAAAAGAAAATATAGATAAGCCTCTTATGATTGAGAATCCAGCTGGCGGCCTAATGAAAACAAGTGCAGCCGAATTGGTGCCGCATGTCGTGAATCATGGAACATATCACCGCGGCAATATCACGGCCATGTTGCGCCAAATGGGTTATGCCTCTACTTCGACGGATTATGGCCTTTATTTATTTTTAAAAGGAGAGTAACGGGATTGCATTTGCTTACTGATGGAATTATATGTGAACAGGTTAACCGGTTCTAACTGGTTGGCCTTTTTTACGTTTGTCACTGGAAATGACTTGTACATGACATTTGTCATCTTCTAGTCATGACACCTGGTACTAATAAAATCAAGTTGGTTTCTTTATACTATGAATAACGACAAATAAAAGGAAGTGCAATTGAAATATGACCATGCAAAATACGAAATCCTTGAGAAAACAAATTGCTCCTTTTGAACAATCAACGACAAAGCAAAGTATATGGCAGATCATCAATACCTTGGGGCCGTTCATCATTTTATGGTACCTAGCATATATAAGTCTTTCCGTTTCTTATTGGTTAGCTTTAATCCCTGCCGTGTTTGCTGCTGGATTCTTGACGAGAATATTCATCATTTTTCATGATTGTACGCATCATTCATTTTTCAAAGACCGCCGTGCGAATCGAATAGTCGGGACGATCATGGGTGTTTTGACTTTATTCCCGTTTGATCAATGGGGACATGAGCATTCTGTGCATCACGCAACAAGCGGTAATCTGGATAAGCGGGGTACAGGGGATATTTGGACCCTTACGGTGGATGAGTATTTGGCTGCACCGCTTAAACTTCGTTTTGCCTATCGTTTTTATCGCAATCCATTGGTCATGTTTGGTCTGGGACCAATTTATGTTTTCCTTCTTAAAAACAGATTTAACCGTAAAGGTGCTAGAAAGAAGGAAAAAATGAATACGTATTTGACCAATGCATTAATCGTCGCTTTAGTGGCATTGCTTTGCCTGGCAGTAGGCTGGCAGTCTTTCCTTCTGGTACAAGGTTCCATTTTCATGATTTCTGGTTCAGTCGGCATTTGGCTGTTTTACGTCCAGCACACATTTGAGGACTCTTATTTTGAAGAAAATGAGGAGTGGGAATATGTGTTGGCAGCAGTGGAAGGAAGTTCTTTTTATAAGCTTCCGAAATTGATGCAGTTCCTTACAGGTAATATCGGTTACCATCATGTTCACCATTTAAGTCCAAGGGTGCCTAACTATAAATTGGAAATGGCGCACAATAATACGCAGCCTTTAGAGAACGTTCCAACGATTACTCTTGCGACAAGCTTGCGCTCACTCCGTTTCCGTTTATGGGATGAGGAATCCAAGAATTTTGTCAGTTTCAAGGACATAAAATATTTAACGAAAAAAAGTGTTCCCGCTCAAGTGAAATCTGAACTGTAACGTTCATGTATCATTCCAGACTCCCTTAATAATCCTCGGATTTGGGGAGTCTTTGCTTCATATAAGGAACTCGATAAAGGAGAGAACTTAAAATGATTCGAATTGTCATTGCAGAGAATCAGCAAATGCTGTTAGAGGCAATAAGTTCTCTACTCAATCTTGAAGAAGATCTAGAAATTGTCGGGCAAGCCAGTAATGGAGAAGAAGCGATGGCTCTTGTACACCAATTACAGCCTGATGTATGTATCATGGATATGGAGATGCCTGTAATGAGCGGACTTGAGGCAGCAGAAGCATTAAGGTCATTTGAGTGTAAAGTGGTCATTTTAACGACATTTCGAAGGAATGGTTATTTTCAACTCGCATTAAAGGCTAATGTAAGTGGTTATTTATTGAAGGATAGCCCGGGTGAAGAGTTAGCCTGTTCGATTCGCGGCATAATGGATGGCAAGCGAATATACTCCCCAGAACTTATTGATGGGTCTTCCAGCCATAATGGCCGGGAAATGGGAGTGTTAGGGCTGTTGGCCGATGGTCAATCCAAAATTGAACCGTCCAATCAGAAAGGCGACACAATAGGGACAGTAAGGAAATATTTTTCCAACATCAAGGATAAAATGAAGTTACCGGCTGGTTAAGATTTGTTTCTTAAATCCTGTTGACACGTTTTTTTAAATTGTGTACGATGGATTAAATTATAATATTGAAAATTCTGTGATGAAGAGAGTAGTTCATTTGGAAATGGAAAGCGAGTTAGGGATGGTGGGAGCCTAATGCAGGACGGATGAATGAAGCGCACTTTGGAGAAATTTCTTGAAACGTTTAGTAGGGAATATCGGGGAGTCACCTCGTTAACAATGGAAAGTGGCCGCAATTTGTGGCAACTAGAGTGGTACCACGGGAATTCATGCTCTCGTCTCTTATTTAGAGGCGGGGGCTTTTTTGTTTAGGAGGGAAAATGTCGATGAATAAACCAATTGCAGAATTGATTTCAACTGCTTTGAACAATGAAATGCCAGCAAGTGAAATAGAAAAATTAATGGAAAAGCCAAAATTGATGGAGTTAGGCGATGTCGCCTTTCCGTGCTTTACTCTTGCGAAAAAATTCAAAAAATCGCCTCAGGTGATTGCCTCGGAAATAGCCCAACAATTAAACAGTACGTTGATCCAAGAAGTGAACGTAGTGGGAGGTTATCTGAATATCTTCGTCAATCAACAGATGGTGACGGAAAACGTGCTGCAAACGATATTAAGGGAAAAGGATCAGTATGGTTCGATACAGACTGGACAGGGAAATGTCGTGATTGATTATTCCTCCCCGAATATTGCCAAACCTTTTTCCATGGGGCACTTACGTTCAACGGTCATAGGGAATGCACTGGCCAACATTGCCGAAAAAAATGGCTACAATGCCGTGCGTATCAATCATTTAGGAGATTGGGGCACGCAATTCGGTAAGTTGATTGTCGCGTATAAGCTGTGGGGCGACAAAGAGGCAATCGAAGCTTCGCCGATTCAGGAATTATTGAAAATATATGTGAAGTTCCATGAAAGAGCTGAAACGGATGAATCGTTGAATGAACAAGCACGCGCAAGCTTCAAGTCGCTTGAAGATGGCGACGAGGAAGCATTGGCATTGTGGAAATGGTTCAGGGATGCGTCTTTAAAAGAATTCGAGACGATTTATGATTTATTGGGCATCCGTTTTGATTCCTATGCCGGCGAAGCGTTTTACAATGACAAAATGGATGCTGTTGTCGGGGAACTAAAAGAAAAAGGACTGCTTGCCTTATCCGAAGGTGCCTATGTCGTGCAATTGGAAGATATGCCGCCTTGTTTGATTACGAAAACGGATGGTGCGACACTTTATGCCACACGTGATTTAGCTGCAGCACTGTATCGTAAAAAACAGTATGAGGCAAAGAAAACATTTTATGTGGTCGGAAACGAACAATCGCTGCACTTTAAACAACTCTTCAACGTCATTGAGAAAATGGGGTATGAGTGGTCAAAAGACTTACAGCACGTGGCATTTGGCATGATGCTAAAAGACGGTAAGAAAATGTCGACACGTAAAGGGAAAGTCGTGCTGCTTGCGGATGTATTGGCAGAGGCGATCGAAACTGCGAAGCGCAATATTGAAGAAAAAAATCAAGCGCTTGAAGAGAAAGATTTGGTTGCAAGACAGGTTGGTGTCGGAGCGGTAATCTTTAATGATTTAAAAAATAACCGCATGAACGATATTGATTTTTCATTAGAGCAAATGATGAATTTTGAGGGAGAAACGGGCCCATATGTACAATACACATTTGCGCGAATTTCCTCATTGCTTGAAAAAGGTGATTTTAAAGAGCAGGCCATCCATTTTGACGCTTTAGGGGAATATGCGTGGCCAGTCATCCAGCTGCTTGAGCAATACCCGATCATTGTCCAAAAATCATTTGAACAAGCCGATCCATCCCAAATCGCGAAATTCAGCTTGCATGTATCGCGTGCATTCAATAAGTATTATGCACATTCGAAAATCTTAGTTGAAGATGAATGGAAACAAATGAAGCTCTCATTCGCTTTTTCCGTAGCGATTGTATTGAAGGATGCGCTAAGTTTATTGGGAATTTCAGCACCGAATAAAATGTAAGGTGAAAAAAAACACCAGGATAATCATCGTAGGTGAAGGCCAAAGCATTTGCGATGCGATTGATCCACCTTGGCTTAACGTCTATGCAATTAGAGTGAATTATGGCGGGACCCCTTCAGCGGGTACCCGCCTTTTCTGAATTGAAAAATGCCCTTACTCCCAACCGGGAATAAGGGCATGCACCGTGAACATGTCACGGCGATAATGAATTAATAAGCTAGGCTGAATAGGGCTTTGATGTGTGATAGGTAGCGAACATTACTTGCTTCTTTCATCAATGTAGCCGGCAGGCCTTTAAGTGA
>NZ_JBIWES010000024.1:0-47536 GCF_044762665.1 Peribacillus sp. NPDC096622 | reverse complement strand
TAAGACTTTGAGTTAGATTGGACTCTATACTCGTATCTTACTGAGGGGCTCTATTTTTTTCAAACCTGATATTTAACGATCTACAGGAATGCTAATCTGCCCCGATAGTAAAGAAAAAGCCGCCTTAAAGACAGCTCTGATCTTCAGCTAACGCACCTGATAGTAAATAAGAACAATAATTATAAACTCTTATATTGCGAGATTTTTTTTACAACCTAATATACTCAATAGATAGTGGGGATATGGTAGAAAACGCCTTTCAATCGGCTAAACAACTACTTCTTGATAGAAGTCCTTCAACGGTTTTTGCAGCAGATGATTTAAAAGTAATAAGTATTTATATAGCAGTTGCTGAGATATTTGTTCAAGACTCATTAGCAAGTGTTTAACATTTTTCAAATAGCCAAAGCCGGATTCATTGCTGAATCCGGCTTTGGCTATTTCTACTATTTTTCAAAAATTGTATTTGATAGAAGACGGAACAAGTAATCCGGATGGTCGCGGAAACCTGCTTCTAACCCAATAAGAGTCACATCTTTATTCTGTTCTTTTACGATTACGGCTTGGCCCTTGGCGGTTATGTTATTTTTCCAGTGACCAGCTACGAAGAAATTATCTGAATCTGCAAAAGTCGCAACGATTTCATCATTATCCGTACCCGTGAACCATGTTGGACGATAGACAAAGCCGATATCATCCTCTCCATATCCTGCTGTTAAACCGGTTCCCACATAATCGACTTTTACGATACCATTACTGTTGGAACCTCCTACATTAATGATGTCGTCTGTAAGACCAAGTGTCTTAGTTGCTCTAGATGCACCAGCACCTACAGCTATATATTTGCCTCCTTCATTTAAGAAGCTTGTCACATTGTCTTTAAACGCATTAAATTGCCCGGCGGTCTGTAATCCAAATTCTTTATTAGCTTCAGATAGGTTGGTAGAAATGAGACTTTCCGTCCCACTATAGACAAAAATATCAAAACCGGTAAGGGCATTTTTAGCCACTTCGACTGGAGTAACTTCTGTCACATCAAAACCTAGTCTTTTCAAAGCGAGCTTTGTTCCTGCGTGTGATTTCTGTTTACCCATGCCTCCATCCTTTAATATAGCCACTTTTAAAGACGTAACAGCCACTGCATCCGCTGGTACCTCAGCAGTCCCAACCTGTAGCCCCGATTCTTTCACCGCTGCTGATACCTTATTAGCTAAAGCTTTTGCAAAGAAGTTGCCTTGTGCATCACGTACTATAGGTATTCCTTGCTTAAGCAATGCATTTACTAAATTTACCGATTGGACAGAGCTGTTCGGAATCAGAAACGGTCCTTTTCCTGAAACCGTTCCTTGACCTGTAATCCGGTTTACTTTCGTTGTATTGACTTTAATAGGATTTTGTGTGGCTACTGCCTCGAATCCCCAAAGCTCCGGTAAACTCCATGCGGAAATGTCGTACATTGCTGGGGTATCGTTCGTGATGTCTTCCCCATCCCAGAGCATCGTGTTTGCTAATCCGGCTTTCGCCTGATCCATCTCAACGAGATAAGTTCCTTTTGGATATGACACTCCATCCGCTTCAAATGCATTCACAGCTTGAACAACTTCAATATCATTATTGATCAAATGATTTACTGCCTTATTCGTAACAGTCGGATCCTTAGGGTTTAGTGGAAGTATGTAGGTTTTTGGAAATAACCCTTCCTTATGAAAAGGATGGTCAAAGTTAATTCCTCTTTTAAAAATTTCAATTTGATCAGTAATCATGGATTGCTTGTTAGCTGTTGCAAATTTCAGTGCCCCCATAATCGAATTATACATCCATCGTACGCCATCCCAATCATTTGTTGGGGCTTCTAATGTATGACCGTAAGCACCATGGTACATCGCATACATTGGTGTGAAAATTGGTGGGTAATCATCCCAGCCGGCGGAATCATCGCGCAGCGGAATATAGGTACCTTTCATGTTTTGATACAAGGGTCCTGAATAGTTCTCATGATCCTTCATTATTTCCGCTTCCATCGCTTCTGCCTGTTTATAGGCCCATTTTCCGTATAAGTCATACTCGTAATTAGGATTATGCGGAGGCGTACAAGGCTCAATTAACCCCTGCAGATTTGGCTGATAATTCTTCACATAACCATGAGTATCAAGGAACACCATCGGGTTCCATTCTTTAATGAGCTCAACCATCTCTTTTGTTTCTGGCTGCGACTGGGTGATAAAGTCACGATTAATGTCAATTCCTTCGCCATTAAAGCGGGTCGCATCAATACGTCCATCAGGGTTTTGTACGACATTGAAAATAAGAATATTATTCTCTAAAACGTCTTTCGTTGTTGCATCATTTTGGGTAGCAAAACGTTCAATTAATTGAAGGATTGCATCACTTCCGACAAATTCAGTCCCATGAATAGAACCATTAATCATAATTGGAACTTTAAAGTCAGGATTATCGGCAACCCATTCTTGAGCTTTGCCTGGATTCTTAAACATTTGCTTTCTAAGTGCCTTCACTTTTCCGAACTTCCCTTGCGTTGTCGGGTCAGCAATCGTGACAACGTAGAGTGGGTTTCCATCAGCTGATGTTCCACGGACTTCAACTTTCACACGGTTTGAAAGTTTTTCAATCTCTTTTAATTTGGAACCAATTTGTGAGAATTTCACAAAGTCATAGTTTTCGCTATTAAACTTGCTTCCGTCCTGTTCCTCATATGTATTCACATTTGTCCATTGAGGTTTCTCAGCATGTCCAGAACTCCACGGAATTACTGTTAGTAAACTAACAGCCATCAGGCCGGTTAATGCTTTTTTCTTTTTCATCCTAATACCTCCAGTATGTATATATAGTGATTTTTTGTATATATTAATTAATGCATAGTTTAATTGAGTACAACACGAAATGGCTGGCTAATGGAAAGCGCTTTAATTTTAAAACGTTGAACAAACCACATCGTTAAATATATTCTGTATTATAGTTGACCTTCCGAAACTAGTGCTGCTATAGGAGCGCATCCCAATAAAAATTAACATTGAACGACTTTGTGGAAACGCAATATCTAAACCCACATTCCCAACGGCAACTAAGCTGCTTTAATTCCTTTCTAGACTAATAAATTTCTCCTCTTCTGCATTCCACCGGTATTTACCTTCTAATGAATAAATTTCCATGCATATTTAAGAGTATCGCCTCCTTATTAAGAAATAGTTACCCACAAACTTAGATAACCGTTTTATCATATTATACACTCATTTTTGTGTTAATTGAGAATTTTCAGTTAATGATGACTGGATTTTTTTTCTATTTACACCACTTCAGAAGCATTTGTATTTATAAATAATTCACACGAGCTTCTAAATCGGTAAAAAACTCGTTTATCTGTTTTGGTAGTTTGTCCCCAACGGTCAAATTACATGGAAAAGCCATCGAATTCTATATAATTCATGGGATTTTTGATTTTGTAAACTAACAAACGAAGAAACGGTATATTTTAATCCCTCCATAGTGAAAGGTTAGCAGATATTATCGATTAAAAAAAGCTCGCAATTTAATGCGAGAAAAGAAAACCCTATATTACATTTGTTTCACCCGTTAAATCTGTTCTGGTAAACCATGAATGTTCACAAAACGTGAACATCACGATCCTATATCATGCAATTAGTCTGTATTATGTATTTCCCCACCACCAAAGTGTACCGTCCTCCATGACTGCCATGGAAAAAAACAATACATGGAGCTTATAAGTTACAATGAAAGTCCAAAATTCCGTTCTGGGGGTACTAAAAACTTTACCTTGATACTTAAGGGAATTCAGGCTAAAAAATTGCCATTTTTCAAACGATAAGGATGTAATGTCATTTCTTTAAAGTACTTTTTGAAATGACTTTTCTATCCTTAACAGGGTACGGCAAGAATTCGTTACTTTTGGAACCATAGAGGTAAAAAAGGCATAGAAGATGTCTTATACGCCATTTTTGAATGAGATCGGCATAAAAGATCCTGTAAATCCATCAGTTAACGATAAAGAAAAAGTGACGTAGAACTTCATTAATAGCTCAAATCACTATTGTCTTTAGTGAATGGCTTAAAAAAGAAATAATTCTTGCCTCACCCCTTTTAGACAAACATGATGGTTTATATTGGAAAAAGATAAGAATGGTATTGTATCATGAAAAGAGATTGAGTGATTTATATATTATTTGAAAGGGGAGTGAAAGTTGATGAATGTATTAATGATAAACATTCCGGCTGAGGGCCATGTTAATCCGACTCTTGGTGTAGTAAAAGCTTTAATTGACCGTGGAGATTCTGTTCATTACATAACCACTGAAGAATTTAAAGAGAGAATTGAAGGTTTGGGTGCGAATGTATATCTTCATCCAAATCATTTAAAGGGATTAACACCTCAAAAAGTCACTAGTATCCATGAATTTATGCAAGTCATATTAAAACTTTCCTATGATATTTTGGCTGTTGTTCAAGAATTAGCTGATTCCATCCCATTTGATTATGTGTATCATGATACGTTTGGTGCGGGACTGCTGGTCAAAGACTATTTAAACATTCCTTCTATCTCTTCATCATCTTCTTTCGCTATTCCTCAGGAGCAATTCCTGAAAATGCTAGAAAGTAGCAGGGGTCTTCCTCTAAATCCATCACCGGAAATGGAGAAAGAAAATTCGACTATAACGGAACGGATCCAGGAACGTTTCGGTGTGAAGGTAAAGCACCACTTCCAATTTATGATGAATGCTTCTGATTTGAATATTGTCTATACAAGCAGAGAGTTTCAACCAGGTGGAGAATATATGGATGATTCATATGTATTTATCGGTCCTTCCATCACGAAACGGGTGCAAACACATGATTTTCCGTTAGAGGAACTGAAAGACCAGAAAGTACTGTATATTTCAATGGGTACCATATTGCAAGGATTTGAATCTTTCTTTCAAACCTGTGTAGAGGCTTTTAGAAACTTTGAGGGGAAAGTCATATTTTCAGTGGGCATGGCTACTGATTTAGCCAAGCTGCAGCCTTTGCCGGAAAACTTCATTGTACGTAGATATTTACCGCAGCTCGAAGTTTTAAAGCATACAGACGCCTTCATTACCCATGGGGGAATGAATAGTACGAGCGAGGCTCTCTATTATGAAGTCCCCCTTGTCGTAATCCCCCAGACCTCAGATCAGCCTTTGATCGCTAATCGATTAGAGGAACTTCAAGCCGGGTTTAAAATTGATCCACATGAAGTAAGCATAGAAAAGCTACAAGAATCCGTTCAACAGATATTGTCCAATCCTGCTTATCGGGAAAATGCTAAGAAGTTGAGCAATAGCTTTAAAAAATCAGGTGGAGCAAAAGAAGCTCTAACGGCTATAGATGAGTACTTAAAAAAGGTAAGTTCGGGTATCTTCTAAGGCATATAAGGGGTACAGCCCCATGCCCATCAACCTAAGTTAAACAATACCTTCTAAAATAAAAAAACGCTATGCTTATCGTAAATAGTTTACGAGAAAGGATGGGTTTTTTTATGAATCCTACCTTCAGTGAACTGACACTTTTTGCACAAGAATTACAATGTTTTCTATCCCCAATAGTCCTGCAAGAACTGCCCAACAGGTGGGATTTCCACAGCGATCTAGTAAGTATCAAGCAAATGGACTTGTCGCCCTTTGCGTTTGGCTCTGCCAAGAAGAAGTCGCTAGTACATCACTCACGCACTTATGTAGTCGTTTAGAAGCTTCGACGGAGTCCTAATTAATAAGCCAGAAGGCCTGAATCAACGCTTTAATCCAGCAGCTGTCGCATTCCTCCAAGAAGTCTTTACTTCACTCGAAGTAGTAAAAAGGGATTTTCCTATAGAAAATCCCTTTTTACATGCCGATAACATCTGATTATATTAACTAGTTACTATAGGGTATGCACTAACCCTTTTTGAAGTGGGATACCTAAAAAATGTTAGGAAAGTGACCTATTCGCCGCAGACTGGGAATCCTAATGCCATTAAAGCTGATGCTAATTGAGATGAAATACGGATTCTAAGTGTAGCTACATCATCAATTTCAGTGACTAAAAAGAATTGGTCATTAACTTCTAGGATACAAGGTGATTGCACTCTTTCTTCCCCCTTTCTATTAAAAGCTATATTAGTATATGAAAGATATATAATAGTGTAATAGGTTAATAGTTTGTTTCTAAGAGGAAATAGTATATTTGAATTACTATGTAGATAAAGACAATCAGATCATATTAAAGTATGGAGTTTTAGCAGTTATTGTATTAGTTTTGCATTTGGAAAAGGCATTTTTGTTAACTACCCGTCACTTTCGACCTTACTATCTGATTGAAGTGACGGATTCCTAAGAACAAAAGGGAGAACAGGTCATATGGCTGACTCGTTCTCCCCTTTCTTATTTTATTTCAAAGCCTGGCATGAACTTGCTGCATATCATCATCTTTGTTATTTTTTCCATGTTATAAAATGAACCTTCTGTAAAGACAAAGACCCATTGGCTTAAATGCTCGGGTATTTGTACTTGGAGCGTTCCTTACGGATATAGGGACTGAAAAACGAATCGTGAGTATTTAGCTATTGTAGGGGCCACTATATATTCTACCGTGGTTTATTTTAAAATAAACCTCTTTAAAGAGATTCTTCCGACAATGCTCAGCAGCCAAAACGACTGCTAATTACATAATCCGCTGTTGAAGTTTGGTGATTCACCCTTGTATTCGTATCCTGCAGTCTTTGCCCTTTAGTATGTTCTCACTGGTGAAATGAGATGAAGATAGGAGGAATTATCGCTTGGCTCGATTAAGACAGGTCTCATTGGACCGCCAAAACTTAGCTTTACCTCGTTTTCTTTTATTGCTTTTAAGGCATCCAATAAAAAACTTCCATCCAGTGATACACATAACCCGGCCGCACCTCTGAATGAATTGATGCTTTGTGTTTCTTCTATTTTCCCTAAGTCCGATGAATTAGAGGATATCCTTAACTTACTTTTATCAAGGATTTCTATATGTACATTGTTATTTCTCCATTCATTTGCAAAAAGGCAGGCCCTATCAATACCCTTTAACAGTGTATTGGTGTCCAAGGTTATGATCGTTTTCAAATCTTTTGGCAGCAATCCTGATACATTAGGATAATTACCTTCAATCAGCCTTGAAAAAAGTGAGATATTATTTGATTTAAAGACGATAAAGCTTTCTGTGATGAAAATATGTATGATATCCGCTTCATTAATGAATAACTTGGTTAATTCATTAAGGCTTTTACTTGGAATGATGAAAGACCCATTCAACTTTGATTCTAAAACAAGTTCTCTTAGCGCTAAACGATGGGAATTTGTTGCAACACAAGTTAGCTTGTTTCCCTTGATAGACAAATTGACTCCTGTCAGTGCAGGTCTGGCCTCGCTTTTAGAAACGGCAAACGCAGTCTGTTTTATGATTTCCAATAATTCAACACATGGGATATTAAAATAACCAGATCCACCCATTTGAGGGGTATTTGGGTATTCCCCGGAATGTAATCCATTTAAGTTCATGACTATTTCATTTGATTTAATAGTAACTGATAGATTTTCGTTCAGCTTTACATGGATGACATCATGTAATTTTTTTACGATTCCACTTAAATATTTAGCTGATAAAACGACCGTACCCTTTTCAAAAACCTCCAATTCCTTTACACCATCAATCGTTAAAGGAATCGTTTTTTCAATGACAATATCGGAATTACTACCAAGAAGGGTTAAGCAATCGTCATTAGCCACTATCTTTATACCTGATAAAATGGGTATAGGCGTTTTTATGGAAACGGCATGGCTGACATCTGTAATCGCCTTATTGAAACATTCTTTGTTTATTTTAAATTCCATGAAATAAATTCACCCCAATATAATCGTTAAAGGAACCATTCGACAAAATCCCTTAAAATCCCTGTTCAACACTCTTATATGTTGCTTTCAGGTTCGAAGAGGCGGCTTATTGTACCACTTTCAGCCTAAAATTGAGCGTGAAAGGATATTTTCTGCAATGACAGAAAATATGAGTCTGGCTATAGGTGGTATTAGTTTAATAGGAGTCCTTTAGATGTTAAGATTCTTGGGGGAAGAGATTGAGAAATAGTAATCCATATTTAGGAGGTGTTAAATCTTGAATCATTATGCATTTTTGGCAATGGCCATCGTAAGTGAAGTGTTTGGCAGTTCGATGTTAAAAGTATCAAACGGGTTTAAAAGGTTATTCCCTTCCATTGGTGTGGTAATTGGAATGGGTTTGGCTTTTTATTGCCTGTCATTATCTCTAATAACCATCCCGCTTGGAACGGCTTATGCCATTTGGTCGGGAATAGGAACAGCTTTAACTGCTTTAGTGGGAGTTATCGTTTATAAAGAAAGCTTTAACCTGAAAAAATTTTTAGGTTTAGTCTTGATTATTGGCGGAGTGGTTGTATTGAAGCTCTCTAGTGAAGGCACTTCTTAAAAATTTAGTAATCGGAGGTAACAATATGAAAGGATACATAGCTTTAGGAATTTCAATCATAAGCGAAGTATTTGGTACGACCATGCTTAAGCTGTCTGAAGGCTTCACACATTTATTCGCTTCATTTGGGGTTATAATAGGATTTGGAATTGCATTTTATAGTTTATCTGTATGTCTTAAAACAATTCCGTTAAGCTTAGCATACGCCATTTGGTCAGGAATAGGCACAGCTTTAACAGCATTGATTGGCGTACTTTTATGGAATGAGCCATTCAGTATCACTACATTAGGCGGCTTAGTATTAATAATCGGCGGAGTGGTTTTACTAAATGCTTCCCATACCTCCAAACAAGCGGAAGGAGAATCAAACTAAGTTTGACTCTCCTACTCTCCCCGCTCATTCAAAAATATTAATATCTATAAGTTTAACACGATACCTTGAACTGAATTAGAAAAGTCCGCCCGGCATCTCTTTTTAAGAGTCATTTCTTCTTTTCATTTCATCCTTAGCCTTCACCAAGTCCTCCGTGCAAAGTCCGTGAACTTGAATTTATCGGGTCTATGCCTGGATTCACTATATTGAAACAAGCTTCCATCGATTAAATGGACCGTACTTTTCACAACTGCCACCATATCGAAGTCTTCAATGTCCAATAATTGTTTATCTTCTTCACTGCATGGCTCCACGGTAATTTCCTTATTGGAAAACCCAATCTGGAGACCGAGTTCCTTTTCGATATATCCATAAATCGAATCCTCACAAATTTCCTTGGTCAGATTAGTTACGAACTCGCTTTTGAAATAGTCTTTGTCCAGTATGATCTTCTTCCCATTGATTTGCCGTACCCGGAAGACCTTCCATACTTTACCATCATCAGTTAAGTCCAGAAGCTTGGCCATGTTCGAGTCGGGGGTCTCAAGCTCCAACTTATGAATGATCGTTTTGGAATGCAAATTCAACTTTTCCACCATTTCTTTATAGGAAATCAACCCTGCTACAGGAAAATTAAATTTGCTGAAATCCAAGACAAATGAACCCTTGCCTTTGATTTTATGGATATATCCATTTTGTTCAAGCAACTGTAAGGACTTTCTCACAGTATCCCTGGATATATCATACTCTTCCATGAAGCTGCTTTCGGAAGGAAGCTTTGAATTTGTCGGATAGGTTCCTTCTTCAATTTTTGAAACGATATCACCATATAGCGATAGATATTTGCTGTTCATTTCATCACCACAATATATTTTTCTTAGTCTGCTACTCATACTTTTTCAACAAATAGACAACCGATTCATAGGGACGAAGGATAAAATCACCTGCAATTTCTTTCGAATCGATATAGTTTGAAAGCAGGAGCTCTGAGTTGTATCCCGATAGGTCAATATCCTTTGGCATTTCGAAGGACGCTTCATTTGCATAAAAGTTATTGATGACCAAAAGTTTCTCGTCTTCATGACTGCGTACATAAGCGAACAAAGCTTCATGGTCGCCAAGAATTTCCTGATAGTGCCCATATGCAATGATATCATGTTTCTTGCGTAAGAATATAAGTTTTTGGTAATGATGAAAAATGGAATCCTGATCCATTAGTGCGTGTTCAGCGTTGATGTTCTTAACATCATCAGGCACCGTAATCCATGGAGTCCCTTTTGTAAATCCTGCATGCTCCGTATTTTCCCACTGCATGGGAGTTCTCGAGTTATCACGGGATTTAGCTTGAAGGATTTCGATTATTTCCTTTTCATCCTTGCCTGCCTCTTTTAAAATATTATAATAATTAATCGATTCCACGTCCCGATATTGTCCAATATCATTGAATTTCGGGTTGGTCATCCCTATTTCCTCCCCTTGATAAATATAAGGGGTTCCCCTAAGCATATGAATGGCTGTTGCCAGCATCTTGGCCGATTCCTTATGATACTCTTGATCATTCCCAAACCTGGATACGATCCTCGGCTGGTCATGGTTGCACCAGAACAGGGCATTCCACCCGTTTCCTTCTTGCATCCCATATTGCCAGCTGCTTAGGATCTCCTTTAACTGCCCGAAGTCAAAATCTGCAAGTGACCACTTTTCCCCATCCTTATAATCCACCTTTAGATGATGGAAACTGAATACCATGGACAGCTCGCTTTCAACTGGAGATGAATATTTGATGCAATGGTCAATGGTCGTCGATGACATTTCCCCTACAGTCATCACCTCTTCATCCTTCCCGAAAGTTTCTTCATTCATCTCTTTAAGGAATTGATGAATTTTGGGACCGTCTGTATAAAAGCATCGTCCATCTCCATCTTTGTCATTTTCATAGATGTCAGGTTTCGAAATAAGATTGATGACATCCAAACGGAATCCTTTTACACCTTTTTCCATCCAGAAGTTTACTATATTGAAGATTTCCTGCCTTACTTTGGGATTTTCCCAGTTAAGGTCAGCTTGTGTCCGATCGAACAAATGGAGGTAGTATTCATCATGTTCCGCTACATATTCCCATGCAGGGCCCCCGAATTTCGAAATCCAATTGGTAGGGGGCTCTCCATTTTTCGATTTCTTGAAAATATAATAGTCCTTATATTCTTTCTCTCCAGCCAATGCTTTTTGGAACCATTCATGCTCTGTTGATGTATGGTTGAATACCATATCAAGCATGATTTGGATATCCCGTGAATTAGCTTCCTTCACCAATCTTTCGAAATCATCCATCGTCCCAAAAACAGGATCAATGGATGTATAATCCGCTACATCATATCCGTTATCATTTTGCGGTGAACGATAAAAAGGCGTCAGCCAAATATAATCCACTCCCAGTTTATTCAGATAATCAAGTTTTTCTATAACTCCATTTATATCCCCGATGCCGTCACCGTTCGAGTCCTTAAATGACTTCGGATAAATTTGATAGATGGTACTTTTTTTAAAATCCTTCATTGTGATTCCTCCTCTGCTATCCCAGATGTATCTTTTGTAAGTATGGTAAAAAAGAGGGAGAATCCTTCTCCCTCCGCGTTATTAAGCATTTAATTTCGTTGTTTTCGTTCTAGTTTTCAAGTTCATTTTAGGACGCTTGGAGAATGCTATAGTCAAAATGAATGGCACAACGAAAGCAACCAACATCGCGAGTGCAAACATTCCCATATGCTGTGGTTGGATGGATAGGATACCTGGAATCCCTCCAACACCAATGGAATTTGCCATTACTCCAGATCCGACTGAAACGATGCCTGCGAAAAGTGAACCGATCATACCGGCTAAGAACGGAAAGCCGTATTTCAGATTAATCCCGAACATGGCTGGCTCGGTTACACCGAGATAACATGAAATCGTAGCGGGTATGGAAACTTGTCTTTCCTCCTGGTCCTTTCTGTTGATGTAAATCATTGCAAGCACGGCCGTTCCTTGTGCAATATTGGATAATGCGATCATTGGCCATAGGTTCGTACCGCCAAGTTCACTCATAAGCTGAAGATCGATTGCGTTTGTCATGTGATGCAGTCCCGTGATGACAAGGGGTGCATAAGCAAAGCCGAAAACGGCAGCAAATAGCCAACCAACTGATGAAGTCAATCCGGAATATACAACCGTAGAAATGACAGAACCGATTTTCCAGCCTATAGGCCCCAATATGGTATGGGCAATGATTACAGTTGGAAGTAAAGCGAAAAATGGAACGACGATCATGGAAATGGAATTGTGCACTTTATCTCTCAAGAACCGTTCTAAATACGCCAGGACGAACCCTGCAAGTATCGCTGGGATGACTTGGGCCTGGTAGCCGATCATATCGACCTGGGCAAAACCGAAATCCCAAAAAGGTATGTCACTTGCCTTCGTGTTTGCCACTGCATATGCATTAAGAAGCTGTGGGGAAACCAGGGTCAAACCAAGGACGATCCCGAGAATTTGAGTCGTGCCCATTTTCTTCGAGATCGACCATGTAATCCCAACAGGAAGAAAATGAAAAATAGCTTCACCTATCAGCCAAAGGAAGGCGTGTACCCCTGCCCAAAATTGTGAAATATCCACAAGGGTCTTTGTGCTATCATCGAACATTTTTATATCGCCGATGATATTGCGGAACCCAAGAATGAGTCCGCCAACGACTATGGCAGGAATCAGCGGGGTGAAAATATCAGCTAAATGTGCAATCATACGCTGCAGCCAGCTCATATTCTGTTTAGCCGCATTTTTCACATCTTCTTTTGACGCTTCCTGAAGTCCAGCAATGGAAACGAATTCATTATAAAACGATGATACTTCGTTCCCGATTATGACCTGGAACTGGCCAGCTTGCGTAAACGTTCCTTTCACAAGCTTAATCGATTCGATATTCGTTACATCCGCCTTGGCGGGATCTTTCAACGCAAAACGCATTCTTGTCGCACAATGCGTAACCGTCGCAATATTTTCTTTCCCTCCGACATGTTGAAGCAAATCCGTTGCTGGCTCTGTGTATTTACCCATTTCACTACTTCCTTTCCCTAGAAAGCAAAATATAGTTGTTTTTATAACCTGTACGTATAGGTTCTGTATACGCTTTCATATTATCCTGTACGTACAGGTTATGTCAAGAACTTTTTCCCTCACTTTAAAAGGATTGATTATCATGTAGTTTCATTACTATTCTGTTATTGCTAATTTGGATTTTTGGATAACTTTCATATTATCCCATAATTAAAACGAGTAGCTGGAAAATTCCGAAATGGGGTATAATGGTGATATAACCTCTCAATTAACATTTTAATGGTTAGAATTTAGTAGGAACATGGGAGATGAACTTATGTCTGAAACTAATAAATTTCCACTTATATCAGGTAATCTTTCTCTGGATTTAGTGAATACGGAACTGGTCAGTCGTGGTCAACGGCAAGACTTATTTCTATCAGAAGGGGATGTACTGGACTGGATTTCTGTAATAAAAGGGAAAAACTCATATTTGGAGAATCCGTTATCCTTAAAAATTGAAGAGAGAATTCAAAAGGTTTTTGCAGGCATTCTAGAAATGCGTACTATTTTAAGAAAACAATTTGAATTAATAGCTGATGGGAATCCGATTCCTGATGAGTTTATCGCCTATTTAGAAAATAAAATCGAAAAATCACCTTTCACTTATAAATTAAGTGATCAAAAACTGGTTCCCATACCTGTTGGTGAAGCGGAAGATATCCTGCAATCTTATATTGCCTTTGACACATTAACTTTAATTGCAGAAAATAAGCTGTCATCACTAAAGCGATGCTCGAATGATGACTGCGTCCTGTTATTTATCGATGAAAGCGGAAGACGCAAGTGGTGTTCAATGAAAATATGCGGGAATAGAAAAAAGGTAGCCCGATTTCAACACCGGAAATTTGATGAGTAATGAAGAGCCAACTTATATAAGTTGGCTTTTTTTATGGATACTCAAACTAACCTTTAAAAATGGTTTTGACAGGTTAATATATTTCATGTAAAGTCTAATTATATAAATAAGGAGGGGGCATTTTGGACCGTATTTCAGTAGCGAGACATAAAATTCATATCCGTTATTTATCTAAGATGAAGGGAAAAGGAAGAAGCCCTTTACAGATAAATGTAAAGGACGCGATAACGGGACTGTTTGGGGGATTTTTAACTATATTCGCTTTAATTCTCTTAACAAAAATAACATCAACAGTGTGGTTAATGGCTCCATTTGGCGCCAGCTGTGTACTGGCGTTCGGTCTTTGGAACGCCCCATTATCACAGCCGCGGAATATTATTGGCGGCCATTTTGTTTCAACATTCGTAGGTTTAGCTTCCTTTCATTTTTTTGGCGATGAACCTTGGGCAATCGGCTTGGCTGTGGGATTAGCAATTGCCGTGATGATGCTGACAAAAACGACGCACCCGCCAGCTGGGGCAGACCCGCTTGTAGTCATGCTTGGCCAGTATAGCTGGAGTTATTTATTTACGCCTGTTTTAACTGGTGCCGTGTTAATCGTTTTACTGGCATTGTTAATTAATAATTTGCGCAGTAATCGGAGCTATCCAACTTTTTGGATTTGATTGTTTTTTAAAGTGTTATTAGATAAAGTAAAAAGTAATTTTACCATGTTTCACTATCATGAAAAAGTTAAAAACGAGGAACTCTCAGGGTCCTCGTTTGTCAGCTATAAGTGCTGGTATTCCTGTAAATTAAGATCTCCCACGCCTTTCAATATCCTTTATCTTCCATCATTTAGTTTGACATGCGTTTCGGCAACTTCCACACCATTTACTAGGAGTGATATTCGGTGGATTCCCATGTAATGTCGACGTGTCGTCAGGTCTTTCCAATTGTGAATCCTCACTCTTTCAACTCCTTCACCATCTGAAAAATCCCTATCAGCCAAAAGGAAAATTTTACGGGAAGTTTTCTGATTGGCTTTTACAAAATCGATGGCGTACTCAATACGAAGTTTCGCCGTATTCTTCGCGTCCACTTGAAACTTGAAATGAAGCTCACTGGTTTCCCCAATAAAAATCGAGTCTGGTTCATTTCTAATAAATGCATTTGTAATGATATTCGGATTATTCAATATATCCGTGTATCCAAATAATGAAAGGACTTCTGGATCTGCTTGCCGAACAAGGGTCCGGCATCCCCGACGGACAATCCAAATCGTGTTGGGTTCTCCGCTTTCATACCAGCGCTTGGCAGTTTCTATTACGGTTTTGGGATGGTCTTTGGCAATATCATTCAAGTTATTGGCCACACTTTTGCGAACATATAGGGATGGATCATTTTTCAGGTTCTCAAGTAATTCCAAGACTGGTGCCGGATCGGATTTGAACATCGGTAAAGCTTGGCCCCAAGGTAACCTGGGCCTGCACCCCTCACTTGCCAGCCTGCGGACATGCTCATCATCATGATTGGTCCATTCCTTCATCTTCTCGATCATTAAAACGGGATCAAGCAAGATAAAAGCACGGATGGCAAATTCGGAGGATGACCTTGCAGTAAAACGCTCCAACGCATCTAGCGATAATGGCCAATCTTTCTTATTCAATCCATGTACCTCTACAAAATCCGGGAAAAATAAATATCTAAACCCTTCACAATCCTTTTCAAGCCGATACAAAATATCCAAAGCCTCTTGATAATCACTTGGAAGATGCTTTCCAAGAATAATCGAAATGTGTCTAATTCGTTCCTTTAACTTTCTTTCGTCCCAATGTTCATCCATAACTTTCCCAATGAACGATTCAGTAGAAAATGACGGATACACGCCTCTTACTTTTTCACTGAATTCACGAATGAACGTTTCATTATATAAATCCTTTAAAGGCTCAGCCATTTCATTCACTTCTTTTCTTCAGGTTAAATTTGCTTTTGGATACTTGCACTACCTATCAGCTATCATTTCAACTTATTTTATGCACTCTCATCCATAGAGCGATGCATATCATTAAAAAAGGACAGCTTACTTTACAGAACAAGTCTGTCCAAAATCAAGTGAAGTTCATTCATCACTATTTGGAATGGCTGCATAAGAGCTGATTCTATAGGAATCTATATCCCTCTTTCCAATGGATATAATCTTTGTACCAGAACCCGTTTCCCATAAGTCCATCTAATATCCCCATACAAAATCCCTCCCGAAATTTTCCTTTGTGTATAGTATGATAGTAGTAGCATATAAAGTAAAATATTCCTACCATATTAATGAATTAATCAAAACGACAAAATGCCCACTCGAAGAGCAAGGGCCTGCTTCTAGCTTTTATCAAAGAAAAAAGGTCAGTCCCACTGTGTTAATACTTTAACACAGCGGTGACTGACCCCATTGTCTATTAGACATTTTGATTTTAGCTTTATCTGACCTTTCTACTTATCTATTTAATTGTTTCACTTTTACAGGCTTTTTTTCCTTGCTTAATTTGATGATTTGTCCGATAATACTGATGGCAATTTCTTCTGATGTTTCCGAGTCAATTTCCAATCCGATTGGAGAATGGACCTGCTCCAACTGTTCTTGCGTGACCCCTTCACTTTTTAACTTTTCAAATATGCTTATGACCTTGCGTTTACTGGCTACCATCCCAACATATGCAATCGGAAATTGCAGTGCCGTTTTTAATACAATATCATCACAATCTTTTGTAACAATTACCACATATGATTTTTCATTTAGGTTGGCTGCGAGCAAAGCCTTTCCAATATCCTCGTTCACAAAAAGGTTTGCCGCATTCGGAAAGCGTTCCTTTGTACAATAACTAACGCGATCATCGACAATGCAATAAGGATATTCGAGGAAATCAGCGAGCTTTGCCAACGCATGGCCTAAATGACCGGCCCCAGCGAGAATGAGTTCAGGCCTGCTTGTATAGACTTCAATAAAGACCCGTAACGTGCCGCCACAATTCATCTGAATTCCGTCTTTTGCATGTTTATTCAATTTATATTCAACGATTTTCGATTGGCCATTTTGGATCGCCTTTACACTATCTTCGATCACATAGTGTTCAGCCAAGCCCCCTCCGACAGTCCCTTCAATGGTACCATCCCGGTAGACAATCATTTTTCCAACATGCCTGGGAGTCGAGCCCTTTGATTCAATAATCATGGCTAAAGCAAAGGTTTCGTTTTGACGCGTCAGCATGGCCACTTTTTCCATCAGCTGCATGAAAAGCTCCCCCCTATCTTTAAACATTAATTCGGTTGATATTGCTTCATGCTAAGAAAATAACGTAAAAGATGTAACGCAACGGTTTTTCTGTAAGCCGCAGTGGAGCGTTGATCGTCGATTGGTCTAATGATCTTATCGAAGGCTGCCACAATTTCAGCGATGTCTGCATCGGCTAATGGTATCGTTTTTCCAACCAGCTTCTTCTCAATATCAATGGAACGAACCATCGTAGGACCGACCGCCCCGAAGGCAAATCGAATGTCATCGATTCGATCTTTGCTTATCCGGACGAAACCCGCAAACGATACTTTGGCAATGGCATCTGCGTTGCGGTTGCCGACTTTCTCGAAAACGACATGTGAATCTCCTAATACGAACGGCAGAATAATCTCCGTTACTATTTCATTGTGAAAGCGTTGAACCTGTCGTGGACCTTGAATGAAATCGCTGATCGCAACCATGCGATCACCATTTACGGAGCGCAACAGAAGCTTTGCATTGTATACATATAATAAAGGAAGCATGTCACCGGCTGGAGAGGCGTTGCAAATATTACCGCCTAATGTTCCCCGGTTTCTAATTGCCGGGGCAGCTATTGTTTTAATTGCATTCTTTAAAGCAAAAGGAATCAACGGATTTTCAAGTAATTCACTATAGGTACAGCAGGCCCCGATGTGGAGATCCTTGTGATGTTGATACACCTGCTTTAATTCGGAAAGATGATTAATAAAAACAATCGGTTTAGGGATTTTTGGAGGTACTCCCCTTCTACTTTTGTGAAGAACCATAACATCGGTGCCTCCGGCCATGATTGCACAATCTTCTCTATTCAATTGGCTCAGAGTTTCGTCTAAACTCTCGAAGCGATACGCTGTTATTTTCTCTATCATAAGCCATCACCTTTTTTAGCTGCTAGGTTAATCGCCTCAACAATCATATTGTAGCCCGTACATCGGCACAGATTTCCGGAGATGCCCTCACGAATTTCAGCCTCTGAAGGATGAGGATTTTCAGATAACAAAGCTGCACTTGCCATAATCATTCCCGGTATGCAATAGCCGCATTGCACTCCCCCGGCGATGGAATAGCTTTCATCTAAAATTTTAAATTGTTCCGTTTCAATGATGCCTTCGATCGTTTGAATATCGGCACCAGCAATCGAGCCAATTGGAATAAGGCAGCTGTTTTGCAGGAGGTTATTCACAAAAACACTGCAGGCTCCGCACTCCCCTTCACCACAGCCTTCCTTTGTTCCGATTAACTCAAACTCATCTCTTAATAAATCTAGTAATCTTGCTGTAGCAGGGGCGTCAGTTTCTACCGTTCTTCCATTTAGTGTGAATTTAATCAACCCTCTTCACCTTCTTTCATCCAAAGACTTTCAATAATGGCTTCCGGTGTAATCGGAATTTGCTGAAATGAAGTGTGCAGGGCATCCTCAATCGCCGCTTGGACTGCTGGAGCGCCTCCGATTAAAGTCAATTCACCTGCGCCCTTCGCCCCGTATGGACCGTCAGCATAGGGGTTATCAAAGACCTTGCTTTCAATTGAAACAACATCCAATGAAGTCGGCGGTCCATAATCCGATATGCTTTTTTGTTGGATTCTACCTTGTTTTGACGTCATCTTTTCTAGATAACCGTATGCTAGCCCTTGAGCCAAACCACCGTCAATTTGGCCTTTCATAATCCGTTCATCGATGACCTTCCCAACTTCATAATTGCCGTATACTTTTTCTAACTTTAAATTACCTGTTAACGTATCAATTTCTACTTCAACGATATTAACGCCCCATGAATAAGCCGGGTAGGCATCTCCAGTGAAGGTTTTCTCGTCCCAAGGAATCATTTCACGGTGAACATAGTGCTCAACTACTTCCTGTTCCACCCCAGTTTGCCACTGATTCTTAAGTTTTTTTGCGGCCCGTTCAAGCAATTTTCCGACAATCATCGTCGTCCTGGAAGCTACGGTCGGACCCGAGTCGGGAACCTCTTTTGTGTCGGGATAAGGGTACAAAATATCTTCGAACGGGAGGTTAAGTTCTTTGGCGACAATTTTACACAACGTCGTCAAAATACCTTGTCCCATATCAGAGTTTGAGATTTTTAGTGATACCTGGTCGTCCTTTGATTTAACCAGTTTCACCTTTGCTTTAATATGATCTCTTTCGCCACTGCCAGTAAATCCACAGCCGTGGAGGAACAGCGAAGTTCCTATGCCTTTTTTATAGCGCTGATTTTGTTGATTTAAGCGCTGAAAGTCTTCTTTTTTCTTTTTGTATTCTGACACGTTGAGTACGTCCTCAATCATTTCTTCCACTAATATCGGGTCGCGGAATTTACCTTTGGTGATGGTGGGGTCTCCTTGTTTGACGAGGTATTTTCGTTTATATTCAAGCGGGTCGATTTTTGCCAGTTTACTAAGATGTCCAATATGACTTTCGATTCCGGCAAAGCTTTGAGGAGCACCAAAGCCTCTGAAGGCGCCGTTCGGAACGGTATTGGTTTTTAAGACATAGCCTTTTGCATGAAAATGCGGAATTTTATAAACACCGGCACTGTTTATTAATGCGCGCTGCAGCACGACAGAGCTCAACCCCACATTTGCCCCTCCATCGAGAAAGATGTCAACACACATGCTCAAAATATTACCTTCCTTATCAAGGGCCGTCCGATATTTGAGTTTGGCCGGATGCCTTTTCGTCGTTACCAGCATATCCTCAGAACGGTCGAACACGAGCATTACCGATTTTTTGACTGCTCTTGCGGCAACGGCTACGTGACAAGCCATCATAGAAGGATAATCTTCTTTGCCGCCAAAACCTCCGCCGGTAGGACTTTGAACAACTCTGACTTCATCGTCACCACAGGCTAATGCGCTTAGCAATGCATTTTTTATATAATAAAGACATTGCATCGATCCCTGGACGACAATTTCATCATCCTTATAAACGGCGAGCATTCCTTGCGGCTCAAGATAGACATGCTCCTGATAACCCGTATCATATTCTTCTTCGATGATTTGATGGGCTCCCTGCTCGATAGCTGAAATGTTTTCTAAGCTTTCCCCAAATTCATAGCTTGCCAAAACTAAGGATACTGATTTTTGCTTGATCGCTTCGTCCAATGTATAGATAGCCTGATGTTCTTCAAATTCAACCTTCACTTCATTTAACAAACTGTACAGGATATCCAGGTCTTTGCCCGTGAGCATGAGAATTGGCTCACCAATATAATTGACCCACTCATTGGCAAAAATGGGCTGATCTTCTTTGATAATTTTGACATAATTCGGTCCGGGGATATGCTCTGCTCCAACAGCTTCATACCCTTCCGGAAGGTTAGGTAATTGAATGGATATGATTTTTCCATAAGCAATTGGCGATCGATACAAAACACCATAAACCATATTTTCCACTTTCACGTCACTAATATAGGGCAACTGGCCCGATACTTTACCTTTATGGTCCTTTTTGGGCACTGAGGTGCTTATGTCTTTGAGATTCATTGCAACAACACCCTTCGACTCATTTTTTTAATGGGAAACCTCTTCCTATGATTTTATCAATGAGAATGAACTTTTATGATTCATTTCTATTAAAGATTTTCGTAGTTTATAATTTTATTTTTACTTCGAGAAATTTAAAGCATTATGATAATCAATGACTTTTTGGTAATCCTCCGGTGTATCAACATCCATTAATACTCCCGCATCATCTACATTCATGTATTGCTTTTCGTAACCGCCCAGGACCACACGCAAATTACTTTCTGGATTGGTTTCGAGAATTTTCTTTTTCACTTCGCTTGATAATTTAATGGGATGGCCGCCTTTATAGTCAAAGCTGGGAATAACCACGTTTCCTTTGTGTTTTGCTAGTAGCTGAATAGTTTCTTTTTTTACAAGCGGACAATCGCCGGGTGTTATAAAGAAGGTTGGGGCTTTTACTTCGCTGCAGCCCTTTTGAATGGAATGAAACATTCCCTGGTTAAAGTTTTCATTATAAACAAACTTGATCTGAAATGAATAGGCATTTTCACTGATGATTTTGACAATTTCCTCTTGGATGATTTTCGCTTGAAATCCAGCTACGACGATGACCCTGCTGCATAATCCTTCAAATTTAGAGATCGTTTGCCCCAACACGCTCATTTGCCCCATCGGCAAAGTCATTTTAAATGCATTCGCTCGGCTGGAATATCCAGCAGCTAGGACGATTGCTTCCATATTCGTCACCTTCTACCTATCATTTTTCTTAATTCTCACAATAAAAGCACAAGCGGTGTAAGGATTTGCTGTATGGACTATTAAGAGAACATTGATTGTTTATGTTTTGAATTTTAATTAAACAATCTGGATAGTGTTTTTTCTTTATATGCATAAAAGCCTCATTATATTACTTATTAACCAACTTGATACTATTTTTAAATTATCAAAAGATACAAAGAGACAATACATAGTCCTTATTTATAATTCACAAAGACCACTGTTAGTGAAAGACAAATAGAAGGTATTGAGAAAGGATTATCTGAAAGTCCAGAAGATGGGATATGAATAATTTCCATTAAATCCCTTTTAACCTTTTCGTATCCATAAAAAAGGTATGGAACCTGAAAACAGTACTAGATCGGTTTATTTTCCCGCATTTTCTATAAATAGACTGCTTTCTTCCACATATCATATTGAAAGGAAGTGAATTGTACCTTAGGAAACATGGGAAAGTGGATTGATATGGATTCCAACAAAATACTTTGAGCCTATTACCCCGATTTTCATGTTGTTTCACCTCGAAAATCAAATAGTATTATTATTATGGCAAGTTCTTATTAGCACTAAAAAAAATTCACCAAAAATCATTTTGTTTGAAAAGTGAAAGTCCCTCTCGTCATTGTTTGAAATTTAAGAATGGGGACCTCTTTACGGAGGTCCCCATTAATGAAGGCAAGGTTTCTTGTTCAACGGTACAATTCATTACGGAATATCATGTCCCATCGAGCTTGTGAATATGTTAAACCATTGCTCTTTTTCCATGCTTAAGTTTAGTGAATCTATGGCGCTGTCCAACCGTTCTTTCTTACCGGATCCAACGATTGGTATGATTTTTGCGGGATGTTTCAATAGCCATGCATACATCACTTCATCTATTCCATTGGCACCGATTTCTTCTTTCACGATTTCTAACGTTTTTCTTAAGCGGACAGCCTTTTCATTCGACTCCTCAAAGATGCTTCCTCCTGCAAGCGGTGACCATGCCATCGGCGCAACGCCTTTTTCCTGACATAAGTTCAAGGTTCCATCTTCGAAGTTTTCAAGATTGTATGCAGAAAGCTCCAGCTGATTCGTCACAAGCGGATATTCTAGATAAGATTGAAGCATATCCCATTGCGGTTTTTTGAAGTTCGATACTCCAAAGTTTCGGACCTTCCCTGATTCCTTTAACTGATTAAAAAGCCTCAGCCGTTTCCGCCGGGTCCATCAGGGGATCCGGACGATGGATAAGTATTAGGTCAATATAATCCGTTTTAAGATTCATAAGTGATTGTTCAACAGACTTTATGATATGGCTTTTACTAGTATCGTAATGGTGACTTTTATGGGAAGGACGGTTTTCTGATTGGAGAACGATGCCACATTTCGTAACGATCTCCATTTTATCGCGTAAAGAAGGCTTTAATGAAAGTGCATTCCCAAAATTCTCCTCACACGTATAACTTCCATATATATCGGCGTGATCATATGTAGTGATGCCCCGTTCCATTCCATATTCAATAAGAAATAAGATTTCCTCGGCAGAAATTCTCCAATCTGACAATCTCCACATACCGTGTACAATGCGTGAAAGACTAAGCTCTTCAGTTAGATTGACTCTTTGCATGTTTTTCTCCCCTTTGATCTTGCTAATTAGTTGTTTGTTTTTCCTATCATGACTATCCTTCGTTAATCTGTGTCAGTATCTATAGCTACTGCCACAAACCTTAGTATAATTTAAGTTTTCGGAGAATCCTAATCTTGAGTGACCCTTATCTGCCATATTTATTTAGCTTAGTTTCATGAAGAAATATATCGCCGCCTTCTCGTGCAAGTTCACACGTTATGAACATAAGAAAAAGGCTGCCGCAGCAACCTCCTGAATTTTGTTAGTTCTTTTGAGTTTTCTCGTGTAATTCCACGATTTCAATCGCTAAATCTTTTGTTGTCATGGAAGTCATCAAGTGATCTTGAGCATGGATCAAGAGCATTGGAATATCGAATTTCCCACCATTTATTTCTTGTTGAATCAATGCGGTTTGGATTTTATGTGCAGCAACAAATTCATGTTCCGCTTCCTTTAATTTATCCTGGGCATCGCTTGATTTACCTTGTTTTTGCAAGGCGATGGCCTCCATTGCACAACTGCGGGCATTCCCGCTATGGAGGATTAATTGAAATGATAATTCTGATAGATCCTCTTTCGTTTTCGTCATTTTACCACTCCTTATGATCGTATGTTATTTTGAAATTAATTGGAGGGCCGTATGCAATACTTCCTTTCCATTACATGATCCATAATGCATTGGATTTATCGTATCTACAGGTACTCCTTTTTCATCCCCTATTTTCTTTATTTCATTAAGTAAATAACGAACTTGAGGGCCTAAAAGAATAACATCCACCTCATCTATACGGTTTCTTATTTCCATAGTGGCAACAGCCTGGATTTTCACGTCCAATCCTTCTTCCACCGCCGCTTTCTCCATCTTATTAACCAATAGACTAGTGGACATTCCTGCAGAACAGCATAATAGTATATTCATCATTATTCCTCCTTATAAACTAGGTTCAGGTTATTTAATTAATCTAAATGTGCCCCAAGGTTTAATGTAATCCAGCAAAAAAAGTTCCTCATTTACAACATGGGCGACTGCATTTTTTCGTTCATCCAATGGCATATCCCTTAAGATGACTTGAAGTTCGCCTTTGTATTTTCCAAAAGAATCATTGCCGATGAAAACGGCCCCTTTATGCTGTGGGATACTTTCCCGGATTGCAAAATCATCATTCGCATATTTTTTCCGGACCTCCACTGAACGGACCATATACTCACTGATATCTCCACGGCGAAGGTGCAATTCATCCAACACGACCTTTCGCTCAATTGGTGACGCCTCCGAATGGAGTTCCACTTTCAACTCGATCATGTCACGCTGCAGAGATCCCAGCATTCTTAGTTCCTCTTCACTAGCGTAAGCATTCCCAATGATGACATCATCAATTAAACCCGTTGCCCATAGATGCTTGGCCTGTACATCAATTGATAGTTCCCGGTGCTGTTCCAATGTGCATAATCCATCATTAATACTCCAAGGACCTATATCACCGGTTTGTGAAGTAACGAATGCAGCGGTACGAATGCCATGTTCTTTAAAACGTTTACTGCAGGCGATGAAGAAGTCGTAAGGGAGACCTGTGAATTTTTGCGGATAAAAATTATGACAGCCAATGATTTGATTTTTATTCCCCTGATGCGTAAGAATGTTCGATAAATAATCGACATCATTACTCATATTCAATTCGATTTTCAATCCTAAAGGATTATAGGTCATTTTAGCTTCTTTCAAGCCATCGAACCCAAGATCCAATCGAACGCCGTCTGCTCCCATTTCTGCGAAAAAACTTAAATCATCATAGCTAATATCAAACTTATCGAAAACAGCTGGAGCAACATCAAGAATGACTTCCATATGTAGCGCTTTCGCATAAGAAATAATATTTTTATATTCTTCCATGACAATTTCATATGGTTTTGAAACCGATAATAAACACGTGAAAATTCGTTCAAAACCATAACTATGGGCAAGTTTAATATATTGCTTGTCCTTATCAGGTGTAGAGTGTTCCGGATATATTGAAATACCTAATCTTCTCATAAGCTATCGTTCACTCCTTTTCTACTTTCTTTCCATTGAGCCCGCTTAGCCTGTAATCCCATTAAATAGTCACGGTAGCGGGAGGATACCATTACAGAACAAATAATCGTTGGTACAATGACAATCAAATAATAAGTCGATCCCATTGCGGTAAACAGAAAGATAGAAAAGCTAATGATTAAAATAGACAGGCCAACCGATTTCCAGGGTGTTAATTTTTCACCAAGCCTTGTTCGGGAAAAAATGATTTGTGCCCCTACAAATGATAGAATGGCGAATATAATTTCAAGCATATTTAATGCCCGCTTTCTTTTCTTCTGGTCCAGCTTCTATTTTATTTTCATCACGTAGATGCTGCTTCTCGAACATCTTGAAAAAGGGAAAATAGATCATTAAAGAGATGACGAAATTCAATAAAACCAGAACCCCGGCCATGATTGTCCAATTTGTACTGATGACAGCGGCAATTGGACTAAAGACCGTAAACGGCAGCTTAGCCATTATCATCGGTATTAACCCTAATTGAAAGAATGTATAGGAAACGATGACATTTACCAAGGGTGCAACAATGAATGGAACCATTAAAATGGGGTTCATGACAATTGGCGCTCCAAAGATGATAGGTTCGTTAATATTAAAAATCCCTGGAACAAAGGACAGTTTACCCAGCTCTTTCAAATACTTCGATTTTGAAAATAAGAACAGTACAACAAGTGATAAAGTTGACCCTGCCCCGCCAATCCATACGAACCATTGAATGAATTGTTCGGTAAATAGATTGGGCAAATTCGCCGCATTACCCGTTCTTGCAAATGCATCCATATTCTCGAGAATCGCCGAATCCCACATTGGCCGTATGATCGGACCCAATATTGCCGGTCCATGAATCCCCAGCGACCAAAAGAAAACGATGAGAAAGACTGTAAGCAAACCACCTATTAAACTATTGCCAACCAATAAATTTTTGAGAGGTGACACCAAAGTAGTGATGATCGAGTTAATGTCAAAGCCCAAACCATAACGAATGCCCCAGAAAAGAAGGACCACGACTAATGTTGGAATCAGGGCTGCAAAGGAATTCGAAACCATTGGCGGAACGCTATCAGGTAATTTGATTTTTATATCCCGCTTAATGAGAAAATGAAAAATTTCTACGGAGATTAAAGATGTTACTATTGCCCCGAATAATGAGGCTGCGCTCAAGGAGCTGATAGGTAACCAGCGACCCGCTTCTATTACACCTGGAACGGATTCCATGACTTGGGTAGGCACAACACAAGTAATCAGAAAAGCTAAGACCGATAGAAGGCCTGCACTGAGCTGATCTATTTTATAATGACCAGCAAGCGCTGATCCCACCCCAAAAGCTGCATATAAAGCCATTGCTCCGACCGTAAACCGAAACGGAACATCCAAAGCACCACGATAAGGTGCAATCCATTCGTCATATCCATCGATTGGAAAATTCAATAAAATAACAAAGAATGAGCCAATGATCGTCAGTGGGAGTGTTGCTAGAACACCGTGCCTGATTGCCAGCAGATGTCTTTGTGAACCAATTTTGTTTGCAACTGGAAGCACTTTCATTTCGAGTAACCCCATAAAATTATTCAATAACTTTTCCCCCTTTTAATTAAGAGTCTGAAAAAACAAACAATTCCAATAAATAAACATTATAACGTTATATTCATTATGTCAATATTTTTATTGAAAATATGGTTTGTGTTATAATCTTTGAAATCTTAGAATAAATAGTGCTGTTATATATTCGCTGTTGATAAAAAAAGTACCAATCCTGCTCTTGAATCCCGCAAAAGCTCAAAAAAAGAAAGCAGGAAATTGATCACTGTCAATTTCCTGCTTTCTTTTTTGAAATCACTTTTCATTTCCAGAATTGAGGGGCCAAAATGAACCACAAGCATGCACATTTCCCAATACTATATTTGTTTAACCCCAATGAAAGGTATATGATAGATTAAAAGACTGAAGGTGGAACGGCCTATCAATTCTGAAACGAGAAAACCAATAAACATTACCCTCAATCCGTACTTGACTAATAGACTCGCTAATCTGGCTGAAGAAAGAGGTATCCCCATCGAAAGACTGATGGATAAAGCAGTGGACTTGCTTCTTGAATACATGGAAGATAATGAGACCGTTAATCAGGTGAAATACAGTAATAACGAAGCGATTGAAAAAAATAAAGAATTGATTGCAAAAAGCAGAGAATTCATCAATAAAAAACAAGCACATAACCCCTAGGAAAGTACTTGTTTCATACTGTAGGCAAACTCATTGAAATTCGATTTGCCTACATTTTTTTTGTATTAAAATAGAAGGATTAATCTGAGGTATGAAAAAAATGCTCTCTAAACATGATTCTATACACCATCCCACAGCGGATTCCAAACGACTTCCCAAAGGTGTCCATCAGGGTCTTGAAAGTGTGCAGAATATCCTCCCCAGAAAGTGTCATGTGCCGGGTCGGTTATGATCGCGCCAGCATTTTTGGCTTTTTCCAGCACAATATTCACTTCTTCTTTACTTCCTACGTTGTGACCAATGGTAAATTCAGAAGGACTTGCCGGAGACAAAGGAACCTTGGCCTCATGAGCTATATCCTTTCGTTTCCATATGGCAAGTTTTAGGCCTTCTTGCAGGTCGAAAAAGGCAACGGCCCCATGTTCAAATTCTTTGCCCACTATTCCTTCTGTTTGAAATCCCAGGCCATCCCGATAGAATTCCAGCGATTTTTCCAAATCATCCACACCTAATGTAATGACAGTAATACGCGGTTTCATGATTGCCCTCCTTCTTACTCACATTCTTCTATTGGTTACAACTTTTTTAGTACAACGAAATCAAAAAAACAAGTTTTTTTTCAATCCAAACTGAATTCCTGTATAGTAGAATGATTAACTGATCAAGTTCGAATATTAAGATTTACTCATTCACTTTACTTAAATTGTAATGAACCGAAAGGAAAAGCGATTACCGATGATTTCATTTATCCTCACCTTGAAACGTTTTCTAAAAGCTCTGTGGTCCGCCTTTAAATTGAAGAACTTCCAGGTTCTTTTCATATTGGTCCTCGTTATGTTATTTTCCGGTACAATTTTCTATGTTAAGCAGGAAGGTCTGACTGTGATTGAATCCCTATACTTCTGTGTTGTAACACTTAGTACCGTTGGGCTTCCCAGTTTTGAACCGCAGACAACATTTGGAAAAGTATTTACAATGATTTATATTATAGGCGGCACTGGATTATTTATGGGCTTAATAGGATACCTAGCATACGCAATCATAAAGAAACCGGAAAACGAGAGCAAAATCTGAATGCTTAGGAATGCTTATAATAATTGGCATTCCTTTTTGATTGGTGTAAATATCGCCATTCAAAAAAGGACCAAGTGAAGGGTCTCCTACTGAAGTTTGAGCAGGGACCTTAATTCCCCTATATATTGGTTTTCTTCAGTTGTTTTGGTCACAAGTCTATCAGTGGCAAAATACGAAGAAATGATATTCATCGCACTTTACTTCCTTCCCCCATTGAGTGTCATCAATTCTAATCGAATCTCATTCCAGATAAGTCCCTTCTACATAAACTTGGTTAATTATAACATCTTCCATCTTCTTTATTAATTTTCACTAATCCATTTTATTGGTATTTCAAGTGTAAAAGGTGCCTCTCGATTGAGAAGGGACTTTAATGGGTTGCACTTAACCTTCAAGCTCCTTTTTCTTGTTCAATAGATGGAGGTATTCCCTATCCAATTCCTCCTTTTCCTCTTCCTTCTTAACACTGGACAGTTTCCCAAGTGTCTCTACTATTTGCACTTCAATCATAAGTAGTTCAGCCTGTTTATCATGATGATCATCCTTGCGAGAAGCCGATTTTGTTGATTCCTGATTGATAGCACTTATTCTCGGAGGTTCATTTTCAATTGAAAGTGAATGTGTTGCAAGCGATTGGATCAATGAACGATCATGAGTCACAAAAACGATCGTTCCTGGATATGCTTTTAACACTTCGGTTAAAGCCTCTTTAGTATGAATGTCCAGGTAATTTGTAGGTTCATCCAAAACCAGTACATTATAATTCCCCAAAAAAACTTTTGCTAGGGAAGCCCTGACACGTTCCCCACCGCTTAAAAGTGATACTTGTTTGTGGACGTCATTTCCTTTAAAAGCTAATCGTGATAATAACGTACGAATAAAGGCTAGATTGTAGGGACTGTCCTCCAATATATTGTCAAGAACCGTTTTACTTTCATTTAAATTTTCTTGTTGTTGGGCAAAAAATCCAATCTTTGCTGGCTTCGCGACATATAAATCTGGGTGCCTTTCCACTATCTTTTTCAATAAAGTCGTTTTTCCAGAACCATTTTGACCATTGATGGCGAGTCTGCAAGCTAAGGGGACATCTCCAAAGATATGTTGTTTCAGCACCCTTGATCCGACTTTCAGGGAACAGCCATTAAAGCGAATGACCCTTTTGCTATGCAAAGATGGAAATTCTGAAATATCAAAGATGATGGGGGGATTTTCCCTCGGTTTTTCTTTTTTTGCTAATTTTTCGATTCTAGTTTCAATCGCTTCAGCAGAACGGTTCAATTTCGCCTTCTGTTTCCCGGAGCTCCGTTTATGCAGCCTTGCTTCTGAATTACCCATTCGTTTAGGGGCTTTCCTAATTGAATCGGATTTGGCTTGGAGGTTTTGTGCAGCTTGTTTCAACCGATTCTTTTCGCGGGTATACTCTTCATATTGCTTATTTTCCTTTTCTTTTTTTGCTTGCTTCTGTTTGATATACGCTTCGTAATTCCCTTCATATGCAGTTACCTTGCATTGCTCAACTTCCCATATTGTTGTACACAGATGATTTAAGAATGCTTTATCATGTGAAGTAAGCAAAACAGCGCCATTAAAAGACTTTAAATCCTTTTCCAATTGTTCAATTCCGGATAAATCCAAATGGCTGGTAGGTTCATCCGCAATCAATACATCCGCATTGGAAGAAAGAGCTGCAGCGATTTTTCTTCGAGTACGTTCACCGCCGCTTATGATTTCTTGATTCTCATTGGGCAGTTTCCATATGCTCTTCAATACCCCGCTTATTTCTTGTTCGGTTTCTTCTATTTGCGGGATATAGCTGATTGTTCCATAGCTCTCTATATGACCGGTATCGGGTTCCCTAACGCCCGCGAGTATAGAAAGCAAGGTCGTTTTACCTTCGCCATTCCTGCCAACCAAACCAACACGGTCATGACTGTAAAGATGAAGTGAATCAACAGAAAGAACTTCACGGTTCCCGTAGCTTTTCTTTAAATCAGTCGCTTTTAAAAATAACATGAAAAATCCCCCTCTATTTTTCTAGAGAGAGATCGCCTGTTACTAAATTAATATACATAAACCAAATATACCTCATCTGATTTGATAACAGAAAAAGTAGTTGTATATGAATTAGTACCTATAAACGAACAGACGAATCCTCTCTAAACATAATCATTAAAAATCTCACATGGGTATCTAAAAGGATTCTTGTTCAAATGAAAAAGTGAATTCACTTACTCACCATTAAATCTGGTAAGTCAATAAAGTGACGCGGTTTTTCATTTGAATATAACTAACAGATAACACCCATTGAAATTGATTCAGATTTACTGTTTATTTGATAAGATTACTGCTTCATTGTATAAGGTACCTTTTCCTTCCAATGTAATGAATTAATGATTGCATATTATTTATATGTTTGTAAAGCAGATTTATCCCCCTTTTTATTAGTGCTCATAAAAAAGAGAATTAATTGGGCTCTACATGGACATGAACATCATATACTCCATGGTCTTTCATCATCACTTTCTCTACATGTGTCGCTATATCATGTGCTTCTTTAATATCCAAGGTAGAATTGACAAGGATCACTACATCAATCACTTCATTATTCCCGTAATTTCTCCCTTTAATTTCTTTTATCCCCTTGACTCCATCCACATTTGTAATTACGTCCTTGTAAAGATGAATTTTATTTTCATCAAATCCGTCAGAAAGTTCATGCGAGGCTTGAATGAATATATCCCAGGCTGTTTTACATATTAATAATCCAACAATGATGGCAGTAAGGGGATCAAGCCAAGGCATGTTTAATTGGGAGCCAAAAATCCCTATAGCTGTTCCGATACTTACCCAAGCATCGGAAATATTATCTTTCGAAGCTGCCATAACGGCTTTACTGTTAATTTTCATAGCAAGCTTTTTATTATATCGGTATACAAAATACATGGCTATTGCTGATAAAACACCTACATACCCGGCAATAATGTCAGGTGATTCCTTTCCACCTTTAAGCATGGAAGCAACTGCATCTATTAATACTTGTACACCAACAGCAAACATGATAAATGAAGCTACCATCGATGCAATTGTTTCACTTTTCCAATGACCATAACCATGATCTTTATCGGGGGGTCTTTGAGCTAGCCTTAAACCGATCAGTACGGCAACGGACGCGATAATATCAGTCGTGTTGTTCAACCCATCCGCTTTCAAGGCCGCTGAGTCGCTTATGTATCCGATAGCCAGCTTCATGATTGATAGACAAATATAAGCAATAATACTGATGATTGCACCACGTTCGCCTAATTTGAGGTCATTATATTTTTGTTCTTCCATTCAACTTCCCCCCACAATTAAGTACCTGAATATAATATCAACTTAAAAATGGGTGGGTCTATAGCAACCTTTTTGTATATCTTTATATAAGTAAGTGATAGATAACTATGTTGCATACGGCAAACTATCTGAAAAGAATGATATTTATGAATCCCTGACAAAATCACCGGATATCATCCCCGGATAACTAAGAGATTTACATCGTTTTATCGACTGTAAAACAAAATAAAGTTCCGCTTTCATTTGATTGCAAATTATATTTTATATGTAGTGCCTTAGCTATATCCTCAATTATTTTTAAGCCAAGACCCTTACTTTTACTATCAATATCAAAGCCAATTCCGTTATCCTTGATACTTACCACACTATTTTCAATGGTTATCACAAGTTTATCAGCCCTCGAGTGATTCAACACATTTTGGAAAACATTATCGAATAACCTTTGGAGCCACAAGCCATTACTAATCCATTCCAACTCTCCATTTAAAGGATGGTACATTACTTCAATACCGTGCATGTTATACAAATAACCCCATTTTTTAACCATCATTTCTAATAAATCGTGCATATTCACTTCATCATTTAAGATATAGGAATTATCTAGCACATCCGTGGATTGAATATTATATTCATTTGTTAATTCGGAAATATAATTTATTTGTTGATATAGTGATTGTAATAGTGGAGTTTGATCCGTATATTGGCCTTCTAAATAAAATAATTGTAATCTTACTGCTGTTAAGGGTGTATTTATGTCATGCCTTAATTTATTTAAGAGTTCCTTTTTCATTTCCTCTTGTTGCTTTAGTTCCAATTCCCGATAAGTCGTTCTTTCAATTAGTAAGTTCACTGATTTAGTTAATTTTCCGATTTCATCATTGCTATGAACTTCTAATTTATTAGGAATCTCCTCATCACTAGCTAAATTCCTGATGGTTTCATTTAATATATTTATTTTATTTAATAGCGAGTTAATAGATTTGGAAAATAAGAAGGCTAACAATAATAATGATAAAATGAATACTCCCAGCATTGTAGGATATGCAAAAGATTCATGAAAAGGAATGTCACCATTTTTGGTTTTAAAGGCCATATCATAAATTAGTGACATAAGGATACTGATCATCAGTAATATACATGGCACGCTAATAACGGCAATAAATAACAATAGCTGGTATTTTTTCTTTAATTTCATTTCTTTATATAGGTATTCAATCTATACCCTTCTCCATATATATTTTGGATGATTTCACCGGTGTTATCGCTGATTTTTGTTCTAACTTTTTTTATATGTACATTAATGATATTTTGATTCCTATCTTCGAGCTGCCATAAATATTCAAAGAAATGTTCTTTCGTTAAAATCCGATTCCTATTTTCATATAAATAGAAAAAAATTTTACGCTCTATCGCAGTAAAAACCACTTCATTATGCAGGTCATTATTAAATACCTTCTTATGTTCGGCATCAATATATAAATGTTTAATTTGCGTGAAAGTACCATATTGATTATCCAGCAATTTCTGCATTCTTAGTAATAGCTCCCTAGGATCAAAAGGCTTAGTCATATAATCCTCACCTATTGTCAAACCTTGGAGTTTGCTATCCATATCATTTCGGGCGGATAGAAAAATAACTGGAATATTCAATCCTAGACTTTTTACTTTCTTTGTAATTTGATAGCCATCATCCCCTGGCAGCATAACATCCATAATGACTAAATCGACCTCATGGATGATATCAATAATATCTTTTCCTTCTTTCATCCAACATACATTGTACTCTTCGCGTTCCATAATTTTTTTCAATAAATCACCAATCATCCAATCATCTTCAACAAGTAAAATATTATATCTTTTCATCACAGGGCCTTTCTTTATTCATTTGATAAATTCCATGGAAAGATCATATATTTCATCAGGAGCGTATAAATAAATGCTGTGCGTCCCTTTCAGCTTTATTACATCCGCTTTTAATAGTTTCTCTGCAAACTCCTCATAATCTTCATTTTCTTGTTTTGTATATTTTGAATTTTTATTTTCATCGGCTATCGCATCTAAAAATAAAATGGGTGTTTCTTTTGGAATCGGCAAGTTAACTGATTTTTTACCATTATTGTAACTCTGTAAAAGTTCTTGCTCCATATCATCATTAAAAAACTGTTTATAAGATAGTGCTTTATACCATTCCTTTTCTTGGTCAGTCAAGAATGATTGTCGAATCACTTCGGGATTATAAACAGCAGAAGGAACAAGACGATGGAAACCCATTTTCGTCAAAATATTCACCCCTCTTATAGTCAATGAATCAACTATGCCCAATTTATGCGTTACATATTGGTGCGGTAAACCAATATCCAAAGCAATAATTCCCTTTATTTCACCTGGGTACTTTTGTGCCCAGTAAATAGCCTCAATGCCTGATACTGAGTGTGGAACCAAAATATAAGGGGGTTTATTTCCACTTTCAATCAATGATTTCCTGCTTTGCTCCAATATTGTATCAATATCCCTATCATCATGAAAAACATCACTGTAACCATATCCAGCTCTTTCAATGACTGCAATCTTATTTTCTTTTGCAAACTTACTATATAATCCTTTCAATTCATAAACAGGAGCAGCAATCCCGGAACCGGACATAAAAACGTATGTGTCCTCACCGCTGCCTTCCGTATATACATTTATTTCTTTGTTATTAAAATCAACGGATGTTCCTTCACTAATTAATGATGATTCCTTGCCCTTTTGATAATTATGGTAAATAAAAACAGCTATTGCTACAAATAAGATAATAGCAAAGAAGGCGAATAATATATTCTTTGATACTTTCAACATTTTTCTCATACAGAAAACTCCTTTCAAGTTATACTGAAAGGATATATGTTAAAAATAAATTTCTAATAAATTTTCTTTGTATATTTTCACTTTAAAAAAGTTTAATTTTTAATGACCAGTGAATTTTCATTAGAAAAAGACTGCGCCAAAGACCTAATTATTGAAGGAAAGCCTTTACGTATGAAGTATTAGCAGCCTCTACCCCATTCCTACGTATAAATAATATTATATGTCGGTTTAATCACTCCGTTTGGGTAGTGTTTCATTTCAACTAAATCCAATTTTAGACTTGGCTTAACACTGCCGAAAAGAGGGATGCCTTCACCGATTATGACTGGATTCACTTTCAGCACCAATTGATCAATGAGTTTATGCTTTAATAACGTTCCAGCCAGTTCACCGCCCCCGCAAAGCCATAGCTTTCCGTCACCTTGCCGCTTGAGGTTTTCAATAAACGCAACAGCGTCACCTTCGATAAGTTCTACCTCCTCATTCGATTCAAACTGAAGGGAGCTCGAAAATATATAATGTTTCAAACCCTTATAACCTGGTTCACCCGGTTTAGCTCCGAATTGAAATCCAAATCCATATGTTTTACTACCCATCAACACCGCTTCATATTGCTGGATATCGGATAAAAAGTCCGGGACATGATCTCCTTCAAATAAGAAAAAAGAATGATTGATATTCCCTTCCAACATTGCTTGGTCGGCAATGAAATTATCCAGTGAAACTGCTACATGATATACCAATTCTGCCACTTAGCATCCCTCCAAAAGTGATTACACATTTTACACGAACAACGAGTGTGCCATAACCTTTTGTAAAAGGTATCAGATAGCCAAGTCGATTATTCTTTTGATTTGGTCTTCATTTGTTTCGACACCCACTTGAGTACATAGGTATTCATTTAGTCTGAGGAATTCTGGGATCATACGTCTCAACGTTTTAATGATTTCATTTGAATTGCGCCCACAATCCCAACTTTCCAATAGGGATAATTGCTTTCCAGCTAATTTACTTCTATTGCCCTCGATTTTTGTCCATACTCCATAGGGGACATCTAAATGTTGTTCCATTTCCATATACCAACCAGACACAATCAGCCACCGTATCCTATCAAGATTGGATAGTGCATATAACATTTCTCTTCTCATAACGGCCCTGTAGGTTTCATGGACAAAAGCAAGCAGCTTTCCTCTCCAATGCACAACTTCATCCGGTGAAGGTTTATACACTTTATTTGCCGATTCCTTAATAACAGGACTCAAAATATTAAAAGGATCATAGATGACTTCAACACCTTTTAACCAGATGGATGGAACAATTTCCTTCGGTGCATGATACCAGCTATCCACTTTCACAAACGATTTATAATGAGTGACGACATACGGTGAATAAGGATTGCAGTCTTCTTGAAATGAAACATCTCCCCAATTGTTGGCTCTATCCCTTTTTCCCTTTAAAAATTCTGCTTTACGTTTTGGAATAACAATGGTGTGCAAATCTATATCAGAGTAGTTATCATGGTTTCCTTTTGCCAATGAACCAGCTATGTAAATAGCCAAAACATCAGGATCTGCTGATAAATCTTTTAATGCACTTTCTAAAAGAATATCGCGTTGTTTCGGTAAAAATGCATCTCTTTCTATATGTTTGCTAACGAATCCCGCACACAAGACCATCTCCTTTTTTTGTAAACCGTCCAAGTAATATATATTCGTGAATCAGAATAAAATCCCTTTAGCAGAATTTCGTTTTTCTTTGCTGAGTATGCGCTTTACCGGGCATCTATCCATGTTTTTACCTATATGGTATTATTTTGAATATTAAGTTAAAAGGAGGCGTTATTTCATGTTTTTTGCAAATACCCCCGAACCGCCCTATTACGCATGTATTTTCACTTCCCGAAGAAGCGATAAAAATGCTGCAAGTTATAATTCAACTGCTGAATTCATGAATCAACTTGCCGCTCAACAAGATGGCTATTTAGGAGTCGAAAGCGTAAGAGATCAAAACGGGTTCGGAATTACCGTATCCTATTGGAAATCCTTGGATGCAATAAAGCTTTGGAAGGAAAATGCTGCTCACAAAAAAGCACAGGAAAAAGGTATGAAAGATTGGTACACGTCATATACTACCCGTATTTGTAAAGTTGAAAGAGATTATACAAGCGAATGAGTAAACTAAGATTTATGTATATATAGTTATAAAAAAATTTGCTTTACTATTTTGGGTTTGTAAATTTGAACGTTGATTTCCATTCCAGGCACTCGCTTTCCGCGGGCGGTCCGGGAGCCTCCTCGGCGCTCTTCGCGCCTGTGGGGTCTCCCTTGGACGCGCTTTTCCCGCAGGAGTCTCGTACCTTCCATTTCAATCAACTAGATTTTTTTTTCACTTTAGGATGTTCATCCCAAACCATGTTATAGACTAATTCCCATTATGGATTTTTACTGTTTTATGAAACACTTATTAAATTGGACAATTTTACCATACCCTTGGAGAGTAACTTTCAGATACCAAAGACGCTTGCGGTTAGAACTTTTTGAAACTGAAATCAAACTAGCTTTCCATTGAGTTTGTCTTCAGCATGAGACCGCTAAAATCCCAATTGGTAATCATCCCCTCAGCAAAATCGTAAAAGAGCTTCGGGATGAGGGCATTCCGAAATCCACTTTTGTCGACAAACAGAGACCGCTTCTTAAATGATCTTCACAATGAATTAATTAAAAGGAAATGCCGTTAAAATCTTCTTTTATAAGTGAATACATATATAAATCATCGAATTTGCCACGGGTATATTCATAATGCCTAAGCAGTCCTTCTCTTCTAAACCCTTGTTTTTCCACTAGTTTTTGGGATGAATGATTATCAGGTTCAATCAAGGCTTCAATCCTTTCCAGGTGAAAATGGCGATAACCATACATAACAACGGCTTCCAACGCTTCACTCGCAATACCTTTTCCCCAATGATCTTTACTTAATTCATATCCAATTTCAGCTCGATGATGTTTGGTGACCATATTCAAAAAACCACAACTTCCTATAACCTTACCGGAATTCTTTAATGTAATTCCCCATCTAATGCCCGAATCTTCTTCGAATATAGATTCGTACCACTTAATTTCATCCCATACATCATTTACTGTCTTGAATGGGTCTAACCCCATTGGCTTCACCACATCCGTATCAGATAGATATTTGAACATGTCACCCGCATCTTCTAGTGTTACTTCCCTTAATATCAATCGTTTTGTTTTAATAAGCGGAAATACCTTCTCCATCCAATTTCCCTCCTCCAAAGTCCCCTTTTCCATATTTAACTATTTAATCATTACCTAATTAAAGCCGATAATCAACGCTTTATTGCTTAATAATTAATGTTAATAATAAAAGGCGTCCCTACTTTCGTAGAAACGCCTTTTTCCGTTTACTTGATTCCTTCAAATAAAGAATTCGGTTCCTTTACTGCTGAAATCATTAAAAACATGGGCCTTCGATTTTCATCTTTCATTTCAGGAACACGTTTTAACATTTCATCAGAAGGCATCGGTTCCTTTACTGCCTTTATGCTGAAACCAACACCAATCAAGTCATTCATATACGTTGAAACCGTACGATGATACTTTACTACGTTTTCGGTTAAAAAGGTTGTTTCTCTCACACCTTCGGACTGATAGTCGTCAACTGGCCAATGCAGACGATTTCCCTGATCATCTACATACCAAGCTTGTTCGTTGCGAGAAGTAAAAATTGGATGTTTAAACGAGAAAACAAAAGTGCCTCCGGGCTTTAAACAATCATGGACCTTTTTGCAGATTGCCTCATATGACTCAATGTAATGAAAAGCCAACGAACTGATAACCACATCAAATTCAGAGCCGGAAAAATCGATGTCTTCAATCGGCATTTTAATATACGAAATACAAGGGTCATTCGTTTTTTCACGTGCTCTTTGAAGCATATTGTCGGAAATATCCACACCAACGACGGAACTGGCTTGTTGCTCTCGGGCAAATCGGCAATGCCAGCCGAAACCGCAGCCCAAATCAAGTACAACTCTATTACGCAGATTTGGCATTAGCTCTTTTAATACATGCCATTCCCCGGCAGCTTCGAGCCCTTTGACCGATCGTGGCATTTGCTCATACGCAGAAAAGAAATTTGCATCATCGTATTTGTTTTGTTTCATATTAAAACATCTCCTATAATTCAAGATAGCCTCCTAAGATTAATACCACATCTATTACAGGAGGCAACCTATCTCCTTCTCACCATTTTTTTCACCTCATTTTCTTGATGGATCACTGTCCAAATACTAACACATAGCTTGTTTTCCTACCTCCCCAACTGAAGTTCAAATTACTTCAAACCACAATCTCTTATGACAATTAGTTGTATCCCTTGATTTCAAATTGTAGGCATTAGGCCTTATCTCCTAATGTCTTTTTTAGGAATAAGTCTTTTTTACTCATCCTTAATAAGTTATCGAGAAGATAAGCAAACTAAACCATATTGCAGCTTATACGGAATCTCCCTACCTAGGCTAATTTCTTCAAAAATTACCCAGGTAGTAAGAAAAGAATACATATTTAACCATTATTCTTAAATTGCTTAATCTAACTTAAAGGGGTGAATATTTTATGAGAATGAAAAAAGCATTTATAGGTCTCTCACTCTTATGTATGATTGTTCCTGGTATTGCAAAGTCAGCCGATTCTTTAAATTCCGTTGCTGAAAATGATCGGAGCAGTATCGTTGCAAATTGGAAATTCACAAAACAACATGTTAAAAGCGGTTCAATCGATAAAGGTAATTTAATTATAGAAGATACAACCAAACAAGGAAACGATTTAGAGTTAGTGACGATAGGAGACCCTGCATCACCCGAATTAAAAAGTATGTTGAAATGGTCTGAAGAAGATTATTATGCTCAAGATGAAGTTGATAGCTTGAAATTCGCAAATTACGAAAATGCCCCTGCAGGTAGGTATTTCAAAACCAAATGGGATGCACCTATCAATTCGGAGAATTTCGATAGGGGTTATACCATTGAAGCGGTATTTAAGATGCCAAGGAAACCCAAAAGTGACATGGGGCTTTTTTCAAGACAAGGACAGGCGGCAGACCTTAATAAAATGGAAGGCGAGAAAAAAATCCTTTCTGCTTTATCTATATCCAGTGATCAAAAGTTGCACTGGACAAGCCATCCATCCAATTTAAACTATAATGTAAGCAATTGGTCTCGATCTTTAAATGCTGATGAATGGTACCATTTGGCAGTCGTTAATGATGGTAGCACGACGACCCTGACTTTGAATGGCGTTAGTGATTATGGAGAATCAGAAAAGGCCATAGGTATTGCAGCATTAAAAGGTAAAGGCTGGAATATCGGAGCAACAGAGTTGGGAAATAAGTTGGATGCGCTTTTCGGAGGGAATATCCAGGAAATACGAATTGCCAATAAGGCATTAACGGAAAAAGAATGGCTAGTACAGGATGCGCGTGATGATGAACCATTTGAAGGATCAAACAAATCCTTCCCCCTTCTAACGAATAAGAAGAATTATAATTTCCTTTTCATTCCAGATACCCAGAAATATTCAAGCCAAAATCCTGAGATTTTCAATAGCCAAATGAACTGGATATCCAATAACACCAAGAAGAACAATATTATCATGAATACATTTGTTGGGGACATAGTCGATAGTGATTCAGAAAAACAATGGCAGAATTCGCTCATAGCCATTTCCCATTTGGATAAAAAGGAAGTACCGTATATGATGGCGGCAGGGAATCATGACTATGCTGCCGGAGATCCTTTTTTAGCACATTATGGGCCACAGCGTTTTATGAATAAAAAATACTATAAGGGTTCGTCTCCCTCTCGTTATAGCTCATATGCAATTGCTAAGGCAGGGAGTTATGAATACTTAGTTTTAATAGTGGATATGAAAAACCTGCATAAGGACCTGGAATGGTCAAAAAAAGTTCTAGAACGGCATAAAGATAAACCGACAATCCTCGTCTCACATGATATTATTTTTCCGAAGGTTAAAGATGATAAAACCATTGCCGCCGATTCATCTAATGGACGGTTGATATGGGATGAACTTGTAAAGGACCATAATCAAGTGTTCATGACGGTAAATGGACACTATTATGGGATAGCACATCGGGTAAAACAAAACTCAGCAGGAAATGATGTCATTCAAATGCTGGTCAATTACCAAACGAATTATCGAGGGGGAAATGGCTGGCTAAGACTTGTAGAATTTGATGAAAAGAAAAATGTATTATTATTCCGTACCTATTCCCCATATGTCGACGGAATGACTAAGAAAGAAAAATCCTATATCGATTATAAATTTTTAACAGGTGAAAATAATTCATTTAAATTGGATTGGGACTTTAAAAATAGATTTGATTTTAGGTAATAAACAGGGCGAAAAATCCAATTCCCCAGGTGTATTTGATTGACCTCATCAACCTGGGTGAATTCCTTTGATTAGGTTTCCCTCCTATGTGTCTAGTCGTACAAGAAGGATAAACGTTCATTCATGATGATCTGGGATGCTGCTATTTTTTTCTAGTTTTCATGCTGCTTTTTTAATCACCGATTTATACTTTCCGAAACCATTAACGACAAGGACCCCTAATATTGCAATACTGCCGCCAATGACTGAAAGGGTACTAGGCACCTCCTGCAGCCAAACCCACGCGACGAAAATGGCAATCACAGGTTCAATGTACAACAAACTAGAAACGGAACTGGCTTTTCCTAATGATAAAGCGACTGCCCAAGTTACATAACCGATGGCTGCAGGGAAAACACCAACAAAAATCGCTGATAAATGACCTTCCATCGTTGCATGTTGAATTTCTTGAAATAGCCCAGGAAAAAATACAAAAAAGGGTATTGTACCGATCCATGTGAAATAAGCTGTCAATTCAATCGGATTATAACGGCTAAACAGTGGCTTTTGGAAAACAAAAAACACCGCAGAAGCAATAGCAGACATCAGCACTAAAAAAGCTCCTTCAGAAATATTCAGCGAAGGACCTGCAGTACCTAATGTTATTAAGGTAATTCCTGTGAATCCTATTCCTAAACCAATCCAACCGAAAAGTCCTAGTCGTTCTTTTAAAACGAACGCAGCAATGATCGCGATGAATACAGGTGCTGAACCAATCAGCATTCCTGCCGTTCCAGCCGAAACTGTTTGTTCCCCGAATGTCACGCCGATATGGTAAATACTAATACCAATAAATGCAAGGATCGAAATCCTCAACAAATCCTCTTTTTTCGGGAGTCGAAATTTCACCCCAGGCCAAAGAGCATAAAGGATAAAAACCAGTGATGCTATAAGATAACGAACAAGTACCAAATGGCCAGCTGAATATCCGCCATGCAAGCTTGCGCGAATAGCAGCGAATGTAGATCCCCAAATAATAACTGTAATAAATGCCAATAAAAATGCCTTAGTGTTCAAAACCTATTCCTCCCAACCATTCCCTATAAACTGAAGGTATCATGGATACGTGAGAACTTCAATAAAATTTCTATCTCGCTGTGAAGTGTCACAGTAAAATAACGAATTAGCGTACATTCGAGATGTAATCATCGCTGAAGAAATTCTATTCCAAATGGGATTGGATTGGAACTCTTCATTAAAAAATGGATTAGGTTTGAAAAGCATGCTAAACCAAAAAGTCCTATCTAAAAGTTAAAACAAAGTTGATTGGAGCGGGTGTGCGTGACTCCTGCCGAATAACTGGCTAGCCGAGACCCCACAGACGCTTGCGTCGAGGAGGCTTGCGTCGAGGAGGCTTGACAGACAGTCGGCGGAAAGGGAGCGGATTTCTGAAATCGACTGAAATGTCTTTTAAATAAAAAAACTGTAGCAAAACTCGATTTTCATTGAGTTGATCTGACCCAATAAAAAGATATCCCCCTGTCAGTGCTGGAAAAGTTAAAGTTGATCGAAGCCCAATCCATAAAATTTCGGGAATGGAGAAATATCCCTATTAATAAGAAGGAAACAAAAAAAGCCGAAAAGTTATCCGTCAATCGGAAAATTTCTCCGTTACGCTCCCTTTTCAAATATTTAACGACTCAGACAGAAAATGATGATGGCGAACCTTACTTCTACCGAAATGTCATGTTGAAAATTGAAGTGAATAAAGTGAAAGAAACGTTGGGGGCGAGTGCTTCCAGAATATTGACAAAGATTTTCCACAATGATGAGGATGCTCGGTTTCTTGAATTCGTAAGGCATGACTATGAAAAGGAGCTACCTGAAAAGTCCAGGAAACTCATTTATTTTAAAAGGGACAAGGAACGTGATTTTGCGATCTTATCCCTCTTCTAAAAAAGATTTAGTGGCAGTCTCTCCTCCGTCTATACAGGACATAAAAAAAACCTAGCTGTACGAACGGAACGTTATAGGGTCTCAAATGATGATACGGCCTATGTATTCCTGACTAGGGTGAATGATGGAGCCACCCCTCTTTCCAACCGCGCCATCGAGGCTCTAGTAAGGAAATATACGAAGGCATTTAAGTCCAATAAATCGATGTCCCCGCACAAACTGAGACATGCGTACGGGACAAACTTAATGGAGCAGTCAGGAGACATCCATTTACTGATGACTCAACTTGGTCATACTTCAACAACAAAGGCTGGCTGCCCTCTATACAAACCCTGAGCAGGAGAAGGCCAAAAAAGCAGCAAAACAGCTTGGGGAGAGAAGAACCAATTATCGTGGAAATAATTAACTAGAAGGAGAAGACCAGAAAGTCTTCTCCTTTTTTAGTATGTTTGTAGAACTGAAAACCTAAGACACCATCTATACTTCTATTTCTAAAAATCAATCTTTACAATTTATTTTATTTCTGCAAAATTTAATTTCATTAAGGCCCGTTTTTTAAAAAACAATCCATTTTGTTATAAACCTATATGAATAACAAGAAAGAAAGGTCCATAAAAAAGATGAAAATTAACATGGGAAATATGGAAGAAATAAAGATGATACATCGATTAGAAGGATTAAATGTACCCTTCCGGAATTTCCTTCCAAAGAAATTCTTCAATTAAAAAAGATATTGCGGCAGTGGTCACAATTCCTAAAACCCCACTGAAATATTTCGTTCAAGTCCCGTTATCACTTCTGCCATACTACCTATAGTTTTACCAACCACATACTCAAAGTAAGACAGTTGAGATAGCAGCTTTTTACCTAGCAATTCAATTACTAAAAAAAGGATAAAGAGAAACGACAAAGCCCGTATAATACATCTAACCAACCCGGCATTACAAAACGCCTCCTTTTCATACGTTATTTTAAAACCCTTTATACTGGAATTCCTCATTCTCCAATTCTCCTACCCTTTTTTTAAAATTTGTTACTATTTCGTTCACATCCACCAGCGTTCCACGCAAGATTTGTTGGATTCGTTTTCTTGAGTCCTTAATGCTAAACTCGATAAACTAGCTTCTACGCCTTTTAAGCTGGAAAGACATTGCTTTACTTCCGGATCCTATGGTCATCTTACGCCCTCCAAGCATTGCAGCCCCCCTTCATCTGTCAGAGGGTTTTGAGCGTGCCAGACTTCACACGAGTAGCACTATTCAATAGTCAAACTATTTACCCAACCAACGATATAGGAAAATATATACTTGTATGGAAATAATATACAAAGTAAACTGAAGGAGAATCATCCTTTGACACATTTCGTATAAACGGCTAGGAGCGAAGCCGGAAGGAGGAAATATGTAATAAAAGTGAAAAGTGGAATTCAGCCATTAGTGTACAAGCCGTATCGGCTGTTCCGTCAAGAATTTACGCAGGAGCAGTCAACATTGATTCACTTTTTCCGGTTAAAGCATCTAAATTTCAATAATATGGGAGTGGAGAAATTGCGAGTAAAACATTGTCTTTCCGTATTAATATGTTGTCTTTTCGTTGTCATGGGATTTACACCAGTATCGAAGGCCGCGACGAATGCAGAAAAGGATTATACGATTAAATCGTTCCACTATTTAAATGTGGATGGAAAAGATGTGGATTCCCAAGCCAAAGTAAGTAACATATCTAACAAAGAAATAAAAGTAACCATGGTTCTGCCTAAACAGAATAAAGAGGGCGATTGGTTGGCTTATGGATTTACGAGCAGGGAAACTTTGCAGGCATTTATCGAAAAAGATAAACAGAGACTTCAAAACAAAGTCACTACCCTGGGTAGCGGTTCTTGTTGTACCGATTTCTATGAGTATAAATATAAAGGTGGGAATTATATTTACTGGAGAGACGGGTTTACAAACTTGTCTTCAAGCTGGAATGACAGAATTTCCTCCTTAAGTACGGCGTCACCTTCTTCAAGCTATTCGACCACGCTGTGGGAGCATACTTCATATCAAGGGTATGGCAGAGGAGTCTCCTTTAGACACTCCGATTGGTATGGTAAAACTGCTAATATGGCATCGGATTGGGACAACCAGGCTTCGGCAATCGAAATCAAGTAACGGGAGATTGCCAATGACCAAGTGAAGGAGTTTCAAAACCACTATTCTCTCATCGATTTAGAAGGAATGGGAGAATTGTGGTTTTTTTGTAAGTTTCGTCGGAACTGCCGGGCTTGGGCAGGTGCAGAGGAAGCGTATATCTAGAACCTATTTCAAGCTGATGAAAAAGCCGAATTTCCTTATAGTAGGGAAATAGGCTTTTTTTATGTCGAATTTCACTTAGCGCATGTTTTCCGCGTTTTGTTGGGTTGGACCCCGTATATACCTTTAATGATAATACGCCCCCCGTTTCCTTCTGAAATAGGCTCTTGTGTCTCAGCAAAGTAACGGTTTTCTTTTGATTAAATATCAATTTTTTATAATATAGTTTGATTATTTCTTATGGCTGTTTTCACATACTTTGTTGCTATTTACAAGTAGTGCGGTGTGGTTGATTTCCCCTCCAGATGCTCGCTTTCCGCGGGGCGGGCGGTGAGCCTCATCGGCGTAAACGCCTGTGGGGTCTCACCTGTCCCGCTGCTCCCGCAGGAGTCTCACTCTTCCGCTCCAATCAACCTTAAATAGTTTCGTTTAAAAAACAACAATCTTTACGAAAAGAGCCCTTCTTATAGAACTAAACCAGCTAATAGGATGTCACCCGTTAGTTTAAGTACAACACTTTAGAATATCGGCTCAATTAATAAAAAATATCATTTTTTTATTTCACTCAGGTTTCTCCCCGAATTTTTTGCCGAAATTCTCCATCATATCAAGTATTGGGATAAATTCACGCCCTTTAGTTGTTAATGAATATTCAACACGTGGAGGTACCTCAGGAAAAACCTCTCGATTAATTAATCCATCTGTTTCTAATTCTTTCAACTGTTTTGTAAGAGAACCTTGTGAAATGTCCCATAAAAAAGCTTTAATTTCGCTATAACGACGTTCTTTTGTTTTTAAAAACCAAAGAATAAGATACTTCCAGCGTCCTGAAAGCATATTTTGGGTATACGCAATACCATAAACGTCTCTTTGCTCCTTAATAAACTCTTTTTCAAATCCATCCTTGCATATTCTAGCCATACTTACATCCCTTTTCTTCTATAAAGTACAAAAAAGTGTACTATATCATTTTTTATTGCCTACTTCAAAATTAAGAGTAATGAGTTCATTATATTATTTATAACCAAAATCAATTCCCTTAATGCTTACAAAAAAGGAATGTAGACAATTTCGTGTTGAGGCTAGCTGATATTCGAATAAAATTATATTTAGGAGGAACAATAATGAGATTTGGAATTATAGGTGCAGGACCAATAGGGACAATTATTTCTAAAAAATTAGTTAAGAATGGACATGATGTCAAAATTGCAGATGCGCGAGGAATTGAGCGTTTAGAAGGAAAAGAGCTTGCTGGAACACCTGTGAGTGTAGAAGATGTAATAACAAATATTGATGTTCTTATAATATCTATCCCTTTTCATGTAATGCCAAGCATTCGTAACATTGTAGATAAATCTGGACAGGAAGTAATCGCTGTAGACACTTCAAATTATTATCCTTTTAGAGACAATAAAATTGAAGAAATTGAGAACGGGATGGTTGAAAGTGTTTGGGTTTCAAATCAATTAGGTAGACCTATCATTAAAGCTTTCAACAATCAATTAGCTTATACTTTAGAAAATAAGGAAACCCCCGAAGGTACTAGTGGACGCATTGCCATGGCGATTGCTGGTAATAACCGATCACAAAAACAAATAATCATGGACGTAGTAAACGAGCTAGGCTTCGACGCAGTAGATAGTGGTTCTTTAAATGATTCATGGAGACAACAGCCAGGAACTCCTGCATACTGCACAGAACTAACAAAAGAGGAACTAACGGAAGCATTAAAAAAGGCAAATAAAGAAAAAGCCCCATTCCTACGGGATAAGGCGATGGAGAAGTTTTCAGCTAGATTTTCACATAAAGATATTGTGAATCTAAACAGGGAAACATATAATTCATAATTTAGGAAACCCATATTGATCATTGCTCTGCTGTTTAAGAAGAAATAGGAAATTTGGAACCAAAAATAGTGATCTAAATAACCTTGATCACTATTTTGGCATATTTTAAATCTTTACAGTAAACTCTGTTCATCCACCTTGGATGTAACACTTTAAAAATATTTAGCCGTTGTTAACAATTTTCATCGCCGTAAAAAAACTGTATTGTTGTTACACTAAACTGTCCATTAGTTCATCAAGAAAATCAACAACATCCTTTAAAGAGCCAATAATTAAAAAATCACATCATTATCACTGGAATAGTTTTTACCACTGTATGGTTATATATCAAATAACCAGCATTAACATCTCTATTTGTGTCTTATGCGACGTAAAAGACATGTTCGCCTTATGGAACTCCCTCAGTTTGATGCGAATATCTCTCGAATGCTCACTTATTCGCAGGATTTCACAACCCTTTTAATTAGACTTATGGGTAAATGAAATGA
>NZ_JBIWES010000023.1:0-47983 GCF_044762665.1 Peribacillus sp. NPDC096622 | reverse complement strand
AAACTACGTCAGACTTAAACTGAACCGCCGTATACCGAACGGTATGTACGGTGGTGTGAGAGGTCGGAGGCTAGGCACCTCCTCCTACTCGATTTAATTGAGGATGTCCATCATTTCTTGCTAGGATAAACTGGTTATCTAAATAATTTGGCCCTTTCTGTAATTTTATTTCTTTTTGCTTGATCTCATGTCGCTTTAACATTAATACGAGTCTTTCATCAATTCGAATGGTTCGGATTGAGCCTGATGTTTTTGGTGGGAGTAACTCATACTTTTTTATATTGTTACTTGGATTGTATAAAGTCTTAGTAACACGCAATGACCCTCTTTCATCATCAAAATCAGTCCACTTAAGAGCAAGTAATTCTCCAATACGCAAACCAGTATAGGCAAGCGTGGTAAATATCAAAGAATCCATTTCTAAGCCATCTGAATCAGCATAACGTAAGAATAGTGCCAGCTCTTCTTTTTCTAAAAATTTTATCTCCTCTTCTTGGCTTTCAATCTCTTCTACCTTAACTTGATATTTAGGCAAATGAGTATTTTCGGTCGGATTAAGTTTTATGAGACCCAGTTCAACCGCATGATTAAAGATCATTCGACCGCAAGCATGAATGCCACTTAAATAATTCCGGCTGTATTTTTCAGACAACTCAACTATTCGCTTTTGGTACATTTGTTTACTAATCTTTTTAAGTGGATATGTCCCCCATACAGATATAAAGTGTTTCATTTCCTTGCTACGTGCCCTTACACTACTTATTTTAGAATTTTGGGCGTATACCATTATCCAGTCTTCTGCAAAGGATTTAAAAGTCATTTTAGTTTCTTTTACAAAAGCTCCATTTTCAATTTCTGCCTCAACTTTTCGAGCGGCTGAAACTGCTTCTTTTTTCGTAGCAAAGCCCGATTTGGTTTTTTGTTTCTGTTTTTGAGTAAGTGAATCTATCCCAAGAGAGACTGTATAAGCCCATTTTCCATTACTTCTTTTTCGTATATATGCCATGTTAAATTTCTCCTTTTTGTTTTTTTTCTTTTTTTAGTCGGTTGTTGAATGCCATTTCACAGCTAGACCTTTTTCGTCCTGGAAGTACCGAACAAAACCGCTGACGCTGGTGAGTTACTTCGAAGAGTTGTCCGCAGTTTTCGCAAAGTCGCATTTCAGTGGAACTGTTTATAGATAGATTTAAATAAAAGTATGCTGCTTCGAATAAATCTCTAAATATCGAAATAGGTGTAGGTATGTCTTGTTGTCTTTTAATCTTATAGGAGAAGAGGGACTTTTTTTCGATTTCTTTGATTAACATCCGTTGTGCATGTACTTTTGAATTTTCTCTTTTCTTGGGAGCTGTTGGAAGTGTAGAAAAATCATTGGTATTTAAAGCTTTAAAGTAAGAAAAGATCCTTTGGTATTCATGAATCTTTGTGTAGAAGTCTTCAAGAGACATCCAAATGATATTAATATCATTTTCAGGTATTTTTGTTTCAAGGACTGAAATGGTTACACCAGTTGGAAGCCCCCATGTCTTACAAAAATTCATTAAATCTTGAAAGCAATTAAAGTCCCATTTGGCAAATTCAGTGTAAAGAGTTCTTCCAAATTCGTTCAAATTATATTCATTTGTCACTTTTTTGTCAGGAAACAACTTACTTAAATAATCTTCTTTCTCTATAGTCGTTAAAGCCTCTTTTGCAACTAAATAAGCCGCCTTATACTTATAGTTTTTTAACTCAGATTCAGTATCAATACGTTCAATTTGACCATTTGTGTTTTCCCCGTAAAGATGTCCGTTAAAATTAATAGGAACATCTGTAGGCAAAGGAATTATTTTTTTGGGGGCAAAACCTTCATAAGGGATTGCATTCATATTATTTTCAGAAAAAGATAATTTCTCTTTTAATTCATAGTCTTGATAAACATAAAATGGGTTATCTACTTTCATTTCAGTTAAAAAATTTTTTTTCATTTGTCGTTTCCCTTCTCTGATAACCTCCGAAAGGGGCTATTTTTTTGTTTATTTGGAATAATTTTGTGCTTTTAAAATGCAGGATAATAAAAAAACTACATAAAACAGTTTAATTTACGGTATTTTAAGTGTTGATATAAATTCCCTTTTATTGTACATTATCCTTAAAGCGATAACAACATGAAACACAACAAAAAGTATTTATTTTATGTGTAAAGGGGGACGTCATATGTTCAAACGTAATAAAGAAATTAGGAAAGCTAAAGGAATTATTCCATTTTGGATAATTGCAGAGCGACTGGGGGTTCATGAAAATACATTTCGAAATTGGATGAAAAGCGAAATGTCAGAAGAACGTAAGGAAAGTGTCATCAGTGCTATAGCTGAAATCAAGGATGAAATCGAAAAAAAAGGTGATTTATAATGGTAGAAAAAAATATAATTCAATTTTCATTGAATGAAGAAGGATTAAAAGAACTATATCTCACTGAAGTTCATAAGCATCTTGAAAAAATCGAAATGGATACTATTCTCATGGACAGCAAGCAATTGTGTCAGATGTTAAGTCTTTCATGGCCTACTATAGAAAAATTGTTTCTGAGTGACCACAGATTTCCTAAAATAAGGGTCGGTAAAAAATGGGTGTTTAATAGGAAAGAAGTTCAAGTATACATTAATCTTTGGACAGATGAAATACGACAACTGGGTGGCAAGGTCAATATATAAGGGAATGCATTAAAGATCTTTTGGAGAAGCAGGTGAGGCGATATGACTGGATGGGTAAAGGTCCATCGAAAGTTACTAGATAAGCCGATTTGGATTAATTCCACACCGGAACAAAAAACAATATTAATTACGCTGCTAATGATGGTAAATCATCAAGAAAGGGATTGGGAATGGCAAGGTAAGCCTTATAGAGTTGCTCCTGGACAAGTAATAACAAGCTTGGAATCTATCGCTAATAAATGTGGTAAAGGCATTTCACTACAAAATGTAAGAACGGCGGTAAAACGTTTTGAAAAATTTGAATTTTTAACAAACAAATCAACAAATAGAAACCGACTAATAACTATTGTTAATTGGAGTCTCTATCAAAACAATGAGAACGAATTAACAAGCTCTTTAACAAGGAGCCAACAGGCACCTAACAAACAGGTAACACCTAACAAGAATGATAAAAAAATAAAGAATGAAAATGAAATCAAAAAGTTTAAGTCGGAAAGCTACGACGAAGAGAGTGTTCCATATAAGTTGTCCTTGAGGCTATTGAAAAAAATTAAAGTTAATTCACCTGGTTTTAAAGAACCGAACCTTCAAAAATGGTCACATGATTTTCGTTTAATGATGGAAAGAGATAAACGATCGAAAGAACAGATTGCATATCTAATAGATTGGTGTCAGAAGGATTCCTTTTGGAAGTCGACTATACTTTCTCCAGCTAAATTAAGAAAGCAATTTGATCAATTAGCAATCAAAGCTAAATTGGTTCACAAGAGAAGTATTCAGGACTTTTCAACAGAACGCCCTAGTCATTGGGGAGAGCCAAAACCTTTAACATCAGAGGAGTATACCCGTATGAAAAAATCAGAAGCTGAATTGCTTTAATAGGAGGGTTGGAAGTGCAAGATATCAATCGCTTTTTAAATATTGAAGATGTCTTAAAAGATGCAGCTAAAAAGATAAATCAAATATTATCTGATCGCGATGACTTCGAAGTAAAAGGTCAATACAACTTACCCTGTTCAGTTTGCGGAGATGAAACGGCCAGCCGTTTATTTTATCGTATATTTAATCAACAGGATTGGTTTCCAGTCGAGAAAATGATGAATTGTCACGCTTGTAGGGAAAAAGAGGCTTTTAAGGATTACCAAGAAAGAAGTTTACAGGAATTAAAGGCATCAATAAGTGAAAGATTTGCTAAAGAATACTTTCTTCCTCCTGAACCTTTAATGAATGCTGGCTTCAGTAACTATCAGGAAACAGATAACATTACTGCTGGAGCTAAGGAAAGGGTTATTTTATTCACGAAATCATTTTTGGAATTTCCAGAGAAACCTTACAATCTTTTGATTATGGGAAATCCGGGAACAGGTAAAACACATTTGTGTGTAGCAATGGCCAGGAACATTAAACAAAAAGGTTTTACCGTGGGCTTTTTAACCACGGGGAAATTGCTCTCGATTATTAAAGAAACTTACCAAAAGGGAGCTTCTAAAACAGAAAAAGCGATTTTAAGAGATATTTCAAGACTTGACTTACTTATTCTTGATGATGTTGGATCTGAAGCAATAGGAGGAAACGATGATTGGAGAAAAGGCATGATTTTTGAAATTGTAGAAAGTCGGTCTGGTAAACCGACGATCTACACAAGTAATTTAACGGATGTAGATTTGCCCGTTGCCGTGGGAAAAAGAGTCTATAGCCGTCTTCATGATAATACACAATTCATTGATTTATTTACAGATGATTATAGAAAAAAATTTCGGATTAAATAGCTAATTAAAATGAAGAGGGATGTGGAACAATGACTAAGATTGCCAAACTAGACCAAAAAGATCAGTTTATTGGATTAAGAGCCAAAGAAGTACCATATGAGCAGATAGCTTTGCAATTAGGGGTAAGCAAGCCTACTCTTATTAAATGGGGAAAGGACATGGAAATCGAGATCAGCAATCGCAGGGCGTTAGAACTGGAAGCCTTACAAGATAAGTATTATGTCTCCAAAAAGAAGCGGGTGGAATTTTTCGGGGAACAGTTAAACCGCTTGTATGCAGAATTGCAGGAACGTGATTTATCTGAAATCCCAACAGAAAGGTTATTTGATTTGACGATGAAGACAATGGCAAGTTTAAAACAGGAAGAAACACCAATTAACTTAAAGGAAAAAAAAAGTTTGCAAGATTCCTTGATGGATGCCTTTGATGAAACCGTGGTGGAATGGCGGGCATAAAGGTGAACAGAAGTTATACGCTGGTTATCGAAAAAAGATTTTTAAGAGTGGGGTCGCAGGGAGCAAGCCGCGTGGATAGGGCAGAACGTGAGTAGCAACCCAAATAGCGAGTTGACCAAAAGTTTACCATTATTTTACCGATATACAGAGCTTTCCTTATGAGGAAGGCTTTTTTTCAGTCTTTTGGAAGATATTCGAAAGTTACGATAGAGTGTAAAAAGTTAAACAAGAGTAATAATGATGAATTGTTCTTTCGCCAGTTCTAATTTAGCTAAGACTTCTTCCAATTTGTTTATTGTCTCTACTTATTTTAGCTACATAAACAACAGAGTAAAAGAAAACAATCAAGTACTGACCTCTACGCTGCCAGGGGGGTTTCAAAAAGTAAATGTGCTAAATAAAATAAATAACAGTAAAATTAGCGGGATTTAAAGTAGAAATTAGAATAGGTAATGAGGTATTGGTTGCTTCATCCTAAAATCTTCCTCTAAAAATCTCCTTGAAAGGAAAGTGTATATTAGGAAAATGATATGAGCATAATTATGATGCAAGGTGAAATGGATAGGAGGTAGCTTATGAGGAAAAATCCCAAAATGCGGGAGTTGTATCTAACATTATTAAAAGAACAGCAGTCGGCTCAGGTTTTCTTTGGCGGATGTGTTAAGGATGGTAAGGATGGTAAGGATGGTAAGGATGGTGACGGAGGACGTTCTTTAAGGAGCATAACATTAACATCAACCGAAGGGTACCATATTAGCCCGGAAAAAAAAGCCTTTGTGGTAACCTATCGAGAAAAGGCAATAGAAGGTGAGATAAGTAATGAACTGTTAAATGAGCACTTGTCATATCTTCAGAAATTATGTTCAGAGGATATATTGATATTTAGCGGTGCAAATACTTCAAGCGAACAAGGATTGCTAATAATAATAAGTGATTCGCTAGAAACAGCAGCTACCACTGTCAAGGATGATCCGCTTTTTAAGAATGGTTATTTTGCAAAATTTGATGTAGAGGAGTTCTCTAGTTTCAAATGCTAAATTCTGTTAGTTTGAGCTAGTATATAGAATGGATTTAGAAATTTGGAAAGATAACTTTTTGTAAAAAATATATGTTAATTATATTAATAACCGATATGTGAGCTCAACGTACATGGCTTAACTTTGTGAGTGTTAAACTAAATAGACAGGCTCTGTTTTATTGGGGGAATACTTTTCTCATATTTATTAAAAAGATGAACTTAATGACCGCTTATGTAGCTGAATTTTAGTATCGGGACATTATAGTAGAAACTGTGTACTTACTACATTTTTGCGTTGGAGGACTATTTTTGAATTACTCACAAGGTTGGTTAGTTGGACAAGATGGTACTCAAGGATACCTGGTCCCTTTTGAGGTTTGTGTTCGTTTAAATGGTACCTATCAGATAACATGGTCAGGGCCTGTAAGTCAAGACATGATACAGAGCTTTTCCTTGTGCTCTTGGGCTGTACAACTTCTTCTTGAAAAGAAGGGTAAAATTTTTAAATCATTTGACTGTCATTTCCATTTTCCTCTTCATCGAATTAATGGTTCTGGTGTTTCGTGTAGACTAGCTATTGCTTATTCTCTTCTCGAAGCATTTGGAAATAAGTTGTTGCTTCCCGCGACAGAAGTAGCTTTAACGGGAGATCTAAACTTATACGGAGAAATTCTGCCAGTTGAAGGAGTTTCCCAAAAAATTAATGTTGTTCAGGAGGCAGGCTTTAAGCACTTATTCGTATCAAATCTACAACCTGAAACATCCAATTTACTATTTAAAATTCATCATATTGAAGAATTGATAGGAAGGGAAATATGAAATTATTAATAGGTGATAAAACTAATAATACATTACGATTAATATATGACTATCTCTTGAACAATACTAGTGAACAAACGATTTGGCTTGAAGGTAGGGACATAGTAAACGAAGTAATAATTCATGATCAAATCGCCGTAGACACACAAGGAGTAAGAATGAAATGGAATTATCAAGGAACAGAAATTACACCTGATTGCATTTCAGGTGTAATTAACTTACTCTCATATCTTCCTTTATCTTTGTTTGACCAATTTGTAAAGGAAGACCAAGAATATGCGAGGGAAGAATTCACTTCTTATCTGTTATTTAGCCTAAATCAATTTAAGAATGTTATTAACCCACCGTGGGGGGGGAGTTTATCGGGTTATTGTCATAGTCTCCCATATCAATGGATGTTAACGCAGAAGATAACTGAAGGCATTCAAGTACCTAAGTCCTTTTTCGGTTTTACAAAAGACGCTCCAGTTGATTTATACCTAGGACTTAATTCTATAGTTTCAGATAATGCTTTTAATAGTCACTTTTGGAAAACAGGATTACCTAAAAGTATAGTTCAAGACAATTATTATTTATTTTATCAAAGGCCTCCTGGAACCCCATTTGTTATTATTATCTTAGATAATAATATTTGGATTCATCCACTAGGTCAGGACATTAATCATTCTAATGCTATAGAAGAGTTAAGGGAGGGATGCCAGATCCTTATGAAGCATTATCATCTTAGATTAGCTGAGATACTTTTCTTTTATGATGAGCATACAAATTCATTTACATTTGGAAGTATTAATCCTTCTGTAGATGTTAGGCACTTATCGCGTCAAAATACTCCGGATTTTCTAAAAAGTATTTCTATAATCCTAGAGAATAAGTAATGTGGTAACTTGAAAGTTAAATATATAAAATCATTTATTTTCTTGAGGAGGAGGAAGGTATGTACAAACGCTGTTTAATTACTCCAGAATTACGCCCCCATGTTAAAGGTTATAAGGTAAATAAATTGATTCCACAAGATAATTGTTTAACGAATACTTCGAAAAATGAATATCTCTCTGCAGCTACAATTTTGATTATTTCATCAAAAGAAGACGGAACTGCCTCTTATTTTGAAAATTATATTAAAGATAATGATTATCCGGTAGAAACACTATTTATAGAAGATGTACTTGCTATAGGCGAATTTATTCGTAATTTGCAAATTAGTTCTAATCAGGATAAATATCCAAGTATATATTATAGAGGAGGTGGATCTAACTGCGAGAAATATAATGAAGTTTTAGATGTAATGCATGATTTGCTCACCTTTTATCCAGGTACTATAGTAAACCGTCCATCAAGATTATCATTAAACCTTTCAAAACCACTACAGATGGCTGCAGTTGCTAAAAAAAGTGATAAAAATGTAAAACCAATACCAACTTTTCTAAGTAATTTACATCTTCATACCTTAGGTTTCTCTTCTGATAAAACAATTATTAAATCAGCAAGTAGTATTCGTTCGATTGTTGTTAATTTATCAGACCGAAGATTGTACAAGGATATGGGTGATTTAGCTTGTCCAGTACACTTGCAACCAAAAATTCAGGGAATCAATATACGTGCTCACGTATGTGGTGATGCTGTTTATGCAATGCATATCAACGCAGAGGAGGACATTCTTGACTATCGATACGAGACAAAATTATGTATGAGAAAAGAAGAGCTTCCCCAAAATATAGCAGCATGGTGTATTCAGGCAGCTAGAAACGAAGGGTTAGACTTTGCTGGAATTGACCTTATTTATGAAAAAACAACCAACTCATATTGGTTCCTTGAAGTTAATCCTACACCAGGATATCACTTTTTTGAACAGTATCTCGTTGATTCAGGTGAAAATGCTGTAATTTCAGAATGGTTACTACAAACACTCATTAGTTAATAAAGTTTTTTGTAATGGAAAGTTATATAGATTATTATAATTTACTTAGATGTTGAAATAACATTTCTTTTGGTGAACTGGGAAGTATTTCATAAAAAATTATAATGTCGACAGTGAAAATCAAGTTTTGACAAAATTTTCAAATATTTCTCAATTATAAAATTACAAGTATGAACAGATTGGAATTTATTAGCTAACTTGTAATCTTTTATTTCACCTTCGTACTATCTCCTAGGAAGATAAGTTGATTAAATCAGTCATTTTAGAACTTAGGGTAATTGATGAAAATATGGTTTGTGGATACGTTTGTATATCTGGATTTTCACTTTACCACTATTACATTCATTATAAGTCTCATTTAAATTAGGAGAACAATACAAATTGCTTTGTCCTTCAGGCAGATGTACCAAACCTCTGGTCCAGATTAGCTGAAAACAGTGTTTTGTTTTATCGAACTGCTAAAAAGTGTGAAGAAAGGAGAAAAATATTGCGGATACATGTAGCAGATAATTTTGACACTTTGAGAAGTATTGCTATAAAACATAAAATTGACTTGCCGGATATTCTTGCTTTAAATCCTCTAATCCCTGAACCAGACCAAAATATCTCAGGAATTGCTGTAAAACTTCCCACAAAATTTACTTCGATTAAGGATAAGGATACATGTCTCGGAGTTATTCCAGCACCTATTTCAGAGGGAGCTTGGATTCCATTGACCACTTTAGATGAGATGGCGCAAAACGAATATGACGTACTCATTATAGGTAGCGGCGCAGGCGGAGGAGCTGTTCTCTGGAGATTATGTTCACAATGGGGGATTAACAATAAGAGGATCGGTATCATTGAAGCCGGAGATCTTCTCATTCCCACGAACGCACATAATATTGCAACTATGGGAAGTAAACATGTTGCAGACTATTTTTTGAAAAGTTCCTTCCCTGTTGCCAACACTGGTTTTCGGGAAGTGATTGCTCTAGGAGGAAGGATGCTTTTTTGGAATGGAATAAGTCCTCGTATGCACCTTCATACCTTTGGGAAATGGCCAGTACCGGTAAATGAGATGACTAGGTACTTTAACATTGCGGAACAATCTATGAATGTTACTCAAGAATATACAGCGGGATCTCACATCAACAAAGTCTTACTAGATAGGCTTTGGGAGAACGGCTGGGTAGAAGCTATGAATACCCCCCTTGCAGCCGACCTTCAATCAACTAAGGATGGTGAGCTTCATTCAAATGTGTTTTTTAGTACAATCTTATATTTTGCTAGGGCATTAAATTATAGGTCCTTTGATTTAGCTGTCAAAGCTCGTGCCTTACGGGTAATTGTTGAAAATAATAAGGCCGTTGCAGTAGAAGTGATGTCATTAAGTAAAAAATCTTATTTTCTAAAAGCTAAAACAATTATTATGGCTGCAAGCACGATTCAAACACCACGTATACTGTTACATTCGGGTATTACCGGAATAGCATTAGGACATTACTTGAGTGGTCATTCTTATGTTACTACCTATACAAGGATCAATAAATCATATAGCCAAGATGTTTTAGGACCAGTTTCAATCTTGATTCCTGAGACAAATGTTCGGCCTTATCAAGTGTCGATTGAGAACTACCTTGATCAGATTTCGCATGGAAACCAACGGCCTTTTAAGGACCAGCATTATATGGCATTGTATGGTATGGTTACAGCCGAGCCGCGGTTCGAGAATCAAATCATTCTAGACTCTAGAATAAAGGATGAGTATGGCTTACCTGCAGTTAATGTAGATTTTACTCTAAGTGAACGAGATAAATCAATTCAGCAACAAGCCGAAAAAATTTTGAAGAAGATAGTATCAGATTTAGGGATGCCTATCAATGAAATAACAAGAATAACTAGCCTCGGTCACCTTGCATCGGGGACTTGCCGAATGGGTTTAGACCCGGCAGTCTCAGCTACTGACCTTAACGGACAAATTCATGGGGTTTCTGGTCTTTACGTAGCTGATAATAGTGTCTTACCTTGGCTGGGTGCCGCAAATCCGACACTTACTACTATTGCCTTAGCGATTCGAACGGCGGATCATATAATTGGCCAGCTAAAATAAATTTTTACAAGTATTCTGGAGTTATTACCGTTCCTGTATAGGTCTCGCACACAAAAGAAAGATTGCTTGTTTATAAAGGATGTAGAAACACAAAATTCTAAGCGTCAAGTATACTTCTCTTTATTCGGTAAACGAGCTTCAAAAGCACAAGGGAAATCAAAGAAAGAAAAAAGAAAATAGAAAAACTTGGTTCTTTTTATTGTGATCAAGGGGTGGTATTCTGTACCTTCGATGGAAACCTCAAGGGTGGAAGCAATCTAATAAAGCGTGATAAATTCTATGGAGAGTAAGTAGTTAGCTCTATAGCCTAAGGACAAGCGAAAGGCCATTATTAACTCAAAAAGATCGTTTCTTCGGAAAGGGTCTTTTTTGTCAGGTATAGTCACAGATTTGGTCGCGACATCTATTTTCACGTTCGATAAACTCCAGAGATAATCTACGACCCTCAGTCGAACCCCCTTTTATCTATAAGGGAGGTGAAACGATAGTTCGAACTTCTAAGAAACATGGCAATTTCCAAACTAAATAAAAGTGAATAAATAGTATAATGGAATTAAAGTATATTGAACTATTAATGAATTATAAAAGTATGTTACTCGTAGCATAATATGAGGTGGACTGATGGTTAATTCTTTAAACTCAAATGATCAAATAATTAATTCTATAAATCAAATTTTAATAGAGAAAAAGGAGTGTGTTATTAATATAGTTAATGATAAATTAACACTCTCTGTTTTTTCTCTATTAGAGCAGAACTTACACAATGTAAAAGAAATAAATCTGATAATTCGAGATACACAAACGGTGCCAAATACAAAAGAAATCTTTCGGGAGTTTGACATTGAATCTAGCCCCAGCGATTTGTTGTTTAACGATTATGACATTGTCCAAAAAAATAAGCTTGTTCATTTTTCGAAAGCGAAATCGATGTACGAATTTATTAAGAGTCATGTCAATATCCGAAAAACAAGGCCGAATTATCAAATAAAAGGGAACGTTATTTTGATTGATGAAGACTTTATGATTCAAGGGTCATCTTCTCTTGAGATTTCAGAGCGAGCATCAAAAGGCCAAATGAAAATTGTCAATTTTGACACAATGATCAATGCCTCTATGGATAAAGACCAGATTGTCGATATCAAAAAACGCTACGAGCAGATATGGCACTCACAGGAAGCAACCGAAGATTATAAAGAGGAAATCTTAAAAAGTTTGAACTACGTATATAAAGAGCATCCTCCTGAATTTCTTTATTACTTTACATTAAATGAACTGTTTGGCTCACAGCTTGATCACGGTATCGAAAAGTTCGAACAGGATAACAACCATTTTAAAAAGACAAAAATCTGGAATATGCTGTTTGACTTTCAAAAAGATGCTGTTTTATCAGCTATTCAAAAAATCAGCAAATTCAACGGCTGCATCATTGCGGATAGCGTGGGGCTAGGGAAAACCTTCGAAGCGCTAGCTGTAATTAAATATTTTGAGCTTCGTCAGGATAACGTACTTGTCCTCACCCCGGCCAAGCTTTATGACAACTGGAACTCATTTAAAGGTGCGTACAAAGACAGTTTAGTAGATGAAGTTTTTAACTATAAAATTATGTTTCATACAGATTTATCGAGATATAAAGGTGATTCTAAAAGCGGTTGGGACCTTTCCCGGTTCGATTGGACCAAGTTTGACTTAATTGTTATTGATGAATCACATAACTTCCGTAATCGTACCGAAAAAGATGAGGGATTTACACGTTATCAGCGATTGCTGCAGGAAGTCATTAAGAAAAACCTAAATACGAAAGTTCTGCTTTTGTCTGCTACACCTGTAAATAATTCATTGACTGATTTGAAAAATCAAATCAGTATCATTACAGCAGACCGGGATTTCGCTTTTGAGGATGAAGGTATTGCAAGTGTCGATAATTTATTGAGAAGAACAACAGCGATTATTAATACGTGGGATAAAGAACCTATGAAAGACAAAAAAGAACTTTTTGACCGGCTTCCATCTGAGTTTTATAAATTGCTGGAAATGATTACGATCTCCAGAAGCCGAAAACATATTACAAACTATTATGGATCAGAAGAGGTGAAAAGTTTTCCAGAGAAATTGAAGCCGGATACGTACACGCCTGATATTGATACGCGTAAACAATTTCTCAACTTTGAAGAGACGAATATTACTCTTGAAAGCTTGAAGCTCGCTGTCTACACACCGATGGCTTATATCAAAAGTGTACATAAGCTTGAATATCAGGAAAAATACCAATCCAAATCAGCGGATGGACGAGTGCTGCTTAGTAATGAGTTACGGGAATTTGGTACAAAAACACTTCATCGGTTTAACTTATTTAAAAGGCTCGAGAGTTCAGTGTTCTCATTCTCTGAAACAATTCGACGGCTGATTGAGCGGATAGATAATTATATAATGGTGCTTGAAAAAAATGATAGTTCACTTGTCTATGAAGACAACGATGATTCAGAAGGAGAAGTGCTTGATTATAAATATGCAATACATGTAAAGCATTTAAATTTGAGTCATTTTCTTGAGGACTTGTATTATGATAAACACATTTTGGACGGTTTGTATAAAGATATTCAAACTGTACTGGACAATGACCGTGATCAAAAACTGCATGTTCTCTTAAACTTGGTGCGTGATAAAGTTAGGAAAACACCTATCAACAGCAGCAATAAAAAAGTACTAATCTTTACGGCTTTTGCGGATACAGCGAACTATTTATACAGCAGTTTGGAAGGGGAGCTAAAAAAAGAGGGGGTATACTCAGGAGTTGTTTGTGGTTCATATAAACCGAAATCAAACAATCCGACAGTACATCCTGAGTTTAATTCAATCTTATCCTCATTTTCACCAAAATCTAAAATGAAAGTAGACCTCCCAACCGAGCAACAAATCGACATTTTGATTGGAACGGATTGTATTTCGGAAGGGCAGAACTTGCAGGACTGCGACTGCGTTATCAATTACGATATTCAATGGAATCCTGTGTCGCTCATTCAGCGGTTCGGACGCATTGACCGGATTGGTAGTCAAAACAACCAAATTAAAATGATTAATTTTTTTCCTAATGTGGAGCTTAATGAATACTTGAATTTGGAGCAGCGTGTCAAAGGAAAAATGTTGTCGGTTAACATTACTTCAACGGGGGATGAAGATATTTTAACGCCGGAAATGAACGATCTTCAATTCAGGAAGCGCCATCTGGAACGGTTGCGTGAAGAAGTAGTTGAACTGGAAGAAGTCGGTGACAATATTTCATTAACTGATCTCAATATGAATGATTTCCTTTATGATCTCGCGGAGTATACGAAGCGTCACCCTGAAATCAAACAAGTACCGCGTGGTATTTATTCGGTAACCGATGGTGAAGTTCCGGGAGTGATTTTCTGCTTTAAGCATAAATTCATTGTTGGAAAACCGAAAAGTGACAGTTCTCTTTATCCATACTATCTTGTTTACATTGATAATAAGAAAAATATTTTGATGGGAAGTTCTCATGCACGTGATATTTTAAGAGAGTTCAGGAAAATGAGCTACCAGAAAGATGAGCCCGTAGAATCCTTTTATCAATTATTTTATAAACGGACGAATAGAGTAAAAGATATGAGTCATTATTCAAAGCTTCTCTCTGCCTGTATACAGTCGATTCAAAAAACGGAGTCTAAAGCGGCAGAGCAGACGATCTTTGATTTTGGCGGTTTCAACAATAATTTTGCAACCGAAGATACGGATGATTTTGAACTCATTTCATTGCTTGTCATTGAATAGAACACGAAAGTTTTGGTGAGGTAAATGTTCGGCATACCAGAAAAGTATAAAAAATTTCAATTGTTTTCTGTTTCGTCTATGATTCCAAAAGATTTAAAATTGGCTGAGCGTAAAAAAATGAAAGAAGCTATTCAAAAAGTGGAATTGGTTGCGCAAGTGGAAAATGAGATTATTCCATCTCTTATTAATGAAACACATAATTGTCAGGTCATTGTGTTTTTAAATATTAGGCTTAAAAGCTTAAAGGAGGCCACTTTTGTCTCCAATATGCTTCAGCAAAAAATGAAGCCATTTTGCGTGATTCGGCTTTATGATTCGACAAATGAACTGTATTCATTCGCACATAAGCGGGTGAGCAAAGTAGAAGAAGCCGGAATTGTCGTGGAAAATGTATTTTTGACGAAGATAATGCCGATTTTCATTAACGATGAGCAAAAACGTTTGATGGAGCAGTTTTCTTATTTTGACGCGATCATTAATAAAACAACGAAATATGTGTTTTATTTAGAAATGTCTATTAAGACATATATCATTTCACACTTAAAGGTTTTTTCCAAAACAAGACAACTGCTTGAAAGCAACATCTGGTTTAATGAGGATGACATGATTATGGCGTATGAAACGATTATGCAGATGGATCGCTTAAGAACACAGTTGTTAAAAGCTGATCGCGCGGTGGATAAAGTAAAAATCAATGGTGAATTAAAAAAGCTAATTCACGTATTAAATGAGAAACTGGAGGATTAATATGGAGTACTCAAAAGTACCGCAGGAAATATTCAATAAAGTAAACGAAAACGTCAAATCCCTGGGGCAACTTTTTCCGTCAGCAGTGAAAGATGGAGAAGTCGATTTTGAAGCGTTAAAAGAAGCGCTCGGTGAGCATCAGGAAGTCAGTAAAGAAAAATATGAACTTACATGGGTAGGCAAACAAAACGCCAAAAAAATTGCTGATGTTGATGTGCTTGGCCGTACATTAAAATTTATTCCGGAAGACAGTAAAGATGCTGATATAACAGAAAACTTGTATATCGAGGGAGACAATCTAGAGGTATTAAAGCTTCTTCGCCAAAATTATTACAATTCGATTAAAATGATTTACATTGACCCTCCATATAATACAGGGAATGACTTTGTGTACCATGATAACTTTAAAATGAGCGAAAGAAAGAGTGCAGAACTAGAAGGAGAAATCATTGATAATGAACGGTTGATTATTAACCAAAAAAACAGTAATAGATTTCATGCTAACTGGTTGAATATGCTTTATCCACGTTTAAAGGTAGCTAAAGATTTACTTAATGATGATGGCCTGTTGTTTATGAGTATCGATGAAAATGAGTTAAAGAATGCTCGATCTATTTTAGATGAAATTTTTGGTGAAGATTGTTTTATTGCGTCTTTCATTTGGAAGAGGAGACAAAATGTAGATAGTAGGTCGAAAAATGGTGTTTCTCAAGACCACGAATACATACTTTGTTTTGGTAAAATGAGTTCTGGTAGGATTCGAGGTAGCGAAAAAGATTTTGGTAAATATTCAAATCCCGATAATGATCCACGCGGTGACTGGATGAGCGATAATATGATCGGATTAGCAACTAAAGAACAAAGGCCGAATCTTCATTACAATCTAGTAAATCCTGTAACCAAAATCGTATACGCATGTCCAACTACAGGGTGGAGATATGAGAAAAAAAGAATGGAGCAATTAATCTCTAACAATGAAGTTTTGTTCCCAAAAAATCCAAATGGCAGACCCCGTCGTAAAAAGTTCGTAAAAGATTTAGAGAGTGATTATACGGGATATTCAACAATATTAAAAGCTGCATTTAATGCTGAAGCTACTAGAGAAGTAAGAGCCTTATTTGATGGGATTGAGCTTTTTGACTTTCCGAAACCCGTTGATTTAATAAAAAAATTAATAGAGCAAGGTACTGACAAAGATTCATTGATACTAGATTTCTTTTCAGGTTCAGCTACAACTGCACATGCCATTATGCAATTAAACGCGGAAGATAGTGGGAATCGCAAATTTATTACCGTGCAAATTCCAGAAAAAGTACAAGATGAACAACATAATTACCCTACAATAACAGAAATTGGGAAAGACCGTATTCGTCGAGCTGGAGAGAAGATTAAAGAGGAGAATGCTGCTAAAACAGGTATTGAGAGCCTAGATGTCGGGTTTAAGGTGTTCCGGATTGAGGATACGAATATCCGCTGGACACATGAGGCGCTGGGAGAAGGTCAGATGACAGCGAATGAAGCAGAGCTTACAGATAAAGATATGCTAGACTTTATGCCTGGTTTTACTGACCTGGATGTAGTATACGAAATTATGCTTCGTCAACGTGATATTCCCTTATCAAGCAAAGTAGAACAACTTTCGGATATAGGCGCGCGGACGTATATGTTTGCTGATAGTTATACTGTGTGTCTTGAAGAAACGGTTACGGAAGAGTTGATTGAAAAACTTGCTGCAATGGAGCCGTTGCCGATTAAATTTGTGTTTAGAGATAGTGCCTTTGAAGACGATATTTCGTTGAAGGATGAGACGTTTAGACGTTTGCAGTTGCTCATTGCACGAAATACAGGGGAGGAGAAAAGGACGTATACAGTAGAGTTTTTGTAAGGAAGGAGTGGAGAGATGAGTAAAGTAGCATTTCAGTTTGATGATTCATTGCACCATCAGAAAAAAGCCATTGAATCAGTTGTTGAGCTGTTTAGAGGATTACCGAGACAACTTTCTGGCATTTATGAAAATACGCGCCGGGCAAAGAAAATTGGCGAGGGTGACCCGGTCCGCAATCCGGAAATTATTGAAGGAAAAAGGCTTCTTGATAATTTACGCAATGTGCAGCTAAAGAACCATCTATTTGCGGATACGGAGATTGTCGGAAACAATTTCACCATTGAAATGGAGACCGGAACCGGGAAAACATATGTATATTTGCGGACGATTCTGGAATTAAATAGAGAATATGGCTTTACAAAATTTATGATCGTAGTACCCTCGATTCCAATTCGAAAAGGTGTCGAAAAATCTATTGATCAGCTGAGGGAGCATTTTAAGGGACTGTATAATATCGATATTAAGAAGCATAGTTTTATTTATGACAGTAAAAATCCGAAGAAAGTTAGTACTAGTCTTATTGAGACGAAAGAATTGAGTATTTGCGTCATGAATATTCAGGCATTTAACAAAGACAAAAATAAAATTCGCCAAGAAGACGAATACGGTCAAATACTCTGGGAAGACATACTGAGAATTCGCCCCATTGTCATCATTGATGAGCCGCAAAAAATTGAAGGGACAGCGAAAAAACCATCAGCTTCCGCAAAAGCGATTCAAGAGATCAATCCATTATTTACACTTCGCTATTCGGCGACACATAAACAGCTTTACAACCAGCTTTATAAGCTCGACTCTTATGATGCATTTAAAGGTGATCTCGTTAAACGAATTGAAGTGAAAACAGTAAATGCGGTCATTTCAAAAGACGAGCCATTTATTCGCTACGTACAGTTTACGAAAGAATTAAGAGCGCGCATCGAAATATTTTCTCAGGAACAAGGGGGTTTTATTAAGTTTAAAAAAATAAATGTGCGCGGTGGGGATTCACTATACGAACTGTCTGGTGGCTTGCCTCAATACAGGAACGTCCGTATTCATGCCGACCCGCATAAGCTGGAGACATTGAAAATTGCATATAAAAGTGAGATAAAAGAGTTAACTCAGGGACAGAGCACACATGAGTTTACACCGAATGATGCTGTTCGCATTCAAATCCGGCTAGCAATTCAAAGTCATCTGGACAAGCAGTTTGCGATACTTGACAAAGGTGAAAAAATTAAAATTTTATCCTTGTTTTTCATTGATTCCGTATCGAAAGTGCGTGACAACAAGCAGCAGGATGGACGAGGAGAATATTTACGCATTTTTGACGAAGAATATTCAAATATGATCAAATATGAAAAATATGAAAAAAAATTCCAAAAATACAAAGGCCTATTTAACAAATACGATATCGTTGATCAAGTACGGGAAGGATACTTTGCAGTTGATAAAAACAAAAAAGAAGTCGAAGTTGACGGTTGGGATAGCAGCGTTAATTTTGATGAGATCAAGCTAAAGGCGAAGCCGCAAGAAGATGTTGAACGTGGAATTGATCTTATTCTGGATAAGAAAGATGAGTTAATTTCATTTAACGAACCGCTTTCGTTTATATTCTCTCACTCAGCATTGCGAGAAGGCTGGGATAACCCGAATGTGTTTACAATTTGTACATTAAAAAGCGGTGGTTCTGATATTGCGAAGAAACAGGAGATCGGACGCGGATTGCGGCTAGCAGTTGATGTTAACGGAAAGCAGCATAAAGAAGAAGCTATTAATGAGCTGACGATCATCGCAAATGACACATATGATCACTTTGCGGAAGTACTGCAAAAAGACTTCAATGAAGGTTCATCGTTCAATAAAGATGAAGTCACAGCGGATGTGCTCATTGAAACGTTACAATCAGCTGGTATACCGCATGAGAAGGTCACTGCTGAATTTGTGAATGTTTTCAGAGAAGAGCTTAAAATAAAAGGAATCATTTCCGCAAGTAATTTATTAACGAAAAGTGCGGATAATATTAAAGATATTGACTTTACGGATGAAACGCTTAAGGAACATAGTCAGATGATCCTCGAACAGTTTACGAATCACATGCGTAAAAAAGGTTCAAAAAAAATACCGATTAAAAATGGCGATAATGATGCACCTGAAAATGAACAGCATTCGTATGTATCGGAAGAAGATTTTAACAAAATTTTGGAGAGTTTAACCGAAAAATTAACGAAGCGGTCTATGTACAAAGTGCAAATCGATAAGGACAAGTTTATTAATGATTGTATAGTAGAGCTGAGTGAATACTTAAAACATATCAATGTCAGCCGTGATTATATTGTTACAAAAGGTCAAAATAAGTACAATGACGTGAAGAAAATGAATCTATTAAAAAAAGATGAATATACGTTTGAACTCGGTATAACAGAAGCCCTAGAACAAAAAAGTGAATTCGAAATCGTAAATCACATCATGCATCATACAATGATGCCGAGACTCGCAATTATCAAAATCCTCCGCCCACTTGAGCGAAAAGAACTACTAAACAGTCAGGATATTCTTGATCAGGTGACCAGGAAAATTCAGGAGATGCTTAAAGATGCGAAAGCAAAAGCATTACGTGAGGATGGATATTATGAAGTAATTGACGGCTATAATCTTGACAGCGGCAAAGTATTTGAGGTGGAAAGAATCATAGACGAAGAGCTGCTGAAAAAAGAGAAGGCAGTTTATGTAACGAATGCAGAACAACGGAAAGCAATTAATAAATTTTACCGAATGGACAGCGAAGGTGAATACGACTTCGCCCAAAAACTCGAAAGTAATCAAAACGTACTGTTATTTACCAAATTGAAAAAGGGCGGCTTCATCATCGACACTCCATATGGAAACTACTCCCCGGATTGGGCTGTTGTCTACAAATTAAATGACACCGAAGCAAGACTGTTCTTTATCGTCGAAACAAAAACCGATAAAGCCGAAAAGGACTTAACAGAAGTTGAACGAACCAAAATTAAATGTGGTATCGAACACTTCAAAGCCGTCTCCCCAGAAGTTACATTCGACTGGGTGCAAGACTATAATGACTTTAAACGGAAATTTGGGGTTGAGGATAAGTTTTAGAATTATAAATCACAGGAATATCGAACTATTTATTCCTACTTGAATTTTAAATTCAGCGTAGAGAAAGTACTAAGTAAGGGAATATATATGTATAGGAAGTCCGCTACGTTTTTAGTCTTGTAGTGGACTTCTTTTTTTGATCTGATAAAGAGAATTTAGATTTTCTTCATAAACTACCCTGGGAATTTTTAATCTTTCTAATGGTGCATCAAATGGTTAGTTCCCACAAAAGAAACATGGGGTGGAAGGTGCTTAATATTATTCTAAGTAGTAAATATACCCCGAGAGTTAACGTTATATTATTATATTTAACAGATAAGAGTGTTTAACAACCTAGTAGTATTACAAAACATTATAGACAAAGTAAATGATATCGAATTAAATAGTTGGAAGTCACTAATTTTTTGAACACATTCTGACCTCTAAATATATATGGAACGGTATATTATTTCATTATTTGTTTAATAAAATTACTAGACCTTGATAGGAAAAGGGTAGTTTTATTTCGTGTTTCTGCCTATTTGATGCACATATAAATGAACGTAAAAGATACGTTTGAAAAATTCTTAATTGGGAAAAAGGTTGGACAAAGTGACCTATCCAATGATCATAAAAAATGCTCATAATTTTGCTCATTGCTTTTTTTTCTTCTGTTTTAAAATATTTTAAATGGAAGCTAAAAAACCAATAATATCAATGATTTTATAAAACTGTTTTTTTCTATTATATATCTTGATGAATGGGCGGCATGATGTAATCATCGCTTAAATCCCTTAATGTAGGGGTTTAACGAGAGATTCAGTCATGAATGCTCACCTAACATGTTAATATTTTTAAAGTTGAAGGCCTCCCACAGTTTTACTGTGGGAGGCCTTTTCTTTATATTTGAATTCTGTATGTCCTAATCGTTGTTAATTTTTTTTATTCCTGCACCTGCTTCGATCAGTAAGGAGGTATGCGTGCCAGAATGAATGCAGCTGGATTTCCTTGTTGATATGCGGTGACTTCTTAAGTAGACGTTGTATACAGGCAGTTTTTACCCCAATGATTTGTTAGAATCATAGAATCCTGGCATAAAACTGACTCTCCTATCCAAATCAGGAACATATTGATAGACCTAACACATAATGGTTGTGCGAGCTATGGATAAGCCTAATAATTTCATGTACATAATGCTTCTAAAGAGATCACTTGCAAGATGTTCGGATTTTTGCACCAGAACCCATTTTTTTATAATTTTCATAATTATGATGAATTGCGTATAATGAGGTTATGGAAGGGTATACATATATTTAAAAAAAGATGAAATGAAAGAATGGTTATCATTCTATTCTATAAGCAAATAATCTATTAAAGGTGAAATGATTATGATAGCTAGTCTTATGAAGTCTTGGACAATATGGATGAAAATTGGAGTGATTTTATTCGGGGTATTCTTACTGTCGTGGTTGGGTCCTGACGAAATTGGCCTTACTGATTTGCTTATTTCATTAAGAGAAGGTGAAGAAACGGGAAATAAGCTAATGCTTGCCGTTTTTTTGCTAGTGTCTTTAAATACTGTTTTAGCTTTGTTTCATTATATTGGTGCACTGCTGTTGGGAGACGAAATCGCTGCTCGTTTAAACCGTCCATGGTTAAAAATCATCATTCCTCTTATTGTTATTCCTCTCGATTATATCGTGATAAATGCTTATTATTCTTTAACATACTCATTTAGCGCATATGCGTTGTTATTGTTGTTAGCCATCTTATTATTGCAAGCCTTTGAGAAGGATAGGCTAAAGCCCATTATTAAAACAATTATTTGTTCTCAATTAATCTTTGGGATTGAATGGCTGAATGAGATTCCTTCTTTATCCCAATATGGTTTTGGCCAAGGGTCGATTTCTAAGGAATTAACAGATATAGCGGTTCAAATTGGATTCGAGCAGTCTTTAACATTGTACAGTTTAACTTTGTGTTTGATTTTTGTTATTAATGCCGTTATTTTAGCTGTGTATTTTTCATTGGCTGAACAAAAGTGGCGGATAAAGCAAGAGCTTCATTATGCGCAGTTGGAAGCAATGCAGTCAAGATCAGGACGGGAAGCACTATATCTGGTCCATGATTTAAAAACGCCTCTAACAGCAATTGAGGGGCTAAATTCTTTAATTAGTATGAAAGTGGACGATTCTAAAATTAAAGAATATTGCCAAAGGATTTCAGCATCGATTCTTTCCGTTAGCGACATGATTTCCGAGATTTTATATGATGATAAAAAACATTGGTGCCGTATAAAAGATTTAGTTGAATACGTCGAAGCAAGCAGACTGAGCGGGACAAATCTTAATCTGAAGGTAGACTTTCAAACAGATCCTGAAATTAAAATTTTCATTAATAAAATCCGAATGACAAGGGCATTGGTGAATTTAATTGACAATGCTTACGATGCAGTGAATGGAGTGGAAGATGGCAAGATTTTGCTTAAGGTAAAAGCCTATGAAAATGAACTTTGGTTGGGGGTATCAGATAATGGGATAGGGATTTCACCTAAAGAGCAGGAGAAAATATGGAAAGCTGGGTTCAGTACGAAATCGCATCCAGGGATGGGATTAGCTTTCGTACGTCAAGTTGCTGAAGGACATGGTGCATCGGTGGAAATTGACAGCAAGCTTGGGCACGGGACAATAATTTGGATTAAACTAGCTGAGGGGAGTGTGTCAAGATGAACATTTTAGTCATAGATGATGATGCATCAATTCAATACATGCTAAGTGAAATTTGTGAATTTGCCGGCTGGAATGTAGATACGGCGAACAATGGAAAAGAAGGGTTGAATGTGTTTGCAGAAAAAAGAGCGGATGTTGTTTTAGTTGATTATCATATGCCGGAAATGGACGGAATAAAAACAGTGGGTGAGCTTCGTAAACTTAATGCCGATGTTCCGATTCTTGTATTAACAGTCGATGAACGACAGGAAATTGCTGATCGCTTTCTTGAAGCAGGCGCAACGGATTTTGCCTTAAAGCCTGTAAAAGCGCCTGATTTGATTTCAAGAATTCAACTGCATGCCCGCCTAGCAAAATTAACTCAATCAGCTCCGCAGCAAAAATCCAGTGAAGAAAAGGATGTATTTGTTACAAAGGGAATTAGTAAGAGAACACTTCGTCACGTTAGTGATTTTCTGCATTCTAATCGTGAACCTTTTTCTGTTGATACAATTTCTAAGGAAGTTGGATTGGCTTATCCGACCGTCTATCGCTATATTATGCATTTACTTGATGAAGGAAAAGTGGAAACTATTGTGAGTTATCAAAAAATAGGAAGACCGAAAAATTTATATCAATGGATTGTTGACTAAGAAACTGCCTTAATACAAGGCAGTTTTTTATTATAATGGGGGTCGTCTCCGTTGTTGTATAGGCCGCTAATGCAATAAGACTTTTTTTCTTTTTTTTCTGTATTTTTATATTTTCTGATAATATAAAATTATTTTACAACACTAAAGATTCTTTAAAATATAAATGCCTTCATTGAATGTCTTCAAGTTAAATGAATGAATTTATAAGTTAATGCTCATGTAGACTTTGCTATCAGATTCTTTTTTGCACCAGAGCGAAGATTAAGAATGTAAGCGCTTACTGGTGGTGAGTTGGATGGCATGCGTGGCCAACATCGTACCAATCAATTGTCTATTTAAATAAAGACCATGCAATTAGTTGTGAATGTAACGATTGGTGGTTAACCATATTGAGGAGGACTTTATTATGCAAGCACTATTAAAAGATGATGTTCAGCAGCCATACGAGTCAAACCAGCCCAGGAAAAAGCATCCTCCTGGACTGTATATGCTGTTCGCTACTGAGGCATGGGAGCGCTTCAGCTATTACGGAATGAGGGCAATTCTTGTTCTATACTTAACGGCCACGGTTGTAAACGGCGGGCTTGGAGTCGACAAATCTGCGGCTATGGCCATATACGGATTCTTTACTGGTGCCGTTTATATTACGCCAATGATTGGCGGATACTTGACTGACCGTTTCATAGGAAGAAGATTGGCGATCACGATTGGCGGTATTTTAATGGCGCTTGGTAACTTTTCGCTATTCGCAAGTCAGAGTTTGACAGCGCTTTACATTGGTCTTGGTTTATTGATTATCGGTAATGGTTTCTTCAAGCCAAACATCTCGACAATTGTTGGTGATCTTTATGAAGACAATGATCCGCGTCGTGATGGGGCTTTCACCATCTTCTATATGGGTATTAACGTTGGGGCATTCTTCGCACCATTAGTAGTCGGGCTTATGAGCTATAAATATGGGTTCTTGACAGCAGCAATTGGCATGATTGTAGGACAGTTAGTTTTCAACTTATTAGGCAATCGCTATTTAGGTGATATCGGTAAAGAACCTACTGGCAAACCTGATGTTACAGCTGGTAAAAAATCAGCTGCACCGTTAACGAAAAGAGAACAAAAACGTACAACGGCTATCGTGATTTTGGCAGTCTTCGTCATTGCTTTCTGGGCCGCTTTCGAGCAGGCAGGAAGTTCATTGACATTGTATGCTAATGACCAAATTGATCGGAATGTATTTGGCTTTGAGATTCCAACTGCCTGGTTCCAATCATTGAACCCATTATTCATCGTGATTTTAGCGCCAATTATGTCTGCATTATGGTACAAGCTTGGCAGCTCAAAACGCGGTGACTTAAAAACCCCAACGAAGATGGCTCTTGGTTTAGTCACTGTTGGTTTAGGTTTCTTAGTACTGCTTCCTGCCGTTATGTACACAGGAAACGATACAGCGCTGAAAGTAAACATCCTGTTCATGATTGTAACGTATTTCCTTCATACATTAGCCGAATTAATGATTTCACCAGTTGGTTTATCAATGGTAAGTAAAATTGCTCCAATCAAGCTTGCCTCTCTTCTAATGGGAGTATGGCTGGCAAGTTCCGCAGTGGCCAATATGGTAGCCGGACAATTAGCTGCATATACGCAGTCTTTAGGTTACCTGGAAATCTTCAGTGTGATTGGTTTTGTAACAATTGGTTTAGGTATTGTATTGTTGTTTCTTTCGAAGCCAGTCGCAAAGCTGATGAAATAATGAGAAAAGGAGCTCGATCCAAAAGGCATATTATGTGTCATTTGGGTCGAGCTTTTTTTAGTGTGAAAAAATAATAGGGTCAGTCCAAACTGATGTAAGAGAAGGAGTCTCCACAACGACCTAAACCAGAAAGGAACGATTATCTGAAGTTTTCAAAGGCACGGGACCAGGCGCCAGGCCCAACCAGATGTAACATCCTCAATGGATAAGGGGAGATGGAGGCTATGCAAGAGAAGGAAGGTAAGTGAATAGGTGATCTAATCCTATATGGAAACAGAAGAAAGGAAAAGGAAGCTTATCGCTATCCCTAACGACTTCTGGATAGGCTATACTTATCTAGACAGAAAATTTAAGGTCAGGTAGACTACAGATACAACTAGTTATAGAAAAGAGGTCCGATATGCGACGCGATATACAACTGAATGAACGAGCTTTCTCCTCCAAGGAAGTGGCAGAAGAAGTGGGGATTGCAACTCCCACTGTTCGAAAGTATGGTCAAATCTTAGAGCGGAATGGATATGAGTTTTTGAAAGATGGAGATCGGCGTATCTTTGTTAAATCTGACATAGTAGCGCTTATAGCGCTACGCGATACGGACAAGCCCCTAGACGATACAGCTAAAGACCTTGTATATCAACAAAAAGAAAGATTAGAAGGATCCAATGAAACACAGATAGCGATACCCGATACATATGAAAATTCACCCCACGACCCCAATCAATTAAATGAGGTCTTAATGTTTTTAGTTAATGAACTCGCAGCCACACGTGAAATGAATGTCCAACTGACGAACGATATGTCACAGCTTAAAACAAAGGTTTCCCGGCTCCAGCAAGATCATCATGTTATAAGTTCTAGTATTGGAAATTCAGCGCAAAGAACTAATTCTAAAATTGAACAATTAACTGAACAACAAAATACCCATTACGAAACATTGCTGGAACAAGAAAAACAAAAAAGTGAACTCTTACAAAAAGAAATACAAAATATGCGGGACGAACAGAAAAAAGAATGGAGTTCACAAAATGAATTTAATAAACGTTTAGAAGAGGCTATACAAAAACGTTCCGAAAAATGGCGGGGGATTTTCTCCATATTCAGGAAATAAGTTGACTGTTAAGGTTTTTTGCCTAGCTGTGTATTGATTTGTTATTGATGAAGAAACATTTGATATAAATATGTTTTAAATAAATAAAGATTGAGAAAAGCATTGAAATGCGAATCTACAAAACTTTAAAAAATTCATAGTGCCATATATGATTCGCGTAGCTGAAAAACAGAATTAAGAAAGAATATTTCAACTTTACAGGTTTGGCACCTGTTATGTAAGAGCTCGGCGATACAAATGTATCGGACGTTCTACCATAGGCAAGCGAAGGCTCAATTGAAATTCATTGGAGATTTATTTAAGCGATATACATCTAAAACAAAATACACAATTTGAAGCAAGCAAAAAAGGCATGTTTGATAAAAAGGAAGCTGAGGGGGTTGAAAGCATGCATTCAAAAACAAAAGTCATCCTTAATAGAGGTGCTCCAGACAGGGATTGATCGGCTCTTTTTTTGTGTGTTTCGTATCGCTGGGCGATATAACTTGCAAATAAATTCGAATCTTTAGGTTTAATAGAAAAGCGGCGTTTGATATGCAAACATGATATTTATCCGAATGAACGAGTATTCTTTGTATTCAAGTGGAAGAAGAAGTGGGGATGCACACCCACTGTTCAAAAGTATGGTCAAAACTTAGAACGAAACGGATATGAGTTTTTAAGATGGTGGTTACCTATCTTTATTCAATCTGACATCGAAGCGCACATAGCGTTACGCGATACGGACAAGTCCCTAGATGGTACAGCTAAAGACCTTGTGTATCTACAAAAAGATAGATTAGAAGGAACCGATGAAACAGAGATAGTGATACTCGATATAATGACAACTTAACCCAAAATTCCAAACAAATAAATGAGATTTTAATTGTTTTAACCAATGAACTTGCAGCTACCCTTGAAATGAACGTCCACTGACAAACGATATGTCTCAGCTTAAAACAAAGGTTTCCCAGCTCCAGCAAGATCTATGTCCTCAATAGTGTTCTTCAAGAAAGGGGCTTATCGGTTCTTTTTTTTGTTTCGTATCGCTGGGCGATACAACATGAAAATAGTCCAAAAAAACCTTCATCTATAAATAGAAAGGGAATTCGATATGCAACAGGATATACTTCTGAATGAATGAGCATCCTCTTCAAAGGAAGTAGAGATGCAATGTTCGAAAGTATGTTTAAAACTTAGAGCGAAATGGATTACCGTTGTTAAAATGTGGAAGTTTGTATACATTCGTTCAATCCGACATCGAAACGCTTAATGCGATACGCGATACGGGGTGCCCCCTAAACGATATAGCTAAAGACCCTTGTATCAAGAAAAAGGAAGATTAGAAGGAACCAGAAACAGAGATAGCGATACCCGATACATATGACAATTTAACCCATGTTCTCATTCAATTAAAAGAGAACTTAATTTTTCAACCAATACACTCGCAGCTAAGCGTGAGATGAACCATTTAACTGACAAACGATATGTCACAGCTTAAAACTGAACAACAAAAAAACAATTAAGAGTTAATAACAATTTAAACCGAGGCAATCAAATCAATAGTAGAAATTCCTTTGTTCCAATTATTCAGAATCACTATTTTCAAATTTCAACAATTTCCCGAGAAATAACTACAAATTCTGAGTAAATATCGACAAAATTAGAAGGTTCTAAAAGATGTAGTAAAACATTGGTGAAAATTATGACCAATTGAGTTTTTTAACAAGGAATTCAGATGGAAGCGTGGTTGATTGAGTTAAAAACTTGATTGAAAACGTTTATAGGTATTGAGTATGGGGAGGTAGTCGAACTATATCTCTTTTGAATGAAAGCGTATGTGTTTGAGAAGAACACACCTTTCAGGACTAAAGAAATATAAAAGGGTGAATGAGGGCCAACCTACGATAGTACTGAAGGCAGCTAAATTGCCGTGAGTAGCGACCTGTGATGGCTCGAACATCACAACAAGACCTAGACAAGTCAAAGAGAACAAGGCTAAGACCGAAGGCAAAAGGAGGTCCCAAGGCAAGGGATACATATGTCCCAGCGTAGTCAAGACAAAGCAGGTAAACAATGATCACGTTTTGTTTAAGTAAATTAAAAAAGGCAGCTAATCCCCGCGAGTAGCAACCTATGCTAGTTGACAAGTACTTTGCAATCTCTAATTGGTCTAGAAAATCAACTATATAAAACGTTACAAGCTTAGCACCTTAAACAGGTGCTTTTTTTATGTGCATACTTAATAAACACTCCTTTTAAAAGGAGTGCCCTCTTGTTATACAATTTCAGAGTGATAACTATCTGGTAATTCACTAAAAATCTACATACTAAAGCTATCTAAACCTTGTTGGGTCAAAGCAAAGAAACAATTGCCCAATTTTGAAGCTTTTTCGAAGTAGACAAGCAATAACTTAATCGTTTTCTTTGTCCTCGGGTTTGTCCTCTTCTTTGTCATTTTCACGAAAGAAATACATATTGTTCTGGGGGATGGAGGGGAACAGCTGTTCCTATAATTTTTCCAGTGAAAGGGGCTGTTGAAAGTTGGGTTGAAAATGTGACATAGGGGCTTCTGAAATGAAATAACTAGGTTAAGAGCGCATAGTTCCATACAATGTCCCCCTGAAGCTAGTGAGTGGATTAGAACGATTAAAGCCTACATCCCAATTATAAGGATGTAGGCTGTTATTGAATGGAATATTATTGCGTTACTTTAAATGTATAAGTTATTTTTGCACTACTGGTATTTTCGAATTTAACACGGTATGTAGCGCCTTGGGTAACACCCGTCCAGTTTAGTGCTGTAGTGCCATTTTTAGCAGGATATTTTGTACGGTAATTATTCCAGACACCATTAGTCTTTTTTTGCAGAACTGCTTTGAATGTTCCAGATGCAGAGCTACTTGCTTTTACAGTAGTCCAAATTTCGTCTTTATAAGTAGTGGTCATGGTACGTTGGTAAACATAATTAGTGAATGAGCCAGAATGATAATAGTCAGTCCAAATAGTTCCTGGAACTGACCAATCAGCTGCCTCTGCTTTTTGAGTGCCTCCAAAGCTTGAAAGACTTAAAACAAGTGCAAGTGCTAGTGAAGCGATGATGCTTTTTTTCATATGTATTGGCCTACCTTCCTAATTTTATACAATATGATTCTAACACAAATACACAATAGTAAAATTACACAATTTCAAATTTTTTTCTTTATATTTTAGATTGTTACTCCTGTTTTTTCACGTATATTTTTCACTGACTCATTTTCATTTGAGCAAACGGATTATTTCATTATAACTCAGATTGTTGGACGACCTTTAAATTTTCCTCTTTCTTTGCAATAGCCAAGCCCTCTTTTTGTGCTTCCCTAATACGTTTCCGTTCTTCCTCAACTGTCCATGAAAGGATAGTTGGGGAATAGATCAGGCACTAATTTCCCTATCGCCTTAGATTCTTCTTTAGAAGATAAGAGTTTCGATTTAATAGTATCCAATATGGGTATTCAAGATCTTGCAAATTATGAAAAATCATTTTAAGAAATGTATCTTCTATTAGTGGATGCTGTTTTATACTTTCGATTCTACATCCTTGTTTTGTTACTCCAGAAAGTGGTTGGAAGAAAACAAGAGACTGTAGATGTCTGTATGCCCTAAACGCCGCTGAATTTCCATTACTCCTACACCCACTTATGGTAGTGATGGGCGTCTTTAAATGTTCATACTCCACAATATCCAATCTATTTATTTCACCCAAAAAGTCCAGCCCTAAAGGTGTTACCTAGCATAATATATAGTAAAATTCATTGTCTTCAGGAGAGGGTAACATTGACAAACTATGAACGGATTCCGAGTGGGGTTATCGTAATGTGGAGCGGTTCCATTAAGAATATCCCAACAGGTTGGTTGTTATGTGATGGAACGAAAGGAACTCCGGATTTGAGGGATCGCTTTGTTTTGGGAACAGGTAAAAATTCGGAAATTGGTGACACGGGCGGACATAAAAGAATAAAACTAAAGAAATCTCAACTTGTTCCCCATAGTCATACCGGCAACACGGCTGAGGCTGGAGACCACACACATATGGGTATGACGGATGTGGGGGGAGACCACACGCATACGGGAACAACGAATGTTGCTGGAGACCATACACATATGGGTACGACGGATGTGGGGGGAGACCACACGCATACGGGAACAACGAATGTAGCTGGAAACCATACGCATACCGGGACAACGAATATGGCTGGAGACCACACGCATACGGGAACAACGAATGTAGCTGGAAATCATGTGCATACGGGAACAACGAATGTAGCTGGAGACCATACGCATACGGGAACAACGAATGTAGCTGGAAGCCACACGCATACGGGAATAACGAATGTAGCTGGAAGCCACACGCACACCGGTATGACAGATCCTTCTGGAATACATTCACACCAATACGTTGATCGCGGCGACACAACCACTAATAAACCGGCAGGCGGGAATCAAGCAGCAGCCAATAACACTTCCGGCATTTACACCACATCTCCTGCAGGGGAACATACTCACAACTTTACGACATCTGAGGCGGGAGCCCATAGCCACGAATTTACGACAACAGAAGCAGGAGCCCATAGCCACGAATTTACGACAACAGAAGCAGGAGCCCATAGCCACGACTTTACGACAACAGAAGCGGGAGCCCATAGCCACGACTTTGCGACAACAGAAGCGGGAGCCCATAGCCACGACTTTACGACAACAGAAGCGGGAGCTCATAGCCATGACATTACGACAAACTTAGCAGGTAGCGGAAAGTCTATTAACATAATGAATCCGTACTATAAACTGGCATTTATTATGAAAAAATAGGCAGCTAAGGTCTAGTGGCCTTTTTCTTTTGCGCCCAGTTTGAGTTACCCTCAGAAAAAAACTCACCCCCAAAACTTAATGTCTGGAGGTGAATTTTAAGAGAGAAAATATATTTGAACTATTTGGAAGTTGTATATTAAAATCAAAAACTTAGTCTACTGTGAAATTATTTTTTATAGGTTCAATTATTAAGGGACTAAAATGTTCCTTTCTATTTTTGTACTGTTCGATTATCTTTTCATTATTTTGTTCAATTTCCCGGATCCCTTCCATAATATCGAGAGCTAGAGTATCAGAATCGGTTGAAACTACTAAATTCTCCAGCCCAAGGGACTGAAACAAATCGAATACTTTAAATCTGTAACCCAGGGCGATACAGGGGACATTACCTGCTAAGGAAAGGATATTAGCGTGCAGTTTAAAGTTAATGCTCAAACTGCAGGCAGAGAGTTTTTCAATAAGCTCTTCCTCTGAGTATAGTGATGGATCATAAGTCACATTCAAGGGGTCATTCAATTTATCGTAAAGTCGGTTGGAGGCCTCCCGGTCGCTGCCCCAGACAAGGTACAATAAAATTTTATAACCTGATTTTATTAATTTTTTGGATACTTGAAGAAGCGCATTTTCAATAGCAGCTTCATCCTGGCCGTACAATCGGTTGAATGTTGTACCCCAGTTTATTGCTGCTATTTTTTCCTTTTTCCTAATCACTGCGGGCGGGTTAAGCAAGACCCCGGGATCTCCAATCAGTTTAATTTTGTCACTGTTGATTCCAAATGTCTCTAGAACCTTTTTGGTAATCGGTCCCCTTACACCAACAAAAGCTGCTTTTTCAAGGGTCTCACGAAACAAGATTATATCTTTTTCTGTAAAAGTCTTTTCTAATGAAAATGATTGTCCCGAGTTTATAATGTCCAGCTGTTCCTTAGTTATCCAGTCTAGGCCGCTTCCCCATATAAAAACGTCTTTTCCAAGGTCTATTGCCTGTTTTAGTACTGCCATATAACCGGGGAGTAATAGGGAACCACCACCTAAGATAACTGTGTCATATTCTTCGGTATGATTGATATCCACGCCAGGCAGAGAAGGAACAATCTCAATCTCGGTGGAGTAATTATAGTGCTTGTTTAACTCTTTAAACACGTTCCATAATAACTCGTCCCCCAAGTTGCCAAAACCAATCCAACCGATATATAATACTTTCTTCAATACACTCATCCCTTAATTAGAGTTTTATAACACTCGAGCAGATTGGCTACACTGAATTTAATATCAAACTTTTTTAACATCCATTCGCGCGAAGCGGACCCTGCTTTTAATAGACGGTCAGATGGAGATAGTGAAGATCGAATGTCATTTGCCATTGTAAAGCGGCTGCAGGGTTTAAGAGAGCCGTGATCCCCAAAATAACAATGCCAAGCATCTTCAAAATTATGTTCTTCCACTAGACCGAAATATCCATGGCTTCCTGCCGCGATAACAGGTTTGCCGCACGCCATTGCCTCCAGGGCGACTCTGCCCGTTCCAATCACACAGTCAGCCAATGAGTAATAATGCTGTAAATCAAGTCTTTCACCCACTAAATTGATAAAGTTATCTGTTGATGAGCGATGTATCGTATCCGTTATGTCTTTTATTTCTTTAAACCGAGGGCCGCCACCAACAACTACAACATTTAAATTGGGAATGTCCGAAAGCTTTAAGTCTTTACAGGCTTTCAGGAAAATCATGCAGATATTTGCCTTAGTCCACGCTATTCGGCTGCTGTATAAAAGAACAAATGAATCCTTTGGGATCCCAAGCTGGACTTTTAGATCAGAGGAGTCTGATGGAGAATATCGAGTGGTGTCTATTCCGTTAGGGATGACAATTGTCGGTTGGTCAGTCAGTTGCTTTATGAATAGTTGGATTGGCGGGCTTACACAGATGATTTTATTTGCCAGGGGCAGTACCCGCAATAGTTCAGATTTTGGATAATAAGTTCCATGCACTGTAAATATTGAAGGAATACCAAGCTCTTTTGCTGCTTGAAAGGTTAAGAAAGCTGAAGGAGTTTGATGGCTATGAATAAGTGTTATTTTTTCAGTCATGATAATTTGTTTGATTTCTTTACATAACTTCTCCTGTAAATCCGCTGGAATTGGAAGAGAGTAGGGGAATGGCACTTGGTAAATGGGACATTGTAATCGACTGAAGGATTGTAATAATGAACCTCCCCTGCTTATGATGACGATCCCTATACCTTTATTTATCATTTCCTCAGCTAGACTCAAAACATGTGTTTCAGTACCGCCTACATCTATTCCATCAAGTGTCATTAGAACACGCATTGTAGATTCGCTCATATCTCGTTTCTGCCTTCCCCAAAAAATTCACGGGACCGCTGCATAGGATGGAGACGATAATAATAGAGTGCTTCTTTTAAATTTTCGATCTGGTAATTGGAGTTCAGACATTTTGCAATAAATTCATAGTCTTCAGCACCCTTTATCCTTCTGGTAGGGCCACCTAACTCATCAAAAACCACACCACGGAATAAAATCGTTCCATGACAAATACAATGACCTCCATTCCAATACACTTCCCTTATATCCTTACCGTACTTAAGCCAGTGTACATTATCCTGGTTTTCAAATTCACCATCTGGAAAGACTTTATAGTTTGTCCCAATCAACACATGGTCTGGATTCTTTTTCAAGAAGTTTACTTGTTTTTCAAACCGGTTTGGATGAGAAATGTCATCAGCATCCTGTACCGCAATATACTCACCAGAAGATAAATAATAACCAGTATTCAATGCCCCTGAAAAACCTACATTCCTGGGCAGCTCCACCACTGCAACTGGGAATGAAGGATTGTTTATTTTGATCCAGTTATCAATCCTTTCAGCAGTGTGATCAGTAGAAGAATCATTTACTATAATAAGTTCTATATTCTTATAAGTTTGGTTAAGTATACTATTTAAACAGTCATCAACATATGGGGCTACGTTATGACAAGTCATGACCACGCTTACTAACCCGGGAAATCTTTCGTATAACATTTTTCATCACCTCGGACATACTATATGTGAAATTGGTATCAAAGGTGAAACTTATCAAGCAAAATATTTAATTTGGTAATTCTACCTTTCTTTCAAAATATTCTATTTAGTTGTGTCAATAACTTGTCTACTGCATATCCTTTAGAGTGCAAGCAAAGTTTAAGAACATGGAAAGGATGAAAAGCGTGTTATATACAGATTTAATCTTAGGGCATTTTCGGTCATTAAAAGAGGCTCTTAAAGGTTTGGTCAATAGAAATATTATCATCACAACACATTTCTCGGGAGTAACAGGACAATTGATTCAAGTAAAGGATGACTATGTCGTATTGCGGGAAACGGGCGATAGCTTAGTATACATCCCGATTAGAAGTATAGAACTGGTAACACTCGTCGAGGAGGAGGAAATATAATGTTTAATGAAGTCCTGAACAATCTAATCACTCACAATATACAAGTGGCGACAGATACAACTTTAGTGGAAGGACTATTGGTGAAGAGCCAATCTGGTTTGATTGAAATCGTTGAATCGATAACAGGGTATGAAAATCAAACAAGGCTTGTAATTATACCGATAGTTTCCATTAATTTTGTGAGAGTTGCAGCTTAGAATAAAAGATAATGCCTCTATAAGTTTTCCTTAATTACCAACATAAACCTCACTGTATATATAGGATAGAAAACCTTGTACGGATGCCTGGGAAGTTCATTTTCTTGTAGTGTTGTTTTCATAATAGATTCAACTTTTTGGATGAAACCAAAGGGGAATTGATTGTGAGAAGGAAGGTGATGAAGGACTGGGAATGTGTCACCTGACATTTTCTCATTTTTTTGTATATCGCCATTGTTCATTTGGTTTGGCGATCCAGGCGAAGTGGAGTGTGGACTGTTTACAGCTGCACTCCGTTTTCCATTACTGGAGACACCATTCAAAACCTTGTTACTTCCATATTAAATTATTAATTGAATGGGCGGCATGTTTTCGCTTGAATCCCTTAATATAAGGGGTTTGTAAGGTGGAGAATAGTGAAATGCTAATTTTCAGTTCTTGATACAACTTAATTTCACCGATAGAGGAGACCTTTTGTAAGTTCACTGAACTTATGGGAGGTCTTTTCTTCGATATTTTTATGTTCATCGTGCTACTTTACGGACCTATTACACGGCTTTAAAAATTCTATTTTCCATATCTAGAACAGCAGAAAACAGGGGAAAGGAATATAGTATGAAGTGATTGATGATTATAATCAGGGTCATAACTTTGTTTTTGTTAAATTGCTGGCGAAAGTCCAGGACGCCAATGGAATATCATTCTATTTTTCAAGAACTTAAAGGGAAAAAACGGAATGCATCTAACACCATATGTCCACCCTTCCGAAGATGAGAACCTGCAGGATTGGGAAAAGGCGGCTTTAAGGAGAACTCCAAAGGGAATTTACATATTGTATCCGCGATGCATAAATCATTATTTTAGAATAATAATGTCAACTTTATCCTCTTATGAGGTTAAGATTATTGCAACTGATGACTTTGTTATCAAAAAACAGGTGAATGATGATTATATCTTCACAACGGAATGTAAATCATTTTGGCCATATTCCTAACTTTCACGAGCAATACCGGCTTCAAAAGGGGTCGAACGCAAGAATATTTGGAGTAGCATCATAGATGAAAAGGAGATTGAGGTTCTATGTATCTAAATATGCTTTGTTATAAACATATATATATTTTTCGAGAGTTTCGACATTATATTGACAATAATATAGTTACTCATTACAATTGAAAATAATTCTCAATATGGTACAGGGGGCACCAATGTTATGTCAAAACGAAGAAACAGCAAACAAGTGTTATTTATATCTGCAATCGTTTTAATTTTATCGACGCTTTTACTTGGATGTACAAATGAATCCAAAGAAAATTCAACTTCAAACAAAGACAGTAAAGACATGCTTACTTTTGCTTGGCCTAGGGATATAGGTGAAATGAATCCGCATGTCTATAATCCTTCTCAATTATTCGCTACATCAATGATATATGAACCTTTGGTCAGCTACCAAGATGGAGGTAAGGTGAAACCGCATTTAGCTGAATCTTGGGAAATTTCCAAGGATGGGAAGGAATATACGTTCAACCTCCGTCAAGATGTGAAATTTTCTGACGGTACGAGCTTTAATGCTGAAATTGTGAAAAAGAACTTTGATACTATATTGAAAAATGTTGATTTACATAGTTGGTTGGGCTTTATTCCGAAAGTGGATCAAACGGAAGTAATTGACCAATACACATTTAAACTAACATTAAAAGAACCATATTATCCTACTATTCAAGAGTTAGCCGTCGTTCGTCCAGTCCGATTCTTAGGTGATGCTGGATTCCCTAAAGATGGGGATACTTCAAAGGGTGTTAAAAAACCAGTCGGTACAGGTCCATGGATTTTGGAGGAACATAAAGCGGATGAATATGCTATTTTCAAACGCAATGAAAATTATTGGGGTGAACTCCCTAAAGTAAAGAAAATCAAAGTCAAGATAATTCCTGATGCTGAAACCCGTGTTCTTGCTTTTGAAAAAGGTGACCTGGACCTAATTTATGGTGAAGGTGCTATCAGTCTGGATGCTTTCAAACAATTAGAAACAACAGGTAACTATGAGACTAGTATTTCTGATCCGGTTGCGACAAGACAACTAGTTATGAATACGAAAAAAGAACAACTTTCAGATTTACGTGTCCGCCAAGCGTTACAATATGGATTTAATAAAAAAGCAATGGTTGACGGAGTTACTTCTGGGTTGGAAGAGAAGGCAGATTTCATTTTACCGACAAACTTCCCGTATACTTCAGACATTGATGTAACAGCGATTGATTATAATGTCGAAAAAGCAAAAGCCTTATTAGATGAAGCAGGATGGAAGCTTCCAAAAGGAAAAAACGTTCGTGAGAAAGACGGAAAGCCGCTTGAAATCGAGTTAATGTACGACTCTGCAGAATCGATTCAAAAAGCAATGGCCGAAACATTACAATCTGAGTGGGCGGCACTAGGTGTTAAATTGAATATCGTTGGAGTTGAGCTTACGGTACAAATTGAAAGATTCAAAGCTAATGATTTTGAATTGAATTTCTTTAGTAACTATGGAGCTCCATATGATCCACATACTTTCGTAAATGTCGTTGGTTCAGAAGGATTTGGTTTTAACGAAGCCATTTCATCTTATCCGAACAGAGATGAGTTGTTAAAACAAATTGCAGATGTTCCTGGAACGACCGATGAAAAAGAACGTCAAGAACTTTACTCAACCATTTTGGAATCACTGCAAGACCAAGGAGCGATTGTGCCTATTTCTTATATTAAGAAAATAGCTGTTTACCAAAAAGATGTATCTAATTTTACATTCCCTGCTAACCGGGATGAACATCCATTCACAGGAATTAGCATCGAGAAGTAAGTTACAGGAGGGTTTTCATGGGTAATTATATCTTGAAACGAATTATGGCCATTATTCCCATCTTTCTTTTGGCCACTCTTCTAACGTTTGGAATGATTCACCTTTCACCAGTGGACCCAGCTGAGGCATATTTATCTGCAGCACACATCCAATCTACAGATGAGATATTGGCTCAGAAAAGACATGAGTTTGGCTTAGATCAACCCCTCCATGTTCAATATGTAAATTCTATTATTAAGATATGCCAATTTGATTTTGGCATATCTTATCTTTCGAATAAACCTGTTTGGGAAGAGGTTACATATCGAATGCCAGCGACCATTCAGTTAGCTTTAGGTAGCATCATATTGGCTATCCTGGTCAGTATCCCTCTTGGGTTTTTGGCGGGCATAAAGAAAAACAGTGGGATTGACCATTTTAGTCGCCTTCTCTCTTTTTTCGGGGCATCCATCCCTTCTTTTTGGCTTGGATATTTATTGATATTTTTCTTTTCTGTTAAACTCGACCTATTCCCTGTTGAAGGAATCGGGACTTGGAAACATTTGGTTCTCCCTTCCGTTACTTTAGCTTTGCCATTAATAGCTTTGTATACTCGATTATTACGTGCTAGCGTTCTTGAAAATTTACAGGAACCTTATGTCCTTTTTGCTCGTACAAGAGGGATTCATGAGAAAATCATTATGGGAAAGCATGTATTGAGAATAGCCATATCTCCTATGATTACTGGACTAGGAATGAATTTAGGAAAGCTGCTGACTGGAACCATTATCGTCGAAGCGGTCTTTTCCTGGCCAGGATTCGGACGTTATTTCATTGAAGCTATCTTTAATCGGGATGTTCCTGTCATTCAGTGCTATGTGCTTTTAGCAGCGGGACTATTCATTATTAGCAACTTGATTGTTGACCTTATTCAAATGTGCATCGACCCGCGCATCTCCAGAAAAGGAGGGGAGCGTCAATGATAACAAGTCTTCGTATTATGATGAGAAGTCAGAAAGTGATAGTCCTTTGTTCAATAATATTGAGCTTCCTATTTATCATCACCATCTTGGCTCCTTGGATTGCACCTAATGATCCTATTGCTGTCAATTTAGCTAATAAACTACAGCCATCTTCCTTTGAGTATCCATTGGGAACAGATCATTTAGGAAGATGTACGTTATCACGCATCTTATATGGAGCTCGCATTTCGTTAGGATTTGCCACATTGATCTTTATTTCATCTTTAGGCATCGGTTTGATTGTCGGAACCATTGCTGGTTATAAAGGCGGATGGGTGGACCAGGTGCTAATGAGACTGTGTGATGGTGTTATGGCATTTCCGAATCTTTTGCTCATTCTTGGACTTGTTGGTATATTGGGACCTGGCCTTAAACAGGTCATCATAGCATTGATGCTTGTGCAATGGGTGTATTATGCGAGAATTTTCCGAGGAATGGTACTTAGTCTAAAAGAACAAAACTATATAGCGGCAGCTAAAATAAGCGGTTCTTCTCAATGGAAGATAATAAAGAAACATATTGTTCCAAATGTTCTTCCTCCGCTCGCTGTTATGGGTACATTAGAAATGGGTTGGGCCATCATGGATATATCGGCCATGTCGTTTCTAGGTTTGGGCGTGCAACCTCCTACACCAGAATGGGGAGCAATGATTCATGAAGGGAAATCCTATATTCGGACGAATCCAGAATTAATGCTATATCCAGGTTTGATGATTATGCTTGTTGTCGTCACCTTCAATTTATTAGGCGAAGCGCTATCAGAACGTTTTGGAGTCAAACGTCGTTAATAAAAAGGAATGAGAAGATTGAGAACAGAACGGTCGAATGTATTAACAGTGAGCGATCTACATGTAAAAGTACAAACAAAGGAAGGTGCTTCCACCCTCATTCAGGATATTAATTTCGAACTGGAAAAAGGGAAGGTATTGGGCCTTGTTGGGGAAAGTGGGAGTGGCAAAACCGTTACGAGTATGTCCATTCTACAGCTTCTTGATCGGAAAACAACGACAATTGAAGGGAGCATTACCCTCCAAGGGCGTGAATTAAATGGTTTGGACGATAAAGAAATACGTGGAATTCGCGGCAAGGATATTGCCTTTATTATGCAAAATCCGATGAATTCATTTACGCCTGTTTTTACAATTGGCAATCAATTTGTCGAAACGATTAGGTCTCATACCGCATTGAATAAAAAACAAGCAAAAGAGCTTGCCATCGAGGCGATGCAAAATGTAAACCTGCCAAATCCCGCGAAACTATTAAAAAGCTATCCTTTTCAACTGAGTGGAGGTATGCTTCAACGCGTGATGATTGCGATGGCCGCATGTTTACAGCCTTCCGTTATTATTGCTGATGAGCCGACAACTGCACTCGACGTTCATAACCAACTACAGGTACTTCGCCACTTGGATAAAATTCGTTCTGAATATGGAACATCCATTTTACTCATTTCTCATGATCTTGGAGTCATTTCTGAAATGGCAGATGATGTAGTCGTTATGCAACATGGCAGAATTGTAGAAACAGCAAATGTGTATGAACTATTTGATAATCCGCAGCATGAATATACAAAGAAACTGCTAAATGCCCGCCTTAGCATTAAACATGATGAGCCTATCACCCATATGTTGTGATATATGGACTGCATTTTTTTGAGGGGTGAACAAATGAGTTTATTACAAGTAAAAGCAGTAACTCATAGCTATAATTCTCATACGTTTTTAAAATGGAAAGAGCCTTCTAAAAAAGTACTCACTGACATTTCCCTTTCTATTGACGAAGGAACATGTTTAGGGCTGCTTGGCACGAGTGGAGCTGGAAAAAGTACATTAGGAAAAGTGATCCTTGGCTTAGAACGTCCGCAGCAAGGACAGGTCCTGTTTCAAGGGCATGATATCTACACTGCTGATAAGATTACTCGACAAAGGCTGCGCCGAGATCTACAAGTCGTCTTTCAGGATTCATATTCAGCTGTCAATCCACGAATGACAGCCGAAAGTATTATAGGCGAGCCATTAGAAAACTATGAAAAACTAACCGTAGCCGAACAAAAAAGAACGGTTATTGAGTTATTGGAAAGAGTGGGCCTAAGTGAGAAGGATTTGAAAAAATACCCACACCAATTTAGCGGTGGACAATTGCAAAGAATTAATATTGCTAGAGCAATCTCTCTTAAGCCACTGCTAATTGTCTTGGACGAATCTGTAAGCAGTCTGGATATGGTTAATCAAACACTGATTTTAGAATTATTAAGTGAGTTGAAAAAAGACTTCGGCTTATCTTATCTTTTTATTACACATGATATTAAAGCAGCTTATTCAATCGCGGATACTTTGGGTGTACTGGAAAAAGGGGAATTAATCGAGCATTACAATTCTAAAGATCAGTTTTTTTCATCAGAACATCCTGTCGTTAAACAGATGAGAAGTTCTATACTTGCTGAGCATCCGCGTTTTCGTTCTCTTCCAATGAGGATTAACAAGTCCTAGTTTAGAATATATATTTGAAGGCCTCGATTTCAGGTTGAAAATCGAGGCTCTTGTTTATCATATTGGGGAGTTGCAGTAGGATACTTTTTACCCGGTTATTCGTTTTTTACGATTTAGCGCTGTGGGCGTTTCGTTTATTATTGAATATCCGGCTGCCATCTGGCAGCTTCTTTTTAGAGTATAAGTTAAATTGTATAGTTTAAAGTTATCGAGCATTTCGCTGTAATGGGGAATGCTTTTTATTTTTGCCCTATAAATGAGGTGCTTTTTATGAAACGAAGTTCAACACTCTTTTTAAAGGTAGCTGTTATTTTTATCGGAATTCCGGTTCTTGCTTTGTGTCTATTTCCCAGATAGCGAATGAAGCAAATGAAGCAGCAGAAAGAGGTTCAGACTTGGCTTATGTGGTATATGGCCTTTTAATGGTTATGTATGTGTCGGCAATCCCATTTTACTTCGCTTTGTATCAATCTTTTAACCTATTAAGCTATATTGACAAGAACCAAGCTTTCTCGGAATTATCTGTAAGAGCTCTAAAGAAAATCAAAAACTGTGCCATCACAATCAGTGGCTTGTATGTGGTGCCCTACCATTCGTCTTTATCCTAGCGGAAGTGGATGACGCACCGGGTCTCGGACTAATCGGAATGGTCATGATTTTTGCCCCCATGGTGATTGCTGTCTTTGCGGCTGCCCTTCAAAGACTTTTACAAGAAGCCATCGATATAAAATCAGAGAATGACTTAATAGTCTGAGGTGAATAACATGGCAATAATAATCAATATTGATGTGATGCTTGCTAAAAGGAAAATGAGCGTAACAGAACTTTCGGAAAGGGTTGGAATAACGATGGCTAACCTTTCCATATTGAAAAATGGAAAGGCAAAAGCGATTCGACTATCCACGTTAGAAGCGATTTGTAAGGCTTTGGACTCTCAGCCGGGAGATCTTATAGAATACAAAAGTGAAGAGGGGAATCAAGGATAATAGACAACAAATTTAACGGGTACTTTACTTCATTTAGGGAGGCTGCTATGGCAGCCTTTTGCTTATGGAACTCCCATGAAAATTAAAAAAAAAGGAATAACGGAAAGTGTTGGAATTCATAGAACCACAGTTTGCAACTAATTTTTTAAATGTCGAAGTTAAAGTTTTCGATAAACATTTGCATATATTGCTTAATGAACATTATCCTTTTTTAGCTTTTGCGTCTTTTGTTGATTTTGAAAATGTTAAATATATTGCTGAACCCGAATTATTGAAACAGTTTAGTCCTTTTTATAAGGTTTTGAGTATTGAGGGACTTAACGAGCCCTTATATATTAAAGAGAGTACTGGAAAGATTAATTTAGAAAATGATAATGAATTGAATAGTGCTGAATTGGAACAAATAGCGTATTGGAAGCCAAAAAGTGTTAGAGAGACAATCTATAATTTTTGGGATTAGAATTAATAATACTATTGAACAAACGGGTGCGTTAGCTGAAGAAAACTCTAATAAGCCAGTGAAAACAACATTTTCACGTGGTATATAATAAAAATATAACTATCCGAACCTTTTAAGAGAGGCGAATAACTTGAAGATAGAAATAAGCTACCTCCCTCCAGAAAAAATAATAACTGTACCTGGCCCAGAAGCCACTTATCCTTTTGAGATTACCGGTGAGTTCCAATATATCGTAGAGTTTTCTTGTTATATTGATGGGGATTATACAGATGCCCATGAAGAATTCTTTTGCAATTGGTTGGAGAGCCCAAATTATTACCCTATTTATTCACTTGCGGAAATCTATGATTTTCAATTAGAAGAGTACGAAGAGCTGTTTAAGATGCAAAATATAGAGTTCAATTATATGAAGGGGAGTAGCAAAGACACGTTCTTTGTAAAGGCAATTATCCGCAGCCCACAGCAATTTAAACAATATTATCCTTATTTGCACGGGAATGGGAGCATGTTGAACTTATCATTATGGTCCTTAAAACAGGATGTCTTCAGACTAGAGGAAAGGGAACATGAGTCGCCTTATCCCGTAAAAAGGACTAAAAATAACCGAACAAGACTTATTAAACTAAAATGGATAGCCAATACCCTGATAGCAACTTTAACAGAGAGTTCCACTATGTTTTGGGTAGGGCATGATGGCGATTATATAGCCGCATTCTCAAATGATGAAAACTTTTCAACAATAGACTCTCTTCAAAAAATAATGCCGGAAAAGGTTGAGCTGGTGACTGATTATGAATGGGAATAGTGTTTTCCCTTTCCATACCCTTGTTGAACTAACGGGGCAGTTTACTTCAATAAGGAGTAAGTGTTTTAGAAAAAAAAGGAATTTAAATTGATTAATAACAATATAAATTGTTATAATTAGTACCAGGTATTAATACTAACTTCTAATAAATATTTGGGGTGAGCGTATGATAGGGGCAAGAATAACAGCTATCGGGACATATGTACCAGAAAAAAAATTAACAAATTTTGAACTTGAGCAAATGGTTGAAACAAATAATGAATGGATTATTCAAAGAACCGGGATTCATGAACGAAGAATAACCCGTCCTGATGAATTTACCAGTGATTTATGCGTATCTGCAGTAAAAGATTTAATGCACAGATATAATAAAGAAGTCAAAGATGTAGATATGATTATTGTGGCAACAAGCACACCAGATTTACCATTCCCATCTGTCTCAAGTATCATACAGGACCAATTAAATATATCCCAAACAGGTGCCATAGATTTAAGTGCAGCGTGCGCAGGATTTGTTTATGCAGTACATACAGCACACAGTTTAATTTCTTCTGGGCTCCACAAAAAGGTACTAGTTATTGGAGCAGACACACTCTCAAAAATTACAGATTATACGGATAGAAATACATGTGTTTTATTTGGTGATGGTGCTGGTGCGGTATTAGTTGAAAGAGATGAACAATCAAAAAGTTTCATTGGATTCCACCTAGGAAGTGATGGAAGAGGAGCACAACATGTATATCGACCTGGACTATCAAAAAAGATCAATGGGATTGAGTTAATAGATACTCAATATCTTGTACAAAATGGTAGAGAAGTTTTTCGATGGGTTGTAAGGAATGTTCCTGAGAGTATAAGACAGATATTAGAAAAATCGCAAACGATTTTAGATCAAGTTGATTGGTTTATACCTCATAGTGCTAACTTAAGGTTGATAGAGCCAATTTGCGAAAAATTAGAATACCCAATGGAAAAAACGCTTTATAGCTTAGTCAACTTTGGAAATACCTCTGCTGCAACCATTCCTTTAGCTCTTGATCTTGGAATCCGTAAGGGAAAAGTCAAAAATGGAGACCGAGTTCTTATGTACGGATTTGGATCTGGATTGGTTCACGCTGGACAACTTTTAGAATTAAATTTTGACGAACAAATTAATACTCCTACACCGTTGTGATGTATTCTAAGTAATCATTTAGATAAACAGAATATTTTATGACGCATAAACTTTATCCTCGAGAAAGATTGTGAAACATTCTACTTAAACTAACGGGTGCTTTAGCTGAAGATCGAAGCTGTCTTTAAGGCAGCTTTTTCTTATGGGGCCAGGTAGTGTATACGGACTTTACGGTAAAACATATCATGATCTAGTAAAATGGTATACTATATAAAGAAATCAGAATTTTCACAAACGAATCTAAACTATCCATAAAAAAGGGCGTGATATAAATGTATAACGAAGCAGAACAGCGTGTTTCAAAAGCATTGAAATCGATCGCACGAAACGAAGATATCAAAGAATACATACAAAACTCTAAGGAACTTTTCCCTCTCTTTATGAAAGCTGCAACAAGATTTGTCTCAGGCCATACACGGGCAGAGGGAATGGCACGTATTTCCATGCTTGCTCAAATGGGTTATCAAGTATCCATCGAGTATCTTGGTGAAAACACACGATCCGAAAATGAATGTATCTCAGCAAAGAATGAATTTCTCTCACTGATTAACGAGATTGGCGCTAAAGAAATGAAATCAACCATTTCTTTCGATCTTTCACATATAGGTATGTCGATCTCAGATGCTCTTGTATCTAAACACTTGAAAGAAATCGCACTACAAGCTCAACAATACGATATCCAGCTCATGATTAGCATGGAGGAGTCAGAAAAGACCGATCAGATCCTTAACATATATAAAAAACTGTCACCGATGTATGCCAATCTCGGTATAACATTACAAGTACACTTACTCCGTTCCCAATATGACCTGCAAGAATTACTGGAATTTCAAGGGAAAATTCGCTTAGTAAAAGGTGCTTATCAAGAAAAAGAAGGTACGTATATCCCACGATCTGTAGAACTAGATAAGCGTTACGTAGATTTTGTTATGGCTTGTGTGGCAAGAAACCATCCTCTGTCGATAGCAACACATGATGAAAAGCTTGTCGCAGCACTTAAAGAAAATGGACTGATAGCCAATCCATATACTGAAGTAGAAATGTTAGATGGTGTTCGTCCAGATTTAATTAAATCACTTAGAGATGAGAATTTCCAGACGAAGGTGTACGTCACATATGGAACGGAATGGTACTTGTATCTTGCACATCGCATAGCAGAGCATCCACCAAATCTGTATACGTTTGTGTCTGATATGATTGAGTCAAAAAACCTACAGACCTCCCTTTATGAATAAAGAAGACTATGGATATTTTAAAGGCAGAATGATTGAGCTCTGCCTTTTTTTATTTCTCAGTTTATTTCAACTCTACATAAGTCTTAATGAACTAACGGGTGCTTTAGCTTAGGATCGAGCTGTCTTTAAAAGGCAGCTTTTTCTTTATGCAACTGTCGGGGCAGGATAGTGGAATAAGAGGTCCTTGTAGTAAGTATATGGTACATTAAATGTAATCAAATTAAAGGGGTTGATAAGGATGCGTTTATCAAATAAATTTGTGACTGTAACTGGGTTTTGGGTGATGAATAAATAAAATTATAGGGAGAAATTAAATGATAAAAATCGACGTAGATTTAGTTTCGAAGTTAATAAATAGCCAATTTCCAGAGTGGTCTAATTTGGAAATTAAGCCTGTTAAAAAAAGTGGAAATGATAATAAAACTTTTCACTTAGGCAACAGTATGAGCGTTAGGCTACCAAGTGATGAAGCCTATGTACCCCAAGTTGAAAAAGAACAAAAATGGTTACCCATTTTAGCCAAGCATCTTTCTAAACCAATATCTGAACAATTAGCTAAAGGAGAACCAAGTGAGGATTACCCACATCCTTGGTCAGTCAACAAATGGTTGGATGGAGAGACATTAACTTTAGAAAATATAGATGATTCAAATCAATTTGCAAATGATTTGGGGAAATTTTTAGTTGAATTACAATCTATTGACGCCAGTGAAGGTCCCTTAGCTGGCGAACATAATTTTTATAGAGGCGGAGATATTGTTGTATACGATGATGAGTGTAGAGATGCCATTAATAATAATGTAAATACTTTTAATAAACACCTATTGAAAGAAATTTGGGAATTGGCATTAACTTCAAAGTGGGCTGGTGAACCAGTTTGGGTCCACGGTGACATAGCCCCAGGAAATATATTAATTGAAAATGGTAAATTGTGTGCGGTTATTGATTTTGGGATATTGGGAGTAGGAGACCCTTCTTGCGATGCTGCAATGGCTTGGACTTTTTTTGATGATAGTAGCAGAAAGACATTTAAGAATGCATTGAATTTTGATGCAGAAACTTGGAATAGAGCAAGAGGTTGGGCTTTATGGAAGGCTTTAATAACCTACAACTATAATAAACAATCTAACAAAGCAGTCGCAGATGAACAATGTAATATTATAGAAGTAATCATTAATGATTACGAAACTGAAAGATAAAGGCATTAAAATAGATTTTTTTATTGCACTAACGGGTGCGTTAGCTGAAGATTGGGGCTGTCTTTAAGGTAGCTTATCTTATGGTACTAACGGGGCAGTTTAGTTAAGGAAAGAGATGTTAATTACAACATCTCTTTTTACTCCACTTCGTCTTCAGTTTTCAGCATTTCTTCATCTATGATGTCAACTAATTCTTGAATACTAAACATATAAAGAACAACTTCTTTATCAACATCTTCAATATGAACTTCGGCTTCAATTCGTATTTTTGTTTCTTTTCCTTTATAAATAACATCAAAAGTTCCAATTTCTTTAACTTCGTTGTGTTTCATTGTGTCGGTTTCAGATGTAATAGAATTGATTTCATCTTGACTAAAACCTGAATCCAATACTGTGGATGATAAATGTTTTAAAAAAGGTTCTACTTCTTCAGGATCAAAATTCATTCCAGCTGCAAATGGTGCTTCTTCGTTGTCATTTGTATTATTTTTTTTGTTAACCATATAAATACTACCTCCAACGAAAAGTATAATAAGACTAATGATTAAAAATTTCACATATTTTCACGCCTTTTTATTTAGCATTATAAAGCAACATTTAATCTTCTTGGATATTGCTAATCGGTGTAAATAATTCCAATATTTTTTTGATATAAATAAAAGAATAAAAGGTTTCTTAATGAACTAACGGATGCTTTAGCATAAGATCAAAGCTGTCTTTAAGGCAGCTTTTTCTTATGCCACTAAAGGGGCAGGTTAGCATTCCTGTAGATCGTTAAATATCAGGTTTGAAAAAAATAGAGCCCCTCAGTAAGATACGAGTATAGAGTCCAATCT
>NZ_JBIWES010000022.1:0-50102 GCF_044762665.1 Peribacillus sp. NPDC096622 | reverse complement strand
AATTGTTCTCCGATTCTCCCATTTTTTTCATTATACATAAAAGTACCCTACAGAGCAGACCTTTTTTTAGTGTCTACTCTATAGGGTACAGTTTACTTTACTGGTTGACCTTTTTCTTGTAGCTGCGGTCACTTGGATGATTATTTACTGAATCGAGAGGAAAATACTGACATTGTGACGAAGTAGAAGGAATATCTTACAAAATAGGAAGGAGGAATTGATGTCTGATAACAAAGTGACTAATAACATCACAACGAGCTTAGAGGGGCGGGATCTTGTCATGGAGCGTATATTTGACGGGCCGCGGGAACATGTTTTTAAAGCATTTTCAAATTCTGAGCACTTGGCTGGATGGTGGGGACCGAGTGGATGGCAAACGGAAAATCGGGAGTTTAATTTTAAGCCTGACGGTGTATGGCATTATTGCATGCGGTGCACAGATGAAACCCAAGGTGAATTTTATGGCCAAGAATCTTGGGGTAAAGCTGTTTATCAAGAAATAATCGTACCGGAGAAGATTGTCTTCACGGACATGTTTGCAGATGAAGAAGGCAGCGCAGCCGACGGTATGCCAGTTACACTGGTAACGTTGACGTTTGTTGAACACGAGGGTAAGACGAAACTTATCATGCGTTCTCGATTCGCTTCAGTCGAGGGACTTCAGCAAGTAATGGAAATGGGTATAGTCCAAGGATGTGCCTCACAATTTTACCGCCTCGACTACCTTCTGGAAAAGCTTCAGCAGATTGGGTGATAAGAATTCTATTAAACAGGAACGCTTTTCTAATGATGCTGAGGGAAAGCATATGAAAAACTAACTACCTTACCGGATGGAGACGGAAAAAAGAATAGGGGGAAGTAATGAAAATCAATCACATAAATTTAACAGTTAATGATGTTACAGCTTCACGTGAGTTTTTAGAAACATATTTTGGATTGACATGTGCAGGAAGTAGAGTAGATGGGTTCGCCGCAATGAAAGATGATGATGGTTCCATATTGACACTAATGAAAGGAAGCAATGTACAATACCCCAAGACTTTTCATGTAGGATTCATACAAGAAAATGAAGAACAAGTTGATAGGATCAATCAGCGGTTGAAGGATGATGGATTCAAGGTAAAACCTCCACAACACTTACACAGATATACTTTCTACGTAGAAGCGCCTGGAGGATTTAACGTTGAAGTATTGTGTTAACAAGTTACTTGGAGATGAATCGTAAAACTAAAAGAAAACATACTTCAATAGTGTAGCATTCATTAGAGGAATGCTGCACAGTTACAGTTGATTCGTACCTGTAAGCAGTTCCATCGATCGTTAAATCTGCTGAGTACAATTCGACCAAACTTCAGCCAACTCCACACAATAGTGTAGGAGAATTTATAATGAAGTCAATTAAAACATGTCAGAATTGCGGAAAGCCGCTTTCTAAAGATGAATTAGGTGGAGGAACTCAAAAAGACAGTAGCAAAAGTAATAAATATTGTAGTCTTTGTTATTTAAATGGTGAATTTACTCAAAATATTACTACGATAGAAATGCAAAAATTTGTTCAAAATCATTTGATGGAAAATATGAAATTGTTTTTAAATTTATTGTTAGTTTTTTACTAAGGAATTCCAAAGTTAGAGCGATGGAAGTAGTCAAACTACTAGAAATCCAACATGCATTCTCCCGCCTAAAAAAGGAGAGATACTAGATTTTAAGAGGATCTTCTTTGTATTTTGAAACATTCATTATTTTATTAAACGATAATTATACAAATTTAATGGCAATACTTTATAGGATTGTAGTATTGCCCTTAGTTTTTCACATAAGATCGTCTCCAGAGGATAATCCATTCAGCCAATTCTTAATTACGGTATGGCTGGTTGTTAACCAATTAGAGCGAAATCAGAAGAGAACAATTATTCTTCTAAATTCCATTAAAGTGCCAGAGTGTTGAGGAAGAATTGTAATTAACAATATATTAGGAGGTAAATGATTTAAGGTTAATGGTGGTGAACTGTACCATATGTAAATGAGGTTTTTTGTATTGGGTACGATGTGCTCCGCCTCCACCAATAAATCTCACTACAGCTGATGTCGTAGTTTTTTTCCTTAAAAAACAAGGATTGTTTAGGATGAACCATGTACGTAGACTGCCAAAAAAGAAAGAATTAAATTGTAATAAATTATGTTACCACAAACAACACATGTGGAGTGCTGTTTACTTCTAGAAAGAAAAGATAAATAAAGATGTACAGTGTGTTAGGAGCCTTTCTTGAGTGGTCTTTGTAACAAGGTTTTATACAAATTTTTTATAATAAAAACGCACTCTGGTCTCCGATAGTTTTCGGAAGGGTGTGACCACGATGTAACCAGAGTGTGATCATTATTTCATTATGGATAAATGCCAAACTGAATAGAAAGTATACAAAATATGAGGTGTGACGGTATGTCCAAAAATAACTTTCGTAATGCAAGATCATTAAGTGGACCAGTGCTTCCAGTACACGTCTCAACCAACGATTAGAAGAATTCAACGAGAGGCAGCCACTCTCGCAAAACAACCTGCCTGGGTAACGCATGTATCGAATCCTTCTTTTCGCATTTCAAAACAGGGAAGATGTATCTTCACCAGATTAAGTCACAATCCGAGATGCATCAAGCCATTCAAGATTACATTTACTTTTATAAGTGCCAGCGATTTTTAGGATAAACTCAAGTAGCTTGCACCGATTGAGAATCGGCACACGCTGGCAGCATCGCTTTTTTTCTAATGTATACTTGACAGGGGATGATCAGGTCATCTATACGAAAACTAAGCATACAACTGAAAATAGCAAGACAGACGGTTCGGAAGCTACTTGCGGATGCAGAAATCCCCAATTACACTAGGCAATAGGAACGGGCCTGCCCGGTCATAGATCCATTTCGGGCATTTGGCATTTATCGAGAGGATCCTTGAAGAAGATAAGAGTGCGCCTGTCAAGCAGAGCCACACATCGGTTAGAATTCGTGAAAGATTGCAATATAAAAAAATGAATAATTGTACTCCTTCGTTAATATTAGCTTGATGGGGACGATACAATGATTCCAAGTATCATACTCATTATCTAACCATTACGCCCTAGAAATGCATTAATGTAAGAGACAAGTTGTTGTGCTCTTATCGTAGAAGTATGATGGCTTCTTATAAAATTATAACCGTTTGTTGCTATTCGATTACGTTCTGTTTCATTGTTTATATAGTAAATAAACTTCTCGTAAAAATTGTGTTCGTTAATATCTATGAAGTGCTCACCAGGACTAAAACCTAGTTCCGTTAAATCTGAGCATGTGTCTGCTAAAAGTAAAGTTCGACAACCTAATGTTTCAAAATATTTTAAAAGTGGATATTTGAGCGTGGAGCAACAACTAAAAAATATTTTTGATCGATTAATTAATCTGGCGTATTCTTCACCTTCTACCCATGAAACTTTGGATGAATCTTGGTCAGATGGATGAACAAAGTGGACGAAGCCAGGATGACCGTCCATTTTTTGTAATATTTTTTTGCGCAAAGAATAATAAGACTGTTTAACACGACCAATTAATAACGCATCCATATCTTTAACCAAATTATAATCTTTAAATATTTCTGTATTTACATGGTGTGGGAGCCAGCGTAGTTTATCCGCGAATTCAGGATAGAGTCTTAGAAAACTATTTTTATATAATGGGAATATCAAGCTTATTTTGTTTTGATGCAAGTATTCCCTCCTAATATCTACAGACGCATCTATATCGTGTGGCAAATAACCAATAGGAATATTTACTTTTTCCAGACCTTTCATACTCCAGTCATGATGAAAATTAAGGAACTCGTTTATTATAATAAAATCTGGCTTGAATGGACACATTTCTACTATCTCATCTAACTTTATGGCCGGATCATACTGTGTAGGAGTTAAGAGCACACAATTGGTTAGTTTTTTTAATTCATTCCATAGATAAAACGAATTCTTATAATAGGAGTGTGAGAAATCATAGTCTAAAACTAATATATTTAACATCAATATGCCTCCTTATAGGCTATTTTATTCAAAATAAAACAATAAGTTCTACGCATTTTCACTATCCTTCCACCAATTACAGCCTCAGAAAAAACCAATCCATTTCGGACTTTGGATGTTCCTGAACGAGTATATGTTTGGCTTTTTCGATCTGTAGCTCCACCTTTCATCATATAGCGGACTGCCAAATAAAACACCCCGTCTTTTTCAGGCAGGACTAATACCCATAACTTTATCACTTTTTTGTTTATGATTGATTATAATAAAGTAGATTATTTTTCTCTTATAAACACGCAAAACACCGTCGGAACGGCATTTAAAGTAATTGCTCACAATAATCAATCTTACTTCGATTAATTTCCAGTCCATGAAAACAAAAAAGACACATTCGCACATTTGTTTTAGAATGAAAGATCTATGGTTTTATAGATTGGAAGCTTCCTGTTTACTTTTCCAAATACCTTTGTTTTTGATCCTTAGCTCCCTTTGATAAATGCTCATAAAGTGGATGATAAGTGTATTTCTCAATAATGAAATAAACGAAAGATACAACCACATCGAGGATTGCTATATGTTTCATGTTCAATCTCTTCAGCATAGAAAGCCATTAGGGTGAGTAGGATACATGTCCAACTGCGAATTCATTGGGTTTCAAATGACTTAACTTAAAATAATGATTTTTAAGTTGGCAAGAGTGCCCTTCATAAAATTCATTTTTTGGATCATGAGATACACCTGGCATTCCTTGGAGGATATCTTTCAATAAATGAGTACCACTTTTTGGTACAGAGTTCATAAAAAGCAGGGTAGATCAGTTTTTTTCTGCCATTGATTTCAACTCCTTCAAAAAGATTAAAATGCACATATAAAGATAGACTGCTTTATATAAAGAAGATATAGGTTTTTGTCTATTCTATTCTTAAAGAAGTTGAATATGCTATATGGAGAGTAAGGAATTGAATATTAACAAACTTCTTAACTATGTGGTAATAACATTCTTATGAAAAATTCATAAAAAAGGATTGGATAAATAACTAGTAAGCATAAGTTGTACGGTTAAGAATTTGCACGCCCTTAAAAATAGGTTTATAGCCTTTTTATTTATGATCTAAACGTATTTAACGAAAAGGAGGTATTTAGGATGGATGGAAATCCAAAGGTATCGATTGTAATTCCCTTTTATAATTGCCCTTATGTCGATCAAGCTATTGAAAGTGCTTTAAACCAAAGTTACCAGAATATTCAGGTTATTGTTGTGGACGATGGGTCAACCAGGTACAGCGAGAAAATCAATCCTTATTTAAATAAGGTTCGTTATATTAAAAAAGGGAATGGCGGGACGGCAAGTGCATTAAATATGGGGATAAAAAATGCAACTGGAGAATATTTTACTTGGCTAAGCTCCGATGATCTGTATGATAGGTTTAAGGTAGAAAACCAGCTTACTTTTATGAAAGAGAGAAAAGCGGATTTCTGTTATGGGAATTATTTCTTAATCGATACTGATAACAAAATTATCAGTGAACCAGCAGGGATAAGTATGCCTACAAGGATCAAGTTCCTTGAAACAATGCGAAAAGGATGCATTATCAACGGATGTACCGTGATGTTAAAGATGAAAATATTTGAGGAAGTGGGGGTTTTTGATACCTCACTCCCTTATACACATGATTACGATTTATGGTTACGTATACTGCCAAACTATCATTTTTATTATTTTCAAGAACCGCTTGTCATGTATCGTGTTCATTCTGAAATGGGATCAAAAAAATATGAACAAGTCATTCCCCATGAGATTCTTATGGTTCAGAAAAAACATGATAAAAAGATAGAAGAATTGATTGAAAAGGAGTTATTAAAATGAAATTCACTTTCCCGATCCTCACATTATGTCGGGGTGGAGCCCAGCGCATGCTTGCTGAAATTATTAATGGTCTGGTACAAAGGGGACATGATGTCACAATTTTGATGCCTCCACAGGGAAAAGTCGATTATGAAGTTAATTGCAAATTAGTTCGTACCAAAACAGATTATACAGTAGAAGAAATAGATTATCCTAAAAGTGATGTAATCATTTCTAATTTTTATCTTTCTGTTCCCTCTGCACATGCAGCTAGCCAAAAAGGAAAAGGTATTCATGTTCGGCTTAGCTTATGTTATGAGCCAACCTTTCTTCCAAATAATGATGTTTCTTTTCCGGGTTATTATCTGACTAAGCATCTCATTGTGTTGTCACAAAATCAGCAGCAGCTTATTTACTTGAATCATGGAATTAAAGGCCATATAGTTCCTGTAGGAATCAGTTCCACATTTAAAAACCTACACATCCGTGTTCCGAATGATCCTTTACAAATATCAGCTATTGTTCGGAAACCAGAAGGTGGCTTTTCTTGGCATCGTGAGCAAGAATATCTGATTAGCCAATTAGAATTAGTGAAAACTGAACATCCCAATGTGATAATCAATTTAATCTCTCCTCCAGATGAATTTTATGATTCACCCATTCTTATAAGTCTAAAAAACACTAATAGATTCAGGTTTTTTACACCCGGTAATGATGAGGAATTAAACTATCACTTGAATCACACGGATATTTTCGTCAATTCTTCGATTTATGATTCTGCATCCATTCCCGGTTTAGAAGCAATGAAATGTGGTGCAGCATTGGTCACAACTTTTAATGGAGGAAATATAGATTATTGTCGCCACGAAGATAATGCACTCATATCCTATCGTTATGAAAACCGACTTGGTCAGGATATTCTTCGTTTGATTCAAGATGAGCCATTAAGAACCCGATTAGCAAAGTCGGGAGAAAAAGAAGCAGAAAAATGGACTTGGGAGAGAAGTGTAAACATTTTCGAGAAAGTAATTGAAGACATTACTATTAAAAACTGATAATTATAATGATGATAAAAGTGAATAAACGCTATTTGTCAACAACGATTTAATTTTGGTTCCCCCGTATACTGGTGCATCATTCAGGACGTAACTATTTTATCAATACAGGTGTTTCCACATGTTCGTTCAAGAGAATTATTTTGTGATCATTCTACCTGTTCACAGCGCATTTTTATACAAACTTTAGACTGGTGGTCTCCTTACGCTAGAAGTACCAGTCGCTTGGCATCATTTCTCAAACATCTTGCTTTTACTCTAAGTGTAGAAGCCGCTTATGGAATTCCTACAAGTGCAGATAGCCTTTCAGGAACACCTTTTAAAAACTATAAAATTAAAAAGGAAGGTATCAGTTTTTTTCTAATCAAAAGTGAGAAATAGATAAAGTCATCGGATATATGGTACGAGAAGATATTCTTCAATGTAGAATAACTATATTAAATATAGTTGAGAGCTCGTTGCAATATAACGATTAAAAAACTGAAATATACTTTTTTTCTTATTTTAAGTGAGGTTAAATTTAAAAAATGCAGTTCAGAGAGCTACGGTGAAGAGTAGTTAAGCATTTAACAGGTGATGTATTTCCATGTTTTTTAGCATCAGGCGCTTTATAAGAAGCCTAATTTCTCAATTTATGTGGTGAGAAATTGGGCTTTTTATATTGTTATTTTCCTTAACATTGTAACTTCGCATTTTCGTGACGCTAGCCCTAATAGTGACAAGTAATTATTATATATTTAGATATAGACCTCGCTAGAATATTTTAATTTTTTTATATATACACAAAGTGTGGTTTGTAAATATGTACGGAGTACAAAGTGTAGACAATAAAAGAGTTAAGACAAAACATCTCTGGTAAAAAACCCCATGTCTATTTATGCGTGAATAGGATTGTGTCAGCGGATTGTTACTAGTAAGGGTGTCTTCATGATTCGCATTGTGATCTCTCCTTTTTTCCCTGATGTCACCTCAATATCTTTCCCATTTTACTGGGGGAGACGTTAAGAAGGTAAATCGGACTTTGTTTTCGCAAACCAAATCCATTCATGATAAGATAAATAAATCAAATACTAGTAAGGCGGGGTGGAGTCAGTCAATTCTGGCTCCTCCCTGCCTTTTTTGCCCACCCGATATTATTTGGAGGTTTTATTTTGAATGTTATCGTAAATAAATTTAAAAAAATGGGTTACAAGCATGTTTTTTTGTACGCCGTCATAGCAATTTGTTTTGTCGCTTCTGTTTTCTTTGTTCAACACAATTATTCATTCTATGAACTTCCTATAGCCAAAGTCATTAAAACAAATCTGGAAAATACAACTGAATTGAATGATATGTATCAAAATGAAGATCGACTATTTACCCAGAGTATAATAGCAGAATTACAAAATGGAGAAGAAAAAGGAAAACTTATTCATTTAAAGAATGAATATTCCTCATCCGGAGCTTTTGATCAAGAATATCGAGTTGGAAATGATTTATTTGTTTCGATTGATATGAAGACAGAAGGAAATTCAGAGTTGACTGGAACCATAAAAGACGTAAAACGTGATAAATTTGTGTTGATCGTAGCGTGGGTTTTTATCTTGACATTACTTATCGTTGGAAAAAAGCAAGGCCTGTTTTCAATTATAAGTTTGGCAGTCAATGCCATATTATTGTCATATGCATTAGATTTTTATTTGAAGACATCAGACATTGGTTTGGTATTGATATGCAGTATAAGTATCATACTATTTACGGTCTTTTCCCTTTTACTCGTTAACGGTTTTAATGAAAAAACATATGCAGCGGTCATTGCGACACTGTTAGGGACTTTTTTATCGCTGTTCATTACTTATCTTGTAATGTGGTTAACGTCCGAAAATGGCCTTCGATATGAAGAGATGCAATTTATCACCCGTCCTTATAAAATGGTATTTTTGGCAGGGTTATTTATCGGATCTTTAGGAGCCGTAATGGATATAGCCATTACCATGTCTTCTTCGATTTTTGGCTTGTATGAAAAGAATAACCAGATATCAGTAAAAGCACTTAAAACTTCAGGATTAGAGATTGGAAAAGACATAATGGGAACCATGACAAACATTTTGTTCTTTGCCTATATAAGTGGCTCCATTCCTATGATTATTTTGTATTTGAAAAATGCTTCTGCATTGGGATTTACCCTTTCCATGAACCTTACATTGGAATTGGCCCGTGCCCTAGCTGGTGGTATAGGAATCGTGTTAACTATTCCAATCGGTCTATATGTCTCCATTTTTTTCATTAATCGAAAGAGGGAAAGATAATGAATGTATTAGTGTTGCTAGCATTTATACTATTAATATTGATGATCTTGATTGGCGGGAAAAAAGGGGCACGTTCCTTTTTTGCTTTGTTCCTAAACTTTGGTGTGTTACTTTTCACCATCATTTTTATGACAAATCCAAATAATGATCCGTATATCGTAACATTGATTGCATGTATGGTGATTAGTTATATTAATTTATTTTTTATTAACGAAGTGAATAGTACAACAAAAACAGCATTCATTTCTACTATTATCACGATTGTTATTGTACTCTTTTTTATTGTCATTGTGACGGAAAATGCGATGATACAAGGTTTCGGTGAAGAAGAAATAGAAGAGCTCAGCGTCTTTTCCCTTTATATTGGGGTAGATTTTGTTAAAATTGGAGCTTCAGTAATTATTATGAGTACTATTGGAGCGATTATCGATACAGCCATGGCTATTGCATCTCCCATGCGAGAAATGTATCATCACCGTCCATCCATTAGTAAGAAAGAATTATTCACATTTGGATTAAGTATTGGGAGGGATATCTTAGGAACATCTACGAATACACTCTTTTTTGCTTTCTTTGGAGGCTATTTGGCATTGCTTATATGGTTTAAAGATTTATCCTATTCTGTTGGAGAAATCGTAAACTCAAAAATATTCAGTGCTGAAATGATCACTATATTTTGTGCTGGAACAGGAGTAGCCCTGATAATTCCTATTACAGCTTTGATTACTGCTTATTTTTTGGTGAAAAAAAGAGAAAACAAAGAGAAAATTATATAGATTTCATGGCAAAAAGGCTGATAGCACTCATTTGTATTATGGGAATAAGTCTTTGGGTTGTTCCCTAAAAGCATTGTAATATCCATATGCTCTGCCAAATCCTCTTAACCGTTTCCTTTTTAAGGGAGGTTGATGGGGGAACAGGATACAATAATGCCTATATAAGCTTACTGCCATTTTAATTCCTTCATAACGTTCATGATGTATATATGGTTTGATAATAACGAAAAAGCTGACTGCAGAAGCCCGTTCAAAACGGCTACTGTAATCAGCTTTTCTTTTTTTACCCAAGTTCTGAAATCAAACATGTATGTTGAGTTGCTTACGGAGACGTTGCATTTCTGAATTGAAATAGGCTTTGCTGTAATCACATCCGACAATAGCTACGATATTGCCGTCATCATCAATGATTGGCGCAAAGCTTGTTTTCCACTCACCGTACCTGTCTTCGTAAATGGGGGTAACACCTGCTTTACCATTAAACGCCTGGTAAGCGACATTGACCATTTCCGGTGGACCCATATATTCTTCCCCCGGTTCAATTACAAAGCCTTTATCTGCAACGAGGTGAATCAGACGTCCATCCTCCGTCATGATAAATATAAAGACCCATTCAATTACGCCTTCCTTTTCTTGAATCATGGTAAGTTTTTGCTTTAATTTCTGGGAAAAGGAAGTTTGCCGGTTCATATTTTTTTGTAGACTGATAACCTCTTCAGCTGGAATGATAGCTGCGGTTACAACGGCAATGGATCGAAGCCGCTGGTTTATTTGTTCTTCTAAAATGGCCCGTTTATCCACTGGGGAAAAGCTTGCCTCTTCCATTTTATTTCGTAATTTTTTATATTTCCTGCTCATCGTCGGCTGGCTGACTTCCAATACCTTTGCCGCTAGTTTCAATGATTTATATTGTTCCATCGCCATATTGATGAGTTGTTCCTCCACAAGGTCAATTGCTTCCTGCAAAGGCATTAGGAAATCGATGACAGGTAGTGAAGTGGGTTTGGGTCCTTTAAAAGGAAGCACTTCTTTAACCAAAGCAACATCCACTTCCGGTATTCCGCTAGTAATTACAAGTCTCTCAACTGTATTTTCAAGTTCGCGTACGTTACCGGGCCATTGATAGATACAAAGCAAGTCGGATGCATCCGGGGTGAAAGCTATCTTTCGATTGTACAGTTTATTGTACTTTTGTAAAAAAAATTGAACCAGGTGGGGGATCTCATCTACACGATTCCTGAGCGGCGGAAGATGGATTGGCACGACATGAAGGCGATAATATAAGTCTTCTCGGAATTCACCTTTTTTCACCATTTTTTCGAGCGATTTATTTGTTGCGGCAATTACTTGAATATCAACAGGGTGTGAGGTCGTACTTCCAATTGGAGTGACAACGCGTTCCTGAAGGACACGAAGCAGCTTTACCTGAACGTTAAGCGGTAAATCGCCCACTTCATCCAAGAATAAGATACCTTTATGGGCCAGTGTGAATTTTCCCTTTGCGCCGTCTTTTCGTGCGCTGGTAAATGCCCCTTCTACATAGCCAAACAATTCGCTTTCAATCAAGTTTTCCGGGATGGCTCCGCAATTGACAGGTATAAATGGCCCGTCGCTTCTGTTACCCATATTATGAATGGCCCTGGCGGCTATTTCCTTTCCTACACCGGATTCCCCCAATAAAAGGACGGTTGCGCTGACATCACAAACCATTTGCATCTTATGCAGAACATCAAGCATCGGTTTACTGCGGATCACAAATGGAAAAGTTGGCTTCTTCGTTTCCAATAATGGTCCCGATTGCCCCCTTGATGTATCTGGATAGAAATCTTTAATTTCTTTGAAAGCCCAGACCCATGCACCGGATTCAATCGGGTATGCCGTCATCAGCAGCTCATGCCCTTGCCATGAGGTCTGCATGAAAGATCTTTTCTCATTTTTGCCCATTATCTCATCTGCCAAGCTTGTAGAAAATAAATCTTGTTCAACATCCTTGATGGAACCACCGACATTAGCGGATTTGACTGTATGGAATAAGGTATTCACTGTTCCGGTCAATTTCAGGATGGTGCCATTTTTATCTGTCACAATAAGCTGATCGTAAATAGATAAGAGTGCAGAGGTGAAGTGATCCATTTATGTCTACCTGCCTTTCATTTAACTTCCTAGTTTTATATTACAGAAATTTCACAATTGTTCAATAGTTTCAAAAATGAATATTCTTCCTTTTGAAAACCCTGTTAGCACGGTGTTTTCTGATTGGCATGGTTATTGCAATAAGTTAAGAGAAGGGACTAGAAAGCATGATTGCAAAGGAGGGAGAAGCGATTTTGAATAAAGAGAATCAGTTCCAACAGAATATCAATTCTGAAGATCCCTTTATTAAAAATCTATATTCAGATTTGAATGAGCGGATCAATGCGTATGAGCAGGAAGATACCGTGAAAATCGAAAAAATGAAATGGAGTGACGCGACAGGTTCTATTTTTTTCATGATTTTAATCATCGCCTACCTAATCTATTCATTTGTCTGAAATGTTGTTTAGGTCACCAAGAACAATGACAGCCTTATTCCAAGCCATACAATCATTATTTTAATAGTTGGGAGAGAAGCGTGTGAGCAAAGAGAATTCCTCCATTTCAAAGGATGTGGCCTTTGGGTTCTTACCGGCAAGTAAAAACGACCGGATTTTTAACCTACGGGATTTAATTTTAGTTCAAGTTGTTATTGGCCTCTCATCTTTTGGGCTGTTGACTGGCGGATATACAGGTACAATGCTTGACGCGAAGCAGTCACTTGCAGCGATTCTATTCGGTAACGCCTTCCCTATGCTGTTGATTGTTCCCATTACCCTTTATTTTGCGCGTTATGGCATAGACACTTTTGTAGGGTTTCGAAGTTCACTAGGGTATTTAGGATCCAATATCTTTTTCTTTGTTTTTCTTATTTTAACTCTCGGTTACATTTCCATTGCGCTCTTTATGTCCGGCCAGGCGTTGGCAGAGGCTGCTAATTGGTTGGGTATGCCCGCCATTTTTTCAAGCCAAGCAATGGGGGCGCCGTTTTTCTCGATTTTACTCTTTATCTGTGCATTTCTTGTAACCGTGAGGGGACCGGTAGCGATTCAAAAATATACCGCAGTGGCCGTGCCGGTTTTTATGGTTCTCATGTTTGGCCTTCTCGCAATTGTCTTGTTTGGACAGGGATTCACGAAAGTTGCTCATATACTTCCTTCTGAACCCTTTGAAACGACTTCTCGTTCATTCGCGACAGCCCTGGAATTAAATATCGGTCTTGGCTTTTCATGGCTTCCGTATCTTGGCCAATACAGCCGTTTGTCCAAAACGGAAGGAGGCGCATTTAAAGCGGGATTCTACAGCTATGGAATCATCGTCTGTATCGCTGCTTTAGTTGGGGCCCTTGCTGCATTAGTCGCTGGTTCACTTAATCCTTCTGACTGGATGTTTTCCATCGCAGGAAGTTGGGGCGGCTTCATTGGCTTGATTTTACTTTCGGTAGGGAATGTCGGGGCAGCCATTTTCCTTATGTACTCACAAGCTGTCAGCTTTAAAACTGTATTTCCGAAAAAATCATGGATGATTGCGATGGGAACGACCGTACCGACTATATTCTTACTTCTAAGCTCAACGTTCTACGATGCATTTGGCTCATTCATTGCTGTCATTTCCTTCATTATGGCTGTACTTGGCGGCATTGTCGTTGCAGATTACTTTTTTGTAAAGCGCCAATGCATTTCAATAAGGGATTTGTATGACACACAAGGCTCTTATACCTATTGGAAAGGCATTAACCCGTCTGCCGTGCTCACGGTGGTCATTGGAACGATCGTTTACTGGGCACTCTATAATCCATTGACTTTTGAAGCAAGTGATTTTTTCCTTTATACGGCTGCCGGAATTCCAACATACTTTGTCGCTTTAGTCACTTATTATGTTTCATCTAAATACATTTTCCGTTTTGAAGTTGACATGGAGCGTCCATCTGTTGAATTAAAGGAAGCTAAATGAAAAAATGCACTTTAAAGAATCTAGGGAACGAGAGGAGATTGTTCAATGTTTACACAAAGTTTAGATTTCAAAACAACTGATTTAGATACATTCCCATTTCCATTCACTTCAGGTAACTATCGCTATTCAAACGATTTGAAAAGACTCTCAAACATTAATTGTATTGAAGTTACACCAGAATACAAACTCCAAGTGGAAACGAAGCGTCGTCTCCTTCAAGAACAGCCGCATATTAGGTTTCAATCTTTTCCACACACAATGGAAATGCAATGGGAAGTATTGGAAATGTTGGTCGACATGGCAGCTGATCGCTATCCGGAGCATTTCGAGGTCAGTAAAGATGGGGACAAATGGACTTTCAAGAACCACATTTTCGGGGAAACCGATTCATTCGTGTATGGCGATGCCAGTACGCTTCCATATGAGCCGCTTGATTATATTGGCCGCCATTTCCATAATGATTTTGTTTTAATGGTTCATCGCGATAGTAATTTCTATTTGGAAGTGGGACAAGTTTCATACGCTGCACTCTTCTCGGCTAACTGGAATAAAGGCATGTCCTTTGATGAAATCCATGCACCTGTTCCATTTGTATCTCGGAAGGGAGATGAACTGGCAGAGCGCGTTCGTAAGTTTTTGTTATCCATCGAGTCAGGTAAGCCATGGACACGCATCAACTGGAATCTGATGGCAGACCGTTGGGATGTCAACTATGAAACGATGGATGTCTGGGGACCGCAACGTTCTGAAATAACTCCGGAAAATGCAGGTAAACTTGTTCGTTTGCGTGTTGAAGAACAAAAATTCTATCGCATGCCACGAAGCAATGCCATTCTATTCGTATTGAATACTCAATTCCTGCCACTGGAGGATTTGACATTGCGCAAGGAGTGGTTTGATCTGACATATAGCGTACTGCAGGATATTCCCGGACCAATGGCTGAATACAAAGGAATTGCCCCATTCCTTCCACAATCGGTCGAATATTTGAGGAGTATTGATGAAAACAAAAAAGCGAAGAAAAACAATAAGTAGGAGGATAGGGCCTTGTACAATAGTCCAGTATTGTTTGATAAATCCATTACGATCGTAAATAAATTTACCCCCCGGAATGATCGAAGAAAGTTTGTCGTCATTTCCGATCAAGCCGGATATGATCAGGCGAAAAGTTTCACTTCTGAAATCGCAGGTACAGTGCCTGTTGAATGCCTATCGATTAACGGAATGGAAGATAAAGAGGAGATTAAGAGAGTCATCTTGTCACAAAAGATGGGCACCCAATTTTATATTGCGGCTGCATGGAACAATGCCGTAATGATCTTCTCGCTCGGAGTGGAGGCTGGTCTATCTGAAGCTGAGATCCAGACGGTGATTATCGGGCCTAAACGACGATACGTATATTGCATGAAATGTTTCGAAGTGTCGGAAGTCAAAGAAGAAGCAGAAATTGCAGAATGTGACCATTGCAGAGCCAGTCTTGAAATAGGTCCTTTTTATTCAATCGTACGGGAAGGTTATATTGGTTACCCATTCATCCCGATTGGAAAAGAAGAAGTAGGGAGCTGATCATCATGCGGGTAGTAGGAAATATTCAAATGAAAGTAAACAAGATCATTCAAGAAACTCCATTCGTGAAACAGTTCGAGTTGATTCCAGTTGATGGAAAGCCGTTGCCTGCATTTACAGGCGGTTCGCATTTGACTACTTACATGCCGGCTGGGGATAAGATTATTTTCGAGAGAGAGTACTCCCTTATCAGCAATCCAAGGGACCGTAATAAATATACAATTTCCATTCGGCGCGATGAGGCATCACGTGGAGGTTCGGCTTTCTGGCATGATCATGTAAAGGTAGATTCCAGGTTGGAAGTAAGTTTTCCAAAAAACAATTTCCCTCTCAGCTTTCGAGCTAAGCATCATGCTTTTTATGCAGCTGGAATCGGCATAACCCCATTTCTGGCAATGATGGAAGACATGGCCGCCGAAGGGCAAACCTTCGAACTCCATTATGCAGCACGCACTCCGGAGTTATGTGCTTTTTATGATCTGCTGAAAGCCAAATACCCTGATCAATGCACCTTTTATTTTTCGCAGGCAGAAGACAAACGCAGAATGATGCCCGAGACAATGATGGATCATCGCATTGGCACGCATGTCTATTTTTGCGGACCAATCGAGATGGTGCAAGAGTATCGAAAAGCTGCCAGTTCCTATGGTTATCCGGAACATGCGATCCACTTCGAATTATTTGCGACAAAAAATGATGGGGCGCGAGATCCTTTCATCGTCGACCTTACAGACAGCGATCGGTCCATCCGCGTTCATGAGGGTGAAACACTGCTTGATGCGCTTTTAAGGGAAGGAATCGATGCGCCTTATTCTTGTAAAGTTGGCGGGTGCGGAAGTTGTGAGGTGGATGTTGCAGAAGGTGAAGTGGATCACCGTGATTATTTCCTTAGCGAAGAAAACCGTCAAACACGGAAGTCAATCCTGACATGCTGCTCACGTGCGAAGGACGAAAGACTGGTCTTAAAATTGTAACGATTAAATTCCGTACAGATTAATAAAAAAATAATGAAAACCGGAGGAATGAAACATGACAATTTTAGAAACGGCAGTATTAGAGCTTAAAAATTACATCGGCGGTAAGTGGCAGGCCTCATCTTCAAATGAAGTAATCCCGGTAATCAATCCTGCAACACAGGAAATCATTGCAAAAGCACCGCGTGCCACCAAAGAAGATACAGAAAGGGCAATCTCAGTAGCGAAGGCAGCCTTTGAAAGTGGAATCTGGTCAGGTCTAACAGCACAGGAGCGTGCTTCCTACCTATATAAAATCGCTGATAAAATTGATGAACGTGCCGAAGAGTTAACGATTCTTGAAACAATGGACAACGGGAAACTTAAAGCAGAGGCAGGTTTCGATATTGCTGATGCCGCCGCGTGTTTCCGTTACTACGCTGGTTTGGTCCTTCATCCAGAAGGGGAAACCTATCAAGTTCCCGCTCCCGTGCAAGCGATGGTTGTTCGTGAGCCAGTGGGTGTAGCCGGTTTGATTGTACCTTGGAATTTCCCTCTTCTAATGAGTGTCTGGAAAATCGCACCGGCCCTTGCGGCAGGTAACACCATTGTATATAAACCGGCTGAAGTGACACCTGTAACAGCAATGAAATTATTCGAAATCCTGGAGGAAGTAGGCATCCCAAAAGGTGTGGCTAATATGGTGATGGGCCGCGGCACTGTTGTCGGTCAAACCATTGCGGAAAGCAACGATGTTGACATTGTTTCATTTACAGGAAGTACGGATGTTGGCCGCTCAATCATGAAGGCGGCAGCGGGCAACTTAAAGAAAATTTCCCTTGAGCTAGGCGGTAAATCACCTAATATCGTTTTTGCAGATGCAGATTTAGAGACAGCCGTCGATTACGGATTATTTGGCATCTTCTTCGGTGCCGGCCAAGTTTGTTCATCAGGCAGCCGAATTCTAGTTGAAGAAAGTATTTATGATGAATATGTAAAACGCTATGTTGAACGCGCAAATAAAATCAAGGTTGGACCTGGACTTGAAGAAGACAGCAACATGGGGGCAATTGTCAGTGAAGCGCAAATGAATAGCATTTTGAACTATATTGAAATCGGGAAACAGGAAGGTGCGACGCTTGCAGCAGGCGGTTACCGTCTTGTTGATGACGGTCTTGACAAAGGATATTTCATTGCACCGACTGTCTTCACCGATGTAACACCTGACATGCGCATCGTCCAAGAGGAAATCTTCGGTCCTGTCGTTGTCATTCAAAAGTTTAAAGGTGAAGATGAAGCTATTAAACTTGCAAATGATACAGACTACGGTCTTGCAGGCGGTGTCTTCACTAATGATGGGGCAAAAGGATTGCGTGTGATCAAGAAGGTACGGGCAGGCATCACATGGGTAAATGATTATCATCCAACATATGTCGAGGCGCCATGGGGCGGTTACAAACAGAGCGGGATTGGACGCAGTTTAGGAAAATACGGCTTGGACGAATACCAAGAAATTAAACAAATTAACATTAATCTCGATGTAAAACCGGTCGGCTGGTTTCCAAAATAATCATATGATTAGAAAGAAGCAAATTACTTTCTTTAATCAAACCAAAAAAACTAATCCAAATACGGATTAAGATTCAGTTTGGCGACAAAATGGGGTTTGGAGTCCGAATAGAGAGAATGTTTTTTTACTGTAATCCTCATTGGATTGAAGAGATTTGCGACACTCCTGCCGAAATACTGGCTAGGCGAGACCCCATAGGCGCTTGCGCTGAGGAGGCTTGGCAGACAGTCGGCGGAAAGGGAGCCGATTTCCTGAAAGGGTTATGTGTAATGATTGAAACGTAAGGCACTCGCTTTCCGCGGGCGGTCCGGGAGCCTCCTCGGCTGTTCGCCTGTGGGGTCTCCCTTGGCCACGCTTTTCCCGCAGGAGTCTCGTACCTTCCATTCCAATCAACTGGAACTTCTTTTTTAAGAAATATTGAAGGGAAACTCGCTCTTCTTTTCCACTTCGTCTACAGTCTGGAGGTTCCTTCAATTTTTTGACAAAAGGGAGATCGGATTGGTCCCACCCCGCGAACCATGATTATAAAACAAGACTATGTTACCCCCTATGTTTTTTTCTGTAATCCTTAATGGATTGAAGAGATTTGCGACACTCCTGCCGAATTACTGGATAGCCGAGACCCCACAGGCGCTTGCGCTGAGGAGGCTTGGCAGACAGTCGGCGGAAAGGGAGCGGATCTCTGAAATCAGCTGCAACTTTTTTCAATTAAAAAACTGCAGGCAAAACTGAGTTTTCATCGAGTTTGTCTACAGTCGGAAACCTAATCCAAATACGGATTAGTTTTTTTTTCAAACTGTCTAGAAACCTCTTAAAGTATAAGGTAAAGTAGTTGTTTCTAAACTTATATAACTGAGAGTCAAGGTATTCAGCCATTTCGCATGCTTATTTCTTATGTACAAAAGCCCCTGTGATGATAGAAAGTGAATTTGAAAAGAGCATTGGTATGAAAAAAGTGTCATACCAATGCTTTTTTTTCGCTTTTAAGTCAGAAGGAGCATATGGGGATTAAATATGTTCTTGCCGCTGTATCACTTAATGTGGGTGCCTTTGGTTGTAGTACATAGTATCATTAAAAAGAAATGAACATTACATAATGCTCACAATATAAGTTAATAAGTTCATTGCCTTCTTTAATTTGAAAAGACTAGGGAGCCGCCAGAACTTTCAAAAAGTCTTCAATCAAGGAGGAAGTGCTCTATCAAATAGTAAAGACCAGTCAGGGAGTGGATATTGATGACTAAGTTTTATTCCGATATGACAGTGGAGGAAGCAATATCATGTTTCCCCATCGGAAGCACTGAAGTGGAAGTTTTGGATGATTCAGAAAATTTCATCGGGTTTTTGACAATAGAGGCTTTATCTGCGGCAGTGCAGCAGAGTGATTTAACGAAGCCTATTTCTCATTTCATTACTGTGAATGCACCGCTGCAGAATTTGCGGAATTACTCAATACCATATGAACAGTTTCAAGTATTCTTTGAGAGTGATTTATGCAGGGTTGTATTTAATGCCCTGTATGATGGCGTGTATATCACGGATGGTGATGGAACGACATTATTTATCAATCAAGCTTATCAGCGTATTACTGGAATAAGAGAAGAGGAAATCATCGGAAAACCGATGAGTTATTTAATTGAGCAAGGTATGATATCCGTTTCAGCTTCATTGGATTCTATTCGAACGAAGAATCAAGTTACTTTGACACAAAGAATTCGAAATGGAAGAAAGATTATCGTATCGGCCACACCTATTCTATCGCCACAGAATGAAGTCATATTTGTCATAAATAGTGTTAGGGATATTACTGAATTAATCCGGATGAAGTATACGATTGACAGCCAAAAATTATCTTTCCAACCTATTTCTCAATTATTGCCTGGCTCGGAACAGGTGAATTTACAGGAAATTATCATTGGTCCTTCTACAACGCCTTTATTCAAACTGGCTGATAAAGTAGCTAAAACGGATGCGAAGATCTTGTTACAGGGGGAAACGGGAGTAGGGAAGAGTTTAATCGCCAAGTACATACATGCCAAAAGCTCCAGGAAGGAAAAAATTTTCCTTGAATTAAATTGCGGAGCCATCCCAGCGAACTTGGTGGAATCTGAACTTTTTGGATATGAACCAGGGGCATTTACCGGATCCCTTAAGAATGGGAAAATGGGGATTTTTGAGAAAGTGAATGGTGGCACGTTATTTTTGGACGAAATTGGGGATTTACCTTTAGAGTTACAGGTGAAACTTTTGAAAGTGGTAGAAGAAAACAAGTTCATGAGAGTAGGTTCCACCGAAATGAAAGAGGTCGATGTCAGGTTAATTTCAGCCACCCATCGCGATCTGGCCTCCCTCGTGCAAGAAGGATCTTTCCGCGAAGATCTTTATTACCGGCTTAATATCGTTTCCTTTGAAGTCCCTCCTTTACGACAGCGAAAGGAAGAAACGATACCACTTTTAGAAATGTATTTGAAAAAATTCAATGAAAAATATAATGAAAAGAAAAAGATGACACCGGAATGCTATGAATGGCTGACGAACTATTCGTGGCCTGGTAATATACGTGAGCTTGCGAGTCTTGCGGAGCGACTGGTCGTCACGACTTATGATGATACGATTGATTTACCTAATTTACCATCTTTCATCCAGCCGGTCTTATCAAGAAAAACTACAAAACATTCTTTGAAGGAGGCCGTTTCCGAGCTGGAACATTCACTGATCCTGAATGCGATGAAAAAATATGGGACCACAAGGGCTGCGGCCATCTCTTTGGATATCAGTCAAAGCGCTTTGGTGCAAAAAATGAAAAAATTTCACATTCGATTAGAAAACGAATCGAATTAGTTTTTTTGATTTGATTTCTACTCATTAGTTATGCTGTTACCTATGATAAAAAGGTTATCCCCCTTATAAATTAAGCGTTTTCACTTTGGCATGATTCCTGCATTAGTAAAAACATGAAAGGGGAGATAACCATGAATATTTCTATATTTTCTATGGCTAACAAATTGGTGACAGGAGCAGATTCTTTGCAGCAGCTGACTGATGAGGTTACGCGATTAGGGATGAAGAATCCGTTGATAGTTACAGATAAAGTTTTAGTGGGTGCCGGGGTTGTGCAAAAGGTTGAGGATTTACTTCCATCAGCATATGGTATTTTTTCGGATGTGAATCCAGAACCTGAAATTGAAATCGTTGAGCTTTGTGTACGGTCAATCAGGGATGGAAATCATGATGGACTGATTGCGGTAGGCGGAGGAAGTGCGATGGATATTGCGAAAGCCTCTTCCGTCATGGCTACGAATTCGGGTAGCATCGAGACCTATTTTGGTACGAACTTGATTGAAGTTCCAGGCCTACCTTTAATAGCCATACCGACGACGGCAGGGACCGGGTCAGAAGTGACGAATATTTCGATTTTATCGGACAAAAAAGAACAGGTAAAGAAGGGAATTGTAAGTTCGTATCTTTTACCGGATGTAGCGATTGTATCACCCGTCATGACGCTGACTTGCCCGCCAAGTGTGACTGCTGCGAGCGGAGTGGATGCACTAGTTCATGCGGTCGAGGCCTATATTTCCAAATTTGCTTCGCCTGTTACAGATGCCTTGGCAATTGGGGCCATGAAGTTAATCGCTGTACATTTACCAAAGGCTTATGCTGCGCCAGATAATCTGGAAGCACGGGAAGCCATGATCACCGGAAGCCTAATGGCAGGGTTAGCTTTTGGAAATGCCGGTGTTGGAGCTGTTCATGCCTTAGCTTATCCGCTTGGAGGCCGCTTCCATTTATCACATGGGGTCAGCAATTCATTGTTACTGCCATTTGTCATGAAGTGGAATAAAATTGCATGTTTGGAAAGGTTCCGCGACATTGCTGAAGCACTTGGAGAGAAAGTCAATCATTTAAATGAGGATGAGGCAGCGGATAAAGCTATAGAAGCGATGACCAGAATATGTCGTTATGTTGATATACCACAGTCACTAAGTGAATTTGAGATTCCTGAATCGGCTTTAAGTGAAATGGCTGCCGAGGCCATCAAACAAGTCCGTTTACTCCGCAATAATCCCCGTGCATTAAACGTTCGGGATATCGAAAAAATATACCGTTCAGCCTATGGTTCTTAAGTGGAGGAAACAATATGAAATGGAAAAACCGTCGCTACGGAGAAGAGACATCGTATATACCTGCGGGACCTTTTAAGATTAGACTCCCATTTGTCCATTATCGTTTTGAGTGGCCTGACTACGTTCAAGGATTATTGATGTGTGCAGTGGACCTTGGAGCGATAACACTGCTTGCAGACCACCTCGGTATGCCTTTTGATGTGGCTCTAGCCGTCGTTATCTTGAATGGATTATTATACTTGGCCCATCATTTACTCGGGGACCCGGTTATACCAGGTTGGATTACACCTGCGGTTCCATTGCTTGTATTGTTCGTCGGACAATTTCCGGAGGGGCCTGATCGGGTTTATGCACTCGTTGCGTTTCAATTAACATTAGGTATTTTATCGATATTGCTGGGAATGACCGGACTTGCCAGTAAGGTCGTGCGATTAGTGCCGAATGCAATCAAATCAGGCATTATTTTAGGAGCGGGTATTGGTGCTGTCGTTTCCATTTTTGAAGCGGGTGGCAAGTTTGATTTATTTCCTTATACAATAAGCATTTGTATCGGCTTTGCCTTTTATCTGCTTTTTTCGAAAAGTTTTGGAAAATTGAAAATGCGAAATAAAGTTTGGGTATTCATAGGCAATTTAGGGATATTGCCGGCAATTTTGCTCGCAGTCTTTGTAGCCCCAATTTTTGGAGAAGCGAAATGGCCTGATATCCAATGGGGATTCAGCAGTCCGGATTTTGCTACGCTTTGGTCAGACTATACTGTTTTCGGTTTAGGTTTTCCTGCCTTGACCTTCTTTTTAAGTGCGATTCCAGCTGTTTTTGCTACTTATTTAGTCGTATTCGGGGATGTGCTCAAAACAAAAGCGCTGCTTTCTGAATCCGATGAGGTCAGGGAAGATGAAAAAGTGGACTATAGCCCAAACAGAGCTCATTTAATTTTTGGCGGCCGAAATGTGATCATGAGTTTTATCGGACCTGATATAACAATGTGCGGTCCGTTGTGGGCAGCCATGCAGGTCGTGGTTGTGGTACGGTTCAAGAATGGCAAGAAAGCCATGAATTCTTTCTTCGGCGGTGCCGGCTCGTTCCGTTGGGGTACGAATACAGGGTTATTCTTATTGCCGGTAGTCAGCCTGGTGGAACCAATTCTCGGTGTCGCCTTGGCCTTGACGCTTTTGGTTCAAGGATATGTTAGCGTACGAGTTGGCGTGATGCAGGCGAAGAGCCAACGCGACCTTGGAATTGCAGGTGTCGTTGCTGCCATCCTTGTTATAAAAGGTGCTGGCATGGCGTTTGCAGCAGGAATTCTATTATGTGCGTTATTATATGGCAAGGACTTTTTCAAAGGAGAGAATGATAAGACTTTTACAGATCATGGAGAAGAAGAGGAGATTAAAGCATCATGAAAAAAGTAGTGGAAAAATGGCCAATTTATATAAACGGCGCACCTATTCATACAGAAAATCATTTTGTAGTGGAAAATCCAGCAACATTGGAGCCTGTGGGCTATGTTCCGGATGCTAACGAAAAAGAGGCAGAGGCTGCTGTGGATGGAGCTCAAGCTGCTTTTCTGACTTGGTCGAAAACCAGTGCATACCATAGGGCGGAATTACTTGAGAAGTGGTACACGATCATTGAGAACAGGCTGGATGAAATCGCAACGATCATGACACTGGAACAAGGTAAGCCATTGGCAGAAGCAAAAGGTGAAATGAAATATGCCTCAAGTTTCGTGAAATGGTTCGCTGAAGAAGCAAAGCGCAACTATGGGGAAATCATACCAGCTTCCGTTGCATCAAAGCGTATTTTAGTGCAAAAGCAGGCAGTCGGTGTCGTTGCTGCCATTACCCCGTGGAATTTTCCTGCTGCCATGATCACGAGAAAAGTGGCGCCAGCTCTTGCAGCGGGATGTACCGTGGTCATCAAACCCGCGGAACAAACGCCTTTGACCGCTTTGCTATTGGTTGAAAGTGCTCATGAAGCAGGAATTCCGGCTGGTGTGATAAATATTGTAACTACACAAAAACCGGGAGATGTATCAGACGTGTGGATGAATGATTCACGTGTTAAGAAGATCACATTTACCGGCTCCACTCCTGTAGGGAAACATCTAATGAAAAAGGCGGCAGAAACAGTAAAAAAAGTCTCGCTTGAACTCGGTGGATTGGCCCCGTTCATCATTTCAGAGGATGCGAATATCGAAGAAGCAGTTAATGGTTTGATTCAATCGAAATTCAGGAATGCTGGACAAACATGTATTTGTGCGAACAGGATATTCGTCCATGAGACAATTGAACAGCCGTTTTTACAAGCTTTTAAAGAAGCCGTTTTAACTTTGAAGGTTGGAAATGGAATGGAAGGAACCGATCTTGGTCCATTGATAGATGGAGCCGCAGTTAAAAAAGTTCAGCTTCAATTGGAGGATGCTGCAAATAAGGGGGCAATCATCCACACCTCAAAAGTCGATGAAAAACAAGGGCATTTTATAGCACCGGCCATACTTTCCAATGTAACGGATGATATGCTGTGCATGCAGGAAGAAACGTTTGGGCCAATTGCGCCAGTCAGTACATTCAAAACCGATCAAGAAGCTATAGATCGAGCCAATAACACGAATTTTGGCTTGGCAGCTTATGTGTATACCGAGTCATTAAATAGGGCAGTTGCCTATTCGGATGGTCTTGAATATGGGATTGTCGGTATTAATGACAGTGCCCCATCCACAGCCCAAGCACCATTTGGAGGCATGAAGGAAAGCGGTATAGGCAGGGAAGGGGGACACTACGGCATGGATGAATATTTAGAAGTGAAGTATGTCTCCATGCAGCTTGGCCAGTAAATAAAAGAGAAGAGTCCGCCATGATTCTTCAGGCAAAAAAAGAGTGGAAGGCATATCAAATAACGATGTGCCTTCCACTCTTTTTCAATGGTTAAAAAGCATCTATACATCCCTTCAGATATGAAGGAGGAAAGGTCATGTTTCCAAGGATGACATCGAAGTCAGCACCGGTAGCCTTGGGAACGTTACTTGTATTACCATGGAAAGTCTCATTTGTAAGTAATGCAAAGGCCACCGCTTCTTTCGCTTCAGAAGAGTATCCCAACTCTTCTTGAGTCAAGACTTGAACAGAATCTCCAAGCAGTGATTGAATCATATTTAATAACGTTTTGTTATAGCTGCCGCCGCCAATGATCACTTCTTCAATATTGGTTTTTGGAAAGATGAAATTTCGGTAGTTCTCGACAATGGACTTTGCTGTAAACATCGTTACTGTAGCTAAAATATCTTGGTTTGGAAGCGATTCAAACATCTTTAATAGTTTTACTGCATATTGCTTGCCAAACAATTCCCTGCCCGTTGATTTTGGCGGGGGGCTCATAATATATGGATGACTCATAAAATAAGATAAAAGTTCGTCATTAATTTGTCCTTGTTTGGCTATGTTACCACCTTCGTCATAGCTTATATTGTACAATTGGCGGCATACTTCATCAATGATCATATTCCTAGGACCTGTATCAAAAGCGTACATGTCATTCAGAGATGCTTGCTTGGGTAAAACGGTTACATTTCCAATGCCACCTATGTTTTGGAGTAATCTTCCCTTTGCTTCACTTCTATAAAGAATGAATTCGGTAAAAGGAACGAGAGGGGCTCCTTGTCCCCCAGCAGCCATGTCCATCGTACGAAAATTAGAGATTACAAGTGTGTTTGTATCGTGAGCAATTACTGCCGCTTCCCCAATTTGCAAAGTGGAGAGTATATAATTTTGTTCTTTTAAAGGCTGGTGGTAAATGGTTTGTCCATGGGATCCAATAAGATCAAGTTTATTAATGGGAAATCCAGCTTTATGACAAACCTCCTTTACCGCATTGGCAAATAATTTCCCTAATTTAAAATTCAAATTGCAAATTAACTGGACATTGGATGTGTCTGCAGATAAAGACTGCATAATTTCTTTTTCAATTTCTTTTGGAAAAGGGCATGTCATGAACTCAATCATTTCCATTTCAGTCTCGAGTCCACTATTATTCACCCGAACAAGTGCGGCATCAATTCCATCCAGTGATGTTCCGGACATTAATCCAACTATGTACATCGCCATTCCACCTCGAGGAGATTAAAGGAGCTATTCAAAGTCTTGAATTGGTGCCAGGAGAGATGATTCCTTCAGAAAAAGAATACACTGAAAAGTATGGCATAAGCAGGATGACGGTGAGACAGGCCATTTCTAACCTCGTAAATGGCGGTTATTTATATAGGCAGCGCGGAAAAGGAACATTCGTTGCCGAACAAAAGTCGGAGCCGTCCTTGCAAGGTTTGACAAACTTTACAGAGGATATGATTTCAAGAGGACTTAAACCAAGTACACGAGTTATCAGTTTTACAGAGGTCAATGCAGATCTTGAACTTGCTGCAAAGCTTGAGGTTGAAGCAGGAACTCCTATTTTCGAACTGGAACGTGTAAGGCTTGCTGATCGGTTGCCGATGGCATATGAAAGGCTATACATCCCTAAAGGTCTTGCCCTGGATCTTACGGAAGAAATAGCCGTAAGTGCCATTCATGATTATGTTTGAAAAAAAGTTTGGCTTGAAAATCCAGCATGGCATACAGGTAATTGAAGCCGCCAAAAAAGAGGCACAAATGCTCGGGGTGGCCGAAGGTTCCCCTGTATTTCTGATAGAACGAAGAAGTACTCTTGATACCAATCAACTACTTGGGGTTGTCAGATCTGTCTTCCTGGCTGATCGGTATAAATTCAAAATCAATTTGGAGCGGTCATCATGAGCAAAAATAAAATGGTAGTAAGAATCACGTTCTTAAAGATTACTAAAAACCCCCCTTGCCCATATTGGGCAAGGGGGGTTTTTAGTAGAATATCATTTTTAAAGTTTGAGAATTTTCCAGATAGGAGGAGAATAACAATCCGGGACCTTAATTATTCGCCAGGCTTTCTGTCAATCGGTTTTCTTTCCAAATAACTGTAATACCAAGCCCAATGACGATAATGACGGCAGCGAAAAGGTAAGGGTAATGGATGTTTACGTCAAAAAGCAATCCTCCCATGGATGGCCCGGCGATATTCCCTAAGCTCGTATAGGTGGAGTTCATTCCAGCAACGAATCCTTGTTCTTTACCGGCAGCTTTTGATAAAAATGTCGTCAATGCCGGACGAAGCAGGTCAAATGCAAGGAAGATGAAGCAAGTTACCACTAGTACTGCCAAAAAGCTGGAAATCATAGTGGATGCTACCGCAAAAATGGCACCGACGATTAAACATAATTGGATAAGCTTCTTTTCGCCGAGAATATCTACCAGTTTTCCAAACATGAAGACTTGCACAACAACTCCAAAAATAGAGCTTATTGTAATGATAATTGCAATATCCTTCGGCGTGAAGCCGAATTTATGATCAGAAAATAGGCTAAAAACAGTTTCATAGGCTGATAAACCAAATGCGAGTACAAATACAATGATGAACGCAATAAAATAAACCGGATTCAGTGATTTTTTTAAATCGCCCATAAAGTTTGTTTGCTTTGTATTAGCAGAAACTTTTGCAAGCTGTTCCTTTGTCATCGGCTCTTTTAAAATGAATATTGATGAAAGGCATGCTATAAAAGCAATGGCCGCTGCAAGGAAGAAGGGCAAGCGTATACCATATTCTGCAACAAAGCCACCGATTCCTGGTCCTATTATGAAGCCCAAGCTAATGGCGGCTGAAATATAGCCCATTGCTTTTGGCCTTTCTTGAACGGATGTAATATCCGCAACATATGCAGTAACACCTGGCATGATAAAGGCAGCACTGATTCCGCCTAGGATCCTTGATAAATAAAACACCGACACGTTTGTCCCTACACCGAAGATTAATTCTGAAACACCAAAAAGGAATAAGCCGATGATGATGATTTTCTTTCTGCCGTAACGGTCAACCCAACGACCTGCGAATGGAGACATAACAAGCTGTGAAACCGCAAAAACGGCAACCAGATAGCCCATCGTGCTTCCTGATAAATGCATGATATTCATAAATGACGGCATAACGGGAATGATCAGTCCAATTCCCAGAAAAGCAATGAATATATTGCTTAGAAGAATAATTAATACCGCCTTTTGTTCTTTAATTGGTTTATTCATGTTTTAACACCACTTTCTTTGTGAATCATTTTTGTGAAATACCCCTCCAAAACACTTTCCAAGAGGCTGCTAATTTATCCTTAAGACGTTTCTCATCATTGCCGTATACAAGTTCAAGCAAAATGGAATCCACGACTCCTAAGAATGCATAGGTCGGCGTTATGGCTTCATCTTCGACGATTAATTTTGCATTGATCCAATCCTGGAATTTACATTCCAGGATCGCCTGCACCTTTTCCTCGATATCTATCACTTCCTGCCCGATTTCTTTTTCAAGATGCGCTGGCGGAAAAAAGGACATACGCAGCCAAAACTTTATATGCTCATTTTTTTGGAAAAGGTCAATGACCAATTGAAGGAATCCGTATAAATCTTTTTCAGGATTTTTTGAATCCACTTTATTGAAATATTGGTGTTTCGAAGATAGCTCTGTCTCTTTCGCATCACGTAAAACTTGGAGAAAAAGATCATCCTTGCCTTTAAAATGAGCGTAAATGGATTGCTTTTTCATGCCGACTTCTTCAGCTATTTGAGAAAGCGACGCTCCTTCATAACCATGAATCGTGAAATATTTTAGAGCGGCTTCCTTAATTTCATTACTTTTCAATAATATCACCTCATAATTTAACGAACGTTCGTCAGTTATCATAGCAAATTAAATAAATATATGCAAGCGAATATGTTTATAAAAAGGTAGTATGCCTGAAATCCTTCATAATTATGACGCTATATTTGAAAAGGGCAATATTGTTGTTACCAGCAATAGATATGCACTCAAGGCTATTCACAAAATTCCCGCATATAATTCTTTATGGATAATAAAGAGACAGGTGGGATGAAGTTGGATACGTATGACATCAGAAAAGCGATTCATTACTATTACACAAAAATACAAGAAACGAATCACCCTTATTATTGGTACGGTTTGGCTGAGGCCCAAAGTAGGGCCGGTTTAACAAATGAAGCACTGCAAACGATTGATAACGCCTTGTCGTTTCAAAATCCTTATCCTTCAAAGCAGGAACTGCAAGACATGCAATTGAACCTCGAAACCGTTCTTTCAAGACAAATGAACTCCAACAGATCAGTCATAGTGACCTCAAAACAAGGCGATATTGATGGGGACGGGACAAAGGACAATGTTTTTCTTACTGCAATCAAAACCCCTGATAGCCCCTTTTGGAGGAATATAACTTTGGTTATCCAAAATGGGAGGACTAATCAATATGAACAAGTTCCCATGAAAAATAACGCAGGATATAATCCGACGCTTTTTCTTGGTGATTTTTCAGGTAATAAGAGGGATGACATTTTAGTGGTCATTGATACAGGAGGAAGCGGCGGTTCCATTTATGCGTATGTTTTTTCCTACCTTAACGGTCAACTCATGACCATTTTTAATTCAGATACATTCAACGAAACCTTTAAATACGATGTTAATTATGAAAACCGATACAAAGTAAAGGTGAGCAGTCATTACCTAAAAGAAAGGTACATTATTGACCTTACTTATAAGGATAAGGAATATTTATCTGAAATTTATAACAAGGATGGTGTATTGAAGGCCCCTATAGAAGGATGGGTCAATCCTTTATCTGGTTTATATCCGGTTGATTACAATAGGGATGGCATATATGAGCTCGAAGCGTATCAGAGGATCGCAGGTAGGTACAATGCCGACTCACTGGGATTTGTACAGACCGTATTGAAATGGAACGGGAAAGTGTTTGCTCCTGATCGGCAGAATGTGGCTATTTTTGGAGAGGAAATATAGACATTGGAATAGAAAGTCCATGAACAAGGTACAGGCAAAATCTTCGCCCAAAAGAAACCGGAAAATATTCTTGGCAATGGTTCACCTGACAGTGTTCATTTACGAAAATTGAACCGGCTTTCTATTCGGTTCAACAAACTTTTTCGAAGGGGATTAATGCTTATTGGAATTCTTAGTAGGCGATACCTACACGTGATTTTAAATAATCGTTACTTTTTATTTGGCTAAATGCAAATTCTGCTGTATCCGGAACTGATATTTTAACGCCATCCTGCGGCAAAAAATCACCTTCTACACGATATGTACCAACTCTTTCTCCATCCGGCAAATACGTTGGGCAGACAATCGTCCATTGAAGTGTTGATTGTTTTAGCAAGTCGAAAACTACATGATGTTCTTTCGCTGCACGGGTAGACTTCTGCCTCGATTCACTTGACTGATAACGCAGTGATTGTGGGGTTGTTCTACTTTGCAGGATACCTGCCGTTCCAATGGTTATAATTCGTTGTATACCTTCGTTTTCCATTGCTTCGATAATTAGTGGCATACTTGCTGATAAAGTGGTTGTCCCATCAGTATTCAGTGCACTAATCACTACATCAATTCCATGCATGGCACGTACGATATCATCTTTATTTAAAACATTACCTTGAATAATGGTTAAATTGGCATTGTTTATTCCAATCTTCTCCGGAGTGCGAACTAAAACAGTAACATGGTGCCTGTCCTGCAGACCATAAGTAACTAATTGACCCCCAACTCGTCCAGTTGCACCCAAAATTAAAATATTCATAGAAACGAACCTCCTTTTTTTGAATATAATCATTCCACTAACATTGTATCGTCATTTTAAACTAATGGGGAGCTTTAGTGCACTAAGATATAAAAAGGGCCGCTCAAAAGCTTCATGAGGGGCCCGTTTGAATTAGAATAAAAGCATTTCTTAAACAAGAAATTAGCGACCACAATTCGCCCCTAATATTCCCGTCCTTCTTTCGATTTTAGAAAAGCATCAACTGATTCATCTAATAATTTTTCCCGATTAGGATCTTCATTGACATCTGTATCCACTTCCATTACGTCGTTGTTTAATTTATCAACCTGGTTTTTATTATTTTTGTTTGGCATATAAACTCCTTCTTTAACAGATATTTTTTAATTAGTATGAACCATTGAACCAATATTCACTAAGATTATTTTCAGCTCCTTTCCCGAATTGAGACCTCTAGTCTTGATGGAAGCTTGAAACAACATCCATAATATTAATCGGGCATTATTGACTGAATATTATAAATATTGTAATATTTAGTTTGTGCATTTGTTTTCGAAACGATGTTTTATATTAAAAACGAATAGGTTTTCCTTTTGTAAAGTCAAATTATCTGACAGGAGGTTTTTGTTAGTGAAGAAAAGAATAAGGAATACTTCTTTTGGTTTATTGTTGGTAGTTTCCATAATTCTATCAATATCCATATTTCTACCTTCTTTTGGCCAAACTGCCGTAAAGCAACCGGACTTTAAAGTAACTCTATTAGGAACAGGTTCCCCTCTATTAAGTACCTCCCGCTCCGGTCCAGCTACTCTTGTAGAAATTGGTGATGAAAAACTCCTCTTTGATGCTGGGCGCGGAACTGCTTTACAATTATATAAAGCGAATATGTTACCAGGCAGTGTTGATAAGTTATTTCTTACTCATTTGCATTCGGATCATACAATCGGCATACCGGACGTATGGCTTACAGGTTCTTTACCGACAGGAGGGAAAAGAGAGCAAGCATTTAACATTTGGGGTCCTAAGGGAACCGAGAAAATGATGTTACATATGAATAAAGCATTTAAAGCCGATTTGGATGCAAGGGATGACTCTGGAAATGGCAACGTTGAAGGTGCAAGTATTACGGCAAATGATATCAAGGAGGGCATTGTCTATAAGAAAAACGGAATTGAAGTAATAGCCTTCAAAGTAGACCATAAATCAATTGAGCCTGCTTTCGGTTATCGGGTTAATTACAAAGGACATTCAGTAGTTATCTCAGGTGACACCCGCTATAATGAAAATCTAATTAAATTTGCCAAAGGTGCTGATGTGGTTATTCATGAGGTTGCAGCGGCAAAACCTGATAATGAATCGGAATCAATAGCCAATATACTTGATCTTCACACTACACCGGAGGAAGCAGGTAAAGTCTTTAGCCAAATACAACCAAAACTTGCTGTGTACTCACATATTGTATTATTGGGAGGGTTAACAGAAGAAAAAGCTGATTTGCTCGAAAGAACAAAAAAAACATATGAAGGAGCTGTTTTAGTAGGTGAGGATTTGCTGACCATTGAAATTGGGGACAAGGTTCAAGTACAGCAGCCGGTTAACGAGGCGAACTCGGGAAACTAAACAGACAGGGCTGCAGCGAGCAAATGAGTTAGGCCTATTAATTAATGAGATGAAAGTGTGAGAGCTGCCTTACCAAAGCCAAATAAATGCACATTTTTTCTAAAGGGAATCCAAAAAGAGAAGGATTCCCTTTAACTTTCTAAATTAAATAAACGGCATATGAGATGATCTATATTTTTTTGTAATTGCCCATGGTTTGGTAGAAGAAGGTAAAACAGAGTCAGGCCATCAGTAGAAATCAGTGAGATAGACGAGGAATCTTATATGGTTCTTGTACGAATAGAGGAAAAAACGTCGAAATGAAATCAAATTTGTTTTTGCCTGCATAGACCAATAGCAAGGCATATTTTTAAGTCAAATATTAGGGTAGACACGAAAAAAAATCCCCGACATGCATATCGTGAATAGCTCCAAGAAGTCTATGACAATGCTAATGTTTTTCACTAATCGCTCTTCTTTATTCGTGATGTTATTTATTTTGATGCCATAACATTACATTACGCATGAGATTAGAACCAAGACTGTTGAACTTCTTGAAGTTGTTGTTGAGCTTCTTCAAGCTGTTGCTGTGCTTGTTGGAATAGTTGTGGATTATCATTAGCTTGGGCAGATTGTATAGCCTGTTTGGCTTATTGAGCCGCATTGATAGCTTGCTGATATTGTTGTTTTTGTGTCATTTTAAAAGTCTCCTTCATTATATTTACTAAAGGCTAAACCTTTAACCTTTTTATATTTTGTATATAATTTGGATATTATTCATGTATAGGTTGATTCATTTCTCCTAAACGAACGATTGAAGAATATTACCAACCTCTAAAACAAGCTGGTTTCACGATTAAAAGTATGAGATAAGGCATTAAGAGAAGGGATTATTCGTAAGAAATGGAATGATAAATTATTCAATGAAAGGGGGCAGGATAGCGTAATAGCTTGCTTGCAGATATAATGTTCAACGAAGGAATTTAATGCTATGGTCCATACTCCGATGTCGACCAGTGATTTATGTCGGAATATTCGACAAAGGGAGCCGAGGAGTGGTTGGGAGATTCGCATTTAGGGAAAAGGTACGGGGGAATGCCGTTCTCGCAAACCGGCAGCTTGATAACGTACGAAATATATAAGAAGCCGGCCTAATATAAGGCCGGCTTTAGGTTTATGGGATGATCTTTGCGTTTGCGAGAGCAAGCCCTAGATTCTCGACCATTTTGTTCCAAAGCTGCTCCTTGTTCATCATGACAATGTCCAGTGACATCTGCAGCGGAGGCGCCGGCCCCAAGCCGAAGTAGTTAGCGATCTTCGGCGATAATTCATTTAAACGGAATAGATCGCCGTTTGTTATGTTAAACACTTGATTGGCATCACGCTCTGTTACCTTAGCGATCTGTCAACTCCATGAGGCTATCGTAAGCACCCGGCTTGCCAGGAAACCGCAACGGAATTCCAAGATCCTTCTAAATTGAGGCGTAAATCGCAATAACCATGGAGAAGTTCATCGGACTTCCAAGCGAAAAGCCGCAGACTGCAGAAGGACGAAACGCCGACCAAGTCCGATTTTTACCATTTTGTTTTTGTTCAAGAAATCTTCCTGATCAACATAGAAATCGGGCGGCATATGGTTTGGTTCTGTCTCGCGAGCAAGCGTTTTGAACGGGCCGAGATTGCGCTTCAGATAGAGCCAAGCGTTATACAGGCGTAACATTCGATTTTGATTATGGTGTATATCTTTAGATCATAACGTTAATTATTATTGTTTGGGTACACCAGCTTTAATCCAAAAAGGGCGCTTGAATTTAATGAAAGGAGAGCACATACCAATATGTGCTCTTCTATTTTTATAGGTATTTATAATGTAGGTCTTGATTCCAGATCCTGTAATACCATTCCCATTGTTCTGAAGGTATCTTGAATAAGGAAGTTTGAATTAATATGGGTACCCATTTAATCCTGTACCGAAAAGTTCGAATTCAGGATCTTTTGACTGAGTTATTGGAGGGGCTTCGGATCGCGCTATAGAAGAGTTGATACCACCTTCAACTAACTCTGCAGGGGTTTCGTCATTCTCTTTATGCAATGGGTTATCAATCATACCCAAATCAACTCCTTTTAATAAGATTAACGAATGGTAAGTTATTAATTCCCTGAATATTTTGATTTTATGCTAAAAAATATGGCGATGACTTGCATTAGTGAAGTGAACGGGAAGAACTTGTAAGCAATCGAGCTAAAATTTTTATTATAGAATGTATAATGATTATTTTATGTTCATAAAAAAGATTGGTACCGATTCTTTTTTCAGATGAGGGGTGTAATGAAATTCCAAGCAGGATCGATCCTTTAATTATTTTTTGTACTTAGGCCTTCTTAGTAGCAAAAGGAGTGAAAAAAAATCATTCCATACCTGCATTCACATTGTTACAGGACGCTGTAGTGATTGGTCCAGTTCAATTGACTGGAAGGTTAAAGTGGAGTGAGAATCCTTTGCTTGTTAACAAAGTAAGCCCACTCGGAAAAGCCGATTTCCTTTAGTCTTTTCTTAACTAGTTCAAAATCATCGCCAATACGTTTAGGTGTATGCGAATCTGATCCAAATGTTACTTTCACATTATAGAAAAGAGCTCGTTCTAAAATGTCATCAGCTGGATACCATCCTCCGCAATCTTTTGTTTTACCAGAAGTATTGATCTCAATGGCGATATCTTCTTGACTAATGATTTTTAACGTTTTTTCAATACTGTCAGTCTCAATGGAAGAAAATGCTGGATAAAAACCTTTCATTGCATCAATATGGCCTAAGATTTGGAATACTCCGCTTTTTGCAGATTGCTGTATTAAATTATAGTATTCATCCTTTATTCTTGACTGTTCTTTAGCGGTCAAGCCATTCCAACGCCCTCTTTTAAAAATGCTAATGTCTTGAACATAATGAACTGATCCAATTATGTAGTCAAAAGGGTGTAAAAGATATTGATCACGGTATACATCAATGTGATCAGGGAAGAAATCACTTTCCATTCCTAATAGCACGTGAACTTTATCTTCATACTTCTTTTTTAAACGAAGTACTTCCTCAATATAAGGGACAAGTTCACTTTTTGACATTGCAAAAGTCGGGTAGAGATGGTCGTCCTCACTATAGAAATATGGAGAATGATCGGAAATCCCAATATATTGCAAGCCGTATTCAATGGCTTGCTTTACATAATCCTCAATTGTGCCGATAGCATGTCCACAGCGTTCATGGTGAGTGTGCAGATCAAATTTTATTGAATTCGTCATATTCTTAAGCCTCCTATAGTGAACCGGTTTGTCTTATTTTTATCATATCCAAAATTCATACTCTTTCTCACAAATGAAAGAAGATTTATACTCCTTAAATACCCTTCGAAAACAAATTTCTATTTTACGGATTTAATTTAATTCATTTCAATTTTATACATATCAATTACCAGATATCTTAGTTCGAGTAAATGTATAAATGTTGAATTTCCTAGACAAACTAAAATGTTCAAATATGTAAAAAGAAAGGGAAGATACTGAATGACAAAGGTATTGTACATCACGGCTCATCCTCATGATGACAAACAATCTTACAGTATGGCCGTTGGAAAAGCATTTATTGACACTTATAAAGAAGTAAATCCAAGCCATGAAATTGTGAATATTGACCTTTATAAAGAAAACATTCCTGAAATTGATGTAGATGTTTTCAGTGGTTGGGGGAAACTTCAAGCTGGAAAGGGTTTTGAAGAACTCTCGTCGGAAGAGAAAGCAAAAGTCAGTCGACTCTCAGAGTTATGTGAGCAATTTATAGCTGCCGATAAATATATATTTGTAACGCCTTTATGGAATTTTTCATTCCCGCCAGTTTTGAAAGCATATATTGATTCCGTAGCTGTTGCAGGTAAATCCTTTAAATACACCGAACAAGGCCCAGTTGGTCTTTTAACTGATAAGAAAGCCTTGCATATTCAAGCTCGTGGCGGTATTTATTCAGAAGGACCGGCAGCTGAAATGGAAATGGGTCACCGATATCTAAGTATCATAATGCAATTCTTCGGAGTGCCTTCCTTTGAAGGTGTATTCGTTGAAGGACATGCAGCCATGCCTGATAAAGCACAAGAGATTAAAGAAAAGGCTATAGCACGATCAAAAGATTTAGCTTCTACTTTTTAAAAAAAAGAGTCAACAGCTTGTTGGCTCTTTTTTTTGTCATGATGAAATTGTAATATCTAAATAATTCTTACTTCACCAATCAGGTAAATTCCTCTAATTAAGGAGTATGATTTTTTACTGCTAATGGTTCCCTTTGGAATTCCCTTTTGATGGAATAGCTTGTAGTGAGGTTATCAAACCCTTCTATGATAGCAAAGGTAGAGGATAGAATGATATTTTTAGATATATGAAGAAGCTAAAAAAGACCAACTTAGGGTCCTTGATTAGCTAAATGGACTAGATTAGACGAGTCACTAATTCCTTTTTGTTTCAAATGAGTTGATAATCGCTACCCTCTTTTAATGAAAACCACCATGTTTGTCAGTTTTACAATAAAAATGTGTAGGATTCGCCATCTTCTGGTACTAATACATTAGAGGAAATTCCCTTTTCATCAATAAAGCTTTTTAATTCTTTTTTTGATAATGTCCAGTGATTGACAGCTTCCATGTGGCTCACAATAATTTGGGCGTTCGGGGCAGCCTTGTTCACTTCATAGATATCCTCTTTCCCCATGACGAGAGAACCGCCTTCAATGAATTGATTATCTCCACCATTTACAACAATGATTTCTGGTTTATTTGTAGCGATAACTTCTTGAACTGCGTCATACCATACCGTATCTCCTGCTATATATAACGTTTTTTCATTTGAGTGTTTGAAGACCACCCCACATACTACACCAGCAAGTTTTAATATTTCCCCTCTTCCGTGCTCTCCTTTTGTTTTGATTAATTGGATACCCTCGTATACTGTATCTCCTTGTAATACTTCTACATTTTTGAAACCAGCTTTTTCAACTTCTGTAGCATCTTCTTCATTTTGAACAAACATTTTGATATCTTTCGGCAATACTTCTTTGGCCACATCATCAAAGTGATCCAGATGAAGGTGAGTGACAATGACGGCATCTATATCATGAATGATATTTTCAATGGATGTTGGTAAACTAACTAAAGGATTAAATTGATCTTGTCTTAATGAATTTGGGAAAGGTGGGTACGTACCTTTCTCAGCTAACATCGGATCTATTAAAAAATTTTTACCTGCATATTCGACAACGAGCGTGGCATTTCTAATTTGTTTTATATTCATCTTTATCTCTCCTTTTCTTTGATCTGCATATAGTTTATACTATGGCCAATTACCAAATACATATATAAAATCAAGTCTTTTGGCCATTTGGCTTGATAATTGAAAGGATTTGAATAAATGTTAGATAATACAGATGAAGGTATCTTGCATGAACTTTCCAAAAACAGTCGAATCACGATGAAAGAATTGGGGGAGAAGGTCCATTTGACTGGTCAAGCAGCTGCAGCTAGAGTTGCCAAATTAGAGGATAATGGAGTGATTGAGGGGTATACCATTCAAGTAAATCAAGTGAAATTAGGGTGTTTCATACATGCTTTTATTACAATCATTATACAAAGCACTCATCATCAACCTTATTTGACGTTCATAAAAACACAGAATCAATATATCATAAATAACTATAAAATCAGTGGAGATGGTTGTTATCTTCTCGAATGTAAATTTCCATCTAATGAAGCATTAGATGAATTTTTGGGAGACTTAAACAACCATGCGAACTATAAATTATCCATTGTTATCAAAAAATAGGGCATCAACTAAACTTAAACAACGATATTGAACACCATCCGATTAATAGGGGGTGTTTTGTGTGTTTTTATAACAACTAGTCTTATTGATGTTAAGATACTTTTTAAAAGAAAAAGAAAAAGAAGAGAAGGCACCACATCCGGTTCGTTTTCCACTAAGGACGAGAAAAATTTTCTTTTTTTGCCATTCTTCTAATCCGTTATAATTATTTGACCATAAGTAAAGGAAAAAGATAACTGTAACCATTCATTCTGTTAAAATCCAGACTGACCTTACATCGATCGAACAGGGAAATATATTAATCATTGTATAAAAAGTCAGAAAAATATAAAATATACTTAAATCGGGTGTTTTTTTTCTATTAACAGTTTGTCTTGAGTAGGGAATTTCCACCTACTTCACTATCAATTAAATATTTATTCCTTAAAAGAAAAGAGTGGGTTTTATGATGAAAGACATTAAAAATATCTATTGTGTAGGCCGAAACTATGCCTTGCATGCAAAAGAGCTGAATAATGAAATTCCAACTTCCCCTTTTTTATTTTCAAAACCGACTCATTCGCTCGTGGAAGCAAATGGTCAGTCAATTACGTTGCCGGGTAATCAGGGTTCCGTTCACTTTGAAACTGAACTTGTCATACATATCGCAAAACAATTCGAATCAGGAATGAAAGTAGATGAAATAGTAGATTCCATGGCCATTGGGTTAGATTTAACACTTAGAGATGTTCAATCACAGTTAAAACAAAAACAGCATCCTTGGCTTTTGGCTAAAGGATTCAAAAATTCGGCAGTTGTTAGTGATTTTATTCCGTTTCCAGGTGTCGAAGCATGTGAACAATTGGATTTTTCCCTTTTAAAAAATGGAGAGCGTGTACAAGTCGGAAATATTAAAGATTTACTTTTTGATTTGCAAACCATTATAAAATTTACAGCAGAGCATTTTGGGCTCGGAAAGGGAGATATAATTTTTACCGGTACTCCAAGTGGTGTCGGTCCTCTTTCAGATCAAGACAAGCTTTCACTAAACTGGGGCGGAAATGAAATAGGATCCTGTTCAGTCACACTCCATTCATGAAAAAAGACAGTCATTTTGACTGTTTTTTTTATGGAATAACTCAATTTTAGACAAAAAGAAGAAACTCGTCTAAAATGAAAAGAACAATATAACATACATGGAAACGGCTAATTTGTCACGTGCTTTTTCAAAAAAGGTTTGGCCATTAAAGTTTGGCTTTGGTAAAATTATTTTTTATGGAGTATTTTAGAACCTTTAAAATGCATGATGATAATCAATTAAAGTGCCATATTTTAATTATATAGGGTAGAACAGGGTGGAATGAGCATGAAAAACAACCAAGAAAAGAAGTATTTAGATAATTGGCTCTCTATTACAAATATTCAAATGGGCATCACGAATGAGCTGGAAAGTGCTTTGCAAAAAAATCATAACCTTTCGTTAAAAGAATTTTACGTTCTTTACTTTTTATCCAAAACAAGCGATAAACAATTGAGGCTGCAACAATTACAAGATATGGTAGGATTAAGTCAAAGTGCTATATCTAGGCTGGTAGTCAGGCTAGAAGCAAAAAGCTGCGGCGTATTACAAAGGCAAATATGTGAAGATGATCGACGAGGTATTTACACACGTTTAACTACATTAGGTGAAGAAAAACTACAAATTTCCTTAAATACTGTTCATGAAATTCTGCAATCTGCTCTTTCAAAAGGAAACCTTCAAGAGGAATTACAATCCTTGATCCAGAAATTGTAAATGGGTTTTGTATCTCTTATATAATAAGGAAGTCGGTTATTTCTATATTTTTTAGATAGGAATATACCTTTCGCCCAGTAAGGTAATTAAGATCGGATCTGTTGGGAAGCTGTTTATGCTCATATAAATGCAGGCGCATGCATTTTTTGTCGTTTGAATGTAAGCGCATTCAATTAAATAATAACCATTCATCACAATGCATTATATAAACTTCTTTCAATGGGGGAACCTAACTTGTTGTATTCGGTCGGTGTGACATCCATTGGTTTTTCCCCTATTTCAAGAATAATGAAGGCCTATAATCCATCAACAGATGAAGAACTCCATTTTCAAATGAAGATCACTTACTGCGGTAATTTATTTGAAACTATTTTCATTTTTTGACGTAATACTATCAGGGATAATTTAGAAATGTCATGGAATACAAATGGATTTCTTGTTCTTTCTTATTAGGCCCCATTTTACATATAAATTCTAATAGAGGTTTCACGAAGGGAAGAGGACGTATGTTTAAAAAAATCTTAGCTAGTTTAGGAAAAGGAGCTGCAACTGTAGATTTACAATGTGACAAGGGTAATTACCAAGCTGGAGAAAGCATTCAAGGGCAGGTAGTAATCCAGGGTGGTGAGGTTGAACAGAAAATCAATCAATTGACTGTCCGGTTGATGATGAATGTGGTATTAAAACAAGGAAGCGTTACTAAGGAAGTTGCACATATACCATTAGTTAATCGAGATTGTATTCACCCCAAAGAACGTAAGGTCATTCCTTTTCATTACCTCATACCTACGAATATACCTATTTCAAGGGGATATGTCTCATACTATCTGGATACACATCTTGATATTGAGGGCGGTGTCGACCGCAAAGATGTAGACCGGTTAGTCATCCAATCCCAGGAATCTATCACATCCATTTTTAATGCAATGGCTCAATTAGGTTTTCGCGAGACAGCGGACTCAGGTAAACTCGATCAATATGGACAGGAATTTGCTTTTTTCCCCACTGAACAATTCATGGGACAAGTAAATGAAGTTGAATTGCGGTTTGCCAATGAAGAATCAGGTATCCGCGTCTGGATGGAAGTTGACTGTAAAAGCGGCTACAAGGAAATTGAAGCAAAACGTGAGTTTCATTTAAATCAAAAAGTTCTTGAGCAAGAAGCCGATCTTCATAAACTTTTTGGAAAATATATATCGGAAGCTATTGATCAGCCTTACGCTTTTACACAGCCGTTCTCTTATTCCACAAACCACCCTCATGGTCGCTCCTCCCAAATGGGAAACGCTATCCCTGGAATGGTTGGTGGGTTAGCAGTGGGTGTTTTAGGGACTATGTTATTTACTGAGATGATGGAAGGTTTTGATATTGAGGAAATGTTTGAAGAAGCAACTGAGGATTTTGACGGTGGATTTGATTCATTTTTTGATAATGGGGATGAGGAATCCTAAAAATAATTAGGTTGTTTTTTATGACAAGTGTTGCATACTTTGATCAGTGAGTAACACTTGTTTTATTGTTGTTTGGTTTATAAGAAGCCAGGAAGAGGACATTTAACAGTGCACTTGGCGAATCGACATGCTTTCTCTTCTGAAAATAGCCCTTCGTTTTTTGATTTGGCTTGAAAAAAATGAATAAACAATCATATAAGGCCAATTCTATAAAAAAGAATGTTAAAAAGGAGATTACATCGTGAAACCATATGAAATAAAAAATATGATTATTGATGACGAGTTTAATGGTGAAGAATCGGTTACAGCTGACTTTACTCACAATGATAAAGATTATAGCATTACTTTAAAAAAAGAAGATCTTGAAATGGTAAATGCATGGGTTTTTGAGGATGGTTCATCTCTTCCAGCAAATTTATCAGGTACTATCATTGAATCAATAAGGGAAGATATTAAAAAGAGAATCTAGTCATTTGCACTAGATCTTTTTTTTGTCATTTTCTTAATCGAAGTAAAATTTAGCCTTGTTTATAAGTGCTTTACTTCAATAAGGCAGGTTGCTGAGGCAGCCTTCTTCTTATGGCACTAACGGGGCAGGGTAGGTGAAGAGTCCTATTAGATCTTCATTCAACAATTGGGCCATTTAATGGAATAAGGCTTATTGAACGGGTAGAAAGTTTAAAAAAGTATTATTAAATATTTCACAAAACAAAAAGGTGAATTGTGGTAATATTGATAAAAAAATACTTAGAAGTCCAAGGAGAGTGTTATTAGTTGCTTGATTATGAGCGTTCTTTGTCGTTAGATTTCGAGGAATCTTCGTATATTGAAAAGGATGGTTATACGGTTAGAGATGTGTCTTATTTAAGTCCGTATGGTGGTAAAGTACCCGCATATCTTGTCGTTCCAAAAACAGACGGACCTTTCCCATCAGTTGTTTTTATGCATCCAGGTCAAGGCAACCGAACGACATTTTTGTCAGAAGCTAAAGCTTTAGCTTTAAAAGGCATAGTTTCTCTTTTAATCGCTGCACCTGCCATGCGAAACGATTATCCAAAAGATTTATCTGAGGAACAGATGTTAAATCTCACGGTAGAGACAATAACTAATATTGGACAATATACTCAGACAGTTATTGACATTCAAAGGGGAGTTGACCTTCTTTGTAGTTTAGAAAATATTGATATAAATCGTCTTGCCTATATTGGACATAGTTTGGGGGCTACTTGGGGTGGAGTTCTCGCTGGCATCGAAGAACGTATTAAATCATATGTTTTAATGGCTGGATTATCTAGTGTGTCTGAGTGGCATAAAACGAGTGACCATCCATTAGCGACATTAATTCGTGCCAAGCTTTCAAGAGAGCAGTTTAATAAATTCATTTCAGAATTGGAACCATTAGATGCAATTCATTATATAAATAAAGCTACTCCTGCATCACTGTTATTTCAATTTGTTCATGATGACGAATTTGTACCAAAACATCAAGCAGATGCATTCTATTCTGTTGCAAGTTCACCAAAGGAAATTTCTTGGTATAAATCTGATCATCTGTTTACGAGTTGCGATTCTGCCTATCAAGAGCGTACAAAATGGATTATCAAGCAATTAGGACTTAACAATAATTAATCTATTTGAACTTTTGAACCCGTTTCCACGATCTAAGTATTCCAGAATAGGGCGTGATTCTGGAATAAGTTTCGCTTTTCTTAATGAATTAACGGGTGCGTTCGTTCATTAGGAACACAAATTATCAATTTTTGTGAAAGATTAATTCAATTAAATATTATAAGGCATGTTTTGATTAATATTTTTTCAAAACATGCCTTTTCTATTTATTCATTTATCAAGGTTTCTTGGATTAATTTGATCAAACTTTGTTTCAAATCTACAATAAGATAGATTATATTAGGAAGAATAATGAACAGGGTTTTATGACGTGAATGATAACAAAAAAACTTATTTCAAAGCGCCGAGACATGTGTTCAGAAAAGGACGAGTTTTTTTAGAACATAGATAGCAGATGTACAACCTAAAAAATGTACGTTGTGAAAACAAACAATAAAGTCATTGAGATTTACTATTAAAATGTAAAGAAGGCACTGCTTAAATTGTGGTACCTCCTTTTAAAGTTCAATAAAAGTAGTCAACTTTAATTTTGGAATCAGAACAGATAATAAAGTTTTTTAAAACAAAATAAAACTTTTTTAAAATGTTCACATGTTATTCCAGAATTGGGCCATTTAATGGGGTAAGAGGTTGGATATTACTTCAATTTTTTATGTAGCTAACAGTGTTCTAAAGTAGCCAAAACGTTGATTTATCAGCGATGTATAAAATCCTACATAAAAAAGTTCCTTTTACTTCTTGACTCCAAAATTTAACCTATATCACGACTTAATTTGTTATGATGCAGTTAATTATTCTTTCTATATTATTATTTATTTGACAATACCATGTTGGATAATCTCCACATCTACCTTTGATTTGAATTTAACATCTTTAAAATAGTTTGTCTTATCTTTTTCTTTCCAGGTATCATGGTGAAAAGCGATCAGTCTTCTTCCAATACCAAACGCATCACAGTTGGCTTCTTGTAGTTTTTTAATCACTCCTTCAGCATTATTAGTAAAGATATTTGATAATTTTTTGTTTAGTTGATCAACTTTCTTAGGTACATTCCCTATAGGATATTCTTCTACTATTACTTTTAAATGTAAGTTTAAATTTACAAAAACTTCTCCTCTGTCATTCACAGAAACATTTAACTTCTGTTTAATATGATCGACATTCAGAGAAATAAAATTCTTCATTTTTAATTCTTCATTTCCGTTTACATTTTGTGTAAAACGCGCATATTTCCCTTGCTTATTATTTAGTAAAAGAAAAAGAGTGGATTCTACTTGGGATAGAGTTCCTGATAATTTCCTTTCATCAAATAATGCTACACCTGCCACATCTATAGTAGTACCATTACGACCTATCTCTAATAAGGGAAGAACAATATCTTCACCTGGATCAAGTAACCCTGAAGCCAGAGTCTGGATGCTTTCTTCAGGAATGATTGTATTTGTTTCAGTACTTCGGATTAGATATAAGATGTTTTGACTAATGTTTGATTCTACTCTAGGTTGAATACTGAGTGTATCAAATGCTTTTGCTTTTACAACTGCTAATTTAGCACTTAAGGAACTTCGGGGATCGCGCCAAATTACATCTAAAGAAGGATAAATGTCACCTTTTGCAAATTGTTCACCGAATAATACAAGTTTATTTTTCGAAGAATCTAAATTACCGGGTATCTCTGTATTTAATTTCATGCGTCCTTCTCTTGGAGTATTTGCCACTGTAGATAAATTTTCACTATTAATAGCTTTAGTTTCTTGTCCTGAATCCACTGAGTTTCTATATATATTTGGTATTGCAAATCCTAATAAAAATTCCCCTTCATCAGTCTGATCAAAAGTTATAGTTTGTATTAAAGTAGCATCTTTCATTAAATTTTGATCCCAGCATCCTGTTGTTAACAATAAACATATACTAATCATAAATAACCTTTTGATTTTCATACATTATAATCTCCATGTCTTTTATTAGGAAGGAAAAATGAAAGCAAAAATAAACATAATGGTATGACCACAATAAAGCTAAAATGTGCAGGTTCCATAAGCTTATTAAATTTTTCAAGGTCAGTTTCATTGTCGGGAAGAAGAGCAATAATAAAAATAATCCCGGCAGTGTATGGAAGAAATGCAGCATGATTGGCACGTTCAAAAAGGTATTTAAGGCCATGTGAAGAAAGAAAAAGCCAGGTTGCAATAGATGTAGCAACAGATATGATCCAGATAGATAAGAAAAATAAATCGATTCGTTCGATGATTTGAAAGGAATAGGCTTTGATCATATACAATAAAGGCTGTGGAGTAAGATATAGATCTTGCCTAGTTTCGAAAAAGACCAGACTAGCAAACACCAGATATGTATAAAATAGAGTTACGAAAAGATGGGCAGATGAAATCGCAATTAGTTTACGGGTTTCAGATGCTTTTACATAAGGGTAGAGAAAAAGCATAAACTCAAACCCTAACATCGAAAATGTTGCTTCTTTAGAACCCTTTATCATATTTGATATGCCGGATTGACCAATTGGCAATAGATATAAAAAATTAGCATCTTTTAGCGAATATGTAATTAGACCAAATAGAATAATTAACATTGGAGTAACGAGTACATAAAAACGAGCCATGCTTCGTAAATTATCTTTAACAAGATATACGCAAACTCCTAACATTAATAAAATTAATATCCAGTTTGGCGTCCTTTGTAAGATCCATATATCGATGATTTGACTAAAACGGGATAAAACTAAACTGCCTGTAAAAACAAAGTACAGGATGTAACATAAAATGACGGCCTTTCCTAGCCTTTTCCCTAGTATATGAGGAATGATTTCATAAATTGTTAAAGATGGAAATCTTCTGCAAAGCCCCCATAATACCAAAATAATGACTTGTATGATTAGTCCTGCAATTAAAATAGATATCCACCCATCATTCTTAGAAATTAACGAGACATCATGAGGTAATGATAAAATTCCAACTCCGATTTGAGATTGAATGATCATAAAAAAAAGCTGTGTTTTTGAAATACTACTTTCTTTTGTTATCATTGGATTTCCATCCCCTTGAAAAATTTTGTTGTTTAATATGTTTAGGATGTGAATCTAAAGGTCTTGTATTCAATTTCCAAATTGGCAAACGCAAAAAAGTATCCTTGATGTCTTTTATTCTAAGTGGAGCAAGTGGAGCAAAGTAGGGTGTACCAAATGACTCTAACTTGCATAAATGAGCTAAAAGCACAATAAAACCAAAGACTATTCCAACGAATCCAAATGAGGCAGCCAGAAACATGAACGGATAACGTAACAATCGAACTGCGTCGCTCATTCCATGTGATGGAACACAAAAAGAAGAAATAGCAGTTAAGGCAACAACGACAATCATTGTAGTCGAGATAAGCCCTGCTTGAACGATGGCGTCCCCAATAACAAGGCCTCCAACTATCCCAATTGTTTGGCCAATTCTTGAGGGAAGACGTATTCCAGCTTCGCGAATCAACTCAATGGTTAATTCCATAAGTAATGCTTCGATTAATGGGGGAAAAGGAATTTTATTAATTGAACTTCCGACAGGGTTTACAAGTTCGTCAGGCAGCACTTCAAAGTGAAATGCAATAACAGCAATATAAAAAGCTGGCAATAGAATCGAGATCAAAAAACTTGCATGTCGAATTGAACGGATAAACGTACCAATCATCCATCGAGAATTATAATCGTCAGGTGATTGATAAAAAGCAAAAAATGTAACCGGCAAAAGTAAAGCAGTTGGGTTTCCATCCATGAAGACAGCAACTCTGCCTTCATTTAAATGTCCAATTACACGATCTACTCTTTCTGTATTTAATAATTGAGGAAAAGGTGATATTGTAGAATCTTCTATTAATTCCTCCAAGAATCCAATATTTAAAACGTTATCCATCGAAATGGAATTTAATCTGCGTTCAAATTCAAAGATTACTTCTTCATTTGCAAGATTATTTAAATACACAAGTGCTATTTTTGATTTAACTTGTATTCCAACTGGGAAATATTTCATGCGTAGATTAGGACTTTTCATTGTTTTTCTAAGTAAATGAAGGTTCGTTAAAAGGTTTTCAATAAATCCATCATGAGCACCCTGAACAATCTTTTCGTTTTCTGGTTCTGTAACAGAACGGTCCTTAGACATAGAGACATCAACCAGATAAAGCTTTTCATAACCATCTAAACTCAAAACACAAGAGCCTTTTAAAAGTGCATCCTCGACCTGATTGAAAACTGTTGTAGCCTGAAAATTAGTACTAAGCACCTTTTGAATTGTTTCTGAATTCGATTCTAAACAAGGTTTCAAAGCGTCTCTTTGTATTTTTTCCTTATCTACCATAGTTTCGAGATAAATAAGTACACCTCGTACTGTTTCCGTTTTTAATTCCTTTACAACTAAATCTTCTGTGTTAGAAAAGATTTGTTTTATTGTGGAGATATTTTCATTAACTTTAGAGAAAACTTCTTTAGAGGGTTGAGGTATTTGCTTTGAAGGAAGATAGTCATTATTTACCTTGTTATATTTTAATAAATGTTTAATGAACTTCATTAAATTTAAGCTCCTATATTTATTTATAGGTATTTTCTCCAATAATTATCAATGTATGTACCAAATAATAATAATGAATGGATGGATTTTGATATGATTCCTTGTCAAAGTCTTCATTGTTTAATTAAGCAGCACGAGACAGTCTTGTTATTGAATTAAATAAACTCTAGCCTAGCAACGAATAATTATAGTTGCTGGGTTTGCGTAAAATAATTCTTAAAAACTCAGAATGAAATTAAAATATATAGGAGTAAGTAAAAGCGCTTTAATTGAAGAAGGGTCACAGAAATACTCAAATAAAAGAATTCAATTTGATAGCATGTGTTATAAGCTAAGTATCAACCTAAACGAAAGTTAACACTTAGCTTTTTTCTATCCTTTAAAACTGCTAAAAGTGATCGTGAGGAACTGATTAAGGCGTTGGACTATTTAAGGGAAGGTGACAAGCTGGTTGTTTACAAAATAGACAGACTAGCTAGGAGTACATTTGATTTACAAAAGATTGCTTTGGATTTAGAAGAACGTGGAATAGCTTTAGTATTCATCAAAGAACAGATTGATTTTAGTGCACCATCAGGAAAGCTAATGTTTACTATGCTGGGGCTATTGCTGAGTTTGAACGTGATCTAATTAAAGATGGAACCATTGAGGGAGGTAAAAGGGCTAAGGCACAGGGTAATCATATGGGACGTAAAGGGAAGGACGAGAAGGACGTTAAGAAGGCGTTAAATCTGTATGATAAAAGAGAATCTAACGGTTTAAGCGTTAGTGATATAGCTAAAATGACTGGCGTTCCACGTTCCACTATTTACGCTAAAGTGAAAGAGATGACTAGCAAATAGCTAATCGTGTTTTTTAACTTTAAAATTATTTAAAGGGTGATTTTAAGCGTCTACTAACTGTACTAATTGGTGTACAGTAAACTTACATGTAAGAGAATAGTTAACATAAGCATTGAAAAAAGGATCTTCAAATCGAAGACCCTTTCTTAGTGTCTATTTAGTTAATGGTATTTTAATATCATCACCAACTTCAAGAATACTATCTTGGCGATCCTTAACCGGAGCAAAAATCATAATATATTCGTCCTTTGCGCCTTCTACTTCACCCTTACTAAAAACTGGATCAACTTTTTCACCAGCAGATTTCAAGAATACACCAGATTTTTTATCATCAACGATATAACCGTATTCTTTATCAACTTTCCTTGCATTAAGAAATTTATCTTCTAATTTGCTCATTACTCTGTATTGCATTCCACTTTCATCTTTTAGGAGTTTTGTGTCAGATCCAGTAACAACTACTCTTGTTTCAAATGCTGAAAACTCTATCTGCTTAATCTTGTATGTTTCGTTTTCAAACGTGAATTCTCTATTTATTTCTACAGTTTCTCTTTTTGAGACGGCAGATTGATCGAGTTTAAAATCGAGTGGCCATGTCGTTTGTACACTGTCCCTCCCACTGTCATTCCAAATTGTCAAATTTTCGATTTCTAAACGAATGTCTTGGCCTTCATATTTTTTGATTGATTCAAAGGATAAGGCTTCAGCCATCTTGTTTTCATTACTATCGTAATAATTACTTCCCCATCCCACATTGTCTAACTTCTTTCGTTCATCTCCAACAATCAAGTAGATTGAACTTACACCCTCAAAAAGGTCGATATAATGTTTTTTTAAATTTGTTTTTTCACTTTGATAGGTCAGTAACAGTTTTGTTTCCTTTTCATCCGTCAACACCCTGTTAAAATGCACTGTTATGTCATGTTTTTTATCATAAAATGTTTGATCAAGAACTTGGCCATGTCCTAGTTTAATTGCCGCCTTAACACCTGTATCATCAATATGTTTACTCAAAAATATTTTATCGTCGTTCTTAACTGTTTCAGCTTGTGAATTAACACTCTCAGTAGTAGAATTTTGTGTTTTGGAGCCACAAGCTGATAGTATCAATAACATTAATAAAAAAGTAATTAATATTTTTTTAGACATCTAATTTCTCCTTTTTATAAGGGATGTCCAATTTCAACAAATGAAAATGCACAATACCCTTTCTTTATTTGTTGTATTTTACCACATAAATCCATAAATGAATTCTTAACTATCAATATTTTATTTTATACTCCATACAAAACTAGTTAACAATTTCAGGAAGTAGCTAAAAAAACCAAACCCATGGGTATTGTATCAGCGGTTTGGTTCTAATGGCACTAACGGGGCAGCATTCCTGTAATAACTGAAAATGAGGTTTGAACGAAAAAAGACCTCTTGATAAGATGAATGTGTCCTGAGCTGGCCAGCTAAA